>JAABRM010000110.1 GCA_011390955.1 Oscillatoriales cyanobacterium | reverse complement strand
CATCTTGTAACACATTAATTTCTAAGTTAGTGCCATTAAACCGCCACAATTCTTTCACCCCTAATGCCTCATAATTATTAAACCGAGTGCGAGAGGTAATATCAATCTCGATCGCTAAATCTGGGGGCGGGTTTATAGTTAAATCAATGCGCTTTTTGCCCCGAACTGCTGCCTCGTTTTCTATATAGAAACAGTCGTCTGCTTCTAAGCCTTGTTTCATGGTTTCGCTTTTAAAGGTGGTTGACCCTAAACTCCAAAATTCTAGATTCAGTTCTTCTAGAATAATTTTAATCAAGTCGCCAATAATCACTTTATTTACTTCATGTTCGGGCAATGGCACCATGATTTCTAAGACTCCCTGACTGTAATTAATTCTTCCTCTCTGTTTTTCCCCAAATTCTTCGAGCATTTGTTCATACATTTGCCAGCTAATATCGGTCATTATGATTTGCTGACCGGGGGGAACGACGATTTGTTTGAGTTGGACTTGCATGGTTTCCTCCAATTCAATTAAAAATTGGCTATCGGTAGCTATCGGTAAGGTGGGCTGGCATAAAAAAAGCCCACCCTACTATTTTTTGATTATAACTGATTATAACTATAAATCACAGGTTTTGCCCAGTTAAAGAAAGCCATTTTCGGCTAAAAATGCCGGGGTAATTTCATCGATTTGAGCCATATTTGCGGTAGTTTCAGGGAAGTCCGACCATTGAGCATAACCGGCAGAACGGCCTGCTAAAGCACCAATGCTAGAACTGATAAATTTAACCGCATATTTGGCTAAAATATCGCTTTCTAAGTTTACCCAACTTCCGGGTAATAGATATTTAAGATTAGTTTGTTCGTAAGTATGCGGAATTACCGCAACTTTAAACCAATGACTATCGGGGTCGCAGTCCGCTACGGTTAAGCTAATTCCGTTAACGGCAATGCTGCCTTTAGAGACAATATAGGGAGCAATTTGTGTGTGCCAAAGATGCTGCCAGCGATCGCCTGAAGTAAAAGTAATTTCCCAAGAATTTGCCGTTTGGACAACTTCTTGGAGGCAGCCAATACCATCGACGTGACCGGAGACGAAATGACCGCCGATTTTGCTGCCCACGCGCAGGGAGGTTTCCAGGTTGACCCAGGAATTTTCTTGGCGACCGAGGGTGGTGCGTTTCAGGGTTTCCGGGGAGGCACTGGCAATAAATCCTTGGGGTAAGATGGTTTCTACGGTTAGACATACTCCGTCTACGGCTACGCTGTCACCGATCGCTAAATCGGGCAAAATTAGCTGGGATACCGAGGGATTGGCAATTGTAATTTGTAGTTGTTCTGTTCCCAGGGATTTCACCGTCCCGAGTCCTTGAATTAATCCGGTAAACATGATTGGGGAAATGGTTGAATATTTGTTCTTATTTTATGCTGATGTTCCCCTGCGAGGTTAACTGGAGGCGATTCGCCGCCCTAGGACGGTGGTTTTGGATCCTGGGATCTGGGATTAAATTTTCTATCGGCACCCAGATCGAGGCATACTGGAGTTGGATTTAAAAATATAACGACCCATCAGTTTGATGAGTTCACCCGTTTGCTGACTACGTTTTAACGAGGCTGAGTCGATGATTGAAATGAAAGTTGCCGGAATCGCGCTGGATGCCGCCACTCGGACGCCAATTGTCCTGCTCAGAGATCACGAGGATCGCAGGGCTCTACCGATTTATATTGGTCAAGACCAAGCAAGATCGATTATCAGCGCGTTGGAAAATCATAAACCCCCAAGACCCCTGACCCATGACCTCATGGTGAATATCCTGGAAGAATGTGATTGGACGATCGAGCGGATTATCGTTCATGCTTTACAGGACAATACTTTTTATGCGGTGCTGACTTTAAAGCATGGTGAGATGAGAAAAGAGATTGATGCTCGTCCGAGTGATGCGATCGCTTTAGCCCTGCGAACTGATTCGCCCATTTGGGTGATGGAAGAAGTGGTTGCCGATGCTTCAATTCCTGTTGACCGTGATGCAGATGAGGCGGAACGGCAAGCCTTCCGAGATTTTGTGGCGAATCTTAGCCCAGATGAGTTGATTAAGCGAGCAGGCTTTACCAGAAAGGATGACGAATAATTTTTGCCAATTTTTCCTGAGTTTCAGGGTATTCGTTTTTTAGCTATTAAGAAATTGACCGTTGCAGCTAACCGCCAATTTCTTAATAGTCAATTTTTTAGGAATTTTTAGGAATTTTTAGGGCTTTTTACGGCTTTGTACGGCTTTTTAGGGTGGGCTGGTTTTTGAGTGATGCAATATCGTCGATTTGGTAAAACTAATCTGGATTTATCGGTATTTTCCCTGGGGACTATGCGATATTTAGCTTCTGAGGAAAATGCGATTAATACTATATATAAAGGTGTCGGTTTGGGGATTAATCACTTGGAAACCGCACCGGGTTACGGCAATAGTGAGAAATATCTCGGTTCTGCCCTATCCAATGGGTTGCCGCGATCGCGCCAGCAATTGTATATTACCAGTAAAATATCTCCGGGAATACCAGCAGCAAAAATCAGTGAGGCGATCGATCTATCTTTAACTCGACTTCAGACCGATTATCTCGACTGTTTGGCCATTCATGGGATTAATACTCAGGAACATTTAGACAATGTTTTACATTCGGAATATATCAAAGCCCTCCAAGGTGCGATCGCGGATGGTCGGGTAAAACATTTAGGATTTTCCACTCATGGTTCTCTGGAATTAATCTTAGCAGCCATTAACACTGATTTATTTGAATTTATCAATTTACACTACTACTATTTTTTTCAACGCCACGCCCCTGCCGTAGCCTTAGCCCAAAAAAAAGACATGGGCATCTTCATCATTTCCCCAGCAGACAAAGGGGGTAAACTCTATCAACCATCCGCAACTCTCCAGCAACTTTGTCAACCTTTTTCTCCCCTAGAAATCAACTATCGATTTTTACTCAGCAACCCCCAAATTACCACCCTCAGTTTTGGCCCTGCCAACCCGGAAGAACTGGAAATTTTATCAAAATTTGCCGATCGAACCGAACCTTTAACCCCTGGGGAACAAGAAACATTTCACCGGCTAGAAACTCACGCCAGCCAAACCTTAGCATTAGATTACTGTCATCAATGCTATGCTTGTTTACCCTGTCCAGAAACCATTAATATTCCCGAAATCTTACGCTTAAGAAACCTCACCGTTGCCTATAACATGACCGACTATGGGCAATATCGTTATCGAATGTTTGAAAATGCCGGTCATTGGTTTCCCGGAAACAAAGGCAACAAATGCACCGAATGTGGAGACTGTTTACCCCGCTGTCCGCACAATCTAAATATTCCCGAACTTTTGCAAGACACCCATCAGCAACTCAATGGTAAAAACGGTCGGAGATTATGGGAATAAAACCCCAGAAACATATTCGCCATTGTAAATATACAAATATATCTGTAGGGGCGAAGCATGACCGCAGAAGTTTGATGGTTAAAAGCAAAAATTTAATCCGGTCATGCTTCGGCCTAATTTAGTAGGTTGGGTTGACGTAAGGAAACCCAACAAAACACTGTTATAATGTTGGGTTGAGTACCGATCACCCAACCTACAAATTTACTGTTATAATGTTGGGTTGAGTACCGATCACCCAACCTACAAATTTATTAATGTCAATCTAAATACATCATAACCATGAATGACAATATTCTAATTAATCTTAGAGAAGCCTTCTTAAATGCCCCTGGATTTTGGGAAAGCAATCTTTCAGAAAAACAGGGAAACTGGTGCAAATTCGTTGAAGGCATTGACAAAACCCGCAGCGATGGCTATTCCATTGAAGGCAGTTTTGTCAGTCAACTTGCCCAAGTCAAATATCAACAACCCGGACTCTATATTCATTGTCAAAAAAAAGGCGGCAAACCAGGACAACAAAAGCGACTTTATACCCTATTCATTCTCCAACCTGATGGCACCGTAGAAGTGATTACCGAGTTGGCAAATTCTAGCAAAGATTGGGCGGTAGAAATCTGGCCAGAAATTGAGGCTTATTTTGCCAAACAATCCAACTCCGTAGAACAGCGAAAGCAACAGTTAAGGGCAAACATAGAATCCTTAGAATCTGAACTCAGCCAACTCAAAGCCCAACTAGCCGCTTTAGAAATTCAAGAGTAGGTTGGGTTGAGGAACGAAACCCAACTACATATTATCAAGATTATCTTATCCAGATTATCTGGTCTTTACTTTCCTTTTGATGTTACTTGAGGGACAATCAATATTGCCAAAACCATTGACAAATGATACAATAAATTATGTGACGTTGGGTTTCGTGGACGGTGGACCCAACCTACGATATACAAAACGGATAAATAAAATAAAAATAACATCAAGATACTATGAAAATACATTCTCTGGAAATTCAAAATTTTAGAGCCATCAAAAACCTGTCTTTAGACTTTACCGACTATTTAGGTCGTCCTCAGCCCATCAATTTAATTGTTGGCCCGAATGGTTCTGGCAAAACATCAATTCTTGATGCCATTCATCTGATGGTCAAGATATTTGAAAATCCAGCCCAACCAGACTTGAGAGAAGGATTAGAATATAGTCCTCAACAATTGGTTAGAGGGCGAGGCAATATCGCCGATATCACCTTTGAATTTTCCATAGATAAAGAAGAAGCCCAAGCAATTAATCAAGTCTATGGTGCTTTAAATTTACCCCAACATTTTAATTTATCTGAAGAGGATATACCCCCTCTGAATATTCCCACACAAGTTCGTTGGCGTTATCCCAATCCCGATACATTAAGTATAAGTGCTTATGACTACCAATATTTAGATCCATCTGCGGTTAAAGTATTAGGTGCCAGAGGTCAAGCATCCCAGGCTAAATCCAGGGGTTTATTTTATGGTGATATTTTTGATAAAATTGGGGGAGTCTGTTATTTAGACCAAAGACGGACAATTAGATTACATAAAAATTCTCTGTATCAACCAAATCAAATAAGCGATCGGGCTGATGTTTTGTCTTGGCTGACTTTCTTTTATTTCAAACATATAAACTGGAATAAAGAAAAATATGGAGAGTCTTATTGGGAAAGAATAAAAAGATTATTTAATAAAATCTGTTATCCCGATGAAATGGTAGGGTTAGAATCTGGCCCAGATATTGATACGGTAATTTTCAAAAGAGACGGCATGGAATACGACTTTTTACAAATGAGTTCAGGACAACATCAAATCATGCGAATTTTAGTCGGTTTAGCCGCTGAAAACGCGAAAAATTCTCTCGTGTTAATTGATGAGGTTGAACTGCACTTGCATCCCACCTGGCAAGAGAGATTAATTTATGTGCTACGAGAAGATTCTTCTAATAATCAATATATATTTACTACCCATTCTCCGGCAGTTATGAAATTATTTTATGATTCAGAAACGATCGCTTTAGGACAATTGGAGGAAAAATAGTGGAGTTTTACGGAAATAAAGTATATATTCTCATCGAAGGTCAGCCGAATAGTCCAGAAATTCCTTTTCTGAAAACAGTCATTCGACAACTGATCAATAGATCCCAAATTTTTCATGTTGACTTTGACTTAATCGCGGTGGGAGGAAGTCAGGCATTTAATGCTATGGCAAGACTCATTTATGAAAAGAGTAATGTCCACAAAAAAATTCCGGTTTTGGCAATTACCGATCGCGACTTTAAAAGAGAACAAGATATCCAACGAAAGCAACAAACAACCGATAAATATTTAGTCAACAACAAGGTGGTGCGAGAACTATGTTGGTTTAGACATGAATGGGAAAATTATTTATTAGAAGAAACGGAGATGCTTGCGGAAATTTTGAATCAACTACCAATCAGGCAATCAGGACAACCATCTTCCCCATCAAAAAAACCAAAATTATTTAAACGGAGAAATACCATTCTGAGCAAAACTCAGCTAGACAATTGGTTAAAGGAATATTTTCAGAATAAAATTAAAGATGAATTAATTGAGTGTTTAAAGTTTAGATTTAACACCGATAAAATTTGTCCTCAGCTAGAAAATATTAGTAATGATGATATTTTAGATATAGCTGCTATGAGAAATTGGTTTTTGCGACCAATCGATCAGAATTGTCAAGCGGAAATCCGTAGTCAACATATTGAAGAGATTAATTCCAGATTTGAGGATACTTTAGCTGAATTAGACTGGGAAACCTGGTTAAATAATCCTAGCTTGGTTGATTTTGACCAAGCCAAAAGATATTTTCGAGGCAAAGAAGCTTTTGAGAATTTATTTGAAAAATTAAATCAAGAAGTTGACCTGGTGCCAGGAAAGACATATCGTAATTTTATTAAAGAAATTATGTTACCAGAAATGGAACATCAGCCAGATTGTCTTTTAATTCAAGAACTGGGAACGATGCTTTTACCTTATTTTGAGATAGTCGCTTAATATCAAAATCCTACTGGATGACGAAAATGCCTTTAATTATTTGTCCCGGATACCACGATCGCGCACTCACTGACGATTTCTTGCAACAGTGTCATTTCCCCTCAACGGCACAAATTTTAGTATTTCCAGCCCATCAGCAACCGGCTTATTCTCCTTTTCATGTTAGCCAATTTTTGCAAGCAAATCTCACCCCAAAAGCTGATAATCCGCTACTATTTATCAGTTTTAGTGCGGGGGTTGTAGGGGCGATCGCGGCTGCGAAGAATTGGCAAGAATTGGGCGGCAATGTAACAGCATTTATTGCCTTAGATGGTTGGGGAGTTCCGTTATTTGGCGACTTTCCCATCCACCGTTTAAGTCACGATTATTTTACCCATTGGAGTTCAGCCCCCTTTGGGATTAAATGCCTGGGAGAAAGCAGGGATAATTTTTATGCTGACCCACCCGTAGACCATTTACAATTATGGCGTCAACCCGCGATAACTTGCGGCTATCAGGTGATGGGAAATGATGATTCTGTCCCTAGAAAATTGACCACTGCCGCTGAATTTATCCG
>JAABRM010000082.1 GCA_011390955.1 Oscillatoriales cyanobacterium | reverse complement strand
TCCGGCTTCCTTCGGTGTAACATATTTTGGCACTTTAACTCCGGTTATTGTGGTTTTTGCTATTGTAACAGGTTTTTGTGTTTTGTCTAGGTTTGAGTAAGTTTTTTGTTACTAGCAAGCACGTCATCGGTGATTGGGTAAAAACCCGATTTCTGAGAAAAACCCGGTTTCTTTCTGGGTTTCTGAAACAAACCGAATGGCGCTGAATCGTTCCGCGTTCCCCTGAAACCCAGAACAAGCCATCATTTTTGTTTTTGTCAAACTTGGGTCAATCGTCCCATTACCCGTCCTACACCTCTAAATATTAATTTTTATTTACAATTGTTTACGTTACTTTAATATATTCACTCATCTACCATCCCGTCAATCTATACCGGCAGATTTTTTTAAGGTTATTTTTTGGTTGTTGTTTGTTGGTTGTTGTTTGTTGTTGGTTATTTGTTGTTGGTTATTTGTTGTTGGTTATTTGTTATTTGTTGTTGGTTATTTGTTGTTGGTTATTTGTTGTTGGTTATTTGTTGTTGGTTATTTGTTATTTGTTGGTTGTTGTTGGTTATTTGTTGTTGGTTATTTGTCTAGCATCAAATAACCAACCACCAAAGAATCCCTACCCAAAGAATCCCTACCCACCAACGAACAACAACCAACAATCAACAACCAACAACCAACAAACAACCACCAACCACCAACCACCAACCACCAACCACCAACCACCAACCACCAACGAACAACGAACAACAAACAACAAACAACCACCAACCAACAAAAAATCAACTTTCGGCAGAATTACTGATTTCCATATAACTCAGCAACCAATTAGCGATTGTGGCGCGACGAGTTAAGCGAGGCACCAGTTCGCCGACTTTATAACCGGCAAAACCCAGCTTTTCTTTGAGTAGTTGCTTATTTTCCGGGGGAATAGAACGGGTTAGCTTGACTGTAGCGGGTCGGCTGGCGATAAAGTCAGGTGGTTCTGGATAATTTTCTTGCCATAAGGGATCGGTGTTGCTGGCGTCCCACTGACTCGTCTCTTCATCGTATCGATAACCCAAATATTGCCAAACCAAGCGGTTAACGGTGCGATCGTCGAGTTTGTCGTTGAGAATATCCCAAATCGTATTTGTATTCAGTAAAGGTAAATCAGGCATTGTGAGTCAATAATTGAATCTAATTTTAAGTTTTAAATTTTATCTTAAGTTGGTTGTTGGTTGTTGGTTGTTGGTTGTTTGTTGATCGTTGATCGTCGATCGTTGTTGGTTGTTTGTGATTAGAAGTTGGTAACAAATAACAAATAACTAACAGCAAATAACCAACAACATGCATAATCCCTACCCAACAACAAACAACAAACAACAAACAACAAACAACAAACAACAAACAACAAACAACAAACAACAAACAACAAACAACAAATAACCAACAACAAATAACCAACAACAAATAACCAACAACAAACAACAAACAACAAACAACAAACAACGATCAACGCTTGACAGACTCGCAGAGTTTGGCATCATTAGGACTGACATTATGGTTGTATTTCAGATAATCATCGACCCACTCACAAGTCATCACAATTAAATTATCTAAATTCAAATTCCACAAGATAATCTTGCGATCGTCACTGCCGGAAACAATGCTTTGACCGTCGGGAGAGAAATTAACATCAATCACCCCAGAAGTATGGCCATGTAAACTTTTAATTAGGGTGCCATCCTGAATATTCCATAATTTCACCGTGTTGTCCCAGCTTGCGGAAGCCAAGGTTTTGCCATCTGGGGAAAAACTGACACTTTCAACGCTATCGCTGTACCCTTGCAATAAAGTTTTCTTGAATTTGCCCTGACGATGCCAGAGTTTGACGGTGTTGTCCCAACTGGCAGAAGCAATCAGTTGACCGTTGGGAGAAAATCGGACGCTGGTGACATAAGACTCATGTGCATTTTCTCCCGCTAATGTTTGGCGTAATTCACCGTTTTTGTCCCACAGTTTGACGGTTTGGTCATCACTGCCAGAGACAATTAACTGACCGTCGGGGGAAATATCGACGCTATTCACCCGATCGCTGTGACCAGTCAGGGTGTTAACTAAGGTGCCATCGGTACGCCAAACTTTGATCGTGCGATCGCGACTGCCAGAGACAATCATTTGCCCATCGGCACAAAAGGCGATACTGGTGACGCGATCGCTATGTCCGGTAAATGTTTTCAGCAAATGCCCATCACTAACCTGCCAGAGATTAATGGTACGATCCCAACTGCCGGAAACCAGGAAATTGCCATCGGGGGAAAAGCTCAAACTGGTGATGCGATCGCGGTGTCCGGTTAAGGTTCTCAGCAAAATGCCATTGCGATCCCAAATTTTCACCGTATTGTCTCGACCACCAGAAGCAATCAGTTCACCGTTAGGGGAGAAACGAACCGTCGTGACGCGATCGGGGTGCGCTTCCCAAGACGGGTGACGAAACACATCAACCAAACTCCAGAGACGCACGGTTTTATCAAAACTAGCGGTGGCAATCACTTGGCTATCTGGGGAAAAACTCACCGTAGTCACCCGACCGCTATGCCCCGTAAATTCCTTGAGTAATTTACCGTCTAAATCCCAAACTTTCACCAGATTATCGTGACCTGCCGTAGCCAACTTTTGCCCGTTTGCCATGTCGGTATTGCGGTGGAAACCTTCTGGTTGGTGATGCTCAATTTTCTCTGAACTTTGTCCGGTAGAATCCATCTCTGAACTCGCTAATTTTACCTCGGATAAAGGTTCTGAAGCGGTAGCAACGATGAGCGGTAAAACTGAACCTGAAGTTGCATCTGCATTCAGCATCAATTTATTCTCTGCGGGGCTGGATGTAGCAGATGGTTTAGCTAAATTAGCTAAATGGCGATCGCTGGAAAGACTCAGACTATAAATCCCCCCCTGATGCGCTTGCCATTGTTTCGTAGGAAGAGCATTCCATTCTTTATTTTGATTATGCCAATCCCATCGCTGCACTTTTCCTTTCACATCTCCAGAAATGATTGTTTGACCATCGGCACTAAAGGCGACCACTGTCAGGGCATCTTGATGAGTTAAATTCGCCACTAATTCCCCATCATAAGTCCAAACTTTTAAAGTTCCATCGTCCGACACCGAAGCCAACCAATTATTCTGGGGACTAAAGCTGACCCAATTCACCGCTTTCTGATGGCCGGAAATAGTTCTTAATAACCTGCCATCACTCACTTGCCATAACTTAACCGTGCCATCATTACTCGTCGTTGCCAGCAACTCTCCCGTCGGATTAAAACTAATGCTAAAAACACTATCCTTATGGGCTGCCAAAGTAAAAATTAAATCCCCAGTCTGTATGTCCCACAATTTTACGGTGCGATCGCGAGAAGCTGAAGCAATTTTATTTCCTGATGGGGAAAAACTCACAAATGTCACATTATCTTTATGTCGCCCCGGATCATCTTTATCAGCGGGAATACTTTTTACCAAACTGCCATTCCGCCGCCAAATCTTAATCCATTCATCATTACCTGCCGAGGCGATAAATTGGCCATTTGGACTAAAACTTACACTCCAAACTTCCGCCCCATGACCATCAATTCTATTCCTTTCTTTTACATTATAAATTGCTTGTTCTAAAGCGGTAATCACTCGCAGCCTTGTGTCAGAAGTCGGGGCAGAGATTTCCTGAAGTCTTTTCCAAGCTCTTAAGCCTTCAATCAGCGCATCAAAGTTTCTCTGGGAAACAAAAAGCGCCTCACTGGATGAAGTAATGGCAGAGATTTGTAAATTTTGCTTACGGGTTTCCGCCTGCCGCCAAAGTTGGGCAGAAAATACCGATACAATTGCCAAAATAATTGAGGTAAAAATGGTTAATTTTAAAGTATTTTTTAGCTTATTATTACTCTTTTCTAATTGGTTTTGAGTCTTGACTAATTCAATTTTAGGGCCAAATTTTTGATCGTAAGCATCCCGAACATACTGCACCAAATAATCGTGAATCAGTTGATAGCGATCGCCGGGGGATTCTCGATGCAATACCACTAAACCCGACTGCACTAATATATCTAAAATTACATCTAATTTAGTTCCTTGAGAACCCAGGAAACTTGCCAATTCATTTCTCATTCGCAAAGGGCGAGTTCCTTGATAACCCGTTAACTGATACAATACTTTCCAGGCAGCCTCTTGATTTTCTTCTCCACAATCTTTAATCGATTGATGCAGAAAATGTTCCATCAATCTTTGCTTAGGGTTGGCGCCGAGTTGTTCGCAATACTGAGAAAGAGTATTAATTTTCTGGTAATCTCGATCTTCGTCTTGGAGTTGACTACAAACTAATTGCAGTTCAATAGGCCGAACTCTGCCTCTTTCATTAGCGAGGTCTTTCACCAAAGCATTAATTAAAGCCGGTTCTAAATAAAACTGGCTTTCTTTGGTTAAAGTATCGATCGCATTTTTGGCTTCTTCTTGGGAAAAATCATCCAAGTAATATCTAATTGTTTTATTCAATATATCTTCATTAATTACTTCCAATTTAGCCAAAATTTCCAGATCCAATAAATAATGTAAGCAATCTTGACGGAGGGAAAAAATCACCTTAGTAAAAGGGATATCTAAACAAGCTTTGAGAAATTGGTAAAATTCTTGACGGTCTGAGGTGTTTTTCAGGACAAAGAAAAATTCTTCAAATTGATCGAACATTAATACGGTCAATAAATTCCGATCTGCATTTTGGCGCAGCTTATCCAAAATCCACTCGGAGGCTAAAGAGATTGCGGCATTTTGTTTATCGGGGGATGGTAAATTCAGTTTCAGGCGATCGGCCAAAGTCCCAGCCCAATCAGTGTAAGTGCGTAAAACGACTGGGCTCGCAAGGCGATCGCCGATGGGATGTTGCTGTAAAGCGGGCACCAATCCGGCATTAATTAAGGATGATTTGCCAACCCCTGACTCTCCATAAATCACAATCAGTTTTTGGTCAGGTCGAGCGATTCTGGACAACAAATTATGAATATCTTGTTCGCGACCTAACGCCGAAATCCGAGGTGCCGGGGGGGGAATTTCTAGTTCTGATTCTGGATCTGTCACCACCGATTCAGCGGGTAATTGACTAGCGCCAATAAACGGTCGAAACCGATATTGATGCTCAATATCCCGTTGTTGTTTTTTCAGCATGAAAGCTGACTGATACTGTCTTTGGTTGTAGTAGAGCGATCGCAGTTCTTTTAATATCTGAATATAAAGCCTGGGGTCATAGTCTGGGGCAATCCCATTCAGGGCTAACCTTAAATAATTAATTGCATCCAAAGATTGACCCAAACGATCCAAAGCACGAGCCAACAACAGCAGATAAAGACTCTGATGCTGTCGCATGGGTACGGGAGAGGAAGCTACCGTAGCCAGGGCTTGCTGGGCAAAGGTTTTAGACTTTTGCCACTGTTGTTTCTGACTCGCCACCTCCGCTAAAAACCCATAATCTTGCGCCAACTGTACTGGGTTGCCATTAATTTGATGCAGGTTTAAAGAACTTTGCGCCAAGGCTGCCAATTCATCCCAAGCTTGTAACCGTCGCAACACCTCCCCTAAAAGCGGGACAAACTTGGTGACTAAATCTCTCCGACCAGCGGCTTCAAATACTTGTAAACATCGCTCCAGTCGCGGTCTTGCCGCTTGCCAATGAGTCATATAGCCACTGGCTTGGTTGCGATCGGCCAGTCGCCAATAACACAAACCAATGTATAGCAGCAATACCCCTAGCTTCTCGCGATCGCTAGACTGGCTTCGATCGGATCGACCGATTCCGGTAAAGCGAGTTTGCCAAAAATTAAAACTTTGTTCGTAGTGGGCTAACGCTGACTCAATCCGGGACAGCGCATGATCGTAACGACCGATGACAAAATGTTGTATCGCCGCCAATTGTGGATCTGGGGCGATCGGAGGGAAACGTTGCAAATCGTGGATCGCCGATTCGAGTTGCTCCCGCGTTCCTTGCACCGTAGAAGCTGGGGGCAAAACAGGTAAATCGTGAATCACTTTTGGCGAGGCGATCGCCCATTCTTCCAAACGCGATTGGCCATCCAAAACCCGGGCGAACAACTCACGTTCTTGATCTTGCCAAAGCTGAATTAACTCATCATTGCTGGCTTCAAGTTTGATCGAAGCCGCTGCCCAACTTTTAAAATCTGGGGCGTATCTAATCAATTTTTGTAGCAACTTTTCTGTCACCCATAACACCAGGGGAAAAGGAAAGTTTTTCCGAAATTCATCTCGGACTTGATTGCTCGATTGAAATAATTGCTCGATCGCCTCCACGGAATCCAGGCCAAAAATCATCAGACCAGAGGGGAGCGTCTGACGTTGATTTACCGCATACACAATCGTGCTATAAAGGGTTTTTACCCTGGAGTCGAGTTTGATTTCTAGCCAGCTTGCGCGATCGCCTTCTTCGGTGGCTAAAAACTGACGCAAATCCCCTACCATGCGCTCTTGCAAGCTGGTGTAATTGCAGCGCACTAAAATTAATGAAAATTCACCTTGAGATAGCTTAATTGCTCGCACCAAGGTATGCAAAGCGCGTTGATTTTTTTTTAAGACTGTCATAAGCTCAGGGTGATTCATACTGCCATTGTCTTATGGTTTTTCTGTCGTTACCGTCAAACTCAATTGGGGGAACCGGGAACGGGGAAGATCGGGGAATATTGCCACATCAGAAGTCGCCCCGTAAATTCTTTTAAATCGACGGGTTGACCACTTCGGAGGTTGTCTCCCCAGCTTTTTTCTTAAAGCTGGAAGTTGTTTGACCCTACCCAGAAAATCTGGGCAATGTCAGGATGTTACCATCAATGATCCTCATTGTGTCATTGACTATTCTATCATCACTAACTAATCATGAATTTATCTACGGACTTTTCCCCCAATAGTCCCTAAGTCTTGGGACTTATTCTATGAATCTCAAGGCAAAAAATGGATATTGAGTAACAAATTTTGTTACTTTTTTTATTTATTGTAAATACTGGTTAATTTTTTGATATATCGGTTGTTGGTTATTGGTTGTTGGTTGTTGGTTGTTTGCTCGATGGCGGCTCGATGGCGGGCTGATGGCGGGCAGATGGTGTGTTCCCTGTTCCCAGATCCGAAGTTCCCTGTTCCCTATTCCCTATTCCCTGTTGTTTGTTGGTTATTTGTTATTGAACCAAAAAAGAGAAAATAGGAGAAAGAAAAGAGATGTATAGTGGCTCTCTCCTCTTTCCTCTCCCATAAACGATTTCGCGATTTTTACCTCGTCAAAAAGTTATTGGTTATGCCTTACTCAAAGAAGGGATATAACCACAAATAACCAGTAAATTTCACCAATTACAAATTAATCCTAATGCAAAAATTAGGGCAAAATTAACGCTTATTTTGCCGATTATTTCGGGGATAGGGAAGGCGATGCTAACCAGGTTTGAAATTGATTAGATTCCGCTAAAGGTGGATTAATCCAATACCATCGACCATCGCGATCGCGGTATTCAAAGAGAAACATACTCCGCAGCAAAATTTGATAATCATCATCTCCGCGAACGGCTTTGTTTGCCAAAGCTTGAAATAACAATTGCCACTCTTCATCGCAAATCGCGGCTAACAGATCGTCGCGGTATTCTTTAATCACATCCTCTAGGAGGTTTCTTTCAAACGGCGGATCTTCTTGTTGCAAACAACTATACAGTAACCCCAGGAGATTCCGCACATGACCCCCACTAACTCTGCATAAGCGATCTAATGTTTCCGGTGCTTCAAATAACTCTGAAATAAACTCTAACCGTTTTTCTGGCGCAACATCGGGAAATGCTCTGGCTAAAACCATCTGTCTGAGCAGACTCATTCCTGCCTCAAAATCTTCACCACTACGAGTCTGCACTGGCACCATTGGTAAAATCTTCGGTTTCAAACCAAATCGACTGGTCAACCGGGCAAAGTCATTGGAAAAAATTAAACTCAAAGGAATTGTGTAAACCGTATGACAATTCAGTTTGCGTAACTGATCGCCCCGGTCTACAAATAAATATTCTGGTTGAGTTCTACCACTGGGTTTAGGGGAATTATCCACCCGATCTAGGTTATCCACAATCACCACCAGTCCTTCTTTCCCTTGCTCTTTTAAGAATTTTGTGGCAGGATCGAGTAACTCGGAGTTAATCACATCTAAGATATTATTTGTCCGGGGTTCTAAATATTGTCTCAGGCGAGAACGTTCTCCGGGAGAATCTTTCGCTTTGGCGGTAATTTTACCAATGCCTCCGGGCAAGGAAAAAGCCACTTCGGCATTTTCCGTGCTGACCCCGATCGTACCCAATCCAGGAATCCCCGCTTCCCCATTGAGTTCAATGGAGGTTTGCAAGATTTCCGCCGCCCCTTTGAGTAGGGCTTTAAACCCTTTTGGTTGTAAATGAATGTCAGTTTTTTGTAAACTTTCACTCACTTGACGCGCGATCGCCAATAAAATATCACTAATATCTACGTCGGCCATATCCAAGTCTTCTGAAGACTCGAAATAGACCACATGATATCCTTTTTTCACCAATTGGTCTTTCAGTCGAAATAACTCTGTGGACTTGCCACAACCAATATGTCCCGAAAATAACTGACAGGTCGGTTCTCCTCCTGACAAGCGGGTAATTGTTCTTTCTAATTCTTTGGTAGTATCACTGCCGCGAACTTTAGAAAAATCAATATAGTATTTCCGATCCTGTTCATTCCCCATATCAATGGTTTTGGTGGGATTACAGGCTTTATAAAATTGTCCGAAATCTAACATCATTGCTCGCGATCGCCTCCCGAACGGCTATTCTTTGTTGATGTGTGCTGTTGGTCAGATCGTCAATTAAAGTCCGCCCCCGGGTTAGGTGGGGGTTGGGGTAGGGATTCTTCTTGGATCTAACCCATAGCCAGAATGACATTTTCTGGTCGTTGATGCCCCGGATCTGTCACCCCTGATTGGTCTGACTATGGTGGGGTTACACCCTACACCCTCTATGCTTAATTTATGCTCTTATTTTAGTCTCCTCTATATAGTCGATGGCTCATATCTCTTCAGTATCGCCGGATCAACTAGCACGTCGTCGTCGCTTTCAGCGGCAGCAACGGCAACGCAAATTCTTGCACAGCGCTTGGCAATTATTGACAATTAGCAGTTTAACTGGGGGAATTCTCTGGTTCACCTTAACCAATCGACCCGGTTGGTTTATTTATCAAGCGGATGAAGTGGTGATTTCCGGCAATCGGTTTCTCTCCGCTGCCGCCATTCAATCCATGCTGCCGATCGCTTATCCCGCATCTTTGCTACAATTAAGTCCTCAAGAAATTGCCAACAAACTGGAATCAACCGGGCCGATCGCCCACGCTAATGTGACGCGCAAATTATTTCCGCCAAAATTAATCGTGGAAGTACAGGAAAAGCATCCAGTAGCGATCGCTCAAGTTCCATCAACCGCTGCCCAAACCCAACCCTCAGCCAACCAAAAAAACCAGCAAACTTTGCCACTGAGTCCCCATACTCAAATCGGATTACTTGATGAAAATGGGGTTTGGATATCCGAAGATCGCTACACCAGTCCCGATCAGTTTATCCAACTACCGACATTAACCGTAATTGGCGACCCCAAGCAATACCAGCCCTATTGGGGACAAGTGTATCAAGCCATCAACCGCAGCCCGATAAAAGTTTATGAAATTGATTGGCGCGATCCAGGCAACTTAATTCTCAAAACCGAACTAGGAATCGTGCATTGTGGAGGGCAGGGGCGTCTGCTTGTTGAACAACTGCGGATCCTAGATCAAATGCGTAATTTACCCGCACAGGTCAATCCTAGTCAAATCGACTATATTGATCTAAAAAACCCGGAAAAGCCAGCAATTCGGAAAACACCCTAAAACTAACTATAATTACCAGTTAGGCATTTCTCTGAATAAAACGAATTTTCGCTGAATCCTGACGGCGTGGTTGGTTTTACCCCCCAACTTAGCCTATAGTTGACTCGAATCATCTATCAAGTTTAGTTTCTTATATATCTACCCTTGCCTATCCCCATGACACTAAATAATTCACTAGGGCCAGTCCATGATAGTCCCCATACTCAAGAAGCAACGAGTTTACCCTCAGCTAATGCAGAAAACTCCAATCCATTTAATAATGTTGGATTGTATGGGGGACAAAATCGCGAAAAAACTCCCCCGCAAGAAGAACCCAGGAGCCGCGAAATTGTGCCAAGTAGTATAGCCAGAATTAAAGTGATTGGTGTGGGTGGCGGTGGTTGTAATGCCGTCAATCGCATGATCGCCAGCGAATTATCAGGGGTGGAGTTTTGGGGTATCAATACTGATGCTCAAGCTTTAACCCAAGCGAATGCCCCGAAACGCCTCCAAATTGGGCAAAAACTCACTCGAGGTCTGGGGGCTGGAGGGAATCCTGCTATTGGCCAAAAGGCCGCCGAAGAATCCCGCGATGAAATCGCCGCTGCCTTAGATGGATCTGATTTGGTGTTTATTACCGCTGGAATGGGAGGGGGAACGGGCACCGGTGCAGCCCCTATCGTCGCTGAAGCCGCTAAGGAAGTTGGCGCTTTGACCATTGGTGTGGTGACTCGTCCCTTTAATTTTGAAGGACGGCGGCGCACCGGCCAAGCTGAAGAGGGGATTGCTGCCTTACAAGGTCGCGTCGATACTTTGATTATTATCCCCAACGATCGCCTACTGCACGTTATTTCCGAACAAACCCCCGTGCAGGAAGCGTTCCGGGTGGCCGATGATATCCTCCGGCAAGGGGTGCAAGGGATTTCTGACATCATCACGATTCCCGGTATGGTCAACGTGGACTTTGCCGACGTGCGAGCGATTATGGCCGATGCCGGATCCGCTTTGATGGGAATTGGCACCGGTTCCGGCAAATCCAGAGCCAGAGAAGCAGCAATGGCCGCGATTTCTTCTCCTTTAATGGAAGCTTCCATCGAAGGAGCCAAAGGTGTGGTGTTTAACATTACTGGAGGTGGGGATCTGACCCTCCATGAAGTGAGTGCAGCGGCAGACATTATCTATGAAGTGGTAGACCCGAACGCGAATATTATTTTTGGCGCGGTGATTGACGAACGACTTCAGGGCGAAATTAGAATGACGGTGATTGCCACTGGCTTTTCTAATGAACCACAACCCCTGCCCCAAAAATCGAGAACGGTGCCACCCCCGCCACCTTCTTTTAGAAGAGAACCCCCAGCCACAAGAACTACATCCCCAGTCGAACCAAGTCCACAACCCAAACCACCCACCCAAACCGGAGGCTTAGATATTCCCGACTTTTTACAAAGACGGCGCCCACCCAGATAATCACTCAATGGGTTTTTGACCGGAAAAAGCCTTGATATGCGATTCCCTCGCCTGAGCAACGCGCGATCGGGGCGGGTTCTACTGCTCGCTGATTTCTGCCTGACCCGCCCCCGAAAAGTCCCCCGCATTGAGAAGAAGTATTCCTGAAATATTCCCAGATAAATCATTAGTCTATTAGACTTCTTGCACCAGCCTAAAAATCCCCCCTTAAAAAGCTAAAAAAAGGGGGGTTGGGGGGTTTCCTATAAAAGCTACAATCATCAATTATTAATTATCAATTATCAATTATCCATATAAAACATTTCAGGCACAAAATATGACTCAAGAAATGCGTCAAGAAATTGTCACTTTAGCGAGAGAATTACCTGATGAACTGTTAGCAGAAGCCCTGGTGTTTTTGCATTCTCTCGCGGAAAAAGCACCGAAGACTCACCCGGATAATTCCTCAACGGGCGATCGCGCTGAATTTGACCGGGCAATGCAACTTTATCAACAAGGGAGTGAAAAGTATAAAAATGCCTTACGGGAATTAGCACAGTGAATGAGCCGTTATGGATTTCTGAAGAAATTGTACGATTCATCCATCAGGATCAAATTAAGCAGCATGGTGGCAGTCTAGGTATCAGGGATGAAAATCTCTTTTCTGCGAGTTTAGCCAGACCAAGACATTTATTTGCTTACAGTCAACCGGATTTATTTGACTTGGCTGCCGCTTATGCTTATGGGTTGGCGAAAAACCATCCATTTATTGATGGTAATAAACGCACAGCTTTCATGGTGATGTATGTTTTTCTTGGCTTAAACAGGTATTTGATAGAAGTTCCCGAAATGGAGGTTGTGCAAATGATGGAACGCTTGGCAACTGACCAAGAAACTCAGGAATCTTTAGCCCAATGGTTAAGGAAAAATCAGTCCTATCAGGATGATGTTAATGCTGGCTCAGAGTAAGGGGTAAAAAAAATGAAAACAAAAACAAATCCGAGGGGTTGGGCGGTTTCCTATAAAAGCTACAATCATCAATCATCAATTATCAATATAAAACATTTTAGTATTTAGATTGTAGGGTGGGCAAAAATCCACACACATCGGAGGATGCATAGGATAGAGGAAATAGGATAAAGGATAGAGGATAGAGGATAGAGGAAATAGGAAATAGGAAATAGGAAATAGGAAGCTGATTAAAGACGAAAGAGTCATCTCCCCTCTCTTTTCTCCCCTCTCTTTTCTCTCCTCTCTTTCCTCTCTTCATAGTAGCCCACCTTACGAAGGTTAGGGGCTGTGGGATGAATTTTTGTCAATGGTAGAAAATACTTGTAGCCCATAATGATAATCATTATACCCGACGACAAAGCCATTAACAACATTTATAATAATCTGCACATCAAATAAACAATTTAAACCAGCTTCACCCCATAAATTATCCAGAATTTATAATATTAAATTATCATATTGAATTATCATCTTGAATAAAACAGGACGATAGCAGCTAATATATATGTAGGGTGGGCAATGCCCACCATATATATAGTGATTAAATCCTAGATTTGCGTAAGTCCTATAAAATAATCCCTACCCAACATATCTCATATAGATGCCCATATAACTTTATCGAAATATCCCAAATAAAGCCATGAGTAAATCCACCCGCCGTCAATTTCTGCAATTCCTCGCCGCCACCCTAGTCACCCTGGGAATTGACCCAATTATATTCCACCGAAAAACCCAACGTCATCGACAAGTATTAGCCCAAAATACCTCCCGCAAACTTGCCTTACTCGTAGGAATTAACAGCTATAGCAAACAACCTTTAAACGGCTGTGTCAACGACATATATTTACAGCAAGAACTACTCATCCACCGCTTCGGTTTTAACCCCAAAGACATCTACATATTAGAAGACCAACAAGCCACTCGCGAGGGCATTTTAACCGCCTTTGAAGAATACTTAATCAAACAAGCCCAACCCGGAGACGTGGTAGTTTATCACTATTCTGGACATGGTTCTCGCATTTTTGACCCCCAACCGATTATCCGCAGAATTGGCACCACCCAAGAACTCAACGGCACCTTTGTTCCCGTCGATGGTGATTTACCCCCTGGATATCCTGATACACCAGGAAGCGTCAAAGACATTATGGGACACACCTTATTTTTATTAATGTCCGCCTTACAAACTGAAAACGTCACCGTTATATTAGACAGTTGTTTTGCCGGAGGTGCCACCAGAGAAGCGCGAGTTCGTTCTCGTGAAGGCGGTCAAAACGTCCTAGTTTCCGAATATGAAAAAAGCTATCAGCAACAGTGGTTATCCCGCTTAAATATGTCCCCGGAAGAATTTGTTACCGGCTACCGTACCGGAGTTGCCAAAGGGGTAGTATTAGCAGCAACAGCCCCCAATCAACTAGCAAGAGAAGCCAATATTAATGGGTTTGAATGCGGCTTATTTAGTTATTTATTAACCCATTATATGTGGAATTCCGCTAGTAATATAGAACAGTTATTAAAAAAAATCATCCCGGAAATTCCCCAAAGATTCCGGCAACAGCCCCGCTATGAAGTCAAAGTAGGTAGTGGTTATCAACTACAAACTCCCTATTTTATCAATCATCCCAACCCGCCAGCCCAAGCCGTTGTCACCCAAATAAGCGGTAGTAACGCTCAATTATGGTTAGGAGGAATTGATTTAAGAAATGCCAAAAGTGGCACAATCTTAACCGGGGTAAATAGTACAGGAAAAGTCAGAATAATTAACCGGAATGGCATAGTAGCCCAAGCCCAAATCGAGGAACCAGTAACCGTAGGAACCCTATTGCATCAGGGCGGTTAATAGACTTATAACTTTCATTTATCCATTATCCCCCTCTCGCCCTCACCCAGCTTTATTCGTAGGTTGGGTTGAGGAACGAAACCCAACATTATTGCTCGATTCTGTTGGGTTTACTTCGTCAAATCAACCTAGTAATACCATTTACAAAAATTCATCCCACAGCCCATAACATTCTTCGGGTGGGCAGGCATATTTTACCCACCCTACCATATATGATGATAGACTTTTGCCCACCCTACAATATAAATATTTATTGTCGCATAAATTTTTGTAAATATTATAATTATCCTCACAGTACACCTAGTTAACCCATGATTAAACCACAGAAATTCATCAAAATCGGATTAACATCAACTACCTTATCCGTGATTCTGGGGCAGTCAGTCCTGGCCACATCCTCACAGCTAAAAAATCCTTCACAATCTTCTCAGTTAACTCCTATAATTCTCGCCCAAAATAGCAGTAATTCAGAAGCCGATAGATTATCAAATGAGGGATTACAACTATTTCAACAAGGAACCGCCGAATCATTACGACAAGCCCTAGAAAAGTGGCAAGCCGCCCGCGAACTCTATCGCGCTGCTGGGGATAAAGGAAATGAAGCTGTCACCCTGCTGGGTATGGGCAGAATTAATGACCTATTGGGGGAAAAGCAGCAAGCCCTGGAGTATTACCAGCAAGCCTTACCCTTGTATCGGGCGGTGAGCGATCGCTCTGGGCAAGCGGCCACCCTCAACAATATCGGTGCGGTCTACGATGCTTTGGGAGAAAAGCAGCAAGCCCTGGAGTATTACGAGCAAGCTTTACCCCTGTTACGTGAAGTTGTAGATAGAAGGACAGAAGCCATTATTCTCAATCGTATTGGCCTTATTTACTCATCCCTAGGAGAAAAGCAGCAAGCCTTAAGCTATTATAATCAAGCCTTACTCCTTACACGCGCCGTTGAGGATATAGAGGGAGAAGCCATTACTCTTAGTAATATTGGCTTGGTTTACTTCGACCTGGGAGAAAAACAGCAAGCCTTAGAGTATTATCATCAAGCGTTACCCCTCAGACGCGCCGTTGGGAATAGAAGGGGAGAAGCCGCTATTCTGACTGGTATTGGCTTGATTTACTCATCCCTAGGAGAAAACGAGCAAGCCTTAGACTACTATCATCAAGCATTACCCGCTTTACGCATAGTTGGGGATAGAAGGGGAGAAGCCAATACTCTCATTGTTATTGGCCGTATTTACTCATCTTTAGGAGAAAAACAGCAAGTTCTAGACTACTATCATCAAGCTTTACCCCTGTTACGTGAAGTTGGAGGTAAAAGACAAGAAGCCGCTACTCTCAGTAATATTGGCGCTGTGTATTCAGATATAGGAGAAAAGCAACAAGCCTTAGACTACTTTAATCAAGCCTTACTCCTTACACGCGCCGTTAGAGATAAGGGGGGGGAAGGCACCACTCTCAGTCATATTGGCGGTGTTTACTCAGACCTAGGAGAAAACCAGCAAGCCTTAGACTACTTTAATCAAGCCTTACCCATTTTACGCACAGTTGGAGATAGAGGGGGGGAAGCCGCTACTCTCAATAATATTGGTCGTGTGTACTCATCCCTAGGAGAAAAACAGCAAGCCTTAGACTACTTTAATCAAGCCTTACTCCTATCACGAGAGGTTGGGGATAAAGGGGGAGAAGCCATAACTCTCACTGGTATTGGCTTGGTCTACTCATCCCTAGGAGAAAAACGGCAAGCCATAGACTACTACCTTCAAGCCTTACCCCTATCACGAGAAGTTGGGGATAAAGGGGGAGAAGCCATAACTCTCAATAATATTGGCTTGGTGTACTCATTCCTAGGAGAAAAGCAGCAAGCCCTAGAATACTATCGTCAAGCTTTACATCTATTACGCGCCGTTGGAGATCGAAGAGAGGAAGCTAGAATTTTCAATAATATTGGCAATATATACTCATCTCTAGGAGAAAAACAGCAAGCCCTAGACTACTTAAATCAAGCTTTACTTCTCAGACGCGCCCTTGGGGATAAAAAGGGACAAGCCGCTACTCTCAATAATATTGGCGGTGTTTACTTTCGCTTAGGAGAAAACCAGCAAGCCCTCTACTATTTTAATCAAGTTTTACCTCTTACACGCGCTGTTGGGCATAGAGAGGGAGAAGCCAATACTCTGCGTAATTTTGCTTTTCTTAAACGAGAACAAGGCGACCTCATAGCCGCTTTAACTGATATTGAATCCGCGATTAATATTATCGAAGAACTCCGCACGAAAATTGATGCCCAAGAATTGCGACAATCTTACTTTGCTACTGTGCAAAACTATTATGAATTATACGTCAATATCTTAATGGAACTGCATCAACAAAACCCCCAAAAAGGATATGATGCCCTGGCTTTTCACGCCAGCGAACGTTCTCGCGCCCGCAGCCTTTTGGAACTCTTGACCGAAGCTGGTGCGAATATTCGTGAAGGGGTAGACCCTGAACTTTTGCAACAGGAACAAAGTCTGCAACAACAACTGAATGCCATAGAATATCAGCGATATCAACTAACTCAGGGTCAATTTACTCAAGCACAAATCGATGAACTTAAAGCTAAATCCCAAGCCTTAATTAAGCAACTCAATCAACTACAAACTCAAATTCGGGTGGCCAGTCCCAAATATGCTAACCTGCAATATCCCCAACCTCTTAACTTAGAACAAGTACAACAACAGGTACTTGATGATGATACGTTACTTTTACAATATTACTTAGGAGAAGAACGCAGTTATCTTTGGGCGGTGACTAACCATAGTATCACCAGTTATATTCTGCCTGCCCAAGCGGAAATTGAGGCTGTAGCCGCCCCTTATCGAGCAGCTATTAATATGGATAATACCACTACAGTGGCAGAGGGATTATCTCTGAGTGAAATATTAATTACCCCCGTAGTTAATCAACTGAATACCCAACGGTTATTGATTGTCGGAGATGAGATTTTACAATTCATTCCTTTTGCCGCCTTACCGATACCTAATCAACCCAATACCCCCCTGTTATTCAAACATGAAATAGTCACCTCTTCCTCCGCTTCTCTGATTGCTATTCAACGAGAACAATTAGCAAATCGGGACATAGCTGCTAAAACTGTCGCGGTATTAGCTGACCCGATTTTTGCCTCGAATGACCCGCGATTAAATCAAATAACCTCTGAAAATCATCCCCCCAGCTTGGATGATTTAGCCTTAGCTAGGGCAACCAGAAGTTTAGGTTTAGATGATGCTGCCCCGCAGTTAAACCGTTTAGAATATAGCCGCATTGAAGCGGAAAAAATTGCCGAATTAGTTGACGAAAATCAAAGATTAAAAGCTTTAGACTTTGATGCTTCTCGCGACCTGGCTACTCACCCCAATTTATCCCAATATCAGATAATTCATTTGGCGACTCATGGTTTAATCGATCCAGTGAACCCAGAATTATCAGGAGTAGTGTTATCATTATTTAATCCCCAGGGAGAATTCGATAATGGCTTTTTGCGTTTACATGATATATTTAATCTGAATTTACCCGCAGAATTAGTGGTATTAAGCGCTTGTCAGACTGGCTTAGGTCGGGAAGTGAAGGGAGAGGGTTTAGTGGGTTTAACTCGCGGTTTTATGTATGCGGGAGCACGACGAGTGGTGGTGAGTTTATGGAATGTGAATGATTTAGCTACTTCCCAGTTAATGACTCGGTTTTATCAGCAGATGTTGAATGATAATCAACAGCCAATTGTCGCTTTAAGACAAGCACAATTAGAGATGTGGAATTCTGGTCAATGGCAGTCTCCTTATTATTGGGGTGCTTTTACTATTCAAGGAGATTGGCTGTGATTAATTGACAATTGATAATTGATAATTGATTTTTATAAGTAGGTGGGCAGAAATAAATGCACCACAGACCCCATTAGAAGAAAAACTGTCATTCCCGCCGATGGCGGCCTTCGCGGGGGTAAACTCCGACGGGAATCCAAAGCCTATCGGCGGGGAGCGAAAAGTGCAATTAATTATGTTCACCTACTTATTTATGATAAGATAAATTATCAATTATCAATTTAAAACGATTAGTTTACAGCGGTTTTATGCCCTGGTAAACCACACCCGTCGGGGATTAAAATCCCTGGCGGTTGAGGAACAAAACCCAACATTATGGCTCGATGTTGTGGAGTTTACTTCGTCAAATAAACCTAGATTGTCATGCTTTTAGCGCACTATTAATTATCCTCAAAAAAAACTAAGTAACCCATGATTAAACTACAGAAACTCATCGAAATGGGATTGATAACAGCGACATTATCCGTGATGCTAGGAGAGTCAGTCCTGGCGACCTCATCACAGCTAAAAACCAGTTCATCATCCCCTCAGCCAACGCCTATAATTCTCGCCCAAAATAGCAGTAATTCAGAAGCGGATAGATTATTAAATGAAGGAGTACAACTATTTCAACAAGGAACCGCCGAATCATTACGACAAGCCATAGAAAAGTTGCAAGCCGCCCGCGAAATCTATCGGGCTGCTGGGGATAGAACGATGGAAACCGCTACTCTCATTGGTATTGGCCGTATTTACTCATCCCTAGGACAACAACAACAAGCCCTGGAATATTATCATCAAGCCTTGCCCTTATCACGAGAAATTGGGGATAAAGACGGAGAAGCTATAACTCTCAATAATATTGGCTTGGTGTACTCCGACCTAGGACAACAACAACAAGCCCTGGAGTATTATCATCAAGCTTTGCCCCTATCACGAGAAATTGGGGATAAAGACGGAGAAGCTATAACTCTCAATAATATTGGCGGTGTTTACTACGACCTGGGAGAAAAACAGCAAGCCCTAGAATATTATCATCAAGCCCTACCCCTCAGACGCGCCGTTGGGGATAGAGGGGGAGAAGCTAATACTCTCAATAATATTGGTATGGTTTACTCCGACCTAGGAGAAAAACAGCAAGCCCTGGACTATTTCAATCAAGCTTTACCCCTCAGACGCGCCCTTGGGAATAAAGGGGGAGAAGCCGCTACTCTGAATAATATTGGCTTGGTGTATTCAGACTTAGGAGAAAAACAGCAAGCCCTGGACTATTTCAATCAAGCTTTACCCCTGACACGGGAAGTTGGGGATCAAGGAGTAGAAGCCGCTACTCTGAATAATATTGGCATGGTGTACTCCGAGTTAGGAGAAAAGCAACAAGCCCTAGACTACTTAAATCAAGCCTTACC
The DNA here is from genome assembly GCA_011390955.1 of Oscillatoriales cyanobacterium. GTDB lineage: Bacteria > Cyanobacteriota > Cyanobacteriia > Cyanobacteriales > Laspinemataceae > Planktothricoides. Next base: position 6,394 of record JAABRM010000082.1, on the reverse strand, counting down.
TCTATCACGGGTCGTTGGGGATAGAAAGACAGAAGCCACTATTCTCACTGGTATTGGCTTGGTGTATTCCGACTTAGGAGAAAAACAGCAAGCCTTAGACTATTTTCATCAAGCTTTAACCCTGAGACGTGAAGTTGGAGATAGAGGAGGAGAAGCCGCTACTCTAAATAATATTGGCGGTTTATACAATTCCCTAGGAGAAAAGCAACAAGCCCTAGACTACTTAAATGAAGCCTTACCTCTTACACGGGTAGTTGGGGATAGAAAGACAGAAGCCACTATTCTCACTGGTATTGGCTTGGTGTATTCCGACTTAGGAGAAAAACAGCAAGCCTTAGACTATTTTCATCAAGCTTTACCAATTTTACGCGCTGTTGGGGATAGAAGAACGGAAGCTACTACTCTGAATAATATTGGCGGTGTGTACAATTCTTTAGGAGAAAATCAGCAAGCCCTAAACTATTATCATCAAGCTTTACCTCTCAGACAAGCGGTTGGGGATAGAAGGGGAGAAGCGATTACTCTGAATAATATTGGCGGTATGTATTCCGAATTAGGAGAAAAGCAACAAGCCTTAAACTCTTATCATCAAGCCTTACCTCTCACACGCGCTGTTGGGGATAGAGGGACGGAAGCGACTACTCTGCATAATTTAGCTTTTCTCAAACGCAGACAAGGCGACCTCATAGCCGCTTTAACTGATATTGAATCCGCGATTAATATTATCGAAGAACTCCGCACGAAAATTGATGCCCAAGAATTGCGGCAATCTTACTTTGCTACCGTGCAAAACTATTATGAATTATACATCAATATCTTAATGGAACTGCATCAAAAAAATCCCCAAAAAGGATATGATGCCCTGGCTTTTCACGCCAGCGAACGTTCTCGCGCCCGCAGCCTTTTGGAACTTTTAACCGAAGCTGGTGCGAATATTCGTGAAGGGGTAGATCCCCAACTTTTGCAACAGGAACAAAGTCTACAACAACAACTGAATGCCATAGAATATCAGCGATATCAACTAACTCAGGGTCAATTTACTCAAGCACAAATCGATGAACTTAAAGCTAAATCCCAAGCCTTAATTAAGCAACTCAATCAACTACAAACTCAAATTCGGGTGGCCAGTCCCAAATATGCTAACCTGCAATATCCCCAACCTCTTAACTTAGAACAAGTACAACAACAGGTACTTGATGATGATACGTTACTTTTACAATATTACTTAGGAGAAGAACGCAGTTATCTTTGGGCGGTGACTAACCATAGTATCACCAGTTATATTCTGCCTGCCCAAGCGGAAATTGAGGCTGTAGCCGCCCCTTATCGAGCAGCTATTAATATGGATAATACCACTACAGTGGCAGAGGGATTATCTCTGAGTGAAATATTAATTACCCCCGTAGTTAATCAACTGAATACCCAACGGTTATTGATTGTCGGAGATGAGATTTTACAATTCATTCCTTTTGCTGCCTTACCGATACATACTCAACCCAATACCCCACTGTTATTCAAACATGAAATAGTCACCTCTTCCTCCGCTTCTCTGATTGCTATTCAACGAGAACAATTAGCAAATCGGCCTGCTGCTGCTAAAAAGATCGCCTTATTAGCTGACCCGATTTTTGCCTCAAATGACCCGCGATTAAGTCAAATATCCTCCGCAAATAACCCCCCAATTATTGATGATTTAGCCTTAGCTAGGGCAACCAGAAGTTTAGGTTTAGATGATGCTGCCCCGCAGTTAAACCGTTTAGAATATAGCCGACTTGAAGCCGAAAAAATTGCCGAATTAGTCCCGGAAAATGAACGATTAAAAGCGGTAGATTTTGATGCTTCCCTTAATCTCGCCACTGACCAGAACTTATCCCAATATCAGATAATTCATTTGGCGACTCATGGTTTAATCGATCCAGTGAACCCAGAGTTATCAGGGGTGGTGTTATCATTATTTAATCCCCAGGGAGAATTCGATAATGGCTTTTTGCGTTTACATGATATATTTAATCTGAATTTACCCGCTGAATTAGTGGTATTAAGCGCTTGTCAGACGGGTTTAGGTAAGGAGGTGAGAGGAGAGGGTTTAGTGGGTTTAACTCGCGGTTTTATGTATGCGGGAGCACGACGAGTGGTGGTGAGTTTATGGAATGTGAATGATTTAGCTACTTCCCAGTTAATGACTCGGTTTTATCAGCAGATGTTGAATGATAATCAACAGCCAATTGTCGCTTTAAGACAGGCACAATTAGAGATGTGGAATTCCGGTCAATGGCAGTCTCCTTATTATTGGGGTGCGTTTACTATTCAAGGAGATTGGCGGTAATTAATTGACAATTGATAATTGATAATTGATAATTGATGATTGATGATTGATGATTGATGATTGATGATTGATGATTGATGATTGATGATTGATGATTGATGATAATTGACATTTTTTTATCTATGATAGACGCTCGATTATCAATTTAAAACGATTAGTTTACAGCGGTTTTATGCCCTGGTAAACCACACCCTTCGGGGATTAAAATGATGGCGGTCTCATAGCGCAAGCCTGCCCCCGTGAAGACCGCCATTGTCGGTTAAAAGAGACTAATTATGCTTGTACTAATGCTTTGATTTAATTAAATATGATTGCTTTTAGTGAATTAGGACTTACGCAATGACTCTATATATGGGGTATTGGTGCGTTACGCTTCGCTAACACACCCTACAGATAGCTAATTATGCTTGTACTAATGCTTTGATTTAATTAAATATGATTGCTTTTTATGAATTACATATTTAAAATGTCGGATTGCCTTTACTTTGAGTTAAAATACCTGGGTCGCTGCTAGTGAAAAATTTGTCAAGGAAAGGGGAAATCGACAAACTAAGAACTTGACGGTTATACTTGATTCAAACGTCTCCGGTTCCCTGTACTGATGCTTAATCATAATCAGAGTCCCAACCAAACCACTATCGACCCCAAAGCCGCGATCGCGCTTTGGCGGATTGCTTCGCGAATCGCGCCTCATCCTTTAACTATTTCTCCCCAGGCGACAGTGGAAGAGGCGATCGCGCTGATGAGTAATTGCAGCCAAGAAGCGATCGGGGAAGAACCGGGCAGCAGTTCCATCATTGTGGTGACAGATAGCGATCGCATAGTCGGAATGCTGGTGGAACGAGATATTATCCGGTCGATCGCCCAACAGCAACCCCTACACCGCTTGTCCGTAGGTGAAGTAATGACCCAACCCGTTGTTACTCTACCGGAGTCAGAATTAAAGGATATTTTTGCCATAATTGATTTCCTCAAAAAGCATCGCCTGCGTCATTTACCAATAGTTGATGAAAGCGATCGCCTCGTAGGTCTGATTAGCCACGAAACCCTGACACAGCTAATTGGTTCGGCGGACTTAATGGGGCAGAAATCCCTTGAGGCAGAACAAGTGGCATTGCTGGAAATTCGTAACCAGGAACTGCAACAGGAAGTGGCGAAACTAACTCAAACAATTCAAACTCAAAAGCAGCAGTTTCATCAAACCCTGGAGGGAAAATTACCCACCAGTGAGGCGGAATTACGCACAGTCTTTGAGGCAATGAGGGAAGCCTTACAAGCCAGTGAAAATCGTTTTCGGCGCGTGTTTGACTCCAATGTGGTGGGCATGATGTTCACCAATTTTGCCGGAGAAATCACCGAGGCAAACGATCGCTTTTTAGAAATGTTAGGTTATAACCGCGCCCAACTGGAGGCGGGTTTAATCAACTGGGCAGAAATCACCCCCCCTGAATATCGACAACAGGATTTGCAGGCGATCGAACACCTACGCCAACATGGGTTTATTCACCCCTTTGAAAAGGCTTATCGGCACCAAGACGGACATCTGATTTTTGTGTTACTTGGGGTAGCGATGTTATCTCAAACTGATGAGAGTTGCGTTTGTATAGTAGTGGATATTAGTACACAGCAAGCGGCACTTCGGGAACGCACCGCCGCCGAAAATGCCCTCCGAGAAAGTAAACTGCGCTTAGAACTGGCTCTGGAGTCCTCGAATACAGGACTTTGGGACTGGAATATGCAGACGAATGAATTATGGTTCAACAAACAATGGAAATCCATGCTGGGTTATCAGGAGCATGAGCTAGAGAACAATTTTACCGAGTGGCAAAGTCGAATTCATCCCGAAGATGAGCAACGCACTTATAAGGATGTAGAGCGACATATTCAAGGGCAAACCGATCTTTATCGCAACGAACATCGTCTGCGGTGTAAAGATGGCTCCTACCGCTGGATTTTAGCCCAAGGGCGCATGGTGGGACGGGATAGCTCAAATCGTCCCCTGCGGTTTATTGGCACGCATACGGATATTACCGATCGCAAAGAAGCGGAACAAACCATTGAACGGCAAGCGCAACGGGAAAGGCTATTGCGGGAAACTAACCAACGGATCGGTCAATATCTGGATTTGCCCACCATCTTCAACACCGCCTGTAGAGAGATTTGTAACTGTCTGCAAGCGAGTCGAGTGGGTATTTTCAAGTTTTACCCTGATTCTGGCTATAACGATGGTGAGTTTGTCGCCGAATCCGTGGTTAATGACTTCCCCTCCGTGCTCGCTATCCCCGTCCACGACGATTGTTTTGGGAAAAACTATGCCAGTTTCTACTCTCAAGGACGTTACTATGTGGCAAATGATATCTACCACAGCGGTTTAGAGAACTGCCATGTAGATATTTTGTCCCAGTTTCAGGTGCGGGCTAATCTGGTGATGCCTTTACTGTGTCGAGATGAGTTATGGGGACTGTTGTGTATTCATCAATGTGACAGCCCCCGCTGCTGGCAACAGTCAGATATTGATTTGGCCCAGCAATTCTCCCTTCAATTAGCGATCGCGATTCAGCAGTCTAATTTATTTGAGCAATTACAGCGGGAACTCACGGAACGGCAACAAGCCCAACAACAGCTTACCCAACGCAATGAGGAACTGATTCGCGCTACCCGTCTCAAGGATGAATTTCTCGCTAACATGAGCCATGAACTCCGCACCCCCCTGAATGCGATTTTAGGCATGACCGAGGGACTACAGGAAGAGGTGTTCGGCCCGGTGAATGAGAGGCAACTTAAAGCCCTGCACACCGTGGAAAAAAGCGCCTCTCATCTGCTGGCTTTAATTAATGATATTTTGGATTTGGCGAAGATAGAATCGGGTCAGATAGAGTTAGAATGTTTCCCGACAGCGATCGCGCCTCTGTGTCAATCCAGTATCACCTTTGTCAAGCATCAAGCCCTCAAAAAGCAGATTCAAATCTCGGTTAATCTGCCCTTAAATTTGCCGGAAATTGTGCTAGATGAACGGCGCATCCGTCAAGTATTAATTAACCTGCTGAATAATGCGGTTAAGTTTACCCCAGAAGGAGGACGCATCACTTTAGAAGTTACATTACCCACACCAACGGAAGCGGAGACCAAAACCCATTATCTTAGATTTGCGGCGATCGATACTGGCATTGGAATTAGCCCAGAAAATGCCAAGAATTTGTTTCAACCTTTTATACAGGTTGATAGCGCCCTGAACCGCCAATATCAAGGAACCGGCTTAGGTTTGGCGTTGACGAAACGAATTGTCGATTTGCACGGCGGTCGGGTGGGTTTAACCAGTGAAGTGGGGGTGGGTAGCTGTTTTACGATCGATTTACCCTATCAGCCTTCTATGCAGTTTCCCCAACCGAGGGCGCAAGCATTGCGCCCCTACTCTAACGCTGAGTTAAACTCTAATGATCTGGAAAATTCATCAATCCAGAATGTTCCGCCTTTGCTGTTGTTAGCAGAAGATAATGAAGCCAATATCAACACAATTTCTAGCTATTTAACCGCTAAAGGCTACCGAATCGAGTTGGCAAGAAATGGTCAGGAGGCAATTAATCAGGCTGTGGCTTTATCTCCTGATTTGATATTAATGGATATTCAAATGCCGGTAATGGATGGAATAGAGGCGATGAAACGGATTCGACAGATTCCTGAGTTGGTGTCAACGCCGATCGTTGCTTTAACGGCTTTGGCAATGGAAAGCGATCGCGATCGGTGTTTGGCCGCAGGAGCAAATCAATACTTGAGTAAGCCGGTGAAGTTAAAACAATTAACCATCACTATTCAAGAATTATTAAATTCTAAATTAAATTAATAATTATCCCTGTAAATCTTTATCATACAAAATCCGGCGATCGCTTTAAAATCAGCCCAATTAGAAATATGGAATTTTGGTCAAAGGAGATTGGCGGTACTTAATTGATAATTGATAATTGATAATTGATAATTGATAATTGATAATTGATAATTGATAATTGATAATTGATAATTGATAATTGATAATTGATAATTGATAATTGATAATTGATAATTGATAATTGA
>JAABRM010000109.1 GCA_011390955.1 Oscillatoriales cyanobacterium | reverse complement strand
AATCCTCGATATCGATACTCAGCAAGATTTAACCGATGTGCCGTTTAAATTAGGTTTTAATGGGGGTCTAGGGAGTTTTCAGATGCGAGCCATTGCAGAACCAGAACAAATTCCTACTAGCATTCCCTTGCCCGGGTTCAGTTGCCGGGATTTTGACCATTGGTTTGCTCGGTATTGGCGGCAAGTTGAGGAAACGTAAATAGAGAGAGCGATTTTTGTAATTTTTTTGCGAAATTTACGTGAAATTACGGATAGACAAATTTAATCATCCCTGACATGATTATTAACATTTACCAAATTCCGAAAACTAAAAAAAAATATTAAATTAACTTAAAAATAATCTTATGACATCAACAGAATCTTATGACAGCAACATCATTATTGTGGATGGTATCGAGTTTGAAACCCTGGTTCCCGATCGGGTTATCGTTGTTCCGGCTGCTCAGAGAAAATCTGTAAAGTTTGGCATTAGTGTCACTAACCAAACGCCAATGCCTTATCGCTTCATATTTTTTGACTTGCTGCCAGAAATCCTCTCACCCAATGGAGAGATCATGCGAACGGGCCGCATAAATAATGGAGTCAAGGTCAAGAGTGAAGCCGATTTTGTGCTAGCCAGACCGGGAGAGAAATTGACTTCTTTTGTAAATGCTCGCTTTTGTTGGGGTAATTTTCAGCTTAACCTTAGCGGCGGTGACAGATCCAGCGGATTTTGGGGTTTTAGGAATTTCAAATATGCTGCTACATACGGGGTTCGATTTACATATGAAAACAAATCTGCGGTACGCAGAATACATCACGATGGGATTATCGGGGGTCTTTGGACGGGTACAGTATCTACTCCCTGGTCGGAGTTTCGTCTAGTAAAAACGATAGATGAAGTTAGTTAATTAAGGATTTATATAGAGGAGGCAATGAACAATGAAATCCCAACAAAGAGCGATAATTTTTGTAACGGTCATCGGTCTGATTGTGCCGTGGGAGAGAAATGCGGATGCCTTTACAATTCGTTTACCTCCCTCAGATTTATACGATCCTTATGTTAAATACAGGGAAGAGGACAAAGGTTTCGAGGGGGTATCGTACCTAATAGAACCAGTCAGTATTGAACGAGGCGGGACGGCAGAGCTGCTCGCGTTGCTCGATGACTTTTCTCGTCAGCGTGGAGGAATTTGGGAGTTTGAGCGTGCTCAGGAAGATTTACAAGGCAGTTTTGAACTTCGGCATTATTATGCTTGCGGTACTCAAACTGAATGCGGGAAAGAAATAGACAAGCCGGCGACGGAAGGAGTCGGTGCTTATATGGAATTAAATTACTATCCAGTTTTAGGTGCCGATCCCATACCCGACCCCACAAATATCACCAGAAATATCCAATGGATTCAGCGAGTAAAGAGTAATCATTTCATCGATCCTGACGATCCTGATAATCCTGACGATCACGGTCGCATTGAAGACGTTCTGGACATAAATGTTGGGCAAAGCACCCCATACTATACTGGTATTGCTGGAAACGGGTTATCACTGATCCCACCGATTCCATACAGGTATTTTATAGATAGGTCTTACAGAATCGATTCAGAAAACAATCATACCTGGAATGCTTTCCTATACTTAGCCGAAGAAACTACAGTTATAGGAAGTGGAAAAAGGACAGTCAAAATTTATAACGGAATCAAATGGGGCTGGAGAAACGAAACTCGTTCTATACCAGAACCACCTCCTACTTGCGACAGCAGCGGTGGCGGTGGTTCCGGTGGCGGTTCTGGGGGTGGCGGCTGTTCGGAATCGAATTGGGCTGGTACAAATAACCGAGAACTACCGCTGTTTCAAGAAGACGAGTTTGACAGCGACGATTTTTACATTGTTCAGCAAGAAGCATTAGAGTTGAACTCTTTCAATTCCAATAAAATCGATCGCGTTGAGACGTCAGTCGCGACAGCATCAGAACCAATTCCTCAAAGTATTCCCGAACCTGGTTCAGTTGCGGGTATTTTGACGATTGGCTTGTTGGGTATTGGCGGCCAACTGAGAAAACGTAAGTAGAGCGGTTCCGCTCGAGGCCAATGTAATTTTTTCAAAAAAATTCCGTAAAATTACTGATAGACAAATGGGCTCATAGCTGAAAAAATTAACAAAATTTACCAAATTCCGAAAAATTAAACCAGCCGGTTTCAGGCCATAAAAGTCAAAAAAATACTTGATTTAATTGTCTCGATAAAAACAAAAATATTATGACATCAGCAGAATCTTTTGACAGCAACGCCATAGAAGTAGATGGCATCCTTTTTGAAACGCTCATGTCGGAGCGCGTGTTAAAGATTCCCACTGAACCACCAGAACCAGATGGATATACCCGTACTCCCGTAAGATTAGGGATTCGCATTACTAACAATACCCAGAATACTTTTCGCTTTAACTTTTATACTAAGTTGAACCCAGAAATGTTGGGAATCGATGGTCAATTTGTACCTGCGGTCTTTCTTCGGATTAGAAGAACAAAAGCTAGAGAAACTCATTTTCCATTAGTTATGCCTTTTAAAAGCGTAACCTTTTTACCTCCCGTAAATCTTGTATGGAGTCATAAAGATAACCATTTAAAACTTAATGTTCGTAAAGGGTCTGGTGGATGTTGGACTTTTGACATTTTAAATATTGGAACGTATCAATTTAGATTTAAATATGAAAATCAAAATGCTACGCAATATACATTCGATATATACGACGATAGACATAATAATATAACAATTGTTGAAAATTTCTGGATTGGCACAGCATTTACTCCATTTGTGGAGTTTAAAAGATTATATTAATTGTCTAATAATAAATTGGCTTAATAGCTTGAAAATAAAAATAATTTAAGGAGGCACAAAAATGCGTTGTCCACAATATATCATAACCTCAATATCAACATTGTTAGTGGCGCTTTCAGGTAAATCGGGAACTGCGTTTACTATTAATCCTCAACAACCTGGTGCTAATGAAAATTACGATCCCGCTGTTTTTTATGTTTTGTTTAATGGTATAGGGAGGACATGGTTAGATACATACCTAACAGAATATCCGGACACAGGGAAAGATATTTCAGGGGGAGTCACACAGCTTGAGCGAGGTGGAACCGAAGGGCTGATGAACTTACTGGGTTCTTTTGAAGGTCAAAATTGGACTTTTAACCCCGCACCTAGAGACTTGAATGGCAGTTTTGAAATTGTACATTAGACATCTCCAAAATAAAAATAAGAGCGGTGTTACTTGTGGTATAATATGATTTTACCCGGTAAACTTATGAGCCAACTGAGAGATTATATCGACCAGCATCCAGAATCAGCCAAAAGGCTGGTCGGACTAGATTACTCACAGCTAATAGAGTTAATTAGTCATGCAGAAAGATTACACAATCAGCAAAAAGAAGCGGCAGAAAATAATAAGATTAGAATTATCAAAGCTGGTGGGGGACGACCGCCTAAGTTAAGTTTGAGTGACCAAATTATCCTGACTTTAGTTTATTTGCATAATTTGCCAACCTTTCAAATGTTGGGAGTTCAATTTGGCGTCAGTGAATCAGCCGCCAATTACATCTTTCATTACTGGTTGGGTATTTTAAGAGAGTTGCTGCCAGCTTCCCTGGTAGAGCAACTAAAAAAAATGAGTCTGATTGGGCATGGATATCAGAAATATTGTCTGAGTTCGAGTTAATAGTAGATAGTTCTGAACAGCAGAGGCTAAGGCCGACAGCCTATCAAAAGCAAAAAAAATTTTATTCAGGCAAGCAGAAAAAACACACGTTTAAAAACCAATTAATAGTAATGCCTTCAGGCCAAGAGATAGTCGATGTAGTAGTGGGAAATCCTGGTCCAACTAGCGATATAATTATTTGGCGCGATCGCTGCTCAGAATTCAGCGATCGCCAAAAATTTCAAGGGGATAAAGCTTATGTGGGAGACCCCCGAATTGATACGCCTCAGAAAAAAGCCAGAAATAAAGAAATCACAGAAAAAGTCAAGCAATCAAACCAAGAAAAAGCTAAAAGAAGGGTCGTAGTAGAGCATTTAATTAGGTTGGTAAAAACTTTTCGGATAGCTGCGGAAAGTTTTCGGCTAAATGCTGACAGTTATAACCGCGTCATTATGACAGTATGTGGATTAATTAGATTGCGAATCGGTGCCCTAGTAATTTAGGTTGCTTTGGGTCAAATTTTAGTTATAAATATGAAATAAATATGCCGAATAAATTTGTTTTATTTTGACAGCAATACTGTCAAATACTTATTATACCGTTGATTTTTGTAGGTCAGTTTAAATCTAGACCCCCAGAAATCAATGGGTAAAAGGCTTTGGAAGTTTTTGGAGATGTCTATTATTTTGCGATCCGGGCAAGCGGTGTGGAATCGAAGACTACCCAGATGACTACGATCGCGGAGGCGTTGGGACTCATTTTCATTTAAAATACCATCCAGGAGAAAACGACCCTTATGGCGATAACGTACACTGGATTCAGCGAGTCATCAGTAGCTACACCGAAGAAAACGAAAGAGAACCTGATGATTCTATTGATATTGATCCCGGCCAAACAAATCCATATTATGATGATGGTGGGACTGCGAATACTAACTATTTTATAGATACGCCATACACCATTGATCCTCACATTAACCACTACTTTACTGCCGAACTGTATTTGGTTGAGGAGACTGAACCAAAAACAGTCACTATTTATAACGGAATCAGATGGGGTTGGAAAAATAAATTTATTCCAGAACGTTGTCCGAATAATAACAGTTATTGTTCAACCTCAAAGCCACCATCACCAACGGATCCACCCCCTAGCTGCGATAGTAGCAGCGGTGGCGGCGGTTCCGGTGGCGGTTCTGGGGGTGGCGGCTGTTCGGAATCGAATTGGGCTGGTACAAATAACCGAGAACTACCGCTGTTTCAAGAAGACGAGTTTGACAGCGACGATTTTTACGTTGTTCAGCAAGAAGCATCAGAGTTTAACTCTTTCAATGCTAATAAAATCGCTCGCCCTAGGACGCCAGTCCCAACCGCATCAAAACAAATTCCTCAAAGTATTCCCGAACCGAGCACTGTTGCCGGAATTTTGACCATTGGATTGCTTGGTATCGGCGGCAAATTGACTAAACGTAAGTAAAGCGTTTCCGCTCGAGGCCAATGTAATTTTTTCAAAAAAATTCCGTAAAATTACTGATAGACAAATGGACTCATAGCTGAAAAAATTAACAAAATTTACCAAATTCCGAAAAATTAAACCAGCCGGTTTCAGGCCATAAAAGTCAAAAAAATACTTGATTTAATTGTCTCGATAAAAACAAAAATATTATGACATCAGCAGAATCTTTTGACAGCAACGCCATAGAAGTAGATGGCATTCAGTTTGAAACCCTCGTTCCAGAGCCGGTGGTAATTTTACCAAAAAGCTGGTTCAAGCAATTTTTACACCTATTACAGTTTTGGTCGCGATCGCCTTCGAGTCAATTGTCTAGCGTTCCCATCAAGTTGGGTCTGAGTATTACTAACAATACCTCGCAAGCTATTCGCTTTAACTTCTATCCCACCCCGCCAACTATGCTGCCGCAAATTGTCGGATCCGATGGTCGTGAAATCAAGTTATTGAACCGTGGTTGTTTTCATCCTCTATCTCCATCCGATTCGGATTTTCCGTCAGTTATGCAAGGAGAAACGGTTACGTTCTTTTTGAAGGCTGAGATATTGTGGTGGAAAAGCGATCGGTTTGTCATGAATATTGCTGGCACCGATGGATTATTCTGGAGGTTTGAATATTTAAAGCCGGGAAATTATCAGATTCGCTTTAAATATCATAACCAAGGCAAAACAAAGAAAAGCTTCGGTCAAAATTTCAAAGAAGTAAAGTTTATCTCCGGATTCTGGACTGGAGAATTTAATACCACATGGAAAGAATTTTATTTGGTTTCATCTTAATTGCAAGTTTTCGCTGTCATTTAAGTCTGGCTTGCGCTATCTTTTGAAAAACTAACAGATGAGGATAAGTAGTAATAATGAAATTGAAAGAGCGTACCGTCACGTTATGGGTAGCAGCATTTTTGGTCGTGCTGACCCCTCGGTCAACCCAGGCGTTTAGCATTGTGCCTGCCAATCCTGAAGACATCCAGTTTTACAGAAAAGAGTCTACATATCCAGTAAAGAATCTTGATGGAAAGACATTGCTGAGTACGAAAATGTGGTGGGATCCTAATACATGGAATGATGAAATTGGTGGGGTGACGGAAATTGAACGAGGAGGAACGGGAGAGCTAAAGCGAATGCTTTCTTTTTGGTCTTTTTTCTCTCCGGAACGCTGGGATTTTAAAAGTGCTGAGAATGATTTAGAAGGCAGTTTTAAAATATTGACTAATCAGGCTTGTGGTATGAATGATGGGTGTGGTGGAGGGAGTACGGATGTAAGTCCAATAAATCCATCTTACCGTGGAGTCGGAAGTCTTTTTCATTTAGAGTATCATCCAGAGGGAAACGATCCAAGACCCGGTGAAGGAAAGCTTCATTGGATTCAGTTGGTACAAGCAAACTATTCTCCTAATCCTAAATGGTATTATCCTGATGGTCTGCCATACGTTGCAATTGACAATGGTGGTGAGAGAGAAGCTCCCTACTATAATCCCGCACCAAGATTTGTAGGTGAAAACTTTTTCATAGATCGACCATATAATGGATATGGAGATAAACACCATTATTTCAATGCTCAACTCTATCTCGTTCAAGAGGTGACACCACCGGAAAGTAAAGTTAGAGAAGTGACAATTTATAACGGCATTCGTTGGGGTTGGAAAAATCTGCTACTACCCCGTGTTTGTCCGAATGATGACGATTGTTCTGAACCATCAGACCCACCTCCCCCACCTCCTACGTGCGATAGCAGCAGTGGCGGTGGCGGTTCCGGTGGCGGTTCTGGAGGCAGGGGTTGTTCGGATAATAATGGTTGGGGTGATGAAAGAGATAACCGGGAACTACCCTTATTCGATGAGGATGAATTTGATGAAGATGACTTTTATGTCGATGGTATAGACGAAACAGACACCGTTCTTC
>JAABRM010000033.1 GCA_011390955.1 Oscillatoriales cyanobacterium | reverse complement strand
GTTAAAACGTTGTTAGGGTAACGACATACTATAATAATTATGGCATAGCCACTTTCCAAGTATCAACCCGAAAACAAAGCTAAAAAGCGTTCTTGCCTTTTGGTCATAAGCACGGTACGCGCCCACCCCCAAAAAAGCGATTCCCTCGCAGGAACGCTGCGCGAACGCCCATCTATCTCCGAAAAAGCGATGGATTTGGTGCGTTACACTTCGCTGCGCTGCGTTAACACACCCTACCAAACTTCGTGTCAATGGGAGTGAGTAATTCATTCTCCTAAAAAGCGATCGCGAAAGTAATTTGCTAGGTCTAGTATTCACAACTTCAGACATAGACAAAGCAGATTATTGACAAATTTATTTTAATTTCTGGTGGTTTTCTAGTAACTCTTTATCAAAGAATAACTGCGATCGCTTATTTTATTTATCCTCCTCTATTTTCTGCCCAAAATATTAAATTAAAATAAAAAACACATGAAAAAACGGCGATAAATTAGGGTAAACCAAAAGCAGCGTAAAATGTTATGATGGGCAAATTATGCGCCCATATATATAGGAAAAAACAAAGCCTCTCTAAAAATAATCTCCACCCGCCAATTGATGAATCCGGTGAAGACTATTTATACCCCAGTCGTTACTTTATGGTGTCACCGCCTCGGAACAACACCCTACTGATAGTGTTTATGCGTAAGTATCGTTAAAGCCAACTTTTGATCGTATCACATAATTTACCTTGATATGTAGTGATTTTAACAACATTTAGGGGATGAACACCGCGTATTCTCAAGGGTTACAGGTTGAATCATCAGTTTAGACAATATCCCCCCGTAAAAATTTTTATAGAAATATTGCGTTTTGTTAAGTTATATGTGCTAAGGTTAATACAACAAGAAAGCTTGGAGCTAGAGAAAAGCTCGAAAAGCTCTTTCTCATTACAAGTTCAGCATCTAATGGAGACTTTATGCCGTACACCGTTGATACAGCACGCAATATCTTTTCAAATACTCTGGCTGCCGATGTTGTTCCCGCAACAACAGCCCGTTTCAACCAGCTTAGTGCAGAAGATCAACTGGCATTAATTTGGTTTGCTTACTTGGAAATGGGAAAAACCATCACAATTGCCGCTCCTGGTGCGGCTAGTATGCAGTTTGCCGAATCGACTTTGGCACAAATCAAGGAAATGTCCTTCCGGGAACAATCCCAAGCCATGTGCGATTTGGCCAATCGGATCGATACTCCGATCAATCGGATGTATGCGATTTGGACACCGAATATTAAACTGGGCTTTTGGTATCGTCTAGCTGAATGGATGGACGAAGGACTCGTTGCGCCCATTCCTTCTGGCTATCAACTTTCTGCCAACGCTTCCGCAGTTTTAGCCACCATTTGCAGTATGGAACCGGGACAACAAATCACGGTTTTGAGAAATGCAGTGGTAGACATGGGCTATGACCCGAACAAAATTCAAGGTTATCAGCGTGTATCTGAACCAGTCGTTGTCCCCACAGAGACTTCCGAGCGTCAAAAAGTGGCCATCGAAGGCGTCGATAATCCAACGGTGATTCAGTACATGACCAATCTTAATGCAAATGATTTTGATGCTCTGATTAAATTGTTTGCCGAAGATGGTGCGGTTCAACCTCCTTTTCAACGTCCTATTGTGGGCAAAGAAGCTGTACTGCGTTTCTTCCGAGAAGAATGCCAAAATCTCAAACTCGTCCCTGAACGGGGTGTGGTTGAACCAGCAAATGATGAGTTCCTGCAAATTAAAGTTACTGGCACTTGCCAAACCCCTTGGTTTGGTGGGAATGTGGGCATGAATATTGCTTGGCGCTTCCTGTTAAATCCTGATGGCAAGATATTCTTTGTGGCGGTTGATTTATTAGCATCGGCCAAGGAACTTTTAAACTTGGTTAGAAGATAGAAACCTGTGGATAATTTGGACTGAGATATGTCCCGATTTTTCAACGGATTAAAATAAGAGCGTCCTCAGTGGGGGCGCTCTTTTCGCATAGATATAGATAGCACATAGATCGTGCTAAAATGGCAATTATGGGATTACAAAAACAGGCATCATATTTGGGTTTATGGCTGGCGATCGCGATTATTTTATTATGGGTCGGCAGTGGGATTTTCCTCATGGCTTTGCCTCTGGAAAAAATGAGTTGGCTGGCGATCGCTTTTGGTATAGGGGTAAGGTCTTTTCTTCATACGGGATTATTTATCCTTGCCCATGATGCGATGCATGGCAATCTCGTCCCCAACCACCGGCATTTAAACCGGAGAATCGGCCAACTCGCGGTGAGTCTCTATGCTTTATTATCCTATAAAAATTGTCAACAAAATCATATAAATCACCATTTAAAACCGGGACAAATTGGCGATCCAGACTTTCACGATGGAGTTCATCCTCAGCCGATTTTCTGGTATGCTAAATTCCTGCGCGGGTACTTTTCTCTGGGTCAATTTCTGAAATTTATCGGGGCGATCGGGCTATTTTCCTTCTCGGTGCATAGTTTGTTTCATATTACTTACTTAAATTTATTCATCGTCTTCCTGGTGCCGCTAATCTTAAGTTCACTTCAGCTTTTCTTTTTTGGCACATATTTGCCTCATGGCTTTGGAAAGACTGAACAAAACCGGCATCCCCCGACTAATTTTTTATGGCATTGTTGGTCATTAATAACTTGTTATCACTTCGGAGCGTATCATCAAGAACACCACGCCTTTCCCCAAATTCCTTGGTTCCAACTGCCTCAAGCAGCCTCCAGTCCCCCAATCCCGCAAAATTTAAAAAAGTAATAGCACAGCCATGAAATCCATACAGAGCAAGGATTTTGACATAAAATTACTCTCTTTCCAGAAATTTTCTGAGCAAATTCCCTAGTTTATGCATCCAAATATTTATTATAATTTTTACTCATGCAGCAGTCTTCCATCTTATGATGTACAGTGAATCTGTGGATTCCCGTTTTCACGGGAATGACAGTTTTAAGTTTGTACTTCATATATTTGATAAACGCTGTATCAAGGAAAGTAATCTTCTTTGATTGCAATTTAAATTCAAAAAACTATTAATTTTGACGATGCCCCTTACTGAAACTCAATGGTCTCCCACAGAAGAAAAAATTGCCAAGACTGCTTTTGATGCTGCCTATCGTCGTGAAGTTGCTTCCATGATGGCAGAGGTCAAACGACAAGCGGAAGCTGCCACCAGTCCCGATGAACTCTGGAAACTGCATGATTTTCTCAGTGCCAGAAGGCATCACCTGGATGGGAAATATGATTCTCGTGATTCTATGTTAATTTTTGTCTTTGCCCAATTAGTCAAAGAAGGCTGGTTAGAAATTGGAGAATTAGCGGGATTGAGTCCCGATAAAATCGCCAAGATTAAAGCGCTGACACTCGTTTGAGCGATCGAAGAAACCGGGTTTCTTCACAATATCTCTGCTAGAAAGTAACAGTTATGGCAGAAACCCGGTTTCTGGGCGATCGCGCTCGATCAAGAAACCGGGTTTCTTCACAATATCTCTGCTAGAAAGTAACAGTTATGGCAGAAACCCGGTTTCTGACTTTCTTGGAAAGAAACCCGATTTCTCGGTTCTGGGGAGAGGGGAAAAGAGGCGCGATCGCGCACCAAGAGAAAAGCCGGTTTTTTCACAAATACTTGGCTATGCTAAAATAATCGCATAATCACAGAAAATTGATGCAATCATGTTTTACTACTACGGACGGAAAAAGCAAATTGCCAAGCATTATCCGGCACCGAACTACCCAGTTATTGTCGAACCATTTGCCGGATCTGCTGCCTATTCCTTATCTAGCGATCGCTGGAAAAAAGATGTGATTTTAGTAGAAAAAGATCCAAAAGTAGCGGAAATTTGGCAATGGCTAATCAATCAAGCTACTCCTGAGCGCATTCTGGCAATGCCAGACTTAAAAATTGGCGAAAAAAGTTCTGAATTTTTACAGATTATTCATGCCGCCACCAAAATGGCATTTCATTACAAAACTATTAAAGTAACTCCTGTACTCGCGAGAAATTGGCAAATCAGCAAAAAGTATATGGCTGATAACTTATATAAAATTAAGCATTGGCAGATAATTTGTGCCGATTATTCAGAGGCTCCTGACATTGAAGCCACATGGTTTATCGACCCTCCTTATAAAGAAGATTCAGGCAAAGGCTATCGTTACAGCAGTGACCTAATTGATTATGAACATTTAGCACATTGGGCAAAAAATCGCCAGGGGGAAATTATCTTTTGCGAAGGTTCGCACGGAAATTATTTACCATTTCAGCCTTTATTAGAGTTGAAAGGAGTTGCCGGAAAAACCAGCAAAGAAGTGGTTTATTATCAGTCTTCTCATCTATGTAAACAACTTGAGCTTTTCAGCTACCTTTAATTTCCATTATTTTTTGATAAATAGAAATATACTGTCGCTCATCTAACAACGCGATCCAACCCTGACCCATTTTTAAGCGTCCACTTTTTTTCAAACCAGTGACTTTAGTATTTCTTCCCGTTGTGCCACTAATATTTCCCCAATCATCAAATTCCAGTTGATTAGAGTAAAAGACTGCGGTAATCTTGGGAAAATTAAAGCTGGGTAAACCCGGAACAAAGTCCCAAACTAAGCCGAGTAGTTCCCTGACTTCTCTGTGATGTGCTTGCCAAGTGATACTGGTCAAAAAATTGACTCTAGTCTGACCAGCCCTTAGATTTGCCCCTTGGGTGATGTTGCCAATGGTACATTTAACTTCCAGACCAAGAGGATAGTTACGCAAGACTTCTTCTGGTGAATTAGCAGCTACTATGGGAATGATATCTGGATGTCCTTTTTCTATGGGATTAACCAGACTTCCAGTATTTTTTGCTAAATTATCGCAAAAAATTGCCCCAACTATTGAGCTAGTAGTTTTATAATCAATACTTCTATAGAGATTATCTGGAAGCGTGGCTAGAATACTATTTGTTTGGTTTAAGGTGGCGATGATATGCTCACTGTTGACCTCAAACCCACAGTTAATTATAACATTAGGATTAAGTTTATAAGTCATGGCTTGGTTTTTCCCTTTTACTTATTCATCTACTCAACAGGATAGATTTCCCGGTAGATCCTCAGCTTACACCCTGGCAGAATCGTCGGCAACCATACGATAAATAATCACAAGTATCCAAAATAGCAGGTATTAAACAATGGTACGTTTAAAACTTTGGCAGTGGGTGGTTTTAGCCCTTCCTGTAGCCCTGATTATTACGTTTCTCCTGGTCGCAGCAGGAACCCAAATTAGCGAATGGGGGATTAATTGGATTTGGGGAGTTGTAACCCTAATGTTAGTTGGTTGGCGATCGCTTTTAGTTCGCTGGACGCGATCGCAAATTGACCAAGTAGAAGCGGCGATCGCTTCGATGAATGAAAAAATAGAAATAATCAATGAGGAAACTAAACAAAAACTGGGGGCAGATGACGCCACCAAAAAAGCAGAAGCGGCATTACAAAAAATATTAAAAGAGTCTCAAAGCGATCGCCCGATATGGGATGATTGGCAAAATTTTTGGCTACAATGTCAAGACATGGTGATAGCAGTTGCCCATATTTATCACCCAACAGTAAAATACCCGTTGCTGAATATTTATGTGCCTCAAGCTTATGGTTTAATTCGGGGGACGGTGGATGATATGGATCGGTGGATGCAACAATTATCCCCGGTACTGAATCAAGTCACTGTGGGGCAAGCGTATCAAGCTTATGAAATTTATCGCAAATTAGAACCTTCTGCCCGCAAATTAATGCAAGCGTGGGGGTGGGTACAATGGTTAGTCAACCCAGCAGCAGCAGCAGCGCGAGTAGCTAGTAAGAAATATAGCGAACAAGCTAATCAGCAATTATTGGCTAATTTGAGTCTTATGGTGCGGGAAGCCGCCCTGCGAAACCTGTGTCGGCAGGCGATCGCACTCTACGGAGGCAACCAACTCCCAGGGGAAAATTTGGCGGTATCTACTCCTGGTTTACCCAAAGCAAAAACGCAGACTTTACAGGAAATTTTAGCTGCTGCCGATCCCCCGGAAAAAGTGGAGCAAAAGCCGGTGAATATTTTATTAGTAGGCAGAACTGGGGCGGGGAAAAGTAGCCTAATTAATACCATATTTCAGGCAGAATTAGCCGCAGTGGATGTGCTGCCTAATACCGATCGCATTCAAAGTTATTTCTGGCAAACGGAAACCGGAGAAACTCTGACTCTTTGGGATAGTCCCGGTTATGAACAAGTCAATAAATCGGAGTTTCGCGACCAAGTATTAGAATATGCCAGTAATGCGGATTTATTATTACTGGTGACTCCGGCATTAGATCCCGCTTTGCAAATGGATGTGGATTTTCTTAAGGATATTAAAAAAGAGGTGCAAGATTTACCCGCGATCGCAATTGTCACTCAGGTCGATCGCCTGCGTCCAATTCGGGAATGGCAACCACCTTATGATTGGGTTTGGGGCGATCGCCCGAAGGAAAAATCGATTCGAGAAGCCACAGAATATCGCACGGAAATGTTAGGAGAATTCTGCGATCGGGTGTTGCCGGTGGTCAGTTTTGACCCGAAAAGCGATCGGCAAGGGTGGAATATTGACAGCCTATCTTTAAGTTTAATAGAGGCGATCGCGCCGGTCAAACAATTACGGTTAGCCCGGTTTTTCCGAGACTTAGAAACTCGTACCGTTGCCGCCGCCAAAATCATCGATCGCTACACTTTTCAAATGTCCACTACCCAAGGGCTAACCGCATTATTAAAAAGTCCGGTATTGCAATTTATTTCGACTTTAACTACCGGAAATCCCACCTTAGCCTATTTATTAGCGGAAAAAATTCCCATTGAACAGTTGCCGATGGTAATTGGTAAATTACAAATGGCTTATGACTTGTTTACGTTATTAAGTAACGACAATAATCAGGTCAATTTTGAATTACTGGCAATTTGGCCATTGTTATTAGAAAATCCTGCCTCCCCTGACCGGAATGCTTGGGCATTTGGTCATGGTTTAGTGGAATATTGGACAAAAAATTTAACCGTGGAGCAATTGCGGGAAAGAGTGGCGTATTATTTGCAACAAGAAGGGGTAGTTTTGGCAACATATTGAGTTAAAAAATGTAGGGACACGGCATTGCCGTGTCCCTACGGGCGTAATTCCTCGTGACCACGGTCTTCCTCGTTCCCACGGTCTCCGTGGGAATGCCCATCGAGAGGCTCTGCCTCGTGTCAAAATTTATTGGTTGTGCCGGTAATTTTGGGATTGGCATCAATATTTGGCCATAGAAGGGCGAAGCATGACCGCAGTCAAATCCATATTTTCATCATAAATATCGGCGGTCATGCGATCGCCCCTACAAACCCTGAATGAATTTCTATCAATGATTTATATAAATATTTGTTGGCTTTTGTAAAAAGGCTTGCTGTAATTTATTTAACGCCATCTCTTGCTGAATCCGGGCGGTTTTCTGGGCAATCCTCGCTTTTCTCTCTGGTGAAATGTTTTCGATTAATTGATTAAATTTTACTCTCGTTCCTAGGCTCTGCCTAGGAATGCTCCACGGGAGGCTCTGCCTCCAGTGGAACAACGATATGACGCGAGGCAGTAGGGGCGAATGGCCATATAGCCTGACGGCATGGGCTCCGCCTAACGCCCCTACGACTGGCATTCCCAGGCAGAGCCTGGGAACGAGAAATAGCAAAGAGGATAGAGGATAGAGGATAGATATTCTCTTTTCTCTTTTCTCTCTTCTCTTTTCTCTCTTGGACTTGTGCGGGTATAACTCCCGGTACTGCTTGGCGATATCGCAGCCTAATCGGTGCCGATGGGTTCCAAGGCAAACCAGTGGAGTTTTCTAAATGGGCTTACGACCGAAACCCGGAACGATTCCGACAAAGTGCTGGAGAGATTCTTTTGGACTATGCCAAAGAGGGGGGATGTGATGAACTTGAGTCTCCGGCTTATGAAATTTGTGCAGATATCGCTTTCAACTCCGGCCCTGGAAAGGCGCGTAAATATCTGGCAAGTGCTAGTGGGGATGATAAGGCTATAGCGACTCAACTGAATAACCGGCATCGGGAAGATTATCAAAAATGGGGTGGAGTTCACTTACCGGGCTGGTTGAATCGGGCAGATGAGAGAGAGAAATTTATTAATCAGTAATTAAAAAGCGATCGCCGGGACGAATTGAGCCAGCGATCGCTTTTACCGTTTTTGTTCAATTGTTCCCTGCAAGAGACATGGATTGAAAACAAGACCCTAGAACAGAATAATTCTTTGAGTGAGTTTCCATTCAATTAATATCCCCAGCGAGTGGGGATACTTTGTTCCGAAAGTGGTGGAATTCACTAGAAGACAGTTTCCATTAATTCACCTTCCCAGCGAGTGGGAAGGTAGGGAAAAACGAATTCTCGTCTAAAGGTTTGGCGATATAGTTTCCATTAATTCACCTTCCCAGCGAGTGGGAAGGTTAAGCCCCCCGGTCAAGCTGTCCAGGATTTATTAGGGCATAGTTTCCATTAATTCACCTTCCCAGCGAGTGGGAAGGAGCACCCCGGTAATCATGCCCAAAGATTTGGATTTACCCGAGTTTCCATTAATTCACCTTCCCAGCGAGTGGGAAGGGATTCTGACATTGATGCAATCAATCGACGGGTTAAGGCAGAAGTTTCCATTAATTCACCTTCCCAGCGAGTGGGAAGGACCTTAAATATGAATTTTCCAAATTCGGATCGAGTGATTGATGTTTCCATTAATTCACCTTCCCAGCGAGTGGGAAGGAGAAGAAGGACCTATCCTACAAGACACCACCGGGTATATTCGTTTCCATTAATTCACCTTCCCAGCGAGTGGGAAGGAGTCTAAATTATAACCCTTACCCAGCAAGATGTCTAGAGGCGGTTTGCGAGGTTCACCAATTTTGTTGCTACACTTTTGCTAAACATCGAAAAATAAATCGCTGAAACCCTTACCCAGAGAGGCTGCGAGGCTCCCAACGAATTAGCTAAGTTACAGCGATTTTTCGTGAGCCTCGCGGGAGTGACTTATTAGGTAGTTAGTAGTTTATTGGTTTGTTTACAAACTTATAACAGCTAACAGAATCATTAATCAGCAGTCTCTAAATTAGACAGTTAGCAATCTACTAAGATTTTACTGAAGCATTTAGGCTGAAAAAAAAAGTGGCCGACTACCCGAAGATAGGCGATCGATTATCCCCTAGTAACTGTTCGGGGAATAATTACTTATTTTGCTATATAATTGAATAATTTGGAATTAGACGAAACGAAACCAAAAGTCGTATTCTCCGCGAACGGAATTTATAACTTTAATGATTAACTAAACTTATTTAATTTTAGCTAATCATAAGCATTCGGGGGGGTCGAGCAATCGCTGAAACCCTGATTCTGTCGTTGACCCCCTCAGATGCCCCTATGGGTCAGGGTTTCAGGTGGGAGTTTTCTGCGATTTTGAGTAGAAATGTAAATTTTGTAGCTACAAAAATTGACCCCCTCAGATTTAGGGGTATATAATCTAGTTATGGTAAGCCTTCTAGAAGGTAAGCCTTTAAGCTTCCTCGGAAGCTGAATTAGTGGAAACTTTATTTTAAGGCCCCATTCTTCCCGGTCGAACCAGGCTTTAAGCTTCCTCGGAAGCTGAATTAGTGGAAACCCGCCTGTTGCAGGACTGCTAAGACACAGAAAACCACTTTAAGCTTCCTCGGAAGCTGAATTAGTGGAAACGAGAGTAGAAACGAGACCAAGACTGAGAATTTGAGTTCTTTAAGCTTCCTCGGAAGCTGAATTAGTGGAAACACTCCCCACGATTGAAACAACATGACACCTGACAGCTTTAAGCTTCCTCGGAAGCTGAATTAGTGGAAACTAAATTGCCCCTGCTTGTGCATGGGTAAATGAGTTCTTTAAGCTTCCTCGGAAGCTGAATTAGTGGAAACGGTGCGGTACCGACAACCAGCCCATCGTGAACGATTCTTTAAGCTTCCTCGGAAGCTGAATTAGTGGAAACAGATCAAGTGGGGGTAAGGGGTGGAACCCATCCTCACTTTAAGCTTCCTCGGAAGCTGAATTAGTGGAAACAAGTTGTGGAGAACAAAATAATTCAGTCCTTTATAAAACTCTTTAAGCTTCCTCGGAAGCTGAATTAGTGGAAACTCACCTGGGCGAAACTTGCTAGTAAAATTCATGCCTGCTTTAAGCTTCCTCGGAAGCTGAATTAGTGGAAACGGTGCAGGTGCAGTGCCACGGGTCACGCTGGCAGTACCGGCTTTAAGCTTCCTCGGAAGCTGAATTAGTGGAAACCAATACTCCAATCCTTGGGTCTGGGTCATATAAGCTTTAAGCTTCCTCGGAAGCTGAATTAGTGGAAACGACATCGTATATAACCTTCTCCACTGTAAATAAAACTTTAAGCTTCCTCGGAAGCTGAATTAGTGGAAACAGGGTGATCCCCGGAAAGGTGAGTAACGAAGGCGTCACTCTTTAAGCTTCCTCGGAAGCTGAATTAGTGGAAACACCTCGTAGGGACACGGCAATGCCGTGTCCCTACAAACTTGACACTTCTTCGGAAGCTGAATTAGTAGAAACCTCCAATAAAGCTACTGGCTAGGAGGTCTGTTTCTGGAAGCTGAGTTGGTGGAAATGGTTAATAAGTAGGTGAACATAATTAATTGGGCTTTTCGTTCTCCACCGATACGCTTTGGATTCCCGCCTTCGCGGGAATGACAGCCTTTCTTCTCGTGGGGTCTGTAGTGCATTTATTTCTGCCCACCTACTTAAAAGCGATCGCTGGCTTAGTCCTAAATGCGATCGCTTTATTTTTAATCCTCTCGTTCCTAGGCTCTGCCTGGGAATGCTTCAGGGGAGGCTCTGCCTCCAGTTATCAAATGATGCAACACGAGGCAGTAGGGGCGAATGACCATATAGCCTGACGGCATGGGCTCCGCCTAACGCCCCTACGACTGGCATTCCCAGGCTCTGCCTGGGAACGAGAGAACGAGAGAAATTACTTCTCAACAAGCTGTAATTTAGCTGCTAATTCATTAAGCGTACTTTGTAATTTATTTCCACTCGAATCACTATCTAATAATCCTAAACAATGCATCGCCTTGATAAAAGGCTCTTTAACTTGTTCAACATAAACTGCTTGAACTGATTGTTCATAGTTAATAGCAACATTATTTGTGTTTGAACTATTCGGATAACCATACAAATAGTCAATCACATCTTTTTTCTCAACTCCCCGGAGGTTGTGCATCAGTTGATTCCGAATGTCATCTTCCCGTTCTCTAATATGATGACAAGTCCAAGTTAATAAAGGCCAAGTCACCTGTTTCTTATCTGCGGCTAACTCCTCTAACCACTTGAGCGATCGACTGTTGTTAATCTTAAAGTAGAATTTAATGTTTTTTTTGTCTGGATGAATAATCCGTTCTAATGTAAATTCTTCTGTCCATTGTTTATGAACTTGATAAATATATGTGCCCCAAAACGCAGTATAATCCGAATCTTTATTTTTTTCAGGAACTGGGAATTTTAGTATATCTGCTAAATTTTTATCTAAGTCTGTATTTGATTGAAATCCTGGTATATTTTCAATGCTTGGCTTAGACTCCAGAAACAAACCGCTATTATCCCATCGAACTAGATTGATTACATCAACTCCAGCCACAGTATTATTCAGTTTTTTAACTAAATAATAAATTGTTGCTTTCATGTAAGTTTCCTGTGCCGCTGCCAACAAAGCCACACCAGATAAGTAATTTTCCTGTTTAAAGAAAAATTCAATCATATCTAAACCATCACGAACTCGTTCAATTGCATTATCTGGTTTAAACTCATCAGTTTCTGGATTCGCCACTGTAGCTTTGATATTAAAAATATCAACTTGTTCTTGTAACTCAGTTATACTTTCTGGCTTGATATTGGGAATTCCCCCGATTAACTGCAAAGCACTCCCAGGGAATCCATCAGTTATCAGCTTTTTCGCTTTCTGAATTTGCATTTCCTGCCAATACTCAGAACTGGGAATTATTTCAGGACTGTATTTTGTTGTTGCTTGCTCGCTATCGTAAGATTGGTTACTAACTAAAAATTTGACCGTTGTAAATTTGCCAATGGTCACAAATTGAACCGCTGAAGAAATTGCAGGAGTTCCCGCTTGATGACTCACATAGACCACTTCATCCTGGGGAATATTCTCAAGTGATGCAGAAATTTTGCTCTTAACCTCCTTTAACATGGAATTCCAATGGTCAATCCCACATTCACCTTGAGAATTAATAGTAATAAATTCTGGCTTGATGGCTAATTCCTTTTGAAAATACCATTCTATAATTGGCTGAAGTTCACAGGTATCATACCAAAAAGGACATTTTTCATCACTAATCTGTTCTTTAAATAATTCAGCTTGGTCAGTCAACAATACAAAAACTTTTAAGGTGTCATTGCCAGAATTCGATTTTAATTCTTCCTGAAGTTGAGGAATAAACACATCCAGTAACGGGAAACTTAAATCGGCTTTATAGCGATCGCTGCGTTCATTTTTGCGTTCATTTTCAGGACAATATTTACCATAAACCAATCCCAAAGGACGGGGAGGCACAAGAAAAGTTGTCTTATTTTTCTGATTTTTATCTTTAAACCGTGAGATTCCTTGAAATTCAGGACACTTTTGAAATTCTGGAATCTGCTTATTATATTCGTTATATAATTGACGCCAATTTTTATCAGTTTTTAACTCAACATCACTGCTACCCGTTGTGACAATCCAAATACTCATAGTCAAACTCCTGATGGTACTATGTTTTTAGCGACTTACTGACAATCAATTACCAAATTCTGCTAAATTCAGAATTGGGTAAAAAATTAAAAAACTTTTCAATCTGACTGGCTTCTGATTGGGGGTCTTCTGGCTGCTGACTAGCTTCTCCTAACTGAATCACCTTTTTTTGCTTGAGCGGAAAAATGGTCAACAATTCGATAAACTCACCCGTAGAAATTAACTGACCTTGGCTATTTTGTTCATAGTGAGGATACATCCGATGCCAAATTCGGCCTGTTTTTCCCATCTCACCTGTGAGAACAGTCTTTTTAATCGAATTACCTCCATTAAAATTTTGATGAAACCACTTAACTGCTAAACTATTTTTACCAGTGGCAATCCGCCCCCATACTTGGACACCACTATGTAGTTCTGATTGATGACGATACCAGGCTTCGCGCCAACTTGATGCTTTACCAGTCGGTAATTGGTCAATTTGACTTTTTGCCCATTGCCGTAAAATTTGCTGAACCTCATTGATAAATTGGCCAATCTCTGATAAATCATTCACCGGGAGATAAAAACCCTCAAACCCGCTGGTAAATTCCCAATGACAGCCGATGGTTGGGTTTGACTTCGTGTAGTTTGAATGATAAAACTGACGATGGTCAATGCGCCGCCAAGAGTTGCCAAACCCACCAAACAACATTGTAAATTGTATCAAAGCTTTAGCCACCTTTTCTAAGTCTGACTGAGAAACTTTTTCTGGTAAGTGCATCGATACAATGCGTAACTCTCCCTGTTTCAGATTGTAAACTGGTGTTGAGCGGGTGAAATTCGGGTTCCGAGCATCGGGTTTATAAACTTGCTCACTTAGTATTAAATCTGAGGGTTGGCAGCTAAAATCAACTCCTAATAAACCAGCGATCGCATTTTTTCCTTTGTCCCATAATGCTTCTCTGCCCTTATACCCTTTCTTAAAACCACCCCATAGTAACTGGGTCAAATACTCTGCGGTTGCGGTATCAGTTATCCCACCGAACAGCCGTAACGTATGCCCTCGCAAAGCAGCTTTAAACATATTCGGGCGAAACTCAGACAATTTTTCACCATCCAAGTTTTGTCCTTTTTCCAG
This sequence comes from Oscillatoriales cyanobacterium, assembly GCA_011390955.1. GTDB lineage: Bacteria > Cyanobacteriota > Cyanobacteriia > Cyanobacteriales > Laspinemataceae > Planktothricoides. The sequence continues at coordinate 65,870 of JAABRM010000033.1, read as the reverse complement.
TAACGTCGATGCAATTCCTTGCCCTTTTAGCCCTACTTTCACTAAAACGTGACTCTCAGGAAATAAACTTTGATTGGGTTTTACACTAGCATCCTGATTTACTTTCTCAAACTGACCATATCCGGCACTGGTTCGTGAACCCAAGCCATGAGCAACTGCCCGATCCCAAATTTCCTCTACCTCTTTCCAGTCTGTTTTTTCTGAATCTGTAGTAGAAATACCAAATTCCATCGTCACCTGATACAGAGAAATCATTGAGTGGGCATTGGTTTTTTCGTCTTTTTTTACCTGCTTATCTTGCTGACTATGTACTAAATCTAATAGGGATTCTGTCCAACGATTATCGGTAGGATAGCCCCCATGAAAACGTAGAACACCGGGCATCGCTTTCTTGATTCCATCCTCAACAGTTTCATAACCACAATAGTTTTTGGCTTGTTCTTTTGTACAAGCGCGACGAAATGCCCCTTTCATGCTGGAACCGGGAAAGTATGGATAACCTTTGGTGCCAATAATCGGTCGAATAAAACTGTCATCTTGTCCAGAATTTGTCACCAGCCGCCAGCGAACCCGATAGCAAAAAGTTTTAATCTTGTCACCCACTTTATTAAAGTGTGGTGGTTTTAATAAAAATTCACTAGCATTAACTTTAGGGCTTGAATCAGATTGAGTTTCTGAATTTACCAGTCCTGCTTGAGCAAAAGCTTGAGCAAATGCTGTTGTAGTTTTCGCTGGTTTTTTAGTCTTTTTGCTTGAATGACTCGAAGTATTTTGCTGTTTTTTAGGTGATGAACTGACAGAAGAACTGACAGAAGAACTGACAGTTGATTGTTGAGAACAATAGGGCTGAGTCCACTGATTTTTCCAATCTTCCCCTTGAGTCTGTTTATCTTTGACCAAATGCGGTTGGCAACGTCCGGGGATTTGCGCTTGAAACATTAAGGGTATATTATCTGAGTTCATAGTGAATTTTCCGCTAATGATAGTAGTGAACTGTATAAAACTTAATTAGGTTTATCTCGCTCTTGAACTTTCTGATATCGCTGTGTCCACCATACCAAACTATCACAAAGTTGGGTAAGCACTGCTAAAGCAATTTTGCGATCGCGCTCTGGGAAAGGGAAATTTTCATCGCATCCCCAAAGTTTTTTGGCCATTTGTTTAATTTGACGAGTACCCGTCTCATTATTAATATCCTCAACCTGAATTTCATCATTGGGAACTCTAATATTTGTCTCGGCTAAAATCTCGACTAATGCAGTCCAAACATCCCGCCAATATTCTCCTTTATCTTGAGTGACTGATTTACTCAACAAGCGCAAATGTTCTCCCCAAAATCGCTCTAATCCATACGCCACAGTCGTTCGCATTTTATGCGATTCTTTCAGCACATCGCGATCGCGATATTCTAACACGAGGCTTTGTGCTTTATGGTCTAAGTTATAGGGATGGTAAGACATGGTAATTTATCCTTGAGTTTAATGGCCAGATTTCCGTAATGTTTACTTAAATTCGTACCGTAACCTACGAATTTTTAATCTTACTTTCGGGTAACTTAATAGTTAAATAACAATGACCAAAACCCACAGATTCTAAACCGCCTAAGTAGATATCACCTTCGGTTCCTTCAACCAATGGTTGCCATTTCTCTGTTACTGCTTTAGGAGTTGAATTTGCATCATTTTCAGCAGATTTCTGATTACTTTTCGCCGGAGGTTTAATTGCAAAAGGAAATACCAGTAAAGTTCCCTCGGGCAAAGCTTCCACATTAAAAAATGCTTGATTCGCTGCTACCTTTTGGTCATCTCTTAATGCCACTCGACTTTGGCGATACAAAGCCATATCGTGAATTATCGCCATGTCTTTATTCTCTATGACAATAGCCGGTAATTGCTGTCCGTCTGGATACCCCATCATATTAGTTAAAGGAAACCAAGGGGATAAATCCTGACGGCCTTTAATGGTGACAAAACCAAAGTTAAAAAATACTTGCGAATCCTCTATAGTTTCTGAAGCAGTATAAGCGTCAGGAATCTCTAGATGTTTTAAAAGTGTTCCTCCGCTATCTTGGACAAATTCACCCGCAATGCGCTGATATCGTTGCAACAATCTGGGACAACTTACCCAAACAATTGGTTGACCAGGAGCGAATAAAGGCAACCAAACAATCGAAGCGTGTTCGATTTTTACCCGTGACTCAAACTGTAAATCAGAACCTTTAGAATCTTTATTAATCGGATGACCATACCAATCATTCGCTGTCTTTTCACCAGCGAAATTTTCCATTTCTGCTCTCAGTCTTCCCCGAATTGAACTACCAGGAATAATTCCGGTTTGGGTAAACTGGTCGCGAAAAATTAGATTAAGATTGCCGGTTTCTTCGCCAGCAGTAGCCCCGGTATGGAGTGGAGCCAACGTTTCAATAATTGCATAGCCATTGTTATACATGATATTACCTTTTATTTGGATTATTCGTTATCTAAACCAGGGATTTCTACCGGCAAACATAAGCCACAGCCTAAATGCTTGAGAAATCCATTTTGCGGAAACCACTTCTTTTCGTTTTTCGGATCCCAATCCCACCAAGTTTGATTGATCGCCCGATTGAAAACATAGACAGTCCCAGCGGGAACTGCATAACGTCCTCGCCCCAACACACCTTTATTTCGATATCGATAAGGAACTGGTTTATCAGTCAGCATTAAAGCTGGTTCGCCAAATTCCCAATTGTCTGGATAACGACGAGAAAAGCGATAAGAACCCCAAACTCCGGGAGTAATTAAAGCACAAGCTTTCTGAATTGGTTTGTTTAATAATTTTTGAAATTTTCCTTCAAATTCAAAGCAATTTATATCTACCAGATGGTTTTCACCCCCAAATTGATAACACCCTGGGTCAAGCTCGTGAGTAGCTAAATACACTAAGCAAATATCTGAATCGACTTGCACGGCATTTTCCAAAAATAACCCATCTTTGCTTTTTACTGTGCGCTGTTCTTTTTCCATATATGGATGCAGCATGGGCACAAATTTCCAAGGAGATTTTTTCGCATTGTTTGCTTTAACGGCTAAAGAAGACTTATTATCCCAGTAATTAATAGGTAGCCAAGTGGATTCTGGTTCTAAGTTTTCGTTTTCTCGTTGCCAAACAGGTTGATTATCCTCATACTTAATTTTCCATTGGTCTTGTTCCCTGGGAGTAATGACTAAATTCCAAGGAATTGGAACATAAATTGAATCTGGCTGTTCTAATTCTGCCCAGAACGGGCCAGCTACATAGAAATTATTCTTTAGCTCAGTTTTAGCTGACGGTGATAGATGCTTCTTAGTACGAAAAAAGAGTCCTGCGATCGCACCGGCATCTGGAGGAAATTTGGCACCCGATCGCCCCACAAGATTTTCTGGAGAAAGAAATGCTCCCGCGCTGCCATACATCATGCCTAAAGGTGAAATTGTCCATAAATAATTAAACTTACACATAGTTACATCACCGAGCTAATTTGTGAAGACTGGTCATAAAATTAAGTAGATGAATCGCGATCGCCTAATAAATGCCATCCAACTGAGATTAAGCGATCTATCCACAGAATCATTTGGCAATTGCACTCGAACTCAGTGGCATTTTCACCGAAAATTTCAAACTGTTGATTTTGAAGAATTTCTTTAGTCTTAGTCGGTAATTCGGATGGATTAGTGCTATACTCAGGAAAATAAATCTCTAAAAATTCTAAAGCTCCTTCACAAAAATTTACAACTACATTTTCATCAATATCTTCCAAATCATTAACCCCAAAGCCAAACGCATGACGAGATTTTAACTGAGCCATATCTCGATATACATGACTCCAATTCGATGCCCCATCTAAATCTTGGTAGGAATTTAAAATATTCAAATATTCCCAAGGAGTTGTCCAGTCAAGATACTGGCCATTGTTAAACAAAATTCTAATGGTAATCCGATTTCTCCCTTGATTTTTGGATATTTTTTCAGCTTCTCGACAATGTTGTAAAACATCTCGTTGAGGAACTGATGCCCCAGCCCACACAAACCCCATACTTAAAGTAACTTCTGTATTAACTAATGACAGCAGTTTTTCTGACTGCATCCTTTCCCAACTTTTATGTAGGTCAATGATTTGCTGAAATGCGCGATCGCCTGGAATAGGTTTTTGTGAATTGGTACTGTAAATTACTCCCAAAAAATCATCGCCCCCAGCGTAAATAATTCTGCCTAAACGAGTCTTAGGAAAATCTTCTTCTAAACTTTTGCCCCACTCACGAATTGCTCGACTAAAACTTTCTAAATCAGCATCATTTCCTTTGGTCGCTAAAGTAGTCAAATGGTCGCCCATGCGATCGCCATCAGCCATAAACCATCCCGTCCAATGGCTCGGCATTTTTTCTTTCTCAGACCGGCGATAAATTTCCTTAAACGACATTGGGGTTTGAATTCCTAACTCTGACTCAAACTCAAAATCATCAATTGTCACCAGTCGCTTAACTAATTCAGGAATACTAACTCGTTCATTTTCGGCAATAATTTTCCCCTCAATTTCTGCGGGTGATTCTGCTAATACATTTTGCGGAGAATTTAGCTCATCAAACGCTCTAGAAAGGATTCTATAAAACCTATCAATAACTTGCTTTTCTGCTGCATAGGGATAGCCATTAGTTAATTTAATATCCCCAGCTTCTAAACGAGGATATGCAATGGCATCAGACCCACTCAAACTAGAACTTTCCCCAATCCAATTAATCGCTGTCCACTTCCGAGAAAGTTTACGAGTTTCTAAGTTTTTCCGGGCTTCGTTAGGGGTAGCTCCCATTCCCCAAAACAATTCCCAGCTATAATTTTTCCACTTATCCCATTCTCTGCCCCAAGTGTCCCAACCAAATTTTTCTTCATTGTTTCTTTGGCAACAGTCATCAACTATACTTTCTAACTTTTCTCGGCAAATAGTTAGCAGTTCTCCCCATTTATTTTTTAACTCCGCCTCAAATTCATTAGCCTGTTGTCCTGCGGCTTCTTTGCTCAAATCACCCTTAAGTAAAATTCGGTTAGGCATTCCCTTGGAATAACCGGGCATTCCTGGGGAAATTACTTGTAATTGCTTATCTCCAGCAAACTTAACCAGTTGAACGCTAAGATAACAGAGAATCATTGACGCCCCATATAAGTCACGCAACTTACGAGTTTTTTCAATAAAGCCCTGAACCGGAGCAAAGGTGACAAAAAAATATTGAGACATAATTTTTAGCTTTTGCAATAAAATGTAGATACTACAGGACTTACGCATAAACGTTATCTGTAGGGTGTGTTAGCGAAGCGTAACGCACCAATACCCCATATATAGAGTGGTTGCGTAAGTCCTATACTAGAAAGGTTAGAAGGGCGGTGCCCCCGTATCCGCCCTGACTTTGCTGGTTAATTGACTGGCTAAAATTAGCCCCATAGCAACTCCTCTAACCGAGTCTTTGCCAGCAGCATTATGCCGTTAATTTCAAATGCGATACATTCCTGGCGCAACTCTTTTTGTAAGTAGGCCACAAAATCCAGCACTTGAGGCAAATGCTTGCACAATGCTGCACGAGTCATAAACGACTTCACCACCACCACGTTTTCCGGGACGATGCCATGCACCGGACTATGGTACTGCCCAGCTTTTTCCCCGGAACTGTTGCCGTCAAACAGTTTCGTCAGGAACGTCTTAGTTTGCTCGATGTGCTTGGAAGTGTCAGCAACAACGTTCCCGTCCACAGTAGCAGGGACATAAATCGCCAGACTATCTTGAAGCACATCAAATGTGCCGGGATAATCCGCAAGAATGTCCATCACCTCCGCTGGTAAAGGAGACTCTACTTGTTTCCGCAGTTGATGCAGCGAAACAATGTAATTTAGATAGTTGGGTTGAACATATCCATTATCATTGCCCTTAGTTGAGTTAGCGTAAGTCATGGTTCCTTCTCCAAGTCGGTGAGTGGACTAATATTGCTTACTCATTGCTTGGTTGGAAGTTACCGAAAACTCTGTCTTTTACTGGCTGACTATTTAATTTTGTCCCAAAAGTTAACCACTGTCAAACTTTTTACATTGCTGCTATTTTTATTTAAAATTCCTAACGTTTTACTGGCTGACTATTTAATTTTGCCTCAAAAATCAGCTATTGTCTAGCTTTTCACAATAATTACTATTCTTATTTAGAATCCCTAAAGTTGTTGATATAACTGACTTTTTCCCTTGTCTCCTAAGTAACCATGAATATTTCCTGGGTTTTCATGCCTGGGAACGAGTAAGCCTCCCCCGCCGATGGCAGGCCCGGTTGCTCCCCTGCTCCCCTGCTCCTGCTCCCCTGCTCCGAAAGCTCACCCATTCACCAACACGGGTTGAATCCATCGCCACTCGCGCTGCTGCCGTCCCTCGCCAAAAGCCACTCTACGCCAATGACCTCGCCGCCAATGAGTCCTAGGAGTAGCATGGGTGCCCCGACCAGAACGTAAAATGCGCTCCGTTTGAGGCTGAAATTGTTGACCGATGATGAGCGGAGTTAGGCGGTCTTTGTTAGCTTTCTGGCCAAAATCTTGACCCTTATAAGAAACTGAAACCTTCCGAGGAGGCGCTAAATCATCGGGTCGGATTTGAAGATAAAGCAAAGTCTGGATGACAATTTTTTCAACCCGACTCAGAAAATCTTGTTCCAGGTCAATATCGCGGTTAGCGTCTGGTGTTCCTTTGTTTCCAATCGTCTGAAAATTACCATGAACCAGGTGGTTTCCAGCAAATTCTACAGTGCTGGCATAGCGAGTCCCATTCTGAAGCACCGTTGCCCAGCGCAACTTTTCACAATCAACAGGCACAGAAACGATAGTATGTAACCCAAACTGCATGATGGGAAACTGATACCCTGGGAAAAAATGCTGGAAACTAACCCAGTTGCAAATTTCACCATCGGGGTTTGGGATACCTTGGGGCAACATAAGAATGCCAAACGGGACGGATAACTGCAAATCAGCGATCGCATTGGGAATGTCGGATTGCTCAAACGCAGCAAATAAATCTTTATCGAGCCACCAGACGGGAAACGGATTGTGAGCCAAAGTCCAGGCTGCCAGTACCGTCGAACTCCAGGCAAGGTCATTTAAAAAATTCTGCGGTGTCAATAACTCTCGGTCTAGACAAAAGTCTAGGGAAAATAAGTTAAATGCCAGATGTTGAGCTACGGTGGAAAACGACTCGTAACCGGCAACATCTGGATAAGACCGCTTGAGCTTGTCAAACCAAGGGCTTTTTTTAGCCAGTTTGAAGTTCTTTGTATAAATGCGCTTCCGTTGGGTTGCTTTGTCGAGCATGGCTTTTGGGGACATTGAACGAACTGATTTTAATGTACTCAGCAGCCAATTCAGGTTCTAACCAAGAATGAGAAGCGATCGCACTTCCTGTATCTGCCAAAGCTATCGGTTGATATTAATGTTAATACCCACGTATAGATTAACGGTATCGGGCAAACTAATTCCACTTTCTTTGATGGCCTCTAAACATCCTTTCAGCGTTTCTTTGTGAACTTTAACAATCCAATCTCCAAAAGCCTTTGCTTGAGCAGTATTGGTCTTGAGAAAGTTAAGAACTGCATTGTTTACCTCAGTTGATTGAATTTCGCTGATACTAGCTGCATCTAACTTATTTTCCACAGGATCAAAATTAATAGGAGCATTGCTCAAAATTAATTCTAGCTCTTTATAAACATAGTATTTCTCCTCTTCTGTTGTTAGAAAAAGAAGCCAATAAGAGATCAAATCTTCGGGAGAGCATCGAAGGTCTGATAATCGATCACTTATTTCTTTTCTTATTTCTTCTTTGGCAGGAAACAGTATTTCCTCGTCGCGGGGCAGATCCCGCAAACATATGATTTTCGCTTTTTTCAAAGGGAAACATTTGTTAATAGGCATTTATTTTGCCTCCTTTGTTGTGTTATCACAATTATAACATATTAGTAATACAACTGTCTCGTTATAAGTCGAGCATTCCAAAAATTAATTTTTTTGGTTGCTCACAAAGCGAAATAATTGTAGCGGCTTCAGCAAAACCAGCAGCATGATGGTAGTGGTCTGCCGACCCTGTAGATTTTGTCCATCTTCCGTTGTTTCCCCTTTCGTTGGTTAATAGTTGAAAAATAAAATTTTCTGAGTCATCTGGTCGATAAGGAATATCGGGGAAGTGATATAGACCCCTTTTAATGCGATCGCGCACAGCATCCAAATGAAAAGAATGGTGGACACTGAACATTGGCACCATTTTATTCTGTACCTTTCGCTCTACCCGGCGATAGTCTTGTCCCTTGAGGATTACTTCATCACACAGTATCACTTGCCCTTTTTTGATTTTACCTGGTATCCGTGATTGAGCAAAATTCCCCACTAACTGAACTTCTGGCTCTGAGTCCATGCCAATGTAGTCTACGTCCCACTGCTTAATCAGTGGCTCTAAATCCTCAAAAGAACCTGAGATAGTCCCATGCCAGAGCATTTTGACTTTGGCATTTTTCCACCTGGTTGCTGTACTAAGTACCTTTCTGTAACTGCTTCTATGGCTGCCCCGGAATTGTCCAGCAGTCAAAGGCTACTACCCGATACTTATGGCGCGATCGCTACCAAAAGCCGCCGAAATTAACCCCTGCAAATTCCCCGGCGTCATATTTCCCACCACGGTCAAAATATCGCCGCTGCTCAACTGAATCACCGTATCACTGCCACTGGCGACTAACTGAATGGTTTCCTGATTGCCCACAATCACAATTTCATCCCCAGGGCCAAAATCGGTAATCAGGTCTGCCAAATTAGGATTAGTTTCGCCCACCACCGTATCAGTGCGGATAATAAACTTATCGGCACCAAGACCCCCAGTGAGGGTATCAGTACCAAAATCCCCAATTAACACATCATCCCCATCACCGCCAATTAACAAATCATTTCCCTGACCGCCGCGCACCAAATCATTTCCGGCGCCGCCATATACCGTATCATCACCCCTATTGCCATTGAGAATGTCATTCCCATCATTGCCTTCAAGCCAATCATTATCTTGACCGGCACGCAGGTAATCATCTCCCCCACTACCCTGGATGGTATCGTTCCCTCGGTTGCCATTGACGATATCCCGATCGCTCGACCCCACAATCAAATCATCCCCATCAAAAGCCCGCACTCCTCCGGGATTTTGGCGGCTAATTTCCGGGGTTAACTGCACTACATCATTCTCCGCTGAAAAATCCGCAAATACAAAAGACTGATTTGCCGGTTCCGTTATCCCCGCGAAACTCTGGCGGCGAAATTCTGGTATCACCTCTCCCAACATAGGGACGAACGATATTAAGTCTGTGCGACCCTGCTCGTCTTCATCTATTGTTGAACTCTGGTTTCTTACTGGTTCACCAGTGGGGTCTGGTTCCTCCCCGAACCATAAGGCAGCAAACCCCTTATAAATACCAACTCCCAAAGCGTTCCAGGGGCGATCGCTCCAGATACCCTGATTCAGAATCACCGCATTATGAGGCGGGCTATTTTTCCAGACTTCCAAAGCTTGTTCCGCAGACATAAAATCAGCCGTTGTCCTGGCAAAATTCTCATATCCATTTCCCGGATAACCCGTATTCAGTCGCTGCGGCGCCGTCCATATATTCGGCCAGGTGCTAGAATCGCTCCCATCATAAGCGCCATAACTCCAGGAATGGGGATTGCGGGGGTCATCCAAACTCACTATTTGCAGATTTTCCGCCACATCCTGCACATGGCGATTCGCCACCGTAGTCAGAGCATTGGATGCAGGGATAGAAGGCAGTCCGTTTTGGTTGCGGTAATCGTTAATTAAGGCATAGAGTTTGGCCTCTTCCTCTTCCAGACCGTCTAAGGGTGATTTTGCATAAATATCAATAGCCATCTGCTAATTACCTTTTATTCAGTTTCAAGGGAATCTTAAAGAATAGTTTCTCCTGTTAATCAGGAATAGGGACAAATCATGGTCTTAGTTTCTTGTTTAGGAGGCATAAGTTAGTTTTTTAGTAAGTTTTCAGTTAATTGAGCCGCTTTATCTGACCTTTTTCACCATTTGGTTTGCTCAATATTTCATTTTTCTCGTTCTCAGGCTCTGTCTGGGAATGCTCCACGGGAGCCTCTGCTTTCAGTTAACCAGAGAGAGTCAACTGGGTACAGTCAGGACTCAAGTCACCCCATTGCAGGCCGATGAGTTCCCCAGTGCGGATGCCTGTGGAAAACCTGAATTCTACAAAGTCAGCATAATAGGGTTCATCGTTCCGAAAGGCTTCGATGATTCTTTTGCATTCATTGTGAGTAAAGGGTTTGGGACGTTCTTGGATTTCCTTTTTGAACTTAATTTCGTCCCAGGGATTGTCCTGCACCAGGTTCTTTTTGATTCCCCAATCCCATGTAGCCTGTAGGATGCAAATCTTGTCTTTGGCTGTCACGGAGGCAAAATTCTCACTTAGCCAGTTCTTGACTCTGATTACGTCATCCAAGTTTAGATCGGCGGGCTTGCTGCCTAGTAGCTCGTGGAGTTGCTTGCCTAGGGCTTCATACTTTTTCTGGGTTCCCAGAGCCAAGTCAGAGCGCCTGAACTCGAAATACTTCTGAAATAGCTCAACGGCTGAAACTTGCTTCTTTTCTGGTGGAGCGGCAACCCGTGGTGGTGCAGCCGATTGAGGTTTGTACTTATTTAGGGTTGGGTCAAAAACCCCCAGAATTATGTCTGCTTGGATTTCTTTAGCCAGCTTCTCAGCGAATACCCTGTTCTCTGGAGTGTCATGTAGCCCCGGCCTTAGTGTGTATCGCCTGCCCTGGTAAGTCCACTGCAACCTTAGACTTTGACCATTAAGTGATATGCCCACTTGCCCCTTGAAATTCCTATGAGGATTAGCTTTCGCCATACGCTCAATTTCCGCTCAATTTTCGCTCAATTTTATGGCAAAAGCGTATCATACTTCGCCACTAAAGCCGCTATAGGAAGCTAGGCAAAACCTGTGTAAGCTTTTATTTGTAAGGCTTTCAGTCAATGGACACAACTGGACTCGAACCAGTGACCCCTACGATGTCAACGTAGTGCTCTAACCAACTGAGCTATGCGTCCTCACGAGTTCTAAAGATAACACAAGTATTTAGAAAAATGCAAGGGTTTTGGCAAAATTTTTTGAATATTTTCTGAATCATGGCCTCGATCGCCGTTCCCCCATCGCCGCAATTCCCACCCCAGTCAGCAATACAACGGCACCGGCAAAGACTTGGGCGGGGGGAATTTCCCGGAAAACCAGATAACCCAAGAAACTAGCGATCGCCGGTTCAAATAAAATTGAGAGCGTGACTAAGGTGGGGGATAGCCAGCGCATTGCCCAGTTAAAGCTGGTGTGACCGACGAGTTGGGGCAAAAGCGCCATCAATAATATATAGAGATAAACCGGGGTGGGATAGCCACTGTAAGAACTGCCAAATAATATGGGCATGGGTAAAAGGACGATCGCAGCGGTGGTATAGGCGATCGCCCCATAACTGTTGACCGTTAAACCGCGTTTTTGGGCTTCCCGACCTAATAGCAAATAGAAACTGACCGCCCAAGACCCAGCGATCGCCAAAAAATTGCCCAATAGCGGATTGCTGCCCGCATGGTTGCCACTATCCGCTAAACCAATTACCAGAGATCCTGTCAGGGCGATCGCAATTCCGGCGATCGTTTTCCGGCTAATTTGTTCTTTCAGCCAGACCCAAGAAATCAGCGCCACCCATACCGGGTTAGTAGTGACTAAAGCAGTAGAAGCGGCGATCGAAGTATAAGCCAACGAACTAATCCAACAAGCAAAGTGAATTCCCAAAAATACCCCAGCGGCGATCGCGTAAGGTAATGCTTTTTTCCAGTCTGGGCTGCGGGGAATATAGCGCCAAGTGGGGACTAAAATTAATGATGCCAAAGATAACCGGGACGCGGCTAAAACTAAACTAAAACCAACTTCCCGCTTTCCCGCTGCGGCAAAAGCCAAGCGACTCCAAATTGACGCCGTGGAAATAGCTAAAATTCCCAACCCTAAAATGAAGATAACTTTGGCGATCGATGGTTTCATAGGGGTCAAACTTGGGGATTGTATTTGTGAATTTTTTCATTTTTTATTAGTCCTCTTGCCAAATAACGGATCGATTCGGTATTTGGCAAGAAGTAAACTATATCACTACATTCCCATAATGCAATAACCGGCATCTACATAGATCGTTTGACCTGTAATCCCACTGGCTAAATCGCTTGCCAGAAAAGCAGCAGTGGTCCCTACTTCTTGTTGAGTAACATTCCGTTTTAAAGGAGAAACTCGCCCTTGATGCTCAAGCATTTCATCAATACCTGCGATCGCCGAGGCAGCAAGAGTTCTAATCGGTCCAGCGGAAATGGCGTTAACACGAACACCCTGAGCGCCCAATTCGGCAGCAAGATATCGAACATTCGCTTCTAGGGCGGCTTTACAGACTCCCATAACATTATAGTTGGGCACAACTCGCACACCACCCAAATAAGAAAGAGTAATGATACTGCCACCTTTTTTCATTAAAGGTTTAGCTGCTTTTGCTAGGGCAACTAGGGAAAAAGAACTAATTTCCAAAGACATAGAAAAACAATTCCGCCCCGCGTTGCTGAATTCACCAGAGATGCCCTCTTTTGTGGTAAAAGCCAGAGAATGAATCAGGATATCAAGTTTACCCCATTCTTTCTCAACTGTCTCAAAAGTGGATTGAATTAGAGTTTCGTCTTTAACGTTACAAGGAACGAGAAAGCTGTAAGGCAAAGATTGAAGAGCGGCTTCAACCTTTGGTTTAAAGCGCCCTTGACCTGTGGGGTCGGGAAGAAAAGTAAAGCCAAGAGTTGCCCCCGCTTGATGAAGTTGTTGAGCTATGCTCCAAGCAATAGAGTTTTGATTCGCTACCCCTAGAACCAGAGCGGTTTTGCCAGTTAAGTCTAGTAACATGATGGGAACTCCTATATAAAATACGACAGGATTTAGATTGACTGTTTTCTCAGTTGTTCGTTACAAAACAGATTAAGCAGTCGAATGGCGCGATCGGCAACCCTAAAGGTAGGGATACCATTTTCCCTTAAAAGCTTAATCATTGGATCGTACATATCCCCTCCATCAATGACGGCAACCCAAGGCTTATTAATCTGTTGCTTCAGGGTGACTAAACGCATCGCTAAGGAGTCGTATTGGTAGATGTTTTCTTGATGTTTGCCATTAGGAATTAGCGTGTTCAGCACAGCCACTACGGGAACGCAACTGATAATTCCTACGTTTACTTTTTCATCTTTCATTACGGTAAAAAAAGTTTCGGCGTAGGCAGAATCGTTCATAATTCCCGTGACATCAACAGGATTATGAAGGTCAACTACTCCATCAAGCTTGGATTTTTTGAGGATAGATTGTAATTGGTCATTTGTTTCTGGATTCAAAGCAGCAAAATGAAAATTTTTTAGGTTATCCGCTGTGGCAACATTAATGAAACCAGCATTAGAAACTCCGCCTAAATTTAAACCTTTAACGGGCTGACTATGCAGCAAGGCAAACAATTCCACTAATTCTTCAAAATCATCGATACTTTCTACGACGATCGCGCCTGCATTTTTAGCCAGTTCTCTGGTGATTTGATAATTGCCAGCAATTGAAGCGGTGTGACTAGCGGTTGCTTTGGTGCCTTCTATGGTGCGACCGGCTTGGTAGAAAATCACCGTTTTGCCTTGCGCGGTAATTGCTTTGACGGCGGTTAAAAATTTTAAACCATCTAAGGGTTTAAACCCTTCAACATAGATGCCAAATATTTCTAAAGTGCGATCGCTTTCTAGATAAGTCAAATAATCCCCAACGGTTAGATCCATTTGGTTTCCCAAAGAAATGACATATTTGGGGTTAATATGAGCCAGTTTGCTGGCTTTTGAACAAGCAAAACCACCGCTTTGAGATAGCAGAGCTACAGGATGTAATTTGTCTTGAACAAAAGGAAGCTTATAGTTAGGAATAAAGAAGCTGTTATAGTGACCCGGTTGAGAGTAAATTCCCAAACAGTTACCCCCATTAATAATCAGCCCGCCCCAGGCACTATGTCTGGCTTGCTCCAGGAGTAAATTGATGCGATTAACAATTTGTTCTCCTCCTGATTTTTCTTCTAATCCACCAGCCAGAACGATCATACTCTCGGCTTTTTGTTCCTGGATAATTGTCTCTAAAGTTTCTGGAAGTTGAGCCGCGCTCAGACTAAAAATAAATAAATCAACTTTTTCCGGTAAAGATTTTACGCTAGGATAACACTGACAACCTTCAAGAGATTCTGTATTGGCTTTGACAATGTAAATATAATTTTTATCGAATCCAGACTGAATTAAATTATGCAAAACGAGGCGACCCACGTTAATATTTTCCGAAACGCCGATAATAGCGATTGATTTTGGGGCTAAAATGTTTTTAATTTTATGAACGGGACGTTGGGATAAATATTCAGATTTATGGGTGCCACATTTGAGCAGCGAGTCTAGGGGAATCAGCGTATTCTGGGCAATCACAAATGGGTTGACCTCAAATTCCAATATTTGTTCAGGAATTAGGGTAGCAGCTAATTCTATAAACTTGGTAATAACATTGACAAGTGCTTCCAAATCGATGCGTTTTTTTTGCCCTCGGATTTCGCCGGAAGTTAAACTGGTAATAGCCACCTGCTTGACTTGTTCTTCTATCCCCTGGCGATCGCTTAATTGGGGAGAAAAAATCGCCATATCTTTGCCAACCACAAAGTTTTTGGCTAGAAACTCGGTATAAATCCCTCCAGCACTATATGTCACCACAGGGCCAAAATCTGGCGTCCACCGAGTACCCAGCAAAATTTCTCCACCCAAACTGGGGTTATATGGGACAAATTCGTTAATCGTGTACCCTCTTACTTCTTGGTCTGAAAATGATTTTTCTAACTCAACAATTGAATTGAATATGGCTGTTTTTTCCTTCGGGACAAACTGAACTCCACCAACATCGCTTTTGTGTAAAATTTCTGGAGAAACCACTTTAACCACGACTTGCTCCCCAGGAAATTCAGCCAAAACTAGGGCGGCAACATCTTGAGATCCTTTAACGAAAACTCTTTTGGGAGTTTTTATGCCCATTGCCTCTAAGATATCTAATCCTTCGGTTTCCCAAAGAAACTCTCGGCTTTCTTTTTTGGCGATTTGGATGATTTCTATAATTCTGTCTGTATCCATATTTACCGGCCAATAAATCTTTCTATCTCTAGTGAAGTGATGATGGTGGGGGTGACGGTTGTCATAAATAGCGGTCAAACCGCTTTACTTGCGCCCAGAAAATGTATCGGGAGCATTTCCTGCACTGTAAAGGGCGCGATCTTTCCGGTCGATCATTTATTGGTTTTGCTGCCGAAATTGACTGCGGTCAAGATCGCGCCCCTACAAATGCACTCCTCATTTGCTCCCCATGTCTGGCCATCACGCACCCACTTTTTTACCTGCGTCTGGCTGAAATTAGCATGAGCCTAATTCCAAAAACCCCAGGGTCTGCTTTGTTAGTTTCGGACAGGTTTCTTGTTAGTGAAAAGGCTGGCAATCCGTTCTTGAGTTTTCGGCTCATTTAATAGAGACGCAAACACCTCGGTTTCCAGGTTCAAGAGGTAGTTTTCATCTACTCTGGTTATGCCTGCAACTTCGCCTCCGGTGATGACATAAGCGACCTTTTGTGCCAAGTAATAATCGTATTCTGTAAGTTGTCCCTCAAGGTGAAGTTGATAGGCATCTTTTTCCAGCTTGGTGCGGGCATCGCTACCTAAAACAATGATGCTATTATTCACTGGCGGGGGTAAAAAAGCTTGATTGCTAAGACGAATCACCTCTTCTTTGGCTACATATAATCTGCGTTCGGCATCGATCGCAATCCGAGCCAGAGGAGAAATAAATCCCATTTCCTGGGCTTCCAGAGCGCTGCTGCTAACCCGTGCGGTAATAATTTGGCGAAATGCCTTGGTTAAAAAAGACATAATGTCAGCAGGAGTTCCCGTTGCGGCTTGCTTTGTTGCCCAGACCACCATTCGCATCAACCCACCGGCACCAGGAATCAGACCGACCGCCAACTCTACCAAGCCGATATTGGTTTCAGCCGCAGCCACTACCTGAGCGCAAGCGATCGCTAGTTCACAACCGCCCCCTAGTACCTTTCCGTGCAGCGCCGCTACAATTGGCTTGGTGGAATAGCGAACTTGTTGGAGCAAATTTTGCAGTTGCACTTGTACGACTGCCATATTCTCCCGCAGGTTAGCCCCGGTGCAGAAGTTCTTACCGTCATTACCAATCACCAGCCCCACAAATTTATCTTCGGCCTCAACCAGGGCGATCGCATCAGACAATCCTTCAATTACATTCAGACTTAAGGCATTACCATGAGAGCGAAATTCATATAAAGCAACACCATTGCCCAAATCTAGCAAAGCACTTTCGGGATGTTCTCTCAGCGTATGTTTCGGGTTAATTTTGAGAGTTTCTAGACTAATTTCGTCTTCTGAAGTTTCCAGAGGAAGGTATCCTTTTCCGGGGACATAGACTTTCGGTTGTTCCAAGGGAATGTATCCTTGATCGACACCGGGAAGTGAAATTTGCTCAAACTTTTTGTAAAAACTTTTAGATCCAAATGCTTGCATCCCTTCCAGCCAAGCCGGGGCAAAAATGCCTTTTGCTCTGAGATCGTTTAAGATATTTTCAACCCCCAGAACATCCCATATTTCAAACAATCCCAGTTCCCAGTTGTAACCCCAACGAATTGCTTGATCTATTTTTGCCGGGTTATCGGTGATTTCGGGAATGCGACGTGCTGCATATATTAGTATTTCTTGAATTGTTTCCCGAAAGAAATTTCCTGCGCGTCCTTGCTCTTGATATAGCAGGCGAATTCGTTCCCGCACGTCTTTGATTCGACTAATTTCTTGGACTTCCTGACCCAAATCCACGGGTTTCGACGGTTCGTACTCTAAAGTATCGGGATTAATTACCAGAATTTGTTGCCCTTGCTTCTTGTAAAACCCGCCCCCGGATTTCATCCCTAAACGTCCCATTTTTTGCAGTTTCCGGAAGATATCGGGAGTGCTAAACATTTGCCGACATTCATCGGTGGTACAGGTTTCATACATCTGGTCTAAAATGTAGATCAGAGTATCAATTCCGATTAAATCAATGGTGAAAAAAGTCCCGGATTTGGGTCTGCCAACTAATGTGCCGGTGAGAAAATCCACTTCCTCAATACTATAGTCATTGTGAGCGATCGCGTGCAGACAACTGGGGATTAAGTCGTGGATGCCTATACGGTTGCCAATAAAATTGGGAGTGTCTTTGCCAACCACAATTCCTTTGCCCAAGTGAACTCTGCCAAACCATTTCATGCGTTCCAATACTTGAGTGGCTGTTCTTTTTTCTGGAATGATTTCCAGAAGTTTCATATAGCGCGGTGGGTTGAAAAAGTGAGTTCCTAAGAATCTGCGACAAAAGGATTCGCAACAGTCTTCAACAATTCTATGTAGTGGTAAGCCACTGGTATTTGTCGAAACAATAGTTTCTTGGCCAACAATACTTTCCAACAGTTTCATTAGTTGCTGTTTAATTGACAAGTTCTCAACTACTGCTTCAATCACCCAATCAACTTCAGATAAACGGTGCCAGTCGTCGTCGAAATTTCCTAGAGTAATTCGATACGGTACTTCTTGAGAAAAAAACGGGTTTGGTCTGAATTTAGCTGCACTAGCCCAGAGTTTTTCAACCACGGCATTTTTGTTTTCTCCCTCAGCCGGAATATCGAGCAAAAGGACGCTTAATCCTGCATTGGCTAGGTAAGCGGCTATCTGCGAACCCATCACACCGGCACCGAGAACGGCGGCTGTTCTAAATGGAATATGTGTTCTTTTCATTGGTTTTATTACTTTTTCTGCCTTGGATCGAAAATAGGTTTATTTGTCTTCATTTATGCTGATTTAAGCTACAAAAATATTTTTATTTTACCCAAATATACTATCTATAAATCCAGCATAAACTATCTATATTTCATTTATAAATATAACACTTTATTTTGGGCGCGGTGTTCGTTTTATGTTCAACTTATGTATAACTTTGGCCAATAAAAAAATACGTTTTTGCCTCTGGTGTTCGTTTTATGTTCAACTTATGTATAAGGCCAACGGGAACAAGCTTGCTGGATGGGATTTGGCTGAAATATAGAAGGAAAATTTCTCAATTGCCGCTACTGGATCTATGAGTGATGGGTCAGTCCAGTCGATTTTTTCCCCGATCGCGCCTATTGCGAATTGTTGCTTTAAGGTAATTATTAGTAACAATTTGTTAAGGAATATTACAAGTAAAAAATTTGCCCGGAGATGCGATCGCGATCGCCGGTGCCGCTGGGATGCGATCGCCGTTATTTCCGCTTCAGATCACTAAGTGATGGCTCAGTACATCCGGGACATTAGACAATTCTGGCAAAATTGTCTAATGCTCAATGCTCAATGCTCAATGCTGAATGCTGACTGATGAAATTAAAAGGGCGATCGCGGAATTTTTTTAGTATGAAGCATTGCCCTGGAACCCAGCTAAATCGTATAATCATCCTCAACAGTCTAGTAGAGGCAATTTAGCGGAACAAATTAGCCCATGTCTCATCAAATATTCACCATTGGCCATTCCAATCATAGCCTAGAAGAATTCATTGGCTTATTACAACAGCATGGAATTACGGCGATCGCGGATGTGAGAAGTCATCCCCACAGCCGTCATTACCCTCAGTTCAACAAATCAGAACTAGAAAAATCCCTAAAAAATGCGGGCATTCGCTATGTATTCCTAGGGGCAGAATTGGGGGCAAGACCCAGCAATCAGGATTGTTATGACCCAACCGGCAAAGCCCTTTATGACCGAATTGCTGCCACTCCCGAATTTGCTGAGGGAATTCAGCGCTTACGCAAAGGAGTGGAAAGCTATAAAATTGCCCTAATGTGTGCCGAAAAAGACCCGATTACTTGCCATCGGACAATTTTAATTTGTCAAAAATTAAAAAATTTTGACCTAGAAATCCAGCATATTTTAGCCGATGGCCATCTCGAATCTAATGAAATATTAGAAAACAACTTGTTAGAAATGTACGGATTGCATCAGTTATCCCTATTTGACCAGCGATCGCTTGAGCAACGTCTCAGAGAAGCATACCAGCGCCAAGGAAATAAAATTGCCTATATTCAAGAAACCTAGGAGATATCCTAACATGAAACAGACTAAACTTAAACAACCCATCCAATTATTTACCATTGGATTCACCCAGAAAAGCGCGGCGGATTTCTTTGGCACTCTCAGCCAAGCGGGAATCAAAAAACTCATTGATGTTCGTTTAAATAACGTCTCTCAACTAGCGGGATTTACTAAACGTAAAGACTTAGAGTATTTCCTCGCGCAAATTTGCCATATTCCCTACGTTCACCTCCCGGAATTAGCCCCCACCAAAGATATCCTCGATGCCTATAAAAAAAACAAGGGAGATTGGGAAACTTACGAAAGTCAATTTCTGGACTTGATGCAGCAACGGCAAATTGCCGAAAAAATTGACCCGGAATTATTAGATGGCGGCTGTTTACTTTGCAGTGAACCCAAACCCCATCATTGTCACCGTCGGTTAGTTGCTGAATACCTCCAGCAAAGTTGGGGAGAGGTGAAAATATGCCACCTGTAACCATTATTTGTCTGGCGAATTCCTGGAAACACGGCGATCGCTGCATTGCCGGAATCAACCCTCAGACCAGAGAATGGATTCGCCCGGTTTCCGACCTCAATGATGGTCGAGTACCCAAAACAATGCGACCGATCGATGGACAAGAACCGCAACTGTTAGACATTCTAGAAATTCCCTTAGCTGATGACGGCCCAGACTTTGGTTTTGAGAAAGAAAATCGCTCAATCTTGCCCGGTAAATGGCGCAAATTAGGCAGAGTTTATCCTCAGAATATGCTACCATTTTGTGAACAGAATAAAAATATTCTGCACAATGATAAAAAATATGTAACCGTCACCTATATGCAATCCATTCCCGTGGCACAAAGACGAACTTTAGAACTGGTCTTTGTCCCGCAGCTTACTGTTAACTTGTTTGGCAGTCAATGGCAAGGCACAATTGTCAATGCCCAAGGGTTAAAATTGAGCAATCTTAGCATCACCGACCCAGTATTTGTGCAAAAACTCGCCGTTGGATATCGTCCCGTCAATCCTTGCTTAATCACAGTCAGTTTAGGGATGCCTTGGCGACCGCGAGACTGGGAAGGAGATGACCCTTGTTGGAAACTGATCGCTGGGGTGATAGAACTGCCTTGAATTACAGGCGAAAACTATTTTCCGGCAAAATCGCCAGAAAATCCCCCCGAATCACCCTGAACCGGGATGACAATTCAGCCATTAACTCGGCATATTTTTGCTTGATTTGTTCTAAGAATTCAGTCACGTTAAAGCCAATTTCATATACATAACTATAGAGGTATTTGCCTATCTCAGCAACAACAAAAAAACACTCTGAGTTATCCCTTATGTCCAGTTGATAATTTTTCGGGTAAACTTTCTTAAACCGAACGGAATACAAGGAAATATCCGAGTTACTCAACTCACCGATCTTTTTGGCACTTTCTATTAATCGCCATTGCTGACCAGACTCCCTAGGCAACTGGGGCAACATCCCAGTCAAGTTTTCTGAACTTGTCACCTGAAAGCGACACCCGGTGAGGACGGTTTTTGCCAGTTGAGGTACTAGGCAAGCATAATAATGGTCAAGAACGCGAATGATTTCAGCTTTGGACAAGCGCGACCCTCCGGGTTCGCCAGTTGCTCCACTTGGGGAGACACGCCACTTGCTCTACTTGGGGAGACCCCAAGACCGCAGTGGCTCCCCAAGACCGCACTGGCTCACCAGTCCCGCTTGTCAATGCCTAGTCTGGATTTGAAAAAATTCCGCGTAATTTTGAAGGTAGTCCGACTGAGTTGAGACAGCTTGACTTTCAGTTGTCGGATAGTCAGAGTCGCGTAGAGTCGTTTCATACCGCGTCACCTCCGGGGCTGACACGGCACTGTGTTTGTGCTATGCTCATAGATAACCCTTGTTTTTCAAGTAACCGCTCATAAAAACCTAGTCACATCTACTCATAAGTAGACATTAACTAGACATTTACGTTTGTAAACTTAGTCCAAAGGTCTAAAATTACAGGGATAAACGGCAATCCCTCTATTCCCTCAAAAGCATCGGGAATTACTTTTCTAGCTATATTCATGCTTCCATTAATATCAGCATTAATGGTTCTACCAGTGGAAGTTTTGTATAAACCACGTTTAACACGCTTGCCACTGAAGACAGGTTCGCTCTCAGAAAATCTGTTGAAAGCTGGTAGTGTATCGCCATCTAAAGCGCTCGCTTTAGATGTGTAGCTTTCTTCGGTTAAAACTACAGAAATCCCTGCTAATTGTGCTTTGTAGGTCAATAAGTTAATCAGTTTGGCATGAGGAATATTGGTAAATTCTTGATTATTCTTTTTCCCAATATTGAGAGATTGTTTCCATCGTTGATTTTTCCCGATGATTAATTGACCAATCTCATTTAACTGACACCAATCAATAACACGCCGACTCACAGTATGAAGGTAGTTGTCAATCCTTCTATCTCGCTTGCTGTTTAGCTGTTTTACCTGCCGACAAGCCTTGATTGATTGTGCTTTTGCTACTCTTTTATTGAAGAATTGGTTAATACTTTTCAATGGTCTACCATTAATCAACAGCGGTCTAATACCGGGATGATTGGATGTTATAGCCACCAAATTGTTTAAACCCAGGTCTACACCAGCTAGATATTTACCATCAAATTTATCTGGCTCGCTAACCGTGTAAACAATCTCAATTACATAGTGGTCAAGTTTAGGAACAATTCGTACTTGGTTTATATTATTAGCCTCAGTTCTCAACTCAATATTAGTCTGAGCCAGCTTGACAATGCCTCGAGATAGCAGTGGCTTGGATATAGCATCTTTGGGATAAATAACAACATTCCTACCACGTTCTTTATGCTTGTATCCTGGGATTTTAGGCTTACCTAAATATTTTTCAGGATGCCCGGACCAATCTTTTAACGCTCTCCACCAACCTTTCCATGCTTCAGAAACTCGACGGACAATCTGTTTACTAACCTTCGTTGGTAGGTATCGATAAGCCTCTAAGTTCTTCGTCTGGTGGTAGATGTCAATCGAGTTGTAATATTTTCTAGTTTCGTGCGAAGTATTGACGCTGAACATAATTAGCAGCATTGTAAAGATGCTTGGACTGCAATGATAAATAGTCGCATTCCTGCCACAATTTATGCTGTCGGCTGATTATGTGCTTCTCAACTAATTGCATTTGACTTGATGGTTCAAATGATGATATATGTATGTTAACATACATATATCATCAAGTCAATGCCTTTTCAAAAAGGAAATAAATTAGGCGCTAAAAAACGTCTAAAACGACCACTAGATAAGGAGATTATCGCTTTTAGAGGCTATGAAGGACACAAGCAAAGACTAAAAGCCATCCCTAACTGGCAAGAACGTCTTAGAGAGTATGTTGACCACCTGATATCTCGGCAAAATGACCAGACTTGACCAGATATGCACAGATATTAAGTTTCAGTTATTTACCCTTGTTTTTCAAGGTTTTGATTAACCCGTGTCAGCGTTTTCTGCCAAGAATGGGCGCTGACACGGGTTTTTTGTTTGCATACTCAATATAACGTGATTTACAGGATATGTCAAGCATTAAACGCTAAACAAACTTGTTTCAATGCTAAATATGAGCATTTAGCCCTAAACTTATGTATATAATGCGATACTATAACTTGTAAACAAAACAGGTTATACTAAAAATGAAAATGTTTCAGCATCCTAAGATGTCCATCAAATGGCGGTTAAGAGAATTAATGGCACGTCACAGAGTATCAAACAGAGACCTCGCTGAAGTGCTACAAAAGCACGAAACAACAATCGCAAGGTTAAAAGGGGATGATATGCCTACACTAAACGGAAAAACTCTTAACTTGATATGTAAAACCTTGAATTGTACTCCTATGGATCTAATTGAGTACATGCCAGATGATGAAGCCGCATAATCGCAACCCTCGATCGCTTACCACTTCCCCACCCCTAAAGGTGGGTTTTTTGTTGCCTGATATTAGCAGTCACCGGCAAAAGCGATCGCCAACCCTCGGAGTGAGTGCTGCACCATTGATATATAGCAATAAGCAAAAAAATCAAGAATTGCCCAAAATTACCAGGGATTGCCAACCATGATAAAAGCAGACCAAAAATAGGGATGGGATAAATTTTCTGGGCGCAAATTTTTTAACGCTGGTGGCAGCACAATCCGAGCATTTGTCCCATGCAGTTCTCCATTTTCTATATACACTTTCCCTTGCAACATAGCGATTTGCGCTGCTCGCAATGCATCGGCTTTAATTGGGGCAGTTTGTAAAGACTGATAAAACTCAGTCATCAAGGCTAAAGTACCCATATCGCTGACATACCAAAGACTGGCTAACGCTGATTTTACCCCACTATTCACCGCTAACCCGGCAAATCCTAATTCGACTTCGGCATCCCCGATCGCCGTCTGGCAAGCACTCAGAACTAATAACTCTACCGGAGGCTGATTTAACTGGAGTTCTGCTATCCGATCTAAGGTCAATTTATCCTGCCAAAACTTAATATAAGAATTACTCGGATCTCCCGGTAAAAATTCCGCATGAGTAGCCAGGTGAATAATGGGAAACTGATTACTTTGATGCTGCGATCGCAAATTTTCAAGGGTAAAATCTTCATTTAAAAAATATTTCCCCAACCATAACTCTTGGGTAATCTGCTGTAACTCTAATGGCACCGCTGGCAACGGCGATAAATCCGCAAATTCTGAAGCCCCCATTGCCATCACTGGGGAATCTTTAATATCTTCATAAACGGTTTCCGTTAAATTAAACGCGGGAATCAATCCCAGACCATATTTTTCCACTAAAAACTGCTGCCCATCATGCAAAACCGCCCAAGGAAGAGTCCGCAACCCAGCCCCCACACAAAAAATTAAAGTATCAATCCCTTGTGCTTGTAATTCTAACTCCACAGGAGCAATTATCCATTGATACAGTTGTTGGGCAGTTTCTAAATAAGTGGTGCGATTTCTTCTAATGGGATTAGTAATTTCTGACCGTAGCTGATTAGCTGTATTAACCAGCAATTCTTTTGGCGCTTCTGGGATACTTTGCCGAATCACTTGACGATTCGGCAATACTAACAAAATTTCCAGTTGATTGGCGGTGGGCAGCAAATAAATCAGAGCGGGAATTTGGCCGGTTTGCTCTCCCCGCAAAGCCAGAGTATCCGCTATTTCATCAGCGTTCAGAGAAATCTCTGGTAATTCCTTTTGAAAATAATTGACATATTCATTTAACCACTGTTGTTCAATTGTTTGAACCGCATGAAGAAAATCACCCTCATTTAGCAGTTCGTCCATGCTGTGAGTATCATGGCCAGCGGCAATTTTTATCGGTTGGCTGACTTCAATATCCCCCGGAATATCCGGCACTACTACGGATTTACCCTGGGCTAAACTGCCCGGATTGACCGCCAAAAAAAGACCACTAACAATGGCTAAATTAGCGATAACTTTACATTGAAAAATTTGTGATAAAAATCTATAATTTCGCATAGTTCCTGGTTTTTTGTTTAAGGGCAACGATCGCCAAAGATTTTGGCTGGTCAACCAACCGAATTGAAATCAACCGTTTCACTGAAGACAAATCACCGTTCAGTTTTATTTTTGCTGAAAGGGGATTTTGATCGCAAACTCGGTTTCTTCACCTTTCTTTGAATAAAAAGTTAAATCTCCTTTATGTTTATCCACAATAATATGCCGACTAATTTTTAATCCTAACCCGGTTCCTTTCCCTTTTGGTTTAGTGCTAAAGCCCGGTTCATAAAGCTTGCTTTGAACTTCTTCACTCATTCCCGATCCATTATCATAAATACGAATTAGCGCAAATTTGTTAATAATAGACTTAGGGGTAGGGGCTAAAGAACCGCGATCTAAGGAACCCATTTCGCCGATATCGGGTAAAGTTTCCTCACAGACTATTTCAGTTTTAACTCTAATGATACTGTCTGGTAGAGTGCCTTTATCGGGGGTTTTGCGATATTTTTGCTCTAGGGCATCAATCGCATTATGTAAGAGATTAATAAATACTTGATTCAGTTGTCCTGCATAGCATTCAATGCGGGGTAAATCTCCATATTCTTTAACCACTTTAATCCCCGGTCGTCCGGCTTTGGCTTGGAAGCGATTTTGCAACAGCAGTAAAGTGCTATCAATCCCTTCGTGAATATCAAAGGCTTTTTTCTGAGACTGATCTACTTGGGAAAATGTTCTCAGGGACAGCACAACTTGACGAATTCGGTCAGCCCCTAATTGCATCGACGATAAAATACTGGCAAAGTCTTTGGTAATAAAAGAAAAGTCAATTTCTTCTAACATTTCTTGAATGTCAGTATCCGAGGGACTCGTCTTTTTTTGGTAAATTTTAACCAGTTCTATGATATCCTCAAAATATTGGCGAGCATAGCCGATATTGCCATAAATAAAGCTGATAGAGTTATTGATTTCATGGGCTAGTCCAGCGACGACTTGCCCTAAAGAAAACATTTTTTCCGTATAAATTAATTGAGTTTGGGTTCGGTGCAGTTCTTTGAGGGTTTTTTCTAGTTCGATCGCTTGCTGCCTAGTCTGTGCTTCCGATTGGCGCAGTTCAGCTTCCATGCGTTTGCGATCGCTAATATCCAAACCCACAAACACGGCTTTTTGTCCTTGATGATATTTTTGCCCCACAATCAAATAATTGCGATATTCTTGCTGAAAAGGAATATTCACCTCCGTAGAGATAGTTGATTCAGACGTGGCAAAAAATTCTTGCACTAAGTCATAAAACTTAGAGCTATTTTCCATAAAGCCAATTTCTTGTCCGATAAAACTGTGTGATGGGAAATTAAAAGCGTTGGCTAAGTGCTGATTCACCCCAAGATAACGCAAATCCGCATTCACCCAAGACACTAATCCAGGGACAGCATCTAACACGGCGTGAAGTTGCTCATTGGCTTCTTGTAAAGCTTGCGCCGCTTGTTTGCGATCGCTGATATCCCGGACAAATGCACAATAATATTCCTCCCCTTGAAATGCCAGGTAATTCACTCTAACTTCGACAAAGATAGTCGCACCCTGATTAGTATTATAGGTGGATTCAAAAGTTAACCGATGAGATTGCTGAAACGCCTGCCAATGTTGCGACCAAATCGGCGGTGAAAATCCCGGATCGATTTCGTCAATCGTTAAAGCCAGCAGTTCTTCTTTCCGATAACCCAGCAAATGACCAGCAGCTTCATTGGCATAACTTAACTGACCATTGGATTTAATCCAAAATATCGCATCCGCCGCTTGATCTGTGGCAAACTGATGCAGAAATGCCGATTGTCGCCTCACCTCCAGTTCTTCAGCTAAGTTCTGGCAATCAGCGATCGCCTCAATAGGTTCTATGGATAAAATTAAACCCCCCACTTTTCCCGCACTATTATACCAAGGTTGAATTTGCCAAGACAGCCCATCGGTTTGACCATTATGTTTTAGCCTCGGTTCTTGGTAGGAAGCGGCAACGCCCGTGGCGATACAACTTTGATATATGCTTTGAACATTTTCGTTCAAGAAAGGAAAGACCTGGTAATGATTTTGACCAATCAGTTCTGAATGGCCAAACCCCCAATTTTGTTGCCAACGGCGAGAAACTGCTAAATAATTCATCTGGCAATCAACCATCGCCATTGATGCGGGCATATATTCTAGGAATTGGCGAAATCGTTGTTCCGTTGCCAATAATTCTGCTTTTAATTCTTGAAAATTAGGAGTTTTTTCTGCTTGATTGGGCGTCGGTCTTGGTAATAACATGGCCATAGAGGTAAGTAAATTCGCAAAAATCATAAATCGAATAGCCCCTGACAAATGACGGCTAACCCTAAAAATTCCAACTTACTCAAAAAGTCAATAGCCAAAGCCAATTAAGCCAATTTTTGAGTTCCGGTTAAATTTATCTGGTTAAACTGGCTTTGGTTTTGATTAGTCAGTGATGCGAACCCCTTAAATTGGAATGTTTCTCCTGGCTGTACCCTTTAAGCTTTTTGAAAAACTCATATTTTGGTGAAAATAACACTAAGACTGATTCCTCTGTCATAATTTTGGCATTGAGGAGCAACCGATGAATTGCCCCGTTTAAATACCCTACAGGTGATAGCTAAGTCCTATATAAGTGCTAGATCGTAAGGCCGATCCCCTAAATTTGAGTAGCCTGCTCAAGTTTCCGCCAATGGTTTTTTGGGCTACCAGGTTATTTGATTGATTTAACCGGATGTGGATTAGTGTAACATTTTTGGCCAAAATTTTTGCCTAAAGTTTTTTTATTCTCAGGGGACACCTTGAGTAATTGTTTTTCAGTCATTGCCCAATCATGGTGATTTTTCCTCACTTGCCTCACTTAGGTTATGGCAATGATTTGGCAAATTCCGTATTTTCTCGGAGGCAGGGGATGTTGCATCCGCAACCCTACGCGATGTTGCCTCCGCAACCCTACGCGATCGCCCATCCGCAAAGCTACGCGATCGCCTCAACGCAGATTCATCAGCCCTAAAATAAATAATTTTTATCAACAATTAAAAAAAATGTCCTGAAAAATAAGCTATTTATGACAATTAATTTTATTAATTAAATTCTATTTTGTTAGATTTCAATGTAATTCAAGTTTTTACATAAAGCCAATAGATTTTATATTTTTTTATCAGCAGCCATACAATTTTAATAGCTTAAATTTTTATTAATACATAAACTCATCGGATAAATTTATCCTAATTTCAAAATTAATTGCGACGATTTAGAGGTTAATTTGGGCGCAAGCATTCCGCCCCTAAAGATGCCAAATAACCAGATATTTTTGGGGCGCAATGCTTGCGCCCCAAATGAGGCCATTTTTAATTATGAATAGCATTAAATAATATTAAATCAGGTTATTATGAATAATAAGTTAATGAAATAGCCATGATTTAGCCAAAGGAAGCGGGGGGTAAGCGATCGAGGCAGAGGAAATAATTTAAATGACTTTCAAATTAGCGAAACAATCATAATATTAGAATAAAGAATCGAAGTCAATGCCGGAAAGCCAACTCATTAATTTTGATCTTAAAATGAAACCATAAATCTAAGTAATTCTTATCATTAAAAAAATAAAATAATTTTTGATTGACTAATTGGTAGTATAAAATATAATTAACCTCAACCCCTTACTTCCCAGACAATGACCCTATTAGAGGCATTCACGTTTGCAACAGTGATGTGCGGTTTTTTCGGGATCATCCTGAAAAAGAACCTGATGATGAAGATCGTCTCAATGGATGTGATGAGTACCGGAGTGATTGGTTATTATGTGCTGATGGCATCGCGAGACGGCTTGGTGACACCCATTCTTGGCAACGCCAACAATAATAATGGTACTTACGCCGATCCAGTGCTGCAAGCGGTGATATTGACCGGGATCGTGATCGGCTTTTCGATTCAAGCGTTAATGCTGGTCGGTGTGATGAAGCTGGCTCAGAATAACCCCACCTTGGAAAGCAGCGAAATCGAGAGAAATAATACCCCATGACTACCATAACGATCGCATCGTTCGCCCTTCCTTTGTTTATGGGGTTTAGCATTTATTTGCTCCCCAAATTTGACCGATACCTCACCCTGGGAGTCGCGATTTTTTCTAGCGCCTACGGGTTCTACCTGATTTTGACCAAGTTGTCATTTGCCCCGCAATTACTCGATAATTTCGGGGTCACATTATTAGTTGATGAATTAAGCGGCTATTTTATTTTGACCAATGGGCTGGTGACAGCGGCAGTGGTTTGCTACTGTTGGCAGCAGAATAAGAGCGCTTTTTTTTATACCCAGGCGGCTATTTTGCATGGCAGCGTTAATGCCACATTTCTCTGTAACGATTTTATCAGTTTATATGTGGCTTTAGAGGTGATCGGTATTGCCTCTTGTCTGTTGGTTGCATATACTCGCACCGATCGCTCCATTTGGGTAGCTTTGCGCTATCTGTTTATCGGCAACACCGCGATGCTGTTTTATCTGGTGGGAGTAGCCCTGGTCTATCAAGCCCATCATTCTTTTGCCTTTACCGGGTTACGTGGGTCGCCCCCAGAAGCGATCGCCCTGATCTTAATGGCAATCCTGGCAAAAGCGGGAGTATTTATCCTGGGACTATGGCTGCCTTTAACCCACTCAGAAGCGGAAAGCCCGGTTTCTGCCTTACTGTCCGCCGTAGTAGTCAAAGCCGGAATATTTCCCTTAGTCCGGATTGCCCTGATGATGCCAGAACTGGATCCGCTGATTAGAATCCTGGGGATGGGCAGCGCAATTTTAGGCGTCACCTACGCCCTATTTGAGAAAGATACCAAGCGGACTCTGGCATTTAGCACGATTTCCCAACTAGGTTTTATCCTGGCGGCGCCCTTTGCCAGTGGTTTTTATGTCC
This sequence comes from Oscillatoriales cyanobacterium, assembly GCA_011390955.1. Classification (GTDB taxonomy): domain Bacteria; phylum Cyanobacteriota; class Cyanobacteriia; order Cyanobacteriales; family Laspinemataceae; genus Planktothricoides. Next base: position 36,151 of record JAABRM010000033.1, on the reverse strand, counting down.
TGACTCACGGTCTGGTCAAATCCAGCTTGTTCTTGATCGCCGGTAAATTACCCAGCCGCAAATTCTCAGAACTCCAAAATCAAGGGATTTCACCGGCACTCTGGGTGCCCCTGGCGATCGCCAGTCTTTCCATCTCCGGTTTTCCCCTGTTAGCGGGCTTTGGGGCGAAAGTGGTGGCCATGAAAAATCTGTTGCCTTGGCAGGAGATCCCCATGAATGTGGCCGCAGTAGGCACGGCGATCTACTTTGCTAAGTTCATCTTTCTGCCCCACCAAAGACAACTGGTGACAGATACAGGCCCGATCGCTCCCCAGCTTTTACACCAAGCAGAGGATCCGAAAGTCGGGAATCTCAAATCAAAGCAGGAATCGGAAATTCCCCTAGGATTCTGGTTCGCCATGAGCATTCTGATTGGCGGACTAATTTTAGCCAATGGTTTTGACTACAAAGCTTACACCTTGGCCAATATGGGCAAATCCTTAGTCACGGTCGGCATTGGCTGGGCGGCGTATTTAATCCTATTTAAACGAGTCGCGCTCAAACTGCCTCGAACTCTGGAAAAATTAGAGCATTTAGCCGGAGTAATGAGTCTGATGTTAATCGCCCTGTTTTGGATGGTTTTGGGAGTGGTAATGCCATGATTGGATACCTCGATATCATCTTGCGACTGACTATTTGGTTTTTGCTCACCGCCGATCTCAGTTCCGAGAATATTATTATCGGTGTCGCGATCGCCCTGCTGTTACCGCGCAGCTACATCACCCCAGCCCCCTTGGGAGATTGGCTGCGGGCTCTAGGGGAGACATTGCGAGCCATTCCCCAAGCTTATATGGAGGCATTTGAAATTATCCTCCGCCCCCATAAGTACGAAGATATGACAATGGAACGAGTCAAACCAAACCGGACTCCCGGTCTGATCTTCCTGGATATCTTTATAATTACCTTTACCCCGAAAACTATTGTGTTGAAATATCACCAAAATGGCTGGTATGAAGTCCATTGGGTGCGCCGGAGGCCAAAATGATCGACGTGCTACTTTTGCTAATGATTTTAGCTCTGCTCATCCCGATCTATGAAGCTTGTCAAGATGATCATATCTGGCAAAAAATGCTGGCATTTGCCAGCATTGCGACTAAAACTTCCATTATCATCTTAGTCATATCGATATTGCAGGATGATTGGATGATTGGTTTGGCCGGGGTGATCGTTCTGAGTGTGGGTAATGCCGGGTTGATGCTGCTGGCTCAACTGCTCAAACGCATGAATGATGTTTTAATTGATTCAAGATTAAATCGATAAGCGATAAAAAGTTAAACCATGCTTGACCTGATTAGTTATGGCTTGATTGGTTTGGGAGTCTTCTTTTGGTTTTGGGGGACTTTTCCCCTAATCGGCGATCGCTCCGTATTGTTCAAACTCCATAGTCTTTCCGTCGCCGATACCCTCGGATCTATGGCTATTGTGGTCGGACTACTGCTGAAAATCCCCAGGGAATGGCCTTTGCTACTCCTAGCCTTAATTGCTTTGGCAATTTGGAATACGGTACTGGGATATGTTTTGGCCTACTGTTCCTCCGATAACCATCCAGCAGCTACTACAGGAGAAGACGATCGAGGGTAAAAATATAGAGAGTAAAAATATAAAGGGTCAAAATATAAAGGGTGAAGATTATGGAGCATGAAACTTATATCTATCTAATTACTGCTTTGATGCCTTTGACTGCTTCCATGGTAGTGGTTCAAGTCAATCCCTATCATGCTCTGGTGATTCGTGGCATATTAGGTGGAGTATCCGCTTTAGTTTATGCCATGTTTGGGGCAGCAGATGTGGCTTTGACTGAAGCTTTAGTGGGAACAATGTTGGCAATTACTCTTTATGCCGTGGCCGTGCGTTCCTCTCTGGTAATGCGTTTGGGAGTGCTTCAAGATGAATTAACCTTACACCAGGACTCTTTGGCCAAACTAATTGAAGAATTTCGGGCAATTTTTCGCCAACATTATATGCGTGTGGAACTCGTTCCTTATCAGGATCCAGACAACTTACATCTGGCGTTGATGAAAAAAGAAATTCATGCCACCTGTGTTCAAAGACTAGAAACAAAAGTAAATGCAACAGTAGCAACAAGAGTAGAAACAACAGTAGACGAAAAATTAGACGGAAAATTAGGCGAAAAATTAGAAGAAAAAGTCCATAGATCGGGAATTCTCGCCCATCAAGACGAAACGGCAATATATCAAACCACTATCCGACTGCAACGGCTGTATGAAATCATGCAAAGTAAACTGGTTTCATCAACAACACTCTTAACCTATATCAATCCAGTAGAATCAGGGGAAACACATTAATGAAATGGGTCTACATTGCCGCAGGTATCGCACTTTTCGTCAAAATGCTGTTGATCGACAATCCTTCTCCGAATTGGTCGGAGATTTCTGATTTGTCCATTGTGGAATTGGTGGTTAAAGATACCGGCGTACCCAATGCGGTTTCTGGGATCATTTTTATGAATCGCCTTTATGACACCATCTTTGAAGTGGTGGTATTTACGATCTCGATTATGGGTGCTAATTTTCTCCTCGCCAATGAACAACCCTTGAGTCAGGTGAATCAATTCACCGATCAACCGTCCATTGTTTTAGCCCGTCTGGGTGCCACCATTTGCGCGTTCGTCGGCATTGAACTGGCCATTCGCGGCCACCTGAGTCCGGGGGGTGGTTTTGCCGCTGGAGTGGCCGGAGGAACGGCGATCGGGCTGATTGCCATTACCTCGTCCCCCGAACTGATGCAAAAAATCTATAAGCGTTGGAACGCTGCTATTTGGGAAAAAATTTCCGTTTTGATTTTTATTGTCTTGTCAGTGATGACCCTTTCAGGACTAGAACTCCCCCAAGGAAATTTAGGTGCGTTAATCAGTGGTGGGGCAATTCCCTTGTTGAATATGCTCGTTGCGATCAAAGTTGCCTTGGGGTCTTGGGCGGCGGTCTTGATTTTTGTCCGTTATCGCGGATTATTGTAGGATTTTGTTGTTTGTTGGTTGTTGTTTGTTGATTGTTGGTTGTTGATTGTTGGTTGTTGTTTGTTGGTTGTTGGTTGTTGGTTGTTGGTTGTTGGTTGTTGGTTGTTGGTTGTTGGTTGTTGTTTGTTGGTTGTTGGTTGTTGTTTGTTGTTTGTTGATTGTGTTATGGCAAATAACTTTCCAACAAATTTATACCATTTACAAACAAAAATTAATGCAACAGTAGGGGCGCAATGCTTGCGCCCAAATCAACCTGGGAATTACAGCAATTTATTTAAAAAATTGGGATTATTTAAATAAAGTTTTGATTTCTCGCCAGATGGCAAATTCCCTAGTATTAGTTTGCCGGTGAGTGAAAATGCCGTGACTGGGACTAAAGCATAAAGATAGAACAAAAAAGCCAGAAGCAACTAACACAATGGCAGGGCCAGAGGGCAGATTAAAATAGTAGCTGAGATACATTCCACTGATACTGGAAATAATCCCAATAATTGCCCCTAAAATCATCACTTGATGGAGTTGTTTGACTAATAAATAAGCGGTGGCAGCGGGAGTAATTAGTAATGATAAAACCAGGATAACTCCCACGGATTTCATGCTGGCAACTACGGTTAAAGCAATCAGCACCATCAGGCCAAAGTTGAGCAGATTAACGGGCAATCCGGCGGATTCTGCCCCCAACGGATCGAAGGAGTAAAATAAGAGTTCTTTGTATAAAGCGATGACCACTAATAAGACCACAAAGGTGATGATGGCAGTATCCCGGACTTCCTCTGGGGTTACTCCTAAAATATTGCCAAATAAAAAATGGTTGAGGTCAATTTTATTCTCTTTTTGAATTGCCGTAATTAGAGTAATTCCTAGGGCAAAAAACGCTGATAAAACTATGCCCATCGCCGCGTCTTCTTTGATGGGCGATCGCGTCTGAATCCAGGCAATAATGACGGTACTCAGTACCCCGGCAATAAAAGCCCCAATAAAAATATTCCCACCCAGGAGAAAGGCGATCGCTAACCCTGGGAGAACGGAGTGACTAATGGCATCACCAAGTAGGGCTAACCGTTGTACCATTAAATAACTGCCCACTACCGCACAAATTAAACCCACTAAAATCGCGATCGCCAGCGATCGCTGCATAAAAGCATATTGCAAAGGTTCGCCTAATATTTCCCACATAAAAAAAATTGATAGTGTTTTAGGCCATTCTATGCGGCTTCACCATTAAAAAATGCGACTTTTCCGCCATAAGCCCGATCCAAATTTTCTTGACTGAGCACTTTTTGCCGAGACCCACAGGCGATTACCTGACGATTTAATAAAATCAAATCATCAAAATTCTTAATCGAATTGCCTAAATCGTGATTCACCACTAAGACGGTTTTGCCACTTTCTGCCAGTTCGTGAAAAATATCAAAAATAATATCTTGGGTTTTTTGGTCAATGCCCACAAAGGGTTCATCAAAACAGTAAACATCCGCTTCTTGGGCTAAAGAACGGGCTAAAAATACCCGCTGTTGTTGACCCCCAGAGAGTTCCCCAATTTTGCGATCGCGATAATCACTCATGCCCACTCTCGCTAAAGCATCAGCCGCGAGACGACGACTCACAAAAGAAAATGGCCGAAACCAGCCAGTTTTCTTCACTCGACCCATCATCACCACATCCTGCACCGTCGCGGGAAATGTCCAATCAATCTGCGATCGCTGTGGTACATAAGCCACCTTTTCTCTTTGGTTCATCAAGGGCTCGCCCTCATAGAGGACAATCCCACAGTTTCCCCCAGACACAACCGCCGGAACCAATCCCAGCATAGCTTTCATCAAGGTACTTTTCCCCGCCCCATTCGGCCCAATAATCCCGGTCAGTCGCCCACGGTAGATCCCACAGTTCACATCGACCAATGCTTCAACTTGCCGATAAGCAACGGTTAAATGACTGACCGTAATGCTAGGAATTTCGCCGCGATTCGTTAGTGGATTTAGGGGAAACTGAATAGTAGTCATCGTTGGCTCCTGGTTAACTGCTTTTTCAGGCTTTGGGGGCGCTGAGAACAATCAAAAATGAAAAATGAAAGGATTATGAAAATATCATACAATAAAAAAATGAAAGAAATATGAAAAAGTTTAAAGATTTATGAAAGTAGGCACTCACTTCCCAGACCATTACCCAAAAAATCCACCCAGGGGCGATGCCGCGCAGCAGATCCCGGTAGGGACACGGCATGCCGTGTCCCTACCCCCCGCCTTCACGTCAGCGAATCGCGCCATTTCAGTCAGCAAAACCCTAGGGCTGGCGGTACTTTTCGCCGCGTTGATTGGCTGTACATCTACTCAGCGCAGTCCAGACATGGGGAATAGCGACCTACCCCAAGTTGTCTCCACCAATACCATCCTCACGGACTTAACCGCTGAATTAGCGGGAGAGGAGATTGATTTAATCGGCATCTTAGACCCAGGGGCGGATCCGCATACCTATGAACCCGTGCCCGCTGATACCAAAGCATTAGAGCAAGGGGAGTTAATTCTCTACAATGGCTATAACTTAGAACCAGGGCTGATTAAAATGATCGATGCCGCTGGGGTGAATGCGAAAAAGTTAGCAGTGGGAGAACTGGTCAAGCCCCTAGATATGGAATATGAAGGGCAAAAAGTCCCGGATCCTCATGTTTGGGGGAATGTTGCCAATGCGATCGCGATGGTGAATGGAATTCGCGATGCTTTAATTGAACTTTCCCCGGAAGATGCGGATATTTTTACAGCCAATGCCGCCCAACTTACGGCGGAATTAACACAGCTAGATACTTGGATCGGCCAACAGATCGCCACCATTCCCCCAGACAAGCGCAAACTCATCACCAGTCACGATGCTTTTCAATATTATGCCGCCGCTTATGGACTAGAGGTGACAGGAACTTTAGTTGGGATTAGTACAGAAGAAAAACCCAGCGCTCAAACCCTGACTTTATTGGTAGAAAAAATTAAAAAAACTGGAGTTCCGGCAATTTTTGCGGAAACCACCATTAATCCGAGTTTAATTCAAACGGTCGCCCAAGAAGCCCAAGTTAAATTAGCGCCATCACAACTTTATTCTGATTCGATTGGTACACCTGGAAGTCCGGGGGATTCTTATGTGAAAATGATGGTGTCCAATACCCGCACGATTGTAGAAGCTTTGGGCGGAACTTATCAACCATTCCAAGCAACTAAGACAGAATAAGTCGGTAGTGGTTTCTCCGTGAGTTGGGCTTCGGAGTTGGGCGATCGCTCCCAATGCTTAACAGGACTTACGCATGATTTAATATCAAGCCCTCTATGTAGGGTTGATTCGCGAATCAACCCTACAGGTTTAGGGTTTATGCGTAAGTCCTGCTTAAGTCAAAAAGACTCTCAAAAAAACTCTCAAACCGGATCGATGCAGCCATCAATGCTTTCTGCTGATAGTTGTATAGCCACTTTCGGCAGAAAGCATTGATATCTTGAAATTTCTTTCCTGTCTTGAAATTTCTTTCCTGAATTGATGCCACTCGATCCGTAAAAATCTGGTGATAACCATTCAGGTATCAACCGTCAGCTTTGAGCCCAAAAGCTACCAGTTTTTGACTCTTTGGCTGTTGGCCGATCCCTGGTAGGTGACGGCAGTGGTGAGGGCTGAATGCTGACATCCTCTAACTCTAGGATGTATGAGAATCGGTCGTTTTTAATGGTTGATATGTCACCAAACCACGGAGAGTCCTCTCAGTATATACAGCTATTCTACCATAGAAGCATCCCAAAATATACTGACAATAATATACTGACAATTCGACCCCCGGTTTGAATCACCCATCTAATGAGTTTAATGTTTTACCCCTAAGTGCCTTTATGTATAAATTGCTACAATACAATACCTAGACCGAAAAACTACCTCAGAGGCGATCGCTAGACCAAGGTATAGAAAGCACCTACTGGATTTTGTCTGAGTTTGGTAAAGATAGCACTTGGCAAAGTGTATTGCGATCGGTTATCATTAAATGAAATGAGGCAGGAAAAATAAATAGACAATGCTGGCATAAATCTAAGACTATCTCCTGATTAACGGGAATCGCGGGATAGCAATTTTTTGTCATGCAAGAAGTCTAATAAAACTGAAGAGTTAACGGAGCGATCGATGTGTTGCTGCATGAAAGCTCCCACAGGGCAATCATAGCATATCTGATGCTGTCCAGCCAATCCGATAAAAAACTGTTCGGGCTTGCTCAATAAGTCGTGAGTTATTCAGAGGTTTTGCTGATGATAATTTTACCGCTCCCAAAAAATAATAATTCTGTAGATTCAATTTATTTACTTGCTGGTTTATAAAATATCGGATAATTCTGGTAATTATCAACCAAAAGCATAAATATTGAATCATTGAATTAATGAGTTGTTTAAAATAAAAATTTAGGAAGCAAATGTGAGAGTGAATTATGACTAATCGTTTTGATTTTATTGAGCCGCGCAGTCGTTACTACGGTCAAGTAAAGCCGGAAAATCTCGTATTTAACGCCAACTTACAAGAATTTGCCAATCGTGTCATGTTCATTGCTTGTTTAAATACGAACGGAAAACTGCCCCCAGCAGTTGCCTACCAAGAAATTAAAGGATTATGGAAAGAGCTAAAACAAAGTAAGAAGCAATTAGGCATCGACAAGAAATCAGTGGATGAATCTCCTGAAAATGAAGGTTTTTAGCGCCGGATTACAGAAGGTTGAGTCCCTGAACTTAATGGCTAATTTTAAATTTTGTCAGAGTTATTTATCAATGTTATTTGAGGCCGCTGGTAATGAATCGGTTACGATCTATTACCAGCGGCCTTTTCCCGTCAATGCTGGATTAAATATCCCCGCTTCTGGTAAAATCCGATCGACTAGCGAGTTTTGGTGGGGAGCAGCCACCAAACGTCAGGGGGAAAGTTCGGTGCAAGTCCGGCGCTGTCCCGCAACTGTGATGAGGCGATCGCTCTCTGAGTCAGAATACCCGCTTGCTGGTTTTGTTAACTAATCATCGTTTATTTTCATCTGCGAGGTACGGATGATCGACCATGTAGAATTTTCAGACAAATCTCTTTTGGGCTGGATGTGGCTCCAGGGTGCCGCTGCAACACCGAAAAACCGCCCGATTTCGCTGCTTTTGTAATGCCCGATTCTGCCGAAAAAATTTACCCCACAAGATTTAATTGTGGATTGATTTAACCTGAACGATTGGTTAAATCAATTGTTCTGATGTGCGGAAAACTCAACCTAAATCCATGACAAAACATTGTTTATTTGTTTGCACCACTTGCGCGAGTATTTGGCAAGAAGGTAAAAAAGTTGGCGTCAGTGGTGGGGAAAAACTGCTGGCTGAATTGTCCCATCTGCATCAAAGTTGGGATTTACGAGACGAGATAGCCATTGAACCTGTGGCTTGTATGAGTGCTTGTAGTCGTTCTTGTGTGGTTTCTTTCGCGTCACCGGGAAAATATACCTACCTCTTTGGCGACTTAAGTCCAGATGAAGTCCGCTTACCGGAAACTGCGGCAGCGGTTTTGAATTGTGCCGGTCAATATTATGCCAAATCGGATGGTTTGTTGGCTTGGTCAGAACGTCCAGAAGCAATGAGAAAAGGTGCGATCGCCCGGATTCCTCCTTTATCAGCATTATCAGAATTATCTGTCACCGCTTAAACACGGGCTATGTTTAGCTGCCAGTTTTCTGGCAGAATTTCCCCGGATTTAAAGCTGAGGGGAAACCAAAAAAATCTATCCGCCAAAATTTCCGCCAAAATTACAGATTCAAGCCGAAAAATTATGCACAAAATACCTGTCACAGTCATTACCGGATTTTTAGGATCGGGAAAAACTACCACCATTCGTCATTTGTTGCAAAATAACCAAGGACGCCGCATTGCTGTATTAGTTAATGAATTTGGCGAAGTTGGTATTGATGGAGAACTCCTGCAATCTTGTCAAGTTTGTGATGACGAAAATGAAGCCGGTGCGGTCAATTCTAATATTGTGGAACTGACGAACGGTTGCTTATGCTGCACTGTCCAAGAGGAATTTTTGCCCACGATGCAAGAAATCTTAAAGCGGCGCGATCGCCTCGATTGTATGGTGATTGAAACCTCTGGATTAGCCCTACCTAAACCCCTAGTTCAAGCCTTTCGCTGGCCGGAAATTCGCAACCATTCAACGGTGGATGGGGTGGTGACAGTGGTAGACTGTGAAGCTTTAGCCAAAGGCCAAATTGTGGGGGATATTGAAGCCCTGGAAGCCCAACGCCAAGCTGACCCGAATTTAGAGCATGAAACGCCCATTGAGGAACTGTTTGAAGATCAATTAAATTGTGCCGATCTGGTGCTTTTAACCAAAGTTGATTTGGTAGATGCTGAAACAGAAAATAAGGTAAAAACCTGGTTGCGATCGCAAGTCCGAGATGGGGTGAAAATTGTTTCCTCTAACAGTGGCAATATTCCCCCGGAATTGCTGTTAGGATTTAATGCGGCAGTAGAAGATAACTTAGACAGTCGTCCGAGTCACCATGATACCGAAGCCGAACATGAACATGATGATGAGATTAATTCAGTTCATATTATGCTGGATGAAGGGTTTGAACCAGCTAGTTTGGTGCAACGTCTTTCCTCTCTGGTGGCAGCCCAAGAAATTTATCGGATTAAAGGTTTTGTGGCGGTGCCGAATAAATCAATGCGGTTAGTATTGCAGGGGGTGGGACAGCGGTTTGATTATTTTTACGATCGCCCTTGGCAACCCACGGAATCTCGCCAAACCCGCTTAGTTTTCATTGGTCGCAGTCTGAATCAAGCCCATATTCAACAAGCAATTAGCTCGGCAATTTGTTAGACAATTCTGTCTTTTATGTTGTAGAAGATCCCCCCAACCCCCCCCTTTTTTAAGGGGGGCTTTTTAGCCAGGGAAAGCTTTCTTGTCTAATCCTTGAATCAGAAACATAAATAAAAAAGAACAAAGTCCCCTGGGCGATTGCTGTGACCCAGATGCTTGAACAATCAATGGGCGATCGCTCTCACGGAGTAAGGTAAATCCTCAAAAAATCCTTGATTTATCCTGTTTTTTAGGTCAATGAGTGACACAAAAACCCGGTTTTTGAGCGAACCGGGTTTTTGTTTGCGCTCGCTGGCCGAAAAAACTGCTATAATTCTTCGGTGCAAAGTCCGACAACCGTTGTCTGAGTCCGCGATCGGGCTGGTTTAACTTTAAACCAGTACCCCAGAAAATCTGCGGACTCTGCCGACTCTCCGGATCGTGATGGTCAAGGCTTGTAATTTCCTAAGCATAGCCAGGAGGTTAAGAATATTTAGCACGCCAGCATTCCCCTTGAACCAGCGATCGCCAGTGGCCATGTAATGATTAAACTATTAAATCTATATGCGTCATCTACACTGAGAGACGACTGAGCGACTGCACTGAGACACGGCGATCGCCATTGTACCCAATCGGTCATCGCTCGCCGAGATGTTACTCAACCGCTCAAAATCCTGATTAAAATCCTGATTAAAATCCTGATTAAAATATTAACGGGAAATTAACGGGAAATTAGCGGGAAATTAACGGGAAAGCTGTCAGGGGTGCGCTATAAACCAACTTCCTGGAAAAAGTTAGTTGATTTAAGGTTACGGAAAAATTCAGCCCGGAAAAGGATTCAAGGAATCCACTTCTGGTGGTTCAAAGTAGAGCTTATGGTAGTCCTAAGATATGAACAATGTCACCCCTAACTTGCGTGTTAACACCTTTCCCCAGACTCAAGTGGGTAAAAATATCCTCCTCAAGGGAGTCCTGCCCACTCTTGCCGGTATATTAATGCTGACCGCACCGGCAGAAGCGGCAAGGCTGCAATCTTGGCAGTTTCAGTCGAGTCAAAACCGATTATCTTTTACGACCGCTGGTGGGGTTCAGCCGAGAGCCCAACTGTTGGCCAATCCCACTCGGTTAGTCATCGATCTGCCCGGTACAACCATTGGACAGTCACCACGTTCTCAATACTTGGGCGGTGCGATCAAAGAAATTCGCGTCGGACAGTTTGAAAGCAACACCGCCAGAATTGTGGTGGAATTTGCCGATGGCTATACGGTCGATCCGACTCAGGTCCAATTTAATGGACTTTCGGCTCACGAGTGGACGGTGCAAATCCCCACGCCTCAAAGGATTGGCACTTATGTCCCACCCACAGTCAACGGTGGAGATAATCGCTCGATGGCCCCAGTTGCGACCAATGCTCAAACCATTGTGCAGAGTGTTCATGTCGGGGAACAAGGCATTGTGTTAAATACCAGCGGACAACAGCCACGAATTGAAAAGAATTTCGCGGCGGATGGTTCTTGGATGACGATTAGTATATTCGGTGCTACTTTGTCCCCAGATTTTCGGACTCCGAATCAGAATATGAGCGGCTTAGGGATTAGCCGGGTACAAGTGACTCCCGGTTCGGGTTCGGCGCCAGTGGTGCGTGTGACGCTGGATATAAGCGATCGCGCCCAAGCCTGGGATGCTCAGGTGAGTGCTACCGGGGCAGTGCTACTATGGCCCCAAGGGGGGATGCGACCCAGGGTCAGCCAAGGGGGTGATTTAAGCACGATTTCGGCGGTTGAACTGAGCAACAATGGCACCGAACTGACGATCAAAGCCGATCGCCCACTGAGTTATAGTAGTGGCTGGGATACGCCGATGGCTTATCGGATTACGATTCCTGGGGCGCAGATTGGTTCAGAAGTGAGACTGCCCAATTTCAGTGCCAGCAATGGGGTTTTGGCGGTGGAACAACGGCAAGAAGACGCCGAAACCGTGACTCTATTGGTGAAGCTCAATCCCAACTTTTTGATTGCTTCTAATTCTATTTACCAGCCCAATAGTCAGCAGATTTCGCTGCAACTGCAACCTAAACAATCAACGGTGGTGACACCTGTACCGGGCAACAACCGAGATAATTCCTCCTATCCCCAACCTATTCCCCAACCCAGGCAAACTACTCCCACTCCGCAGACTCGCCCCGTTCAACAAGGACGAGTGACGATCGCGATCGATCCGGGACATGGGGGCAGGGATCCGGGGGCGATCGGTATTGGTGGACTGCGGGAAGTTGATGTGGTGTTGCCCATTTCCCGGCAGGTCAGGGATATCCTGGAACAAAACGGGGTACAGGTGGTGATGACCCGGGAATATGACCGAGAGGTGGATTTGGAACCTCGGACGCAACTGGCGAATCGGGTTAATGCGGATTTATTTATTAGTATTCATGCCAATGCGATCGATATGACTCGTCCTGATGTGAATGGCATCGAGACTTACTATTTCCATAGTCGCAGTGGTCAATTACTGGCTCAATATATTCACAATAGTATTCTGCAAACGACTGGGGCGCCCAATCGTGGGGTACGGGAAGCCAGATTTTATGTCCTCAGACATACCCGGATGCCAGCGGTTTTGCTGGAGGTGGGCTTTGTCACTGGGGCGCAAGATGCACGGAAATTGGCTGACCCCGCTTATCGCAGTTTGATGGCTGAGGCGATCGCTCGTGGGATTTTACAGTATATACAACGAAATTTGTAAAATCCTGTACGGTAGCGTTAATGAAACTATTTATTATATAGTATGTGAAACTTCGCGATCGGGAGAGAACACCAGCATACAATTTAAGCCAAAATATGCTCGACATATCATAAACATTGTTAAAAATTAGTGAATTTCTCCAGATCATTGATAAAACACCGTATCCAGATATACAACCATTACTCCAAATATAGGCGCGATCGCGTCTATATTTTAATGAACCCCGCTCGGTTTTTTCACGTCATGCTGAAAAATCGTCTTCGGGGATTTTTAATGTCTATCACAATTAATTGACCGAATCATGCAGAAATAGATCGCGACCAGAGCAAAATCCATTAAAAAAAAGCCCGGATTAAGACTAAACTCAGTCTTGGTTTCCGCCGAAAATCATCGCCAATGTATCATATCCAAAACAGTTTATATAGAAAAGTGCCATGAAAACTACTAACCAGCCAACGGACAAAAAATTCGGAAAATTTTCTGACTCCAGACTGTGGAAAACTCTGCTCTGGCAATGCATTTTGCCTAGCTTAATCGGGGTTGTTTGCCTGAGTTCTCCCGCTGAAGCCAGCCGACTGCAAAATTGGCGCTTTCAAGCAAACCAAAATCAACTATCTTTTAGGACTGCCACTCCGGTTCAGCCTAAAGCCCAATTGATTTCTGACCCGGTTAGATTAGTGATCGATTTGCCGGGAATTAGTATTGCTGATATTCCCCGGAATTTGCGATCGCAGTCGATCCGGGGTGCCATTCGCGAAGTTCGCGTGGGACAAGTTGAGCCGAATATGGCCAGAATTGTGGTGGAATTGGCGAACGGTTATACTCTGGATCCGTTAGGAGTGAAATTCGAGCCAGTGTCCGGGAATAACTGGACGGTGCAATTACCCGAACCTCAGCCGATTAATGGGGCAGTCAGACCAGCGGTTACTGTCAGTTCTGGTGAGGAGCGATCGCCGCAAATTGCCCAAGGCAATGGCTTTGCCACCATTGAGTCAGTTAAGTTGGTGAATAATGGGACGCAATTAGTGATTAGAAGCGATCGACCAATCCAGTACAACGCTAGTTGGGATCGACAGACCTTAGACTATGCCATCCAGATTTTTTCCGCTCAACTCGGAGAAGGGGTGAGATTGCCCAATGGTTTTAATGCCAATAATCCGGTTTTATCTTTACAGGAACGAGAAGACGAACCAGAAACCGTCACCCTGATGGTGCAACCTAACCCGAATTACCATGTCATAGGGGTTGTGTCACAAGGACCGAATCAAATTGCGCTGCAATTGCAACCAAAAGCAGGAGTTTCTAGCCCCAGTCAGGGTTCTGCTTCTCGTCCGATAACTCCTGTATCCCCAGATAACTATCCCCAAATTCAAGCCCGCAGAGCCCAAGATGGGCGTTTGGTGATTGTGATTGACCCCGGTCATGGGGGCATTGACCCCGGCGCCGTCGGTCTGGGGGGACTTCGGGAAACTGATGTGGTTTTAGATATTTCCCTCCAGCTAAGTCAAATCCTGGAGCAAAGTGGCATCCAAGTGATTATGACTCGTCAGGATGAGCGCACCATTGACCTGGCGCCCCGAACCCAACTAGCCAACCGGGTGAATGCGGATTTATTTGTGAGTGTTCACGCCAATGCCGTGGGTGGGGGACGCACAGAAGTGAATGGGGTGGAAACTTATTATTACCAAAGCGGTAATTTACTGGCGCAATATATCCAAAATAGTATTCTGCAAAATTTCACGATGAATAATCGGGGGGTGAAGCAAGCCCGATTTTATGTGTTGAGAAATACCCAGATGCCAGCAGTGTTGGTGGAAGTGGGTTTTGTCACCGGCAATTATGATTCCCGGATTTTGGCTAATCCAGACGAACGCACCCGCATGGCTGAGGCGATCGCCCGGGGCATTCTCCAATATGTTCAACGCACTCGGTAATTGATAATTGATAATTGATAATTGATAATTGATAATTGATAATTGATAATTGATAATTTTCTTTAATTGTCAATTGTCAATTATCAATTATCAATTGTTCTCCCCTGCCCCTCCGCTCCTCTGCTCCCCTGCTCCCCCGCTCGATGGCGGCTCCCCTGCCAATAAAACCCTGGCTTGAAGAAAAGCCGGGGTTTTGTGTTTATTTTTCTGAAAACTTTGATACAAATGAAACATAGATGACTTAGAGATTCAACCATGACCAGAGCTTTACTTGACAGTAATATCGATTTGGCTTCCTTTATCGATCATGCCCTGCTCAACCCCACAGCCACTCCAGAACAGGTAGAGTATTGGTGTGATGAAGCGCTGAAGTATCATTTCCCCACGGTCTGCGTGTATCCGGCTTATGTGGGACTTGCCAGTAATCTTTTACATGGCAAACCCGTCAAAGTCTGTACGGTGATTGGGTTTCCCAGTGGTGCCACTACGCCAATGGTGAAACTGTACGAAGCCCAAGAAGCGGTGGAGCATGGGGCGACGGAATTGGATGTGGTGATTAATCTAGGCGCCCTGAAGTCCGGGAGAACCAATGAAGTTTATCGAGAAATTGCGGAAATTTGCCGAGAAACCGGCCAACTGGTGAAGGCGATTTTGGAAATGTCTTTGCTGACTCCAGAGGAACAACAACTGGCAGCGGAAATTTGCATGGATGCGGGGGCGGCTTATCTGAAAACCAGTACGGGCTTTCATGGGGGGGCTACGGTGGCTGATGTGAAATTCCTCAAAGAAATCACCAAAGGTCAGGTGGGGATTAAAGCTTCTGGGGGTATTCGTACCCCAGCACAAGCTTTAGATTTAATTGTGGCTGGGGCGACAAGACTGGGGACTTCTCGCGGGCCGGATATTCTGCGGCAACAACAAAATTTTGACCCACAATTGAGTCAGACTGATGAATATTAATTCTAATGTTTTTATGGTTAATCATAAAATATATCGCATTTTATGGCTAAGTTTTTAGTTAATTTTTGCGGCAATAACTTAGCTGTTTAATAATAACATATATTGACGATGAGAAATAAAAAGTTAATTTAGTTTTTTATTGGCTAAAAAATTGTAATAAAAAATACGGTTGCCATAGACTGACTACGATTGTCACCTAAAACGCTTGTGGATTCCCGCATTCGCGGGAATGACAGATAGCTTTATAAACGGGTGCGCGAGAACCGAATTTGGTAGAAAATTATCTGCCAAATAAATTGACCGCATTATTAATAGGCAATGCAATAGTAGAAATGCCGAAATTAACCCAATAAATTCAATAAATATAGATGAAGAGAAAATATGGATCGAAGCTATAAGGTGCGGGGGATTAATCTGAAGTCGATACCAATGGGGGAGTCGGATCGGTTGTTAACTATTTTAACCCCAGAATTAGGATTAATTCAGGCGATCGCCCCTGGAAGTCGTAAGCCAAAATCAACAATGGGGGGGCGCAGTGGTTTGTTTGTGGTGAATGAGTTGTTAATCTATAAGGGGCGATCGCTCGATCGAATTACTCAAGCAGAAACCATCGAGTCTTATCCCGGTCTGAGTCGAGACTTGGGCAAGTTGGCAGCGGGTCAATATTTGGCAGAATTAGCCCTTTATCAAGCTTTAAGCGATCAACCCCAAGGGGAATTGTTTTTCTTGCTAGGAGAACATTTAAGCCGGATTTCGCGATCGCCAACGATTCAGAATCATGCTTCTTTTATCCCGGTAATTCCATTATTAACTCAAGGGATTTACCATTTACTTGCTTTAGGGGGAATTGCCCCTCAAGTACATCACTGTTGCCTGACCCAACAAAAACTTCAGCCGGATTTTACTCGGGCTAATTGGCAAGTGGGCTTCAGTATCCTCGGTGGGGGAACGGTATCTGATGAATGGATGACGCAAAACTCACCGCCGATTATGTCAAGATTAAATTCAACCATAAACAATCAAAATTTACCGGCAATTAACCGCAAACTAAATGCAGTTGAATTAGCCATGCTTCAGCAACTCACTCATCCCGAATTACCCCCAGTAGAAGCGATGTTAAGTCAGTTACCGCCAAAATTGAGGGACTTATCCTTGAATCCAGTTTGGCTGACTATCGAGAAACTTTTGCGGCAATATGCCCAAGTCCATTTGGAGCGATCGCTGCGATCGCCTATACTCTTAGATACTTATTTGACATCAATTTCTTAGCAAAATTACCTCGGAAAGGAATACAGTAGAACCAGTGCCAAACCAAAAAAGATTATAAATCTGACTACTCAACCTTGTTAAGACCTCACTCACACAATGCAATTATTTGATTCTCCATCAAAAACCCCAACCTCAGATGCTCCTGACCATTTTCTCAGTCAGGATGACCAGGGAATAGACCAGACAATCAGTCACCAACCAATCAGTAGAATTCATTATCCTAACGGCAACTCGTCACCAGAGATCCGGCAGCCAACCGATGAGGATGAGGATTGCAACCATCACAATGGTCATGGTGACAATGACCATCATCACCAGGGTAAGTCGATCAAATCAGAGCCCGGATTTGGGCCTGTCTTGAAAAATGCCAATTTTTTAGCCCTTTGGAGTGGGCAAGTTTTTTCCCAGTTAGCGGATAAAGTTTATCTGGTATTGATGATTGCCATTATTGCTACGGTGTTTCAGCAACCGGGACAAAGTATTAGCAGTTGGGTATCGGCGATTATGATTGCCTTTACCATCCCAGCAATATTATTTGGTTACTTGGCTGGTGCCTTTGTAGACCGATGGCAAAAGAAAACTGTATTAGTTGTAACTAATCTCTTACGAGGATTGTTGGTCTTAGTTCTACCATTGGTGTTGTGGATGTCTCAAGGACTGCAACTCGGAAAGCTGCCCTTGGGATTTTGTCTGATGCTGGTGATTACGTTTTTGGTTTCCACTCTGACCCAATTTTTTGCCCCCGCAGAACAAGCAGCGATTCCTTTGCTGGTTAAGCGGCAGCAATTACTGGCGGCCAATTCTCTCTATACCACGACGATGATGGCTTCGGTGATTATTGGTTTTGCGGTTGGTGAGCCAGTGTTGAATTTTGCCGACCATTTCTTGTCCGATTTGGCCAATGGTTTGACCATTGGTCGAGAACTGGTGGTTGGGGGCGGTTATTGCTTCGCTGGGTTCGTGCTGATGTGGATGAGAATTCAAGAACTGCCCAAAAACCCAGCGCAAGAATCGGTTCATGTGTTTGAGGAAATCCGCGATGCGGTGGCTTATTTGGGGAAAAATCGCCGGGTGCGATCGGCCATGCTGCAATTGGTGATTTTGTTCTGCGTGTTTGCTGCCCTGGCAGTTTTGGCGGTTCGTTTGGCAGAAGTGATTCCCAATATTGAGTCAGAACAGTTTGGTTTTTTGCTGGCTGCCGGTGGATTAGGCATGGGAATTGGTGCCGCAATTTTGGGTCATTTTGGCGCGGCTTTTACCCACCGTCAACTCAGTTTGTTGGGTTCGATGGGGATGACCGCATCTCTGGGAGGGTTGGCGTTGTTTTCTGACCAACTGATCCCGGTTTTGATCTCGATTACTTTTTTGGGATTTGCGGCGGCGATCGTCGGGGTGCCGATGCAAACTACGATCCAAGCGGAAACCCCGGAAGAGATGCGCGGTAAGGTGTTTGGCTTACAAAATAATGTGGTGAATATTGCCCTGAGTTTGCCCCTGGCTGTGGCTGGGGTGGCCGAAGCTTTGGTGGGATTGCAGGTGGTGTTTTTGGCTTTGGCGGCGATTGTGATGGCAGGAGGCGGCTTAACTTGGTATATTTCGGGTAAGCAATCTGGTAAATTGTCTAACTCTCGTTAATTCACGAGTGATTGGTGGTTTGTCCAGTTGCGTAACGATTTGAGCGCGATCGCACAGATATCGGTTGAATATGCGATACTGACGGGCGATCGCAATTTTTTATATTCATATCAAACCAAACATCAAACCGAAGCGCTATTATTCATTACAAACCTTGGGACTCAGAAGTTGCATGCACATTGCCTGGTTGGGAAAAAAATCACCCTTTTGTGGAAATGTTACTTATTCTCGCGAAGTAACCAATGCCTTGCTTGACCGAGGATACGAGGTCAGTTTTCTCCATTTTGCTCAAGAGTCTGGGGAACCTCAAAACGTCATTCCTTCTTTAAATCCTCGGCAAGCTTTTGGTAAAACACCCCAGTGGCCGATCGCCTCTGAAGTATCTTTGCCTTGCTTGTACAAATCGACAATTTATACCATTCCTACCCTGAAATCCAGTAAAGTTCTGACCAGGGCTTTACGGGAACTCAAGCCGGATTTGGTTCATGCCTCCCTGACCCTTTCGCCGTTGGATTTCGTCTTGCCGGAAATCTGTGCGGAACTGGGTATATCCTTGGTGTCTACGTTTCATCCCCCGTTTGAACGCAAACCCCGGACTTTGACCTCTAGTACCCAGCATCTGACTTATCAGCTTTATGCGCCTTTTTTGGCCAATTACGATCGAACGATTGTATTTTCCGATATTCAGCGGGATGTTTTGGTGAAATTAAATGTCCCACCGGAACGAGTGGCGGTGATTCCCAATGGGGTGGATGTGCAAAAGTATTCCCCAGGATATTCTGCGGTGAAAGATGAATTTCAAGCCGAACGATTGTTTATTTATCAAGGTCGCATTGCCTTGGAAAAAAATGTTGAGGCGTTACTGAAAGCTTGGAAACAATCTAATTTGGGGCCAAAGTGTAAATTGCTGATTATGGGAGATGGCCCTTATGCCACTTCTTTACAGGCTTCCTATAATCTAGAACACAATATTATTTGGTTGGGATATGTGGCCGATGAACAAAGGCGGATTTCTATCCTCCGAGGCTGCGATGTGTTTATTCTGCCTTCTTTGGTGGAAGGACTGTCCCTTTCTCTGTTGGAGGCGATGGCTTGTGGTTTGGCTTGTCTGGCTACTGATGTGGGGGCCGATGCTGAGGCGATCGCGGATGGGGCGGGGGTGATTCTCGGTACCCAAAGGGTGACTACACAGTTGAAAACTTTGTTACCACTGTTTAGAGATCAGCCGGAATTAGCGCAGTTGATGGGACAAAAAGCCCGTCAACGAGTGTTAGAACGCTATACCCTGATTCGGAATATTACCCAGTTAGAACACCTTTATGAGCAAGTGTTACAAATGCCTCAGTCGTTACCTTTGACTGGTTTGGCTTAGGCTTGTCCGCAGGGTGTAGGGAGGCTCCGGGGACTCCGGGGACTCCGAGGGGCACAGGGACTCTGGGGCGCGGGGGCGGGGAAGATCGATAGAAGAAAGAAATAGAATATAGCGATTGTCATAGTTATGAAGTACAAAAAAATTTGTCATTCCCGCCGATGGCGGCCTTCGCGGGGGTAAACTCCGACGGGAATCCAGAAAACCTCTGTACTTCCCGAACGACAATAACCGCTATAACGAGAGTAAGAAAAATCAGGATAATGATGCTTCTATGTTGCTGACCGATTCTGACGAGCGAAAAAAAACTTACCGTTTAATTGAGTTTCCCATGAAAAAAATATTTAAAACTTGGACAACAGCGATCGCATCCCTATCATGCAGTTTGATCGCCACTTCTCTGTTCACCATCTGGGTAAAACCGAGTTATGGCCGGGAGTTAGAAAACATCTTTTCGGGGCGGAATATTCCCTTGAGTTTGCAACTGAATCAGTTAAATAGTTCCTGGCGCAAAATTACTATCAGCGGCACGATTTCTGTGCAATTTGAAGCATTTCTTAATATTATTAAAGCAACTTCAGGTTCTTTTTTAAGCAATTTGGGGAATACTGACATCTATTATACCGAGGGGAAAGTGGCTCAAATTGGCAATGACACTTATTTGATTGCTTATCGGGCTCCCAATTCAGTTCCACCGATTAATCCATCCATGATGTTTGGTTATTATGGCGATAGTAGTGACCCCTGTTCAGCCGAATTCATGCCCAAACCCTTAACCCTTCAAACCCCATTAAGTTTAACTTTATTAAATCTGGATACAGTGGGTTCATTCCAGGATATTATTCCCGTGGATGTCTCCGCCGAAGTTGCCAATTCTGTTCAGCAATATGAGTCAGCCATTGCCCTTTGCCAGAACACCCAAAATCAGATATCTCAAGATGAAGCAATGAATTATGTTGGGGCAATGAACCGTGGGCAACAGGCTTATTATGTGGAATACAGTAAGTTTACCAGTTCTTTAGAAGAATTGTATCTGGGCATTCCGATGGAAACGGAACATTATCGTTATTCAGTGGTTCAACAAAATGAATCTGTGTTTAATTATGCGATCGCCAAAAATAACTCGATGGTAAGTTATGTTGGCGCCGTATTCCCGATCTCTAGCCCAGACTACAATGGTTACACCACTCAAGCAATTGTCTGTGCAGCGGAAACCCCAGGGAACACCAGACCTAACGCACCATTTTTGGAAAATAATCAACCGATCTGTGGTTCGGGAACCACGAATGTAGGAATGTAGTTCGGGATTTAGATCCCGTCTTTTTATCGGTTTTTTTGGTGCGAGAAAGCAATTGTCTAGCTGCGGCAATATCCTGAAAAACAATATAACAAAAATATCACAAAAACCGGGTTTTTGGCGATTTTTTTTACCGATTGATTTAGATAAAAACCCGGTTGATGCTTGGCTTATGCGATTAAACCTAATTGCGCCATAAATGATGGGGGAGTGGGGAATTTTTCCCAAACTAATGAACTGTTATGACGGGCTAATTCTGCCACCCCATAATGTTGATTGGCGATCGCAATTGTTTTCGCCCCGATCGCCTGACCGCAGCGAATATCATAGGGGGTATCCCCAATCACATAACAGCGATCGAGGTTGAGATTTTCTACTTTTTGTTGGGCTATGGTTAAAGCCTCTTTCGCTAGTTCGGTGCGATCGCAGTGTTTTTCCCCAAATGACCCTAAATTAAAATAATGGTCTAAACCATAATGAGCCAGTTTTGCCCAAGCCCCCGTTTCACAGTTGCCCGTTAATAAAATATTAATTACCCGATCGCACGATTGTAAACTGTCGAGAATTTCTTTCGCTCCATCAATAATATATCCTTGGGTGCGATGCAAGCAAGGGGCAATATTTTTCTCATATAAGCTTAACAGTTTCTTGAGATTTTTTTCGCTGGCCATTAACCCCAGATTTTCTAAAATACTTATGGCGATCGCTAATTCCGTTAAACCGGCCATTTTCATTGACGATAAATCAACCGATTCCCCAATCATTTCACTAGCCGCCTCCGTCAGGGCTAAACGACCCGCCCCATGAGAATCAATTAAAGTGCCGTCAATATCCCAGAACAATACCGTGGTCATAGAGTAAATTTGGTAGTTTACGAATGTGATTCAATCATTATATAATTATAATATAGAATCTGATTAATCTCTGCGCCGGGAAATTGCCCACCATTTATATAGAAAATTCGGGGATTTGCCGCAGCAAAAAAAATAGCTGAAACCCTTTTTGAGCAAGACGTTAAGCGCAATTAATCGAGCCAATTATTTAGGGAACCGGGCAGATAATTTAAAGTAGCGATATAATATGCAAATAACCTGTTTTCAAATTTATTAAACTTCAAATTTACCAAATTTATGTCAACAAATCATGATTTTACACCCGCATCGCGAACATTAGACCCACCTGCCTCTCAGGTTGATGCGGTCACTACGGCGGAAATTCGCGATCGCCACCCAGATGAAGAAGACGAATTTGAGTTTCTTTTTACCCGGTCAATTGAATTTCGCCAAGAAACGATCTACTTTATTGTGGTAGACCGATTTTACGACGGCGACCCCAGTAACAGCGCAGGGCCGAATCCAGAATTGTTCGACCCCACCGGACAAGATTGGGGCAAATATTGGGGCGGCGATTTACAGGGAGTGATTGATAAGTTAGACTATCTCAAATCCCTCGGTGTCACCGCGATTTGGTTAACTCCTCTTTTCGAGCAAGTCGAAGCCTTATTTTTTGAACACGCGGCCATTCATGGGTACTGGACTCGAGATTTTAAACGCATCAATCCGCGATTTATTGCCTCGGACGATAACCCGTCTCTGAACGCAACTCAAGAGAGTCGAAATACGACATTTGATAAGCTGATTGATGAGTTGCACAAACGCAACATGAAAATGATCCTCGATATCGTTTGTAACCATAGTAATCCAGATATCAACGGCAAAAAAGGTGAACTTTACGATGATGGGGTGAAAATTGCCGATTTTAATGATGATAAAAATAATTGGTATCACCACTATGGTCAAGTGACTAATTGGGAAGATGAATGGCAGGTGCAAAACTGCGAGTTGGCAGGGTTGGCAACGTTTAACGAAAATAACACTGAATACCGCAACTATATTAAGTCAGCGATTAAACAATGGCTCGATCGCGGGGTTGATGCCTTGCGGGTGGATACGGTTAAACATATGCCGATTTGGTTTTGGCAGGAGTTTAATGCCGATATTCAAAGCCATAAACCCGATGTGTTTATTTTTGGGGAATGGATTTATAACCATCTCACTGATGAGCGATCGGTAACTTTTGCCAATAAATCGGGGATGACCATTCTCGACTTTGATTTCTGCATGGCGATTCGGCAAGCTTTGGCAGTTTTCGCAGAACGGGGATTTGAACTGGTTCAGGCTATTTTTGACCAGGATTATCACTATAATGCGGCAACGGAACTGATTACGTTTATCGATAATCACGATATGCATCGCTTCCAAACGTTGAACCCGGATCCGGATGCGCTGCGGTTAGCGATCGATCTGATGATGACTTGCCGAGGAATTCCTTGTATTTATTACGGGACTGAGCAATATTTGCACGATGATACGAACGGCAATAACGATCCCTACGGCAATAATGACCCCTACAACCGTCCGATGATGCAATCTTGGGATACGGATACGCCGATTTATCGGGATATTCGCTTGCTGTCGGGAGTCCGTCGCCTTAATCCTGCGGTATCTTTGGGCAGTCAGTGGGTCAAATATCTGACGCCAGATATTTATGCTTATGTGCGCCACTATCGGGATTCCCGTTGTTTTGTCGCCATGAATCGCGGTGAGGCAACCACAATCGACGTGCAGACGGATTTACCCGATGGTGAACATACTTGTATTTTGACCCGCCGCAAGCTGGAAGTCCGCGATGGAATGTTGCACAATCTCGAATTGGGTTGCAAAGAGGCGATCGTCCTCAGTTATGTTGGAGAACGAATTAAGGCTCAAGTGGTGGTACGAGTCAGTTTGAATGGATTGTCCACAGATGTCGGTCAAACTGTGGTGGTGACGGGAGATTGTCCGGAGTTGGGCAATTGGAATATTAGTCAGGCGTACCCTCTGGAGTATATTAACTCGAATAACTGGTTTGGGGAGATTCCTTTTGAGGAAAGTGCCGGAAAGGCGATCGCTTATAAGTATGCGATCGTTTACAAGGACGAACAGGGGAATGAAGCCGCACTCCCGACCCGTGAAAATCTTGTCTCTCGGCATTGGGTGTTAGCGGATGAAGGGACGGTCAAGTGGGTTGATACTTGGGCAAGTTAGTATAACGACCTGTAGGAGTTAATTTAAACAGGCGATTCATCCTTGTGATTCATAGTTGCGATTCATCGTTGCGATCGCAAATATGGTCTAAGTCCGGTTCGATCGGGATTTAGGCCATATTTTTCCTTTTTTGCCTGAAAAAACCCTGGGCAACGGATGGTAGGGGCGGTTGGGCTTGGTGCGATCGCCTCTGGCCGTGTCTGCCCCGCATTGGCAGGGGATAAAATAGCGATCGCTGGATTAACTTTTGGGTTTTGAAGCGTGATTAAAACTTAATCCACTGGCTGACCCTAAATCAGCAAATTTATCAGATAATTTGATTAGATCCACCAATTCTAATTTAGCGAGGTGAAATAATATGAAACGCCAGCAATTAATCGGCATTACTTTAGCTGGACTGGCTGGGATGATTCCGTTAGGGGCGATCGCTAATCGAAGCGCGATCGCGCAAACATCTATGGACCTAAATACCTTGCGTAGCATTGCCTTATCCCAGCATAATACTTATCGCCGCACCCATCGCAGTCCAGACATGACCCTCGATAATGAACTGAATGATACCGCGCAAAGATGGGCGGAATATTTGGCCGCGAATGCGGTATTTGAACACAGTTCCCGCAGTCAAAGAAACAATGCCGGAGAAAACCTTTACGTTTCTTATACCACCGCGCCTTCTATTTCCGCCGATACCCTAGGGAAAGAAGCAGTCACCAACTGGTACAATGAAGTCTCAAATTATGACTATGCTAACCCAGGTTTTTCTGGCGAAACCGGGCATTTCACTCAAGTAGTTTGGAAAGAGAGCACTCAATTAGGTTGTGGTGTGGCCCAAGGTCGGGCAACCCTTGACGGCACAAACTTTAATGCTTTTTATGTTGTCTGCCATTATGCTCCTGCGGGTAACATGATGGGAGATTTCCCTAATAATGTGTTGCAACCTTAGCGGGTTGACCGAATTTTTCTACAGGGTTTTTATTACAGCAATTTCCGCTGTTATGAAGTACACAAACGTGCGATCGAACCTCGTAGGGACTTGGGCCAGCCGTGTCCCTACTACAAAACTTCATAAATATGCAATCTGCTGTATATGTCACCGTTTACGGTTGACCCCCAACGGTCAACCGTAAACAAATCAACAAATCACCAATTAACTGAGGATGATTACACCCAATTTGGCTGAAAATATTTCTAGTTGAAATAGTTGTTGCTTTTCCTTTCAATACTTTCAATATATTCTCTGACTTGAGTATGGGCTGCCGAGTTACTCTGAGGATGTAAAATCATTTTTGTCCGACTATCCGGCAACCAAAAGGATATTTTCCCAGTGTTTGGATCTTGAGAAAAAGCGGCGATCCGATGCAAATCGATCGAGTATTCTTGCCGATCGTAATGAAATTTAATCCACTCAGCATTTACAGTGGTTTTGTGGTTGACTTGTTCTAGGTAATTAAATACCTTTTGATATGACTCTGGATTATTTTGGGGAAGCATACAAATCTCTACCCCGCTATCGGGCAACCAAAAAGTTATTTTGTGATTGGAAGAGACAGAAAAAGCCCCAACTCGATCGAGATCGATCGCATAATTTTCCCGATCGTAAGTAATTTTGATCCAGTACGCCACAAAACCTCCTCGCTGCCACTCCTCCTGGATTTGGGTTATTTTTCTAAGCTCCTGTTGCTGGGGTCAACTCTACAGAAGAATCCGAGTTTTGATTCTCGCTATCGGTTGAATCATTGCTTGAATCATTGGTTGAATCATTGAGCCGCGATCGCATTGACCCAAGGGAATTCCCTTCTTCCTGTCCTTCCACCATGCCTTGACGAGATGCCGCCTTAATTAAGCCATTAAATAAGGGATGGGGGGTGTTGGGACGAGAGTGAAACTCTGGGTGAAATTGGGTGGCAATAAAGAAGGGATGATTTGGTAATTCAATAATTTCCACTAACCGTCCGTCGGGAGAAGTTCCACTGACTACATAACCCGTTTCTAGGAATAGATTCCGATAGGCATTGTTGAATTCATAGCGATGACGGTGACGTTCATACACTACTTCTTGTTTATATAGATTTTCCGTTAAAGTATTCGCTGCGATCCGACAAGGATATAGCCCTAGTCGCATGGTTCCTCCTAAGTCCACCACATCTTGTTGTTCTGGCAACAGGTTAATCACTGGATTCTCCGTGTTTGGATCAAATTCAGCACTATTGGCATTGGATAAATTGGCAATATGCCGCCCCCATTCAATCACGGCACATTGCATCCCCAGGCATAACCCTAAAAAGGGGATTTTTTGTTCGCGAGCATACTCAATGGCGGATATTTTACCATCGACACCTCTAATCCCGAAACCACCTGGGACAACAATTCCTTGAACGTTGGCGAGATATTTCTCCGGGCCATCAGTTTCAATGTCTTCTGAGTTTACCCAAGTCAGTTCCAGGTGGCAACCGTTGGCGATCGCTCCATGTCTGAGGGCTTCGACCACTGATAAATAAGCATCGCTTAAGCGGACATATTTGCCGACAATGGCAATGTTGAGGGGTTGACCCCCTTGATAAAGGCGATCGACCAGGGTTTGCCATTTGCTCAAATCCGGTTGACGGTGTTCGATTTTCAGCAAGTCAATCGCTTGAGTGGCTAATCCTTCTTTTTCTAAAATTAGCGGCACTTCATAAATACTCTTGGCATCTGGTGAAGTGATCACGCTTTCTACGGGTACATCACAAAACTCGGAAACTTTATGCTTAATTCCCTTGGATAAGGGGCGATCGCAACGACAGACTAAAATATCTGGTTGAATGCCAATTGACCGCAATTCTTTCACGGAATGTTGGGTCGGTTTAGTCTTCATTTCGCCCGCTGAAGGAATCCAAGGCACCAGGGTGACATGGATATACAGCACATTATTTCGTCCCACATCTTTACGAAACTGGCGAATTGCCTCCAAAAATGGCTGGGATTCAATGTCCCCCACTGTTCCGCCGATTTCCGTAATTACCACATCTGGATTGGTGTTCTTCGCTACCCGGCGAATCCGTTCTTTAATTTCATTGGTAATATGGGGAATGACTTGTACCGTACCCCCTTGATAATCTCCCCGTCTTTCTTTATTGATCACCGCTTGATAAATTAGACCTTGAGTGACACTGTTAAGGCGAGACATGGACGTATCGGTGAAGCGCTCATAATGTCCCAAGTCTAAGTCCGTCTCGGCCCCATCTTGCGTCACGAAAACTTCTCCATGTTGAAAAGGGCTCATGGTGCCTGGGTCTACGTTAATGTAGGGGTCAAGTTTCAAAATTGACACGGAATAATCTCGTGATTTCAGCAGCCGCCCTAAGCTGGCGGCGACAATTCCTTTGCCAATACTAGAAACTACTCCGCCTGTGACAAATACAAATTTACTCATCAAAAACCGCCTCAGCTTCAGAATGCTGCGCCTGCTCGTTTTCCGAGATCCACTATTGCTATCCAGCGAATCGTGGGCATAGCGCATGAAATTTCGACTTTTATTCTATAGTATCCGATCGCGATCGCTGTTTTTTTTCCCGGTTTTATGATCTTTTCATCATTGATGATTAAAGGGAGGGTAAAAGATGGTAAGAGAGGGTAAAAGAGCATAAGAGAGCATTAGAGAGCATAAGAGAGGGTAAAAGAGGCTAGAAGCGGGTAGAAACGGGTGGGGGCAAGAAGACCGGGCGAAATCACCACCAAACCTTTAAATATTTCAGCCCATTTTTAATTCAAAACGCAACCGTAGGGTCGCAGGAACAACTGGATCGCGATCGCCCTTACTAATGCCCAAATTAATAGCGTAATTGTAGGAATATTTTTTTATATTTGGTATTAATAAATCAAAAAACATGGATCTAAAGTAATTTAGATCCAGTGATAGTAATTCATTGAATTTTCCTGAAAAATCGAGCTAATTATCAAATATTTACCTCTTGAAAAGAGTCTCCAGGATTGAAACTGTACCCATTAGCAATCACCGGAAAAAAGTTAGAGTTTTGATGGGGCAGTAGACTGACTTGTCGGCGATTTTTGTTAGTTATTCTATAGCGAAGTTTGAGGTTATATTCGTTAATTTTACCTCGAGCAATTTGATAAGCGGAAGTTTCTGAGGGAACTTGTTTAAGTAACTCAATTGCGGCCTGATAATTCTTTTGGGCAGCACGATTGTATGCTTGTTGTAACAAGGCATTGCCCTTAATCTGCCGCTTGGCTTGATACTCAGCAATCTTCTCTTGAATTCGGGCATGGGTTGGGGTGCCTTCCGGGATTTTTTCCAACAAGGTTAAAGCCCCAGCAAAATCTTTTGCCTCTGCCTTTTGGTATGCTTGTTTGAGCAGTTGATAGGCTTGGGTTTCTAATTTAATCTGCTGCTTTTCTTCATACTCAAGGATTTTCGCTTGGGCAGTTGGATAAGCAGGAGTTTGAGAGGGAATTTGTTTGAGTAAGCTAATTGCTCCCAGAAAGTCTTTTTGATTAGCTTTGTGATATGCTTGCTGTAAAATTTTCTGCGCTTCTGGGGCAACTTTGACTGCTGCCTGACTGACTAATGGGGCAGTCCGATCTTGCCAATAAGAAATAGCTGGCAATTCAGCAGCTAATGACAGCACATCTAGCCAACGGCTTTCTTGAAATGCTGTTTCAATTGTCTGGAATTTGGCGGCAGCTTTTTCTGATTCAACTTGCCAATGTTCTACGGCGCTTTGGGCGTCTGGATAGGCAGAACTATCCCAGCGGACTGATTTGGCTAGGGCGATCGCCTGGGACAAATCCCCACTTTGATAGAGTTCTTGGGCGCGACTAAAGCTTTCAAACCCCAGATCCGATGGCAGAACTTGGAATAACTGAATTAGTCCAAAGCAGCCAATTAAACTATTAATAATTATGCTCGTAATCGCAAAAACTAAGAGGAAAATTTGCGCCGGATTTTTTCCTTTAAAACTGATGGTTGTTTCGGCAGAATCATCTACCGCTTTTCTCGTATTTTCGGGGATATTTTCCTCTAAAATATCGGTCTGATTTTCGCTGCTTTCCTTTAATGAGGATGTCTCCGAGAGGGAACTTTCTCCCGCCGCGATCGCGACTGAATTATCTGTTATGTTGGTTTCTGTCCCACGGTTATCGGTACTCGGTGAATCGGTTTCCGCTGCTTCAGTAACTTCCAGATTTGGGGCTGATTCAGCAACATCTAGGATTAGAGACGGTTTCTCTGGAGAAAGTAATGAGGCGATCGCCTGTTGTACTTCTGCCACTGATTGATACCGCTTTTGATACTGATGCAAAACCATCAGATTCAGAATTTTCACCAAGTCTTCACTCACTGGCCCCATTAATTCTTCCTGCCAGCGAATTTCCCCGGTATAAGCATCGACTTTTAATTGTCCTGGATGCATTCCGGTTAACCCTTGAATCGCAATCAAGCCCAAAGAATACAGATCGCTATTCGGTTGAGGGTAATTGGTGAGTTGTTCCGGGGGTAAATACCCAAAAGGACCGATGGGTACGGTGAGGGAAAGTTTCCGGCGATCGCTTTGAGGACGCAGTGGTTGTACCGCCCCAAAATTAATTAAAACTAAACCCCCACCGGCAGATCGTCGGATTAAATTATGGGGATTTAAATTGCAATGAATCGCACTATATTGATGGATCGAATCCAGAATTCCCAAGACTTCTTGAAGCATTTCCAGGCATTTTCTTTCCGTCCACCGCTTGCTGTCCCGTTTGCCAACCGGGAATTCTTCCGCGAGTGCGGTTCCCTCAATAAATTCTTGCACCAAATAATAATTGTGATTTTCTTTAAAGCAAGCTAAAATTTGGGGAATCCCCTGGGACTCACTGAGTTTATAGAGAATTTCCGCTTCTCGACTTAACTGACGTTTGATCGATTTTAATGATTTTGGCCTTTGTAATGTCGGAGTTGTCAGATGATCTCCGTCGATCGTCTGTTTAATTAAACATTTATTTTGGCTTGCGTCCTGAGTATCTTCAGCCAACACTGACTGAAGACAGCCATCTTTTTTCAATACTTCTATAACTTGATAGCGATCGGCGATTAACTGAGTAAATGAGGGAATAGATCGTAATTGATGCATAAAACCATTCTCCGGCAGCAATAACGGGTGATAGATGGCTGGTTTTAGACAGTGAAAAACCCCTCACGGTGGAAATGCGGTTAAAACCCTGGGGCGATCGCCTCAACCCAGACAGGCTATCTTGGGGTGGTAATACCCTGATACGCGATCGACGCCAAAATCCAGACTGCGATCGATGTCCGTCGGTGGCGATCTTGACCCACCTGGGGATTTTGCATTGTCTAATCGATCGGTTTTCAGGGGTTCGATCGTCCGGTCAGGAACAAATTGAGAAAAGAATCTAGAAACCCCAGAAACCGGGTTTCTTATTCGCTAAAAACAGTAGGGGCGAATGGCCATTCGCCCCTACATATCCACCACAGAAACCCGGTTTCTCTACCCCCGCAAGCAACCCCAGAAACCCCAGAAACCGGGTTTCTTTTTCGCGAAAAACAGATAACTGCGGATATCAACAACAGAAACCCGGTTTCTTTTTCCCGGCAGCAACCTCCATTTTATGCCTGAATTGTTAACACAAATTTTTTCCAAAAATAGCTTGACAATTCCCCAAAAGTGGATATATAATAAAATCATCGTAAGACTGTAGAATGGAAAAGTTGTGCGCCTATATATATAGAGAAGCACCCCCAGAAACCCCCAGAAACCGGGTTTCTTTTTCGCGAAAAACAGATAACTTTGATATCCACAAAAGAAACCCGGTTTCTCTACCCCCGCAAGCAACCCCAGAACCCCCAGAAACCCCCCAGAAACCGGGTTTCTCAGACTATTTTATTTTGGGATAACACAATTTTATAATTCTGTAGGGGCTTTCGCATTCGGGCGATTAACCTCCGCTTTTACCAGATAACCTCGTACCCGTAGGCGAAGCCTTCTCGAAGAGTATGCTTCGCCCTGATATTGTGAACAAACCCACCCACCCATCCGCTGCCAACCCCAAAATCAGGGCGAAGCATTCGGGTAATAAATTTCCCGTTTTACCCAAAAATTAATCGCCCGAATGCTTCGCCCCTACAGGTTTTTGTCGTAACCTCAAGAAACCGGGTTTCTGGAATATTTGGCAAATTAGGCATAGGTTATTTCTGGCTCGTAAACAAGACGCAAAAGTCGATTAGCCTCGATTGTTTCCATTGCGTAAGTATGTCCTTGAGCATCGGCAAAATCGACTAAAAATGCTTGATTATTAAAAGACATAATAACCGTTCCTACTTGTCCGCATTTGAGTTGAATCGGTTGTTGAGTATCTTTGTGAATGGTGCTCACTGTTTCCAGCAAGGCAACGATGTCATATTCTTGGATTTCATTCATATTTATTTATCAATAGGGTAAGCGTTGGTTAGTCGAGGAAAGTCTTCATTGGTTGCCACAATCCAGCAACTCATAATCAGCGATTCACCGATATCAGTCTGGAGTGAAAATTTAATATCGTAATGGGTTCCATATTGGTCTTGTCTATAAATTATAGCTTCGTTTTCAATCGCAGCACGAAGTAAAGCTCGTTCGAGAATCTCTTGATTGCTACGAGTAATGCCGAGTCGTTTTTTGAATAGCAAAGCTTTATGCTGACCCTTGGGATGTTCTAAGTTGAGACAATAGCGATCGAGCTTGTCACCAAGTTCGGCGCGATCGCTGTTTGGGAGTTTCATTTATTGTGATGATTCTTAACTAAAACCGAAAAAAACCCAGTTTCTTGATTATTCCTAGTTTAACTCAAATATGTCAAATAGACAAAGAAACCGGGTTTCTTTTTCGCTAAAAACAGATAACTGCGGATACCAACAACAGAAACCCGGTTTCTCTACCCCCGCAATACACCCCCAGAAACCGGGTTTCTTTTTCGCAAAAAACAGATAACTGGGGATATCACCACAGAAACCCGGTTTCTGGGGTTGGGTTTTTGGGTTATTCGACTTCGGCAAAAAAGAAACCGGGTTTCTATAAAATTTGTTAGTTGGTGGCAAAGTTTGTCTAAAGAAACCCGGTTTCTCTACCCCTACAGCCATTTTTGAAAAAAAAATTTTTCGCGCAAAGCGCGAAGGGGGAGGGAAAGAGGGAAAAAGAGCAGAGGGAAATTAAGTTCTCGGCAGGGAGACGGCAATACGAAACCCAATGTCGTTGTCCCGATCGCCGGGACTGCCGCAGAACCGATACGCCGAACGGCAGTACCTCGGATCGCTGCTCCAGCTACCACCGCGTAACAGCCTATACCCAGAATTTCCCCCAGATGTCCAAGCACTGCCATCCGTCGGCGCACTATTATAATTTTCATGCCAAACATCCTGACACCATTCCCAGACATTCCCATGCATATCGTAGAGTCCAAAAGCATTGGGCGGAAAACTGCCTACATCAGTGGTTTCCCCACGATATACCCCTTTTGGCCCATTGCCATAAGTGTAATTTCCGTCGTAATTGGCTAAATCCGTGGTAATCGTTTCCCCAAAATAAAAAGGAGTCGTAGTTCCTGCCCGACAAGCATATTCCCATTCTGCTTCCGAAGGCAAACGATAGTTTTTACCCGTTCTTTGGGATAACTTTTGGCAAAATGCCACTGCATCATTCCAGCTAACATTTTCCACCGGACGATTTAGCCCTTGAAACCTTGACGGATTATTTCCCATCACTGCTTGCCACTGCTGCTGAGTCACGGGATATTTAGCCATAAAAAAAGCGGGGACTGTCACCGAACGCTTTGGCCCTTCGTTGCCATATCTCTTTTTCTCTGTTTCTGGGGAACCCATGATAAATGTACCCCCAGGAATAGCCACCATATCCAGAGTGACACCGTTGCCTAAGTCTTCTGTGAAATATTCCGCTTGAAGTTGTTGCTGGTTAATTATTGTTCCCTGGTCATTTACTTTCACCGTTGCAAAAGAAAAGGTACTTAAATTTTTAAGGGGAGGTTGGGGGGGATCTGCCAGAGGTTGATTTTGTCCCCCGCTTCCCTTGCTTGAAACGAGGGGAGAATTATCTTCCCGTAACAGAAAACTACCAATCACTCCTACTCCCCCAAATCCAGCGATCCCAAATCCCGCAATTTTAATCAACTTGCGACGACTCAAAAATGGCTGAGAAACTACAGTAGGAGGAACTGTTTGCTGCTGCGGTTTTGGTGGTCTTGGTGGCTGCGGTTTTGGTATCGGTTTTGGTGGCGGATAAAGCTGATATTCTATTTCTGCTAATCTCTGTAAAATCACTCCGGGATTATCCGGTCGCTGACTGGCTTTTCCTGCCATCAACTCATCAATCAAATCTGCCAACTGTGGCGATATCTCTTTAGTAAACCCCCGCCACTTTAACTCATTATTATAGGAATCATAAATTGCCGGGTCAGTGGGCAGCTTCCCCGTCAGCAAATAGACAAAAGTTCGCCCTAACGCAAAAAAATCCGACTGGGGAACTGCCCGGTTATTCTCTTGTTCCGGTGGGGTAAACCCTGCGGAACTAATTTTCGTAATTGCCCCGCTATTTTGTTTAGCCATATAAGTCCCGGTCATTTCCCTGGCTGTACCAAAATCAATTAAGGCCAACTTGCCATTAGGTTGGAGCATAATATTAGAAGGCTTAATATCCCGGTGGAAAAAATTCTCTCCATGCACTACTTGGAGAATTTCCGCAATTTCTTTTAACCACTTTAAAGCCATCTTTTGGTCAATGGGACGCCCCCGTTGCGCCAGATATTCTTCTAAGTCCACCCCCTCGATATATTGCATCACAAAACAATGCACGGGATTTTGGCTATTTTTGGGAAAAAATTCAATATATCCATCTCCCTGGGGAATTCCTGGATGCCGTAGTTGCTGGAGTACCGCTGCTTCTTGTTGGAACAGTTCCACCGCTTTAGCAACATTCAAAATCAGCACTTTTAAGACTTTAACTTTGTTATTGTCATATAAATCTTCCACCTGGTAAGTCTTGCCAAAACCTCCTTTATCACTGAGGAGTTGAGTGACTTTGTAGTGTCCTGCGAGGAGAAGTTCCGATCCACAGTTTTGGCAAAATAGCTGATTGTCAGGGTTTTGCGGTTTTTGGCAGTTGGGGTTGATGCACAGACTCATAGTGCCGAGTGGGTAAGGATTATTTTATTTTAGCAGATGGGCAGCGGATAGAGAAACTAAATTGCCGTAGGGACACGGCATTGCCGTGTCCCTACCTGTTGGGCAGAAACAGATAACCGTGGATATCAACCACGGAAACCCGGTTTCTGGGGTTGGGTTTTTGGGTTATTCGACTTCGACAAAGAAGAAACCGGGTTTCTATAAAAGTTGTTGGTTGGTGGCAAAGGTTATCTAAAGAAACCCGGTTTCTGTACCCCCGCAAGCAACCCCCAGAAACCGGGTTTCTTGTTCGCTAAAAACAGATAACTACGGATATCAACAACAGAAACCCGGTTTCTTTTCTGTGGGACAAGGGCGATCTATTTTATTTTCGGATAAGGGTTGGCAGCGGATAGGAGTTGCTAGAAAAAACCCGGTTTCTCGGAGTATATATGGCGACACCTTCTCCCATCATACCATGACCTTATCATAAATGATTTTTGGCCAGTTGTCAATAGTTTTTTTGGCAAAAATTGACCAATAAATTGGCGAATCTTCATGGGTTGAGAAACCGGGTTTCTTTTTCGCTAAAAACGGATAACTGCGGATATCCACTGATTAAAGTAAATCCAGCGTCAAACAATATTTTTTCTGCCTCTAATGCTGTAATCCGTGGAAGTTTAGGCAACTTTCACCTCCAAAGTCATTGTCATTATTTCTTGGTGCAACAAAGCACTTTTTTCTTCGCTGGAGAGAGTCTCTAGGTAAAGTTCGATCGCTTCTTTGATATTGGACACAATTTCATTCAAATCATCTCCTTGGGTTTGACAACCTGGGAGATCGGGACAATAAGCATAATATCCATATTCATCTTTTTCAATAACTACGCTAACTTTGCAAGACATCTTCCTTATTTCCGTATTTTGATTAATTTCGTAGCTTCCAGTTAGACAGGTTAAAACCCGTCGCGTTTGCGTACCAAGTCCGCCAAACCGGACTATTTGATTAACTTGTTTCCTGGTTAAATCCAAGATATAGATAAAAACCAGTTTTTGTACCTTGAGTTTATTATAACACTCAGTCGCCCATATTTATGCCACAAAGAAACCGGGTTTCTTGGAAAGCTAAAAACAGATAACGCAAAAGAAACCGGGTTTCTTATTTGCTAAAAACAGATAACTGCGGAGATCAACAACAGAAACCCGGTTTCTGGGGTTGGGTTTTTGGGTTATTCGACTTCGGCAAAGAAGAAACCAAGAAGAAACCGGGGCAAGAAACCGGGTTTCTATGACATTTGTTTGTTGGTGGCAAAGGTTGTCTAAAGAAACCCGGTTTCTGGGGTTGGTGGCAAAGGTTATCTAAAGAAACCCGGTTTCTATACTCCCGCAAAAAACCCGATTTCTTTACCACCAAATTTTGATTAGCTCATCCCAACTGCCACTAACTAGCAGCGGATAACTTTGAGGAAACTGCTCATGTTTCCCACTTACTGCTAAGGATAAAATATCCGTATTATGGTCAGTCAGAGTGGCTTTTAATGAAGCTAATTCCCCCGTTTTTTCTGGTAAATTACTATCAGATAAATGCAATTCCCAAATATTAATCGTATTATCATCACTACCACTAATTAGCATTTCGCCATCGGGGGTAAATGCCACCGAATTGATATACTCCTTATGGCCGGTGAGCGTCCCCATTAAAACTGGGGAATTAGACGGATTTTGATTATTCTCTGGATTCGCGATTTTTTGCGGTGACAATGCCCAAAGTTTAATGGTTTTATCCCAACTGCCACTAGCAATAATCTGCCCATTAGGACTAATAGCCACAGTGCGAACTAAACCTGTATGTCCGATTAAGGTATG
>JAABRM010000032.1 GCA_011390955.1 Oscillatoriales cyanobacterium | reverse complement strand
CCTGTGGGGGAATGTTTACCAAATCGCCCTTTGTATCTTCCTGACTTTGATGCCTTAGCCAAGTCGTTAAAATTTGAGGATTTAGGGGAGGAATATTTTCTGGCAATTCTTACAGAGAAACCTGTGGCATTATCCTGGGTGCGACCTGATGGGAATCCCAGAGATTTACAGGTAGATGACCAACGATTTCAGGAGATATTTCAGCAGCTTGGGCGACAATGGAATGCGCGGGTATTTTATAAACGGTTTCAGGTTGTGGAGTAGTTCTCATTCTTTCCCATTTTAGTTCTGTAGGGTGGGCAATGCCCACCTACGGACTAAATGAAAAAGTAGGGGCGATCGCGTATTTTTATTGGGGATTAATCGGTGCGTTACGACCCGATTAAAGGTTAAATTTATTTACCAGAAATAGTCGCGGGTCTAACGCACCCTACGCAGATTATACCCAGATTAATCGGTGCGTTACGACCCGATTAAAGGTTGAATTTATTTACCAGAAATAGTCGCGGGTCTAACGCACCCTACGCAGATTATCCCCAGATTAATCGGTGCGTTACTAAACCACCCCGACTAATACCAAAGGAGCTAAATCAATGCCTTGCCAATCGTTGAGGAACTCACAGATAACTTCGGGAGTAAAGGTTTCTCTTCCTCGAAAGAACTCAAATTTTTTAGTGTGAACGTTGAGGAGAAAATGCAAAATGTTGCAATGATCTTTTACCCCAAAGGGACAATCCCCCGCTTGCCAATTATCCACACTGGCCGCATAGTTAGCAATGGCCGTGAGTGCGGGTTCTATTTGGCTATGATACTGGTGGCACAAATCCAGTAAATCTCTCGGTTCCCGTGCCACTTCACACAAAAGCTGAATAGCTGCACAAGGAAGAGTAGACCGCTGAGTGAGGACAGTTTCTAAAGATTTGCAAATTTCCACAGCTTGGAGAAATTTTTCCGCCGATAATTTATTCATAGCGTCTCCTTTGTTTGAGCAGTTCAGACCAAGGATATCGTGCTTGAGCCAATGCGTGGGCATCTGCTGTGGTCATGTCTCGATCGACCACTAGGTGAGATTCAAAAACCTCATGTCTGAGTAAAACTTCATCAATATTTGTTCCTTGTCCTGATGCCATTCTAATCCATGCGGCTGCCATATCCTCGTCAGGAAGAAACTGATGGCGCGAGACCCCACTGCCAAAAGCATAGTCTTTCGCCCGTCGAACGTCCTCGACACTAAGGTTGTAGCGGCTGGCAATTTCAGGAATATCCTCTGTAAGTTGCATAATTTCATCATAGGCAATGATAATTTTTCGGGCGTACTTGCGCTCATATTTATCGAGATGACCCCAGCGGTCTGGGGGTAGATTTTTCCCCGGTTCGGGGTTGGGTGGCAGGTTAGACAATGGAATCAGCGTAATTGTGAGATAAGCAGATATTAGTTTACCGAATAGTGGGAGGTTGGCTGATGTTTCAGAAACTCTGGCAAAAAATTCAGCTTCGTTATATTAAGTGGCAGAAAAAATATTTAGCGGAAACGTCACCGGAAGAGGTCTTAAATTCTTTAAAGCGTTGGACTTTTTCGCAAGCGCATTATGCTCGTGGTTTAAACTTTTACGCATATCTGTACCAGGAAATGGGGCGGTTTGCTGAGGCGGAACCTTTTTACCTGCAAGCAATAGAGATTAAAAAAGTGCAGTTGGGAGAAAATCACTCCGACTATGCCAACATTTTGAATAATTTGGCGGCACTGTACCATAAAATGGGGCGGTTTGCGGATGCGGAACCCTTTTACCTGCAAGCCAAAGAGATTAGAAAAACGCAGTTGGGAGAAAATCACTCCGACTATGCCAACATTTTGAATAATTTGGCGGCACTGTACCATAAAATGGGGCGGTTTGCGGAGGCGGAACCATTTTACCTGCAAACAATGGCGATTAGAAAAACGCAGTTGGGAGAAAATCATCTTGACTATGCCACAAGTTTGAATAATTTAGCGACACTGTACCGGGAAATAGGGCAGTTTGCTGAGGCGGAACGTCTTTACCTGCAAGCCATAGCGATTAAAAAATTGCAGTTGGGAGAAAATCATCCCGACTATGCCAGTAGTTTGAGCGGTTTGGGGATATTGTATCAGGCAATGGGGCGGTTTGCGGAGGCGGAACACCTGCTACTGCAAGCCAGAGAGATTTACAGAATGCGGTTGGGAGAAAATCATCTCGACTATGCTACCAGTTTGAATAATTTGGCGGTTCTGTACCAGGAAACGGGGCGGTTTAAGGAGGCGGAACCTCTTTACCTGCAAGCCAAGGAGATTAGAAAAGCCCAGTTGGGAGAAAATCATCCCGACTATGCAAATAGTTTGAATAATTTGGCATATCTGTACCAGGAAATAGGGCGGTTTACCGATGCGGAACCCCTTCACCTGCAAGCAATAGAAATTAAAAAAGAACATTTGGGAGAGAATCATCCCCAATATGCTCTCAGTTTGAACAATTTGGCAGAACTGTGTCAGTCAATGGGGCAGTTTAAGGAGGCGGAACATCTGCTACTACAAGCCAAGGAGATTTTGCAAGCGCGGTTAGGAGAAAATCATCCCCAATATGCTCTCAGTTTGAACAATTTGGCAGAACTGTGTCAGTCAATGGGGCAGTTTAAGGAGGCGGAACATCTGCTACTACAAGCCAAGGAGATTTTGCAAGCGCGGTTAGGAGAAAATCATCCCAACTATGCCACCATTTTGAACAATTTGGCGGGACTGTACCGGGCAATGGGAAGGTTTGCCGATGCGGAAACGCTTGATTTGCAAGCCAAGGAGATTTACAGAGTGCAGTTGGGTGAAAATAATTTCCGCTATGCCAGCAGTTTGAACAATTTGGCGGGACTTTACCAGGCAATGGGGCGGTTCGCCGAAGCTGGACGCCTTTTGCTGCAAGCAATGGCGATTAGAAAAGAACAGTTCGGAGAAAATCACCCTCACTATGCTCAAAGTTTGAACAATTTGGCGTTACTGTACGAGAAAATTGGACGATTTACGGAGGCGGAACATCTGCTACTGCAAGCCAGAGAGATTAGACAAGTCCAGTTGGGAGAAAATCATTCCGACTATGCCAACATTTTGAATAATTGGGCGGGACTGTACCGGGTAATGGGGCGGTTTACGGAGGCTGAACCCTTTTGCTGGCAAGCAATAGAGATTTGGAAAAAGCAGTTGGGAGAAAACCATCCCCAATATGCCCTCAGTCTGAATAATTTGGCGGCACTGTACTACGCAATGGGGCGGTTTAACGAAGCTGAATCCCTTTTACTGCAAGCAGTAGCGATTAAAAAAGCCCAGTTGGGAGAAAACCATCCCGACTATGCCCTCAGTTTGAACAATTTGGCGGCACTGTGTCAGGCAATGAAGCGGTTGACCGATGCGGAACCCCTTTACCTACAAGCAATGGAGATTTGGAAAAAGCAGTTGGGAGAAAATCACCCCGACTATGCCCTCAGTTTGAACAATTTGGCGATTCTGATGGCAGCCATGAATCGTCCCCAAGAGGCATTGCCACTGATGCAGGAGGCGGCTAAAATCCAAAACCGGATTATTGGGGAAATTTTATCGATTAGTAGCGATAGGCAACGTTTGGAGTATCTGCGGCAAAACTATTGGCAGTTAGAGATTTTCCTCTCCCTGGTTAATCAATATTTCCCCCATGACCCCGCAGCTAAACAAGCGGCATTGGATTTGGTGTTGCGACGGAAGGGGTTAGCCACCGAAGCGGGGATTTTGCTGCGAACTTTGATTATGTCCGATCGCTACCGTCACCTTGCCCCCCAATTAGACCAACTGCGACAGCTTTGCCATCAAATTGCTTACGTCACTTGGCAAGTTCCCAAATCCCCAGAAGGGTTAGCGGAATATTTGCAAAGATTGGCGGATTTAAACCGCAAACAAGATGAGTTGGAACAATTCCTCAGTCGCCAAATCCCAGAAATGAACCTGCAACAGCAATTAGATAACGCAAATCGCCAAGCCATTGCAGCCACCCTTCCCCCTGGTTCAACTTTGGTGGAGTTGGTGCAGTTTCGCATCTGCAATTTCTCAGGGGTAGAAGCGAATGGGGATACTCAGTGGTTGCCTGCCCGTTATCTGGCGTTTATTTTGCCCGGTGGGGAGTCGGAACGGGTGGAAATGGTGGATTTAGGGGATGCAGGGGAGATAGACGAACTTTGTCGGCAGTTTCGTCTGTTGGCTTCCGGGGAAGCGTCAGAAAATCCCGGTGAAAAGCGGGTGGTTGCTTGTTTTGATGACGATGAAACCGCCGAGAATCAACCCTCTTATGAGGAAACCTGGACTTACCCAGAGGTGGGCAAGCAACTTTATGCAAAAGTGATTCAACCTTTGAAAAAATATCTATTACCTCAGCAAGTTGTTTATCTGTCTCCTGATGGGGAATTGGCTACAGTACCCTTCGGCATTTTATCCGCAGATGGGACGGTGGAGTTGATGCAAGAATATCAGTTGCGCTATCTGAATGTGGGGCGAGATATTTTGCGGTTGAATGTGGCAATTCCCGTAGAATATAGCCCGCCGTTAGTGATTGCCAATCCTGATTATAATTTACGTCTAGAAGATGCGGAGGAAACATCGGCAAAATCTGCTGATTTATCCCAGCTAGAAAGTTCGGTTGATTTTGGTTCTCTGGCGCGAGAATTAGGGCGAGGAAATGGTGAAGTATTCAAACCTCTACCGGGAACCAAAATCGAAGGGGAGAGAATTGCCCAATTATTAGGGGTTCCGGTTTATACCGAGGCGCAAGCAGTAAAATCTCTGCTATCAAAATCTCGTTCCCCGAAAATTGTGCATATTGCCACTCACGGTTATTTTTTGCCAGTTAATCAGAATAGTTCAGACAACAAATTCGTGTTTGACTTCTCCTCATGGGGGATGAGTTCTCGGTTTAATTTCGCCAATTTAGTCAATCCGCTGACTCGTTCTGGGTTGGCTTTTGCCGGGGCAAATACGGCTTTTAAAGAAGGAAAAATTGCCGCCAATGCGGAAGATGGACTGCTGACGGCACAAGGGGCTATAGGATTAGATTTCACGGGAACTGCTTTGGTGGTTTTGTCTGCTTGTGATACCGCTTTGGGAAATAAATCTATTGGGGAAAGTGCGATCGGTTTAAGGCGTTCTTTTATTGTGGCTGGGGCAGAAACTCTGGTGATGAGTTTGTGGAAAGTGCCCGATGTTCCCACGGCAATTTTGATGGAAAGATTATATCATAATTTGTTTAAAAATCAACTGGGGCGGACGGAATGTTTAGAGGAGGCGCAGGCTTATTTAAGATATCTAAAAGTTGGGGATATTCGCGCCGAATGGTTAACCCCAGAGGCGATTCGTCAAGTGGGCGAATTTAGTGCGGAAAGTGGGTTTTTTCTGAATAATTTGCGGGATAAGTCCGATGATTTTATGCCGTTTTGTTCGCCGTTTTATTGGGCGGCGTTTGTTTGTATTGGCGACGATCGCAGAATGCGAAGCGAAAGCGGGGTGGCTTAATTTAAGTTTATTTTTGGTTGCAGAGATAGTCGCTTTCAACCCGGTTTCTTGGTCAAATACCTGTAGGGGCGAACCATGACCGCAGATAATTTATTGTTGAAAATATTAAATGTAGGGGCGAAGCATTCCGGTAGATAAGTTATTGGTTAAAATATTAAGTTATCTGTCCGAATGCTTTGCCCCTACTGGTTAAAATATTAAGTTATCTGCGGTCATGCTTCGCCCCTACAATACCGGGTAAATTAAAAATCTTTGGGCGAAGCATTCGGAATATGAATTATCAGTTTTTACCCATAGATTTACTGTCCGAATGCTTTGCCCCTACAGTTTTTGCCATGACTACTTGACCAATTGTGTCTCAAAATATGCTTTCATCAAATCATGGGATATCTCTTGATTCAGAGGAGTTTGTTTCCACGGGGTTTCTTGTTCAGTAAAACGTCTGAGTGTGGGGGATGTGTATTGTCCATATACTTCATAAACTTCATCGAGTAATTCCTGAGTTTCGCGATCGTATTGTTCTATATTAAAATTGTCAGGCTGTGGCAGAGTATTTGTCCCATATTCCTTGTATATTCGGTAAATTTCTGGGACAACGGGACCGGATTGCCACGCTTCTATTTTTTCAGCAAATAGAGGTTTGCCAAATAAAGCTAAATGAAAACCTTGAGCATAGTAGAGCATTTTCTGGAGTTTTAGATTGGTAATTAAATCTTCTGCTTCAGGTGAAGCCAGGGTAATGAAATATTTTGCGATATCCAAAGCTTTATACATAACTGTAATTTACTTTGACGGTTGGTTAATTATGATAACTTTATCATATTACCATAAATAAAACGAATGATGAAATTGGGCTTTAAGAAAATACATCTGAACAAATAAATTCCACTTTCACTCCATGAGTGGCTAATCGATCGCAAAAATCTCGCCAATCTGAATCTACCGCATTTAATATTGGCGGTTTATGGGGATGTGCGATCGCCACCGCGACAAATTTGCGATCGGATAAATCGAAACCATCCAGATTTGGATCGTTAGACAAGAGTGCTTTCATAAATATCTCGATCCCCCCAACCCCCCTTAAAAGCGCCAATCGGCTTTTGGGAATTTTGCACTCTTGTCTAATACATATTACTATCGAGCTTGCCTCTTAGACTGAGAAGAAAGGTGAGAAACCCGGTTTCTATGCGTTAACAATTCAGTGAGTAAAATTCACCCGCTAGGGCAGCCACACACCGATATTTTGTCTACTTGTGATAATTATCGCTCGTTAGGAATCACTAAAGGGATGATTTCATTTTTATTTTTCCGATAGATTCTAAAGTCACTATCAAGGGTCAAGACAAGGCTATTCTGATAAATCTCTGCCATACGCACTAAACAGGCATCTGCTAGAGACATCGGAACAGACTGGTAACGTTGCATTAATTGATGAACCATCGAAAATTCATCGATGAGTCTAAACGGAATTTTTAGCTTTTGGCTGTTAATCAAGTTTAGAATGGTTGTTTCTGCACCATAAATTTTTCTTAACAGAAAGCAGGTTTCAGTTATCACAGGTTCGCAGGTTATGATTGGTGAAGAAATATTGTTTAGTTGATTTTTGACCCAACTATGGTATTGTTCGCTACGGTTTAAAAGAGCAACCAGAAACCCTGTGTCAATAATTACTGTTGGTTTCATTCTGTGCCGAATCCTTCTAAGTATTTTTTATTGGTGGCCAAATCGCCGGGTCCCCCTTCTAGGCATCCGATAAATTCATGGGCATCTTCTAAAAACGATCGGCTTTCTGGGGATACATCTGTGTTTTCGGTCTTGATTTCTGGATAACGTTTTTTGAGAAGTTGAATGAAGTCAATCAGTAAGTCTTGCGCTTCTGGTGGCAGAGTTTGAATGTCGTTTTGAATTTCTTCTATGCTCATCATAGTTGTTATCTCCTAAAAAGATTAAGAAACCGGGTTTCTGTGAGAATTGTTGCTGCAAATTTCCAGATTTTGCCAAGAAACCCGGTTTCTGTCCCCGTGTCGCCCAACCAACCAAGAAACCGGGTTTCTATGAACAGGTTGGTGGGGTGACAGAGATTTTGCCAAGAAACCCGGTTTCTGTCCCCGCGTGATGAAAGATTCAGCGGTTAAAATTCACCCGCTAGGGCAGCCACACACCGATCGCAGATAGTGGGAGATTCTGATGACTGACCAACAGTGGGGGAATAATTCCAACAGCGATCGCACTTTTCACCGTCGGCATTCACCACAGCGATCGCCAAATTATCGGCAATCATCTTATATTCCAACTGGTCTAAATTAGCGGCAGAATCCACTAATTCCACTTGGGAAGCAATCAGCAAATAACGCAATTCATCCACCCCATTACCCAAGGGAATAAAGGTTGGCGAAGTCGTCGTTTCTTCCACTGGTGTGGGTGGATTTAACATCGCTTCTTGGATGGGAAACTCATCGCGAACTTCCAACTTTTGACTGCCACGATTTGCCCGTCGTAGCAGCTTTTCTTTGAGTAAATCAGGAAGTTCTGGGGCGGTTTCTGGGGCTGACTCTGGGGCATCTACGGATGAAGGTTCTGGGGCAATTTCCTGAACCGCTGGTTGACCCAGAATTTCTACTTTCCAGGAGTTAATTAACTCAGACAACTCTTGGCGAGTTGCCGCTTTGAGTAAATAACGATAGCCAAACCAGATTAAATAGCCCAAACCGACGGATTTAAAGAATCCTTCTGCCAGGAAAATTTCATTCAGAGTATGCAGTACCGCCACGGTGATATAAAGTGCTAAAGACGCGATCGCCACTAGCATCACCACCACCAATACTCGTTGATATTCCGTGAAGAATTTACCCGCATAATTGGGATAATCCCCTAAAACTTCTACGATAGTTTGCCAGATTTTCTCTGGATTTAATGAAGTTTTGGGCGTTGGTTCATCCGCTTTTTGGGGTGTAGGGTGTAGGGTGTAAGGTGTGGGGGGTAAAGACCGATTTATCCCATCCGCTGCCACATCCGCTGCCACATCCGTTGCCACATCCGTTGCCACATCCGCTGCCACCACCATTCCCGGATTCATTGCCCCTAAATGTTGCCGCAATTCCGGATCGGAAACATAGAGTAAAACTTTTGCTTCCAAAGAAGACCCGATCGCCTTATTTTTCCGGGCTTCTTCCATCACTTGATTGACTTCACCGCGCACCTTCCGC
Organism: Oscillatoriales cyanobacterium; assembly: GCA_011390955.1. Classification (GTDB taxonomy): domain Bacteria; phylum Cyanobacteriota; class Cyanobacteriia; order Cyanobacteriales; family Laspinemataceae; genus Planktothricoides. Next base: position 71,094 of record JAABRM010000032.1, on the reverse strand, counting down.
AGCTTTTGCCAAAGTTCCGACATTTCTGGATGTTTCCACTCATCTTCTACCTGCACCCAACCGGCTTGGAATACCGACTTATAAGGGGTAGAATAAGGCAGATTTTGCCAGATATCTTCTGCCATGTGGCAGAGTACGGGGGCGATCGCTTTTGCCAAATTTTCCAGGGCGATCGCTAACACCGTTTGACAACTGCGGCGCCGAGGACTATCGGGAGCACTAATATATAATCGGTCTTTGGCAATATCTAAATAAAAATTAGATAAATCCACCACGCAGAAATTCTGCACCGTTTGGAAAAAGCGGAAAAACTGATAAGTTTCAAAAGCATCTGTCACCTCCGCAAACACTTCCGTCATGCGGTGCAACATATACCGATCTAACTCTGGTAAATCCTGATAAGCGATCGCATCTTTTGCCGGATCGAAATCATGGAGATTACCGATTAAAAAGCGGGCAGTATTGCGGATTTTGCGATAAATATCCGCCATTTGCTTGAGGATATTTTTCCCCAAAGGCACATCAGAAGAATAGTCTACGGACGACACCCACAAACGCAACACATCGGCCCCATAAGCGGGTTCTTCTTTTTGGTTTTTGCCCCCATTAATCACGATCGCCGGGTCAACCACATTCCCGATGGATTTACTCATTTTGCGGCCTTGTTCATCCAGCACAAAACCGTGAGTCAACACCTGTTTATAGGGCGCAATCCCATTATTTGCCACACTGGTCAACAAACTGGACTGGAACCAACCGCGATGCTGGTCAGACCCTTCCAAATACATATCCACCGGATAAACTAAATCCGGGCGTTGTTTCGCCACTGCTGCCCAGGATGAACCGGAATCAAACCAGACATCCATCGTATCCGTGCCCTTGCGATATTTTTTGCCATTATTGCGATAGGATTCCGGCAGCAGGGCTTCCGTTGCCATCAGCCACCAGGCATCGGACCCTTTTTGGGCGATCGTCGCTTGCACATAGGCGATCGTTTCCTCGTTTAACAGGGGTTCGCCGGTTTCTTCCTCATAAAATACCGGAATCGGCACCCCCCAAGTGCGTTGGCGAGAAATACACCAGTCAGACCGTTCCGAAACCATTGCGGTAATCCGGTTTTCCCCTTGGGCTGGAATCCACTTCACCTCACGAATCGCTTTTAACGCCTCTTCCCGGAAACCTTCCACCGAAGCAAACCATTGTTCTGTAGCCCGGAAAATCGTCGGTTTTTTCGTGCGCCAATCATAAGGATACTTGTGAACGTAGGGTTCCTCTTTCAGCAAAGAACCGGCTACTTTCATGGCGGCAATTACCGCCTCATTGCCTTGATCCAGCACATTCAACCCAGCAAATTGTCCCGCTTCCTCGGTAAAATTGCCATCGCCATCAACCGGGGCAAAAATATCTAAGCCATAACGCAAACCCACGGCGTAGTCTTCCAAACCGTGACCGGGGGCAGTATGCACTAAACCAGTCCCCGACTCCGTGGTCACATAATCCCCACCGATCACTACAGGACTTTCCCGGTCATATAAAGGATGACGATAAGTGCAATGTTCTAAGGCTTGACCCTTGACCGTGGAAATAACCGTCAGTTGGGTGGATAAAGTCGCACAGAGGCGATCGACCAACTCTGCCGCCACAATCCAATACTTGCCTTCGGGAGTTTCCACCAGGGCATAATTCAAATCCGGGTTAACACTGACCGCCAAATTCCCCGGAATTGTCCAAGGGGTCGTAGTCCAAATCGCCACCGAGAGATTAGGTAAATACTGCTGCCAATCTTCCGGCACTGTTGGCGCTAACTTCGTCACCGGAAAAGCCGCATAAATACTCCGAGAAGTATGACCTTCGGGATATTCTAACTCCGCTTCGGCCAAAGCCGTTTGGGAACTAGGGCTCCAGTGAACGGGTTTCCGTCCGCGATAAATATAGCCCTTGAGCACCATAAGCCCAAAAACGCCAATTTGCGCCGCCTCATATTCCGGCAGCAAACTCAAATAGGGATTTTCCCAATCGCCCCAAACCCCATAGCGTTGGAAATCCTTACTCTGTTGTTTCACCGTAGTCAGAGCAAACTTCTTCGCTTTTTGTCGCAGTTTCAACGGGGTGAGTTCTTCGCGTTCCTCTGGCTTCATAGCTTGGAGGACTTTTAACTCAATCGGCAAACCGTGGCAGTCCCAACCCGCCACATAGCGGACTTTTCGCCCTTGCAACAGTTGGTAGCGGTTAATAATATCTTTAAGAATTTTATTTAAAGCATGGCCAATATGTAGATTGCCGTTGGCGTAGGGCGGGCCATCGTGCAAAATAAACGGTGGCCCTGGATTATTCTGCGACAGTTGTTCATATATCTGATTATCTGCCCAAAATTTCTGGATTTCTGGCTCTCGGACTACGGCATTTGCCCTCATGTCAAACTTGGTCTGAGGCAAGTTGACGGTATCTTTATAGGTTTTAGCTTCTGTCACCGTTAGCTGGCTCCCGAATTTTCCTGGAAAATTGCTCGATCCATTATAAACCCCAGTGCCCAGAAACCGGGCTTCTCCCCAGAAACCCGGTTTCTCTGCCCCCGCGATCGGCCCCCAAGACCTCAGAAACCGGGTTTCTGGGGAGAAACCTAGTTTCTCAACCCCCACGAGAAGACCCAAGAAACCGGGTTTCTGCGACTATCTTTGCCACCAAGAGACTTATGTAGGGTGTGTTAGACCCGCGACTATTTTTGCCAAATAAATTTAACCTTTAATCGGGTCGTAACGCACCTTCATCATCTGGGTACAATATGCGTAGGGTGTGTTAGACCCGCGACTATTTTTGCTAAATAAATTTAACCTTTAATCGGGTCGTAACGCACCGATTAATTCTCGATAAAAATATGCGATCGCTCCCATCAAAACCTAGAAACCGGGTTTCTTTTCCACATATCACAATTATCTGTGGGATGCTATCAGTATCAGGGCGAAGCATTCGGGTAATAAATGGTTGGTTTTGTCCGAAAGATTCTTTGCCCGAATGCTTCGCCCCTACATAATGGCATGAACCCCGTAGGGGCGAAGCATCCCGGCAGATATCTTATCGCTAAAAACCAGCAACCTATTCCCGGGATGCAACGCCGCCCTCTGCGTGGTATCAGGGCGAAGCATTCGGGTAATAAATGGTTGGTTTTGTCCCAGAGACTCTTTGCCCGAATGCTTCGCCCCTACATAATGACATGAACCCCGTAGGGGCGAAGCATCCCGGCAGATATCTTATCGCTCTTAACCAGCAACCTATTACCGGGATGCAACGCCGCCCTCTGCGTGATGTATGGGCGAAGCATTCGGGTAATAAATGGTTGGTTTTGTCCCAGAGATTCTTTGCCCGAATGCTTCGCCCCTACAAAAATGCCCCTCCGCCCCTCTGCTCCTCCGCCCCTCCGCCCCTCTGCCCCTCTGCTCCCCTGCTCCCCTGCTCCCCTGCTCCCCAGCCCCACCAAACCCCTACAACCGCCACAACCGCACCACACCATCGGCACCCCCAGAAGCCAGAAGACCATCAGGACTGAAGCTGACGCTATTCACACCGCTTGTATGTCCCTGGAGTTGGCGGAGTTCCCGTCCCGTAGCCACATCCCACAGTCGCACTGTTTTATCCCAACTCCCAGAAGCCAAAGTTCGACCATCGGGACTGAAGACTACGCTATACACACTGCTTGTATGTCCCTGGAGTAGGCGCAGTTGCCGTCCCGTCGCCACATCCCACAGTCGCACGGTTTCATCCCTACTCCCAGAAGCCAGGTCCCCACTCCCAGAAGCCAAAGTTCGACCATCGGGACTGAAGACTACGCTTTTCACACTAATTGTATGTCCCTGGAGTAGGCGCAGTTGCCGTCCCGTCGCCACATCCCACAGTCGCACGGTTTTATCCCTACTCCCAGAAGCCAGGGTTTGACCATCGGGACTGAAGACTACGCTTTTCACACTAATTGTATGTCCCTGGAGTAGGCGCAGTTCCCGTCCCGTTGCCACATCCCACAGTCGCACGGTATCGTCCTCACTCCCAGAAGCCAGGGTTTGACCATCGGGACTGAAAGCTACGCTATACACAGACCATGTATGTCCCTGGAGTAGGCGCAGTTCCCGTCCCGTAGCCACATCCCACAGTCGCACTGTGTTATCCCCACTCCCAGAAGCCAGGGTTTGACCATCGGGACTGAAGCTGACGCTCCACACATAGCTTGTATGTCCCTGGAGTTGGCGGAGTTCCCGTCCCGTAGCCACATCCCACAGTCGCATAGTGTTATCCGCACTCCCAGAAGCCAGGGTTCGACCATCGGGACTGAAGACTACGCTATTCACACTGCTGCTATACACACTGCTTGTATGTCCCTGGAGTAGGCGCAGTTCCCGTCCCTTAGCCACATCCCACAGTCGCACTGTTGTATCAAAACTCCCAGAAGCCAGGGTTTGACCATCAGGACTGAAGCTGACGCTGATCACATAGCTTGTATGTCCCTGGAGTAGGCGCAGTTCCCGTCCCGTTGCCACATCCCATAGTCGCACTGTTTTATCCCAACTCCCAGAAGCCAGGGTTTGGCCATCTGGACTGAAGACTACGCTATTCAGAGACCATGTATGTCCCTGGAGTAGGCGCAGTTCCCGTCCCGTCGCCACATCCCACAGTCGCACGGTTTCATCATCACTCCCAGAAGCCAGGGTTTGACCATCGGGACTGAAGACTACGCTATTCACATAGTCTGTATGTCCGGTGAGTTGGCGCAGTTGCCGTCCCGTCGCCACATCCCACAGTCGCACGGTTTTATCACTACTCCCAGAAGCCAGGGTTCGACCATCGGGACTGAAGACTACGCTTTTCACACTGCTTGTATGTCCCTGGAGTCGGCGCAGTTGCCGTCCCGTAGCCACATCCCACAACCGCACGGTATTATCCGAACTCCCAGAAGCCAGAGTTCGACCATCTGGACTGAAGACTACGCTGTTCACATTGTCTGTATGTCCCTGGAGTAGGCGCAAAAACTGCCCTGTAGTTAAATCCCAGAGGTAAATATTTTTGTATCCACCTAAAGCCAACAGCCGCCCGTCAGCAGTCACCGCCCCACTATGAGCAGGACAGTCAATTTCCCAGAGGGCTTCACCCGTCCGCAGGTTAAATAGGGCTGCACCGCCACGAGCAATGACTATGGTTAATTCCTGGTTCAGGGGAATCACTTCTTGGATTACTCCCCGTCCCAGTCGGTGAACCATGCCTTGGGTGGTCAATTCTGGCAGGATAAAATAGCCGCGTAAATCCAATAATGATATTGTCATAACTTTGCCTTTGGGGTTGCTGGTGAGTCAGGTTCCTTTGTTTATTTTGCCACGGGTTGCCGGTGGTGATGGTTTAGATATTGTCCAGTGGGCAAATGCCCGGATTAATAGATACAATTACCGCGATCGCATAATTTGCCCACCGAACGACCATATTTTATGCTGATATAGTAATTAAAAGATCGCCGAAACACTATGCAAACGAAAACGATTACAATTCGCGTTAATGCTGAAGTTGCCAGAATTTTTGAAGCCGCTTCTGAAGAACAGCAGCGTAAATTTGAGGCATTACTGAGTCTGAAACTTAGTGATGCAACTCGACGCCAAAGACCGCTAGAAGAGGTAATGAGTGAGATTAGTCGGAATGCGCGATCGCGAGGATTGACTCCTGAAATTTTGGATTCAATTCTAAATGAGGAGTGAAATGCGATACGTTTTTGATACCAATGTCATTGTCAGTGCGCTTATTTTTGAGAATAGCAAACCCGATCGCGTGCTTAGATATGCCCTAGCAAATGGAGAGGTGTTATTATCCCTGGAAATCCTGGAAGAATTGAATGAGGTATTAGGTCGATAAAAATTTAATCGATATGTAACAAGTGAAGAAAGGGAGGAATTTTTAGCCGGTTTAGTCGAACGCGCAGTTTTAGTTGAGATCGTTGAAAATGTGCAAGAGTGCCGCGATCCAAAAGATGACAAGGTTTTGGAGTTGGCATGGAACGGAAAGGCACAATATATTATTACAGGTGACAGGGATTTGCTTGTATTACACCCATTTCGGGGGATAGCGATCGTTACGACAGATGAGTTTTTGACGGCGATAGAACCTGAATAGTTCAGTCACGAAGGTTTAAAACCCGCCCGCTATATTAATCCCATCCCCTAAAAGTATTTATTTGATTGATTTACCCGGTTTTAAATCGGCAATTTTCTAGCACTATCATAAAACGCTAAAACAAAGAAAGTTGCCAAAAATCAGCACATTGCTCTAACTGTTCCGTAAATCTTTTTTGCCGATCCAAACATTCCAGGGCTTTCTTTATATTCTGGGCAATAACTTTAGCAAATTCCACCGGCACTGCATTACCAATTTGCCGATGAATATCCCGTTTTGTCTTCCCCATAAATACCCAATCATCGGGAAAAGTTTGCAACCGAGCATATTCGCGATCGCTAAAAGACCGAATTCGTGAAGCACTCAATCGCCAAAGCCGTTCCCCCCCCTTTGCAGGAAAGGTTAGGGGAGAAGATTCCCCCCCTTTTGAAGGGGGGGCTAGGGGGGGATCTTTAAAATATCGATTCGCCACCACATTTCCCTGCGCCCATCCCCAAATTGTCGCCGTATCGATCGCCGGAAAAGGAGCATCAAAAGAGCGAATTGGATGACCATCCGATGCAGTTCTCGACAATCTTACTGGCACAACTTCTTCAGTTATATCAAAGGGTTCTCCGGTTTCTCGATGTACTTTACTATTAAAACCCCATTGAGGATGATGATTAGGTAAATTTGTCCCTTTCCCGTGAGCCAAATCATAAAGAAACTCGCGAATAGTAGTGATTTCCCATGGCGGTGGCAAATAATAGCCTAAAGGAGCTTTTTCTCTAAAAGCAATAAACACAAATCGCCTCCGAGTTTGGGGAACTCCATAATAGCAAACTTTAAAAAGATCGTGAAAAACTTGATAACCAATCCGCTCAAATTCCTGGATAATTTGCTCATTAAACGGTAGATTTGTTTCCGGCGACTTCATGGTGCGTAGGTTCAGCACATTTTCGATTAAAACAATTCGCGGTTGGCAAAATTTCGCCACCCGAATCACTTCCTTGTAAAGCATATTTCTGCTATCATTAGCTTGACGATTACCTCCCAGGGAAAATCCTTGACAGGGAACACCAGCCAGCAAAACATCAGGTTGTTTTTCTGGATAATAATCGCGGACATCCCCTAAAAGAACTTGCCAGTTTGGGCGATTTTTTTGTAGAGTTTGAACGCACCAAGGATTAATATCGATCGCCTCTAATAATCTAAATCCTGCCGCTTCAAAACCCAAATCTAATCCCCCCGCCCCAGAGAAAAGGCTTAACACAGAATAATTATTTCTGCTAAAAGACATGGTAAAAGTTATACCAATTGTGAAAATTATTGCTACAATTACTACCTTAATTTGGGCTTATTTAGAGGCGATCGCCTCGTGGTCGCCCCCCTCCCATAATGTATTTTTGATTGCCAACGGTATTATATGTTAAATTACCCGTGTGTACGCCTTATGAGTTAATGGGAGAAGACCATGATGTTATACTGTAATGAAATTGTAGATGAAATTCACAAAATTCGTGAAGAATATTCTGAATTATTTAACCATGATTTAGATGCAATATTTGCCGATTTATACAGGCAACAATCCGAAAGCAATAGAGAAATTGTCAGCCTAATACCCAAACAAAATCTCACAAAACGTTGGAGTGGAAAAATTATGAAAGCTGATGAAGCAACAGAACTGTCCGATCGCTGACTCCTGAAAGCGATCGGTCACAAAAATTCCATGAAAAATATCCCCATATTCCCAAAAGAAAATAGCGAGAAAACTTAAATTCTCCCGCTATTTTCTCAAATTATTTCAACAAAACCGAATTAGAAGCGGCTTTGAGTGGGCTTGTTCACAATAAAGCTAATGGACTGGCACTGCTTAATATTGTCAAAACCCATCACGCGGATATAGCAATTGGGGTATTCATTGCGGCATTCGCGAACTTCGTTCAGGACTTCTTGAGGACTGCGAGCACCAAACAGGGGCAGCTTCCACATGGTCCAGTAGTAATCCTTGGGATTAGAAGTTTCGTTAAACTCAACCGCAGGAATCAGACCTTGGTCGATCATATATTGCACTTGCTTGGCAATTTGCTGATCGCTCAAAGGGGGCAAATAAGAAAGGGTTTCGTAGCGACGCTCTTTTGGCAGAGTTCTCATAGTTTTTTCTACTCAGTCAAAAATGTTCAATTTGTGGAATCGTTAATATCTAACTCTGGATGAGAAGCATCTGCTATATCTGTGGCATAAAAGGGCGAGCAGGTAATGCGTTCCAAGAGTTGACGCCGGTGTTCCATATTATCCTGGCCGATATTCGCGCTAACCATTGGCGGGAGAAATTCCAAGACTCTCTCTGCCAGGTCTTCGCGAACTGTCATAATCCGCAGGGCTAATTCTTTGTTTTCCTGCATCAACTCTTGTAAATAGGTTTCGGCTTCCTGGAAATTGTATCCCGAAGAATATTGCCTAAACCAAATCGCTAGAGGTGGGTTCGTTTCTGTTAATTGGTCAATCACTGTGCGTACTGCCTGGTAGGTCAGGTAATTTTGCACAACTTTGGCCGTCTGTTTAACAACTTGCTTTGAATCCATGCCTGTTTTCCCTGTCCCGTCCCACCCCACTATATAGCAGGGACAAAATCAGACTGTATCCATCGCTTCAAACTCGAACTTGATTTCTTTCCAGAGTTCGCAAGCGGCAGCCAATTCAGGAGACCATTTGCAAGCTTCGCGGATCACATCATTACCTTCGCGAGCCAAGCTGCGGCCTTCGTTACGGGCTTGGACACAAGCTTCCAGAGCGACACGGTTGGCAGTTGCACCTGGTGCGTTACCCCAGGGGTGACCGAGGGTGCCACCACCGAATTGCAAGCAAGAATCATCACCGAAGATTTCCACCAGAGCAGGCATATGCCATACGTGGATCCCGCCAGAAGCAACTGGCATGACTCCAGGTAAGGAAGCCCAATCTTGAGTAAAGTAGATACCGCGATCGCGATCTTCTTCGATATGGTCTTCGCGCATCAAGTCTACGAAGCCCATAGTAATGCCGCGTTCGCCTTCGAGTTTACCCACAACGGTTCCAGAGTGCAGGTGGTCGCCACCAGAGAGACGCAAGCACTTGGCCAACACGCGGAAGTGGATCCCGTGGTTCTTCTGACGGTCAATCACAGCGTGCATAGCGCGGTGAATGTGCATCAGAATTCCATTGTCACGGCACCATTTAGCCAAGGTAGTATTTGCAGTGAAACCACCCGTCAGATAGTCGTGCATCAGAATGGGCATACCGAGTTCTTTGACGAACTCAGCCCGCTTGAGCATTTCTTCGCAAGTAGAAGCGGTGACGTTCAGGTAGTGACCTTTAACTTCCCCTGTTTCGGCTTCAGCTTTCTTAATAGCTTCAGCAACGAACAGGAAGCGATCGCGCCAACGCATGAAGGGCTGGGAGTTGATGTTTTCGTCATCCTTGGTAAAGTCCAAGCCACCGCGTAAGCACTCGTAAACGGCCCGACCGTAGTTCTTACCGGACAGACCCAGTTTTGGCTTAATGGTGCAACCGAGTAAGGGACGACCGTACTTGTTCAACAAGTCACGCTCAACCACGATACCGTGCGGTGGGCCTTGGAAGGTTTTCACCAAAGCCACGGGGAAGCGAATATCTTCCAGACGCAGAGCACGCAAGGCTTTAAAGCCAAATACGTTCCCCACGATCGAGGTCAGGATGTTGGTGACAGACCCTTCTTCAAATAGATCCAGGGGATAAGCCACGAAGCAAATATATTGATTTTCTTCGTTCTTAACAGGTTCAATATGATAGCAACGGCCTTTGTAACGATCCAAGTCAGTCAGGAGGTCAGTCCAAACTGTGGTCCAGGTTCCGGTAGAAGATTCTGCGGCCACAGCGGCGCCAGCTTCTTCTGGAGGGACGCCCGGTTGAGGGGTCATCCGGAACGCGGCCAGCAAATCGGTATCTTTAGGGGTGTAGTCGGGAGTGTAATAGGTCAGGCGGTAGTCTTTTACCCCTGCTGCATATCCGGCGGATTTGGCTTGTACCATGTGGGATTTCCTCCTATATAAAGAGGTGTTTTTAGGTTTAACAATTTATACAGCGATCGCTAGATCGCCTTTGCGAGCGCCATGTTAAGAAAGATAACAATCTTTAGTAAAAGTCAGACTTCAGACTTTTTATTTAGCTCGTCGTTTTTCTTGTTTCGGATACTTTACCACGAATCGGATCATTTTTAGCAAAATTTCCAAATTTTTTTTGCCAAACTTTTGATAGTTTGTTATTTTAAATTACATTAGTTTAATTAATCACAAAATTTCTACACATTTCTTTACACAGCCGAATGTAATGACTCATTAGTTACATGAATCACCCTAACTAGCGAAAGATAAAAAATAGAAATGAAAAAAGACTCAGTTTTTTGCCAAAGCTGAGGTAAATTAACCTATCATCGTTTTTGAGCAAACCCTTAATTTTTAGATATTTACAGGGCTTATCTTTGGTTTGTCATGGCCGGAAAAGCTTTTCCGCGCAAAGGTTTGAACTAAAATCATCCTCCGCCAAAATTCACATTCACTTAGCTTGGTTTCTTTATAGCAGTTCTTTAATCTATGAGGTACATCGTTAAACTTGTCATTCCCGCGAATGCGGGAATCCAGCAACATCTCTGTATTTTATAAATCCGAGAACTGCTTTAATTGTCGGCGACGAGAGATCCTATTTATCTTTGATAATTTTTTCTCAAGGCCAACCATCTCAACCAAACAATGTTTGCCACCTCTAGGAGGTTAAATCTTGGCCGATCCAAAAAATTAATTAACAATAGATTCAGGGGAGAGATTCACGGCGCGATGCGGAGAGCGATCCGCCAGGGGGTAATCGCCAGAACTGCCGCATTCACGGTCAACCTTCAAGGTCATCTAGGAGTATTTACTCTCGTCAAAAGAATCACTTGGTGAAATATCCTACAACAAATTGGTGCATTTTTTGGATTTTTTTACCAAGTGATTTAGCACCGTTGAGATTTCCCTAGTGCCAAGGCGAAATCATCAAACAAAATTTACAACTTACGGATTATTTTATGGTCGGCGGTTGATTGCTTTTCCCTGGGGAAAAATCGTGCCTAACATCCGACTAATATAAATTTGACCATAGATAGGAGTCCCCGGAGTTGGCACCGATCCTGGATCGGCATCGTTGGTCAACTGCGGCTGAGAGGTTTCTCCCCCAGATATCTCATAAGAATTTTCTGCCTCATCTGTCGTCAGTGGAGACGGATCTGAATTTTCTGCCTCATCTGTCGTCAGTGGAGACGGATCTGAATTTTCTGCCTCGTCTGTCGTCAGTGGAGACTCATCATTAGTCGTCCCGGTAGGTTGAGATGATGCTGATTCTGCAACTGGGGGTGATGACTGGGTTGGTTCAACCGCTTCAACCGCTGATATTTCTGGGTTGACCTTTGATTGCTGCTGAGTCGGCGATCTGGCTGACTCAGACAAAACCTGAGTCCCGATCTGTCCGATGACTGAACCTGCGGCTAAGACTTGCATCGGCGGAATCGAAGCGTTAAAAATTGTGCTAACAGCGCCAATACTAGCATTAGCACCAACTTTGCCTTGGCCAATCATCAAAACTCCCGGCCCCAACACTGCACCGGATTCGATTTCTATCGTGCCTTCACAGGCATTGACGATCGTCCCCATCCCCAAACAGGCTCCGGCACGAATCACAATCCGACCGTTGGGAGAGGCTTGTAAGATGACTCCTAGACCAATTACCGCAGAAGGATCGACGGTGACATCACCAGTCTGGTAAAGCTCGGCGTTATGAACTGCTTGCAGAGGCGGTAAGTACATGAAGATGGAACCACAGCGAGAAAATCTGGAAATAAGCAGTTAGCTTTCAGCAGTCAGCTTTCAGCAGTCAGCTTTCAGGGTTGAGCTTTCAGCTAGGTACAGAGAAAGCCGTACCCTGGTGGCTGACTGCTGATGGACTTATTAGCGAACCGCTGCGGTGGGTCGTTGGATAATGGTTTCCGCCACCCGGCGCTTGGCCTGGGTGTCAATCCCCAGTAATCGCACGTATTCGCCGTCATGCTCTTTGATACAGGCTTCTAGGGCGGCAATCACATCGACTTCTCGTTGGGATTCGATGGGGGAGCAACTTTGCCAAGAACTGATCTTAAAGCGGCGCACGTCGGTATGTTCCGTGCCAATGCGATATCCTTGAGCGAGGAGCGATCGCACTTGTTGGATAGCTTCGGCACTCAAGCTGCTGCTACCAACCGAACTATAGCTGCTGGCACTGCTGCCATTGCTGGTATAACTACGGGCACTAGGCGCCGCAGCGGTAGAATTAGTCGCAACTTTGGCGGCTTGATTTGGCCGCTGAATCAGGGTTTCTAGCACCCGACGTTTGGCTTTGGGATCGATGCCAATCAAGCGGACGTACTCCCCTTGATGGTCTGCCAGACAAGCTTGCAGTTCTGCCAGCACTCGATCGGGGCGAGTTGAAGAAATCAGGGGGCAAGTCTGCCAAGAACTGGTTTTAAACCGTCGTTCATCAGCGTGTTCCGTGCCGATCCGATAGCCTTGGGCTAAAAGAGACGTGATTTGAGTCGTAAGATCCTGGTTCAACGCCGCACTGACGCCACCATTGCTGGATGTTTTGGCCACGGCTGGACTGGCGGCACTACCCGTCAAGCTAGGTGTGGTTTCACCGGGTCGTTGGACAACCAATTCCAAAACTCGGCGCTTGGCTTTGGGGTCAATCCCAATCAGACGGACATACTCTCCGGCATATTCAGCCAAAGCCGCTTGTAATTCGGCGATCGCTTGTTGAGGATTCGCCGATTGAATCGGTGCGCCGGTTTTCCAGGAACTGGTCTTAAAGCGACGTTCATCGGCGTGTTCAACGCCCACCCGATACCCTTGAGCGAGGAGCGATCGCACCTGAGAACTAATATCTTGACTTAATGCGGCACTGGCACCACTGCTGACCCCTTGGCTGACACTAGGAGCGGCAGCGGCAGCGGCGGTGAATTTTTGGGGGCGATCGTTGGGTCGTTGAATCGTCAATTCCAAAACCCGACGCTTAACTTGCGGATCGATGCCAATAATCCGAACATATTCCCCAGGGTGATCTGCCACCACTGCTTCCAACTCGGCTAAAACGGCCTGGACTTGTTGCCCTTGAATCGGGGCACCACTGCGCCAGGAGCTAGTTTTAAACCGACGTTCGTCTGCGTATTCAGTACCGATCCGATAACCTTGAGCCAGCAGGGATCTAACCTGCTCTACAATTTCCTGATTCATGCTTGTACTCCCTGTCCAGGCTATTTTCGTCTCTACTTCAGAATCATTTTTCTTATCACTACCAGCTTGCTCGCGAATTGGCGCAATACAAGCCTCGCTTTCTGCACAATGGTAGCCTGCCAGCAAAGCCTCATTAATTTCGACAACGTGATGGGCAAATTGTAAGTCGGCTTCTTGAACATCTGGCAGGCGATCGGCTTGTTGCTGATTGGTAATCACCGATCCTGATGCCACATACTTACCCGGAGGAATTTCCACATCCTGAACTAAGGCGTGCATCATCACAATCGAACCGGATCCCACTCGCGCATTAAAGATGGTCGAGCGAAAACCAATGAAGCAGTTATCTCCCACATAAGCTGGCCCATGAATCAGCGCCATGTGAGTAATGCAAGAATTCTTGCCAATCCAGACGGAATAGCTATTGTGATCGTCTCCAATGACTTGGCCTTTCTCTAGACCATGAATCACTACCCCATCTTGAATATTTGTGCTATCACCTATATAGAAAGGAGATCCTTCATCCGCTCTGATCGAAGTTCCCGGGGAAACTAGCACCTGGGACCCGATCCGCACATCGCCAATTATATTGGAGAAAGAATGCACATAAGCGGATGGATCGATCTGGGGTTCGGCCAAATTTTTTGACCAAGGAGTTGGGGGAGCCGCTCTTTTGCGGACTACCATCGCTCAAGTCCTCCTAATTTAACAATCATGTTTTGGTCTGAATATGGATAAAAATGGTGCAATTTTATAAGAATCCTACTTTTCCCCCAAAAATCTAACGGTATTGCTCTTTTTTGCTGTACAGCAACCGATTCTCAACCGTTACTGTATCAATGATGGCCACGACTAAAGCATCCACCGGACGCTCCTCGTAACTTCTTTCCTGACGAGCCGCACTGCCACGGCTCACCAGCACCCATTCATCGAAACCTGCCCCGACTAAATCCGCTGCCACTTCATAGTTGGGCAAGGGGTTGCCTTGCTCGTCTATATATTGGAGTAGCAGCAATTTAACTCCGGTCAGGCTTTGTAATTTATGCGTGCCAACGACTGTTCCCCGAACCTTGGCAAGTTGCATTGTTTAGAGATTACCGACGAATTGGTGTATTTAAACTATCGCGGAATTGTTCTACGGCTTCTGTGTACCGAATGGGTAAAACATATTCCAAGTTTTCGTGAGGACGGGCAATAATATGAGTCGAGAGCACCTGACCCCCTTTAACCCGCTGTTTGACGGAATCAACTCCGGCTGATACGGAAGCTTGTACTTCGGAAACATCGCCGCGCACAATAACGGTGACGCGACCAGAACCAATTTTTTCATACCCTACCAGGGTTACTCTAGCGGCTTTTACCATTGAATCTGCGGCTTCCACTACTCCAGGAAAGCCTAAAGTTTCAATCATTCCAACTGCAATGGCCATAGGTTTTTATGCCTTTGTGATCTTTGTGATTTATGAATTTTGACGGATGTGCCCCGAATGTTTGCGACCATTGATCCAGCAAATGATCCAGCAAAATCGAGGGCAACAATGCAACAACGTGGTTTCTGTTCCCTCTCCTACCCAGCGCCCGGAATTTTTGTGTAAACATTTCAATCCCATGATTGATTCGGACGCTTGTTTTGGTGTCATCGGTTAAAAGTTAAGCTCGCTGGATGACTTTTGCATCACGTCCAGACAGCCGGTAAAAACTGCCCTTTTTGACCAACTGATAACCAATGACAAAGCTCAGGCAGCAAGGACTAGGAGAACAATCACCATTATGGTGATTGGATTAATAGGAGCGGAACTGCTCTACTTCTTCGGTGTAACGAATCGGTAGAACATATTCTAAGTTTTCGTGGGGACGAGCAATAATGTGGGTGGAGAGGACTTCCCCGCCATTGACTCGATTGGCGGCATCAATTCCCGCAGCAACAGAGGCTTGTACTTCCGACACATCTCCGCGAACGATCACCGTGACGCGACCCGATCCAATTTTCTCATAACCGACGAGTGTAACCCGAGCTGCTTTGACCATTGAGTCGGCGGCTTCCACTACTGCTGGGAACCCTCTGGTTTCAATCATTCCTACAGCAATTGACATTCTTGATTTCCTCTCATAAACGCGAAAATAATTCTGCAACTTAATAAGTTTAGGGCAAATGCGTCCCATTAATATTTTTGCCGTAGATGTTTTTTGAGGTAATTAAGGATTAAGACACGCTGAGATCCACTGCCTACCTGACAAAAACACCTAGACAAATGTTTGGCGGATTCCTCATAAAAACCTTGAGGAATTCACCGGAGGCACATTTTTCCACGGGGAAAGCCATCATATCACTTTAATAAAAAATTAAGCATTCCCATATTTTATGATATGAAAGCATGGTTACTTTGACAATATAAATCCTGATGATATTTTTAAATCAACCACTTAATCAAAGTTTATCTTACCAGATATCATCAATATGTTAAGTTTTGTTACGATTTAACCCTTTGACTCGATCGCTGGTTGGGGAGTGTCACATCATATCGGTTCAACGGCAATGGGCTGGTTTTTCCGGCTACCGGGCGGGGAAATCAATGGTGAAATCAATGCCACTGGATCCATACCTGTCCCGGATGATGTCGCGGGAAGTGGAAATCCCTCTGGTAGAGGGGTAGGATCCGGGCGAGGAAATCGAAATGTTGGTTGTTGTTGGTTGTTGGTTGTTGGTTGGTTGTTGGTTGTTGGTTGTTGGTTGTTGGTTGTTGGGTAGGGATTATGCATGTTGTTGGGTAGGGATTATGCATGTTGTTGGTTGGTTGATGAACCATGAACCAAGAACAAAGAACAAAGAACCATCAACCAAGAACAAAGAACAAAGAACCATCAACCAAGAACAAAGAACAAAGAACCATCAACCAAGAACAAAGAACAAAGAACCATCAACCAAGAACCATAGTGATGCTTCGGAGCAAAAGCGATCGGAGAATTTGGCGGAAGTCCTTGACACAAAGGCCAAGACACCTCAGACTTTCATCTCAGTAGGACAAACGAAACGCTTATAAAACAGCATCGATGACAGCCTAAAAAACCCTCGCCGAATATTTCGCACTATGTGAGATTGGGTTAGGGTTCGTCAGCCGTAAAAATACTCAGTCTATTCTTGGGCAATATCCAAAGGATGTTTGCATGGAGTAATTTTCTCGTTAATTTTTATAATTTATAACGGTTAAAAAAGTAGTGAAAGATTGAAAAAATGAGCCGGGATATTTTTAGATAAAGTTGCCAGTAAATGTTGCTATGGGAGTAGTTTAATGAATGAGTTAATCGTGAATACCTGTTGGTTTATTCCGGTTTATGGCTTGATTGGGGCAGCTTTTAGTGTACCCTGGGCAATCGGAATTATTAGAAAAACCGGGTCAAGACCAGCGGCTTACTTTAATATATTGATGACCTTATTGGCATTTGTGCATGGGTCAATTGCGTTTGTTCAGTCATTGAAGATAAATCCCATTCAGCTAGTATTGCCGTGGCTACAAGTGGCGGATTTAAATTTGTCGTTGGCGATCGAGATTTCTCCGGTCAGCTTGGGGGCGATGCAGTTGGTCACGAGTATCAGTTTACTGGCACAACTGTATGCCCTGGGCTATATGGAAAAAGACTGGGCTTTAGCTCGCTTCTTTGGTCTGATGGGCTTTTTTGAAGGAGCGCTGTCGGGAATTGCGATTAGTGACTCATTATTGCTCAGTTATGGCCTGTTGGAGATGCTGACCCTTTCCACTTACCTGTTGGTCGGTTTTTGGTATGCCCAGCCTTTGGTTGTGACTGCCGCCAGAGATGCTTTCCTGACCAAACGGGTGGGGGATATTATTTTGTTGATGGGTTTGGTGGCACTTTCCACCTACGGAGAAGGACTGACTTTTAGTGAGTTAGAAAGTTGGGCGACTTCATCAAACTTGCCCCCTTTGACGGAAACTTTGCTGGGTTTATCTTTGATTGCGGGTCCTTTGGGCAAATGTGCTCAGTTTCCCTTGCATCTGTGGCTGGATGAAGCGATGGAAGGGCCAAATCCCGCGTCGATTATGCGAAACTCGGTGGTGGTGGCTGCCGGTGCATTTGTGCTGATTAAGCTGCATCCGGTTTTTACTTTGTCTCCAGTGGCTTCGGTGGCTTTGGTGGTGATTGGCACGGTGACGGCAATTGGTTCATCTTTGATGGCCTTGGCCCAAATTGATATTAAACGGACGCTTTCTCATTCCACCAGTGCTTATTTGGGTTTGGTGTTTTTGGCGGTAGGTCTTCAGCAGATCGATGTGGCTTTGTTGTTGCTGTTTACTCATGCGATCGCCAAAGCCCTGTTATTTATGAGCATTGGCTCAATTATTCTCACCACCAATAATCAAAACATTACGGAAATGGGGGGTTTGTGGTCGCGAATGCCTGCGACAACTTCTGCCTTTGTGGTCGGTGCTGCGGGCTTGGTGGCTTTGTTGCCTTTGGGAACATTTTGGACTATGCGCCGCTGGGTGAATGGTTTTTGGGAAGCTCCGGCTTGGCTGATTGGCATTTTGCTGCTGGTTAATGCTTTGACTGCTTTAAATTTAACCCGCGTCTTTCGTCTGGTGTTTTTAGGCGAACCGCAACCGAAAACCCGCCGCGCCCCAGAGGTGCCTTGGCCAATGGCGGTGCCGATGGTGTCTTTAATCATTGTTAATTTGTTGGTGCCGCCGATCTTAGACCAATGGCAATTTTTGCTTTCTTGGACAGGCCCTTGGGCGACGAATGGACGACTGCTGAATCAACTAGCTTTACCTCTTTTGATCCTCAGTGGGGCGATCGGTTGTTCGATCGGTTTTATGCTGGATTTGGGACGGGCTTGGGCTAGACCAGTGCAAAAGTCTTTGCGATTTGTCCAAGACTTTTTTGCTTATGACTTTTATGTGGAAAAATTCTACCGGCTGACGGTGGTGGCCGCTGTGGATCTGTTGTCTAAGATGACTTCCTGGTTCGATCGCTATGTGGTGGATGGGTTGGTTAATTTTGCTGCCCTAGCCACGGTGTTTGGTGGTCAAAGTCTCAAGTACAGCGTTTCTGGTCAGTCTCAGGGTTATATCTTGACGATTATGATCGGCGTTGGTTTGTTGCTGCTGTTTTCCTGGATCTTGGGTGACTATTTGCCAATTGGCTAATATTGTTGGTTGTTGGTTGTTGGTTGTTGGTTGTTAGTTGGTTGTTGTTGGTTGTTGGTTGTTAGTTGGTGGTTGGTGGTTGTTGGTTGTTGGTTGTTAGTTGGTTGTTAGTTGGTTGTTGTTTGTTGGTGGTTGGTTGTTGAACAAAGAACAAAGAACAATCAACAAAGAACAATCAGCAAAGAACAATCAACAAAGAACAATCAACAAAGAACAATCAACAAAGAACAATCAACAAAGAACAAAGAAAGTTGTATTGTTTATGGGAGCGAGAAATTAAGAATGCTCAGTGCTTTTGTCTGGTTGCCGTTAGGCGGTGTGATTGTCCTGAGTTTGTTGCCAAAAACTATTCACCAAAGTGCTTATCGTTTAGTGGCTTTGATTGTGGCGATCGCGCTACTGGTTTGGACGGCACTGTTAGGGTTGCAGTTTGACCCCCAGCAATCGGGGATGCAATTTTCTGAATATTTACCGTGGATTAAACCCATTGGGCTGAACTATCACTTAGGGGTGGACGGACTATCTTGGCCCATGCTCTGTTTAAATAGTTTTTTGACGGTGCTGGCAATTTGGGCAAGCGAGCGCACCATCGAAAGACCCCGCTTGTATTATGCCTTATTATTGCTGCTAAATATTGGCGTGTCCGGCGCATTTCTCGCCCAAGATATGCTGCTATTTTTTCTGTTCTATGAACTAGAACTAATCCCGCTATATTTTTTAATTGCCATTTGGGGCGGTCAGCGTCGGGCTTATGCGGCGATGAAGTTTCTGATTTATACGGCAGTTTCGGGGATTTTGCTCCTGGCGTCATTTTTGGGCATCGTTTGGTTGAGTGGGGCGAACACGTTTGATTATCAGCCTCTATTAACCAGCGCTTTACCTAAGACATCCCAAATTTTACTCCTGGCAGGATTGTTTATTGCCTTTGGGATTAAGATTCCCTTTTTCCCCTTGCATACTTGGTTGCCCGATGCTCACGTGGAAGCTTCAACCCCGGTTTCGATGCTGTTGGCTGGGGTGTTGTTGAAATTGGGGACTTATGGGATGTTACGGTTTGGGGTCGGTTTGTTTCCAGACGCCTGGACATTTCTCGCCCCTTGGTTCGCGACGTGGGCAGCGGTGAGTTCTTTATATGGGACATCTTGTGCGATCGCGCAACAAGACATGAAAAAAGTGGTGGCTTATTCCTCCATTGCTCACATGGCCTTTATCCTCTTAGCTTTTGCGGCGGCGACTCCCCTGAGTTTGGTAGCAGCGATCGCGCAAATGATTAGCCACGGTCTAATTTCTGCCTTCCTATTTTTCCTCGTAGGAGTTGTTTACAAAAAAACTGGCACCAGAGATGTCAATGCATTGCAAGGACTACTCAACCCAGAACGCGGCTTACCCTTAATTGGTAGCTTAATGGTTTTAGGGGTGATGGCTAGTGCCGGAATTCCCGGTATGGTGGGATTTATTGCGGAATTTATGATCTTTCGCGGCAGTTTTCCCGTATTTCCGGTGCAGACATTATTCTGTATGGTGGCAACGGGTTTAACAGCGGTCTATTTCTTATTAATGATTAACCGAGTCTTTTTTGGTCGTCTGTCGCCAATTGTCACCAACTTACCCAGAGTACAATGGCGCGATCGCCTTCCCGCTTTAGTATTAATGGTATTGATTTTTGTCTTTGGCTTGCAACCAAATTGGTTAGTCCGCTGGAGTGAAGCGGGGATTAATTCTTTAATCATCACTCAACCGTCAGCGGTCAGCGCGATCGAGAAAAGAGGATTATAGAGGATTATAGAGGATAGAGAGGAAAATTCTCCTCTCTCCGAAGCACCTCTCTTTTCTCTTTTCACCACTCTCTTTCCTATAGGGTAGGGGGAATTTCCCCCTAATTTCTCGATTTGACCATATTGCCTGCTCAAATAAAATAGCGGAATAAATTGCTATGCCAACCTTAAAACTAAAACCTTCTCAACATCTTTTAGCTGAATATATTCACCGATTAGAATCGGGAGAAGCTTTACTCAAAGATTCTCCCCAAAATGTCACTGAAGTAGTCGGCATTCTGAAAAGTTATGGCATTGTCTTAGATGCTTACTCCCGGAATCTCATCTATAATGCTGACCACCAGTTTTTAGTCTTATTCCCATTTTTTAAATATTTTAATGGGGAAATATCCCTCGATAAATTGCTCCGTCACTGGTGGCACGATCGCATTAATTTTGAATATGCAGAATACTGCATGAAATCGATGCTTTGGCATGGCGGCGGCGGTCTAGATACTTACGTTGACTCCCCAGAATTTCGTCAAAGGGTAGAAGCCTTAATTCAAGGGAAATTAAACAGAAATCCCCTGATGCTGACCATTCACCGTCTATTTCCAGAATTTTTGCCGGAACAAATGCGGCAAATGGCTTACTACAGTGCCTTGGGGCAATTTTGGCGGGTGATGAGTGATATGTTTATTGACTTATCTGACTTGTACGATCGCGGCCAAATTAAATCCATTCCCCAAGTGGTAGACCATATCCTCAATGCTTTAGTCGCGGCTGCCAATCAACCGATTACCTACAAAGTTACTGTGGGCGATTCGCAAGAGCGTCCGCCAGGGCGGAATCGCGTTTATGAAATCATCCCGGAATCGGCGGGTTTAACCTTCCTCATGGATACAGCGGTTCCTTACGTTGAGGCCGTATTCTTCCGGGGAATGCCGTTTTTGGGGACAGTTTCATTCAATGCCCAAGCCTATCAAATTCCCTTCGATCAAAGTATGTTCATGTATGGGGCTTTGTATGCCGATCCATTGCCCATTGGCGGAGCCGGAATTCCCCCGACCTTGTTAATGCAAGATATGCGTCATTTTTTACCGGATTATCTCCATGAAATATACCAAAAAAGTCAGCGGGGAGAAGATGATTTACGGGTGTTAATTTGCCAAACATTTCAAAAATCCATGTTTTGTGTCACCACGGCAGCCATTCGAGGTCTAGCCCCTTATCCATTAGATACCGCTGACCCGGAACAACGAAAAGCCAACCGGGTTTATTTAGAAAAGTGGATGGATCGCTTTATCCCCTCTCGGATCCTGGATGCGAATGCTTAATCTAGGGTGTAGGGTGTAGGGTGTAGGGCCGCCATCGGTGTAGGGTGTAGGGTGTAGGGTGTAGGGTGTAGGGTGTAGGGTGTAGGGAAGAGGGAATAATTGATAATTGACAATTGATAATTGATAATTTTGTTTAATTGTCAATTGTCAATTGTTAATTGTTAATTATTCCCCACCCCGATGGCGGCTCCGATGGCGGCTCCGATGGCGGCTCCCCTCCGCTCCCCCGCTCCTCTGCCCCCCCGCTCCTCTGCTCCTCTGCTCCTCTGCCCCTCCGCCCCACACTCCGATGGCGGCCCCTCCGCCCCTCCGCCCCTCCGCTCCTCCTGCCCGGAAGCAGAACTTGGGAATCCAAAATTTATCCTGGCTTCATAAGCAAAAATAATTAACCAGTAAGTTATAATATACTAGACTCTATATATAATGACCAGGAGAAAAAACGTTGAACCAGGCAACACTGCATCAGCTTAGGGTTTTTGAAGCAGCGGCTCGTCATCGGAGTTTTACCAGAGCAGCGGAAGAATTGTTTCTGACTCAACCTTCAGTTTCCATGCAAGTCAAACAATTAGCCAAAGTGGTGGGAATGCCATTGTTTGAGCAAGTTGGCAAGCGTCTATATTTAACTGAAGCTGGGGAGCAACTTTTATTAACTTGTCGAGATATTTTCGAGCGGTTAGCTCAGTTTGAAATGACTGTAGCAAATCTCCAAGGACTAAAGGAAGGAAAACTACGATTAACCGTGGTGACAACGGCTAAGTATATCATTCCTCGTTTATTAGGAGTTTTCTGTCGTCGCTATCCAGGAATTGATGTTGCCCTTCAAGTGACCAACCATGAAGGCTTGGAAGAACGATTAAGTCAGAATTTAGACGATTTATATATTCTAAGTAAATTGCCAGAAAATTTTGAGGTGACTTCTTACAAATTCCTCGACAATCCTCTAGTAGTTTTGGCGGCATCAAATCATCCTTTAGCCGATGAAAAGAATATTCCCATTGAACGCTTGAAAAATGAGCCGTTTATTATGCGCGAACCCGGTTCGGGAACCCGGAAAGCGGTGAAAAAAATTTTTGAAGAACACGGTGTTTCGGTAAAAGTTCGCATGGAGTTGGGCAGCAATGAGGCGATTAAGCAAGCGATCGCTGGTGGGTTAGGGATTTCTGTAGTCTCTCGTCATGTTTTAGCCTTAGAAGGGGCTACTCGAAAATTAAAAATATTGGATGTACAGGACTTCCCCATTGAACGTTATTGGTATGTGATTTATCCCAAAAACAAACAGATTTCTGTGGTGGCTGAAGAATTTTTAAAATATTTAATTGAGGAAGGAAAACAGGTGGTTGAAGAAACAGCAGATTATAATTTTCAAGATTAACGATTAAACTAAAATGGTGGGTATTGATTCCCGGAACATCTTACTTCCTAAAAACTTATGTTTGATAGGAATTACCCAGACGATTGGGTATCATAACGGAAATTAAGCCGAAGTTTTTGGCACCTCGGCTTAATTTGTCAGACCTACGGTTTTAAACTGAATTATTAAACAGGATTAACAAACACAGAAAAATCTAGTCAGTTCTTGACACCCTCTGGCCACTTTATTTTGGGAGGAATAAACTTCGGTGTTAAGATTAATTATCCCAATTCCATCAATGTCTTAATTCTTGAGTATATTATGGCATGGCGATCGCTGTGCTGATTTCTGATTAATGATGCCTGCGTCACTAATAAAAGCGATCGCCTTTTGTCCGGGCAAAGCATTCCCGGATCTAATCTAAACCGAGACCCAGAAACCGGGTTTCTCAGAAAATTATTTGTTAAAAAACCAAAATTTTCGCAGAAACCCGGTTTCTTTTTCGCAGACAAAACTGATTAAGGGTAATATTAAAACTAGCTTGAACATAAAATTAGAGGCTGACCGCTAAAATTCAAATATATTCACCAAAGCCACAGAAAATGAGCAAAAAAATTATCGGCATGATTAGTAGTTACCCCAAACTTAATCCCAGTGCAGCGGATTGGTTATGGCATCAAACCCCTAATCCCTTCGGTGAGTGGGGTAATGTGCAAATGTTAGCCACGCATCCCCAGCCAGATTTTTTACTATTTTATAACTTTTTTACTTGGCCAAGTCGTCCCGAATATCCTAAACCTTGGTCTTATTTAAAAGCGCCACAAAAAGAAAAACGCTATCAACAAGAACTGGCAGAAATGCAAGCAAAATTGCGGGGAGTTCCCAAAGAACGCTGCATTTTTCTTTGGCGCGAACCGCCTCTTGATGAAGTGTTACCGCGCACTATGCGGCATTATCAATCTGCTAAAAAGTATTGTGCTTATATTTCTGGCCCTGATGACTATGCCCCGCAACCGGATTATATGCCAGCAATTTGGTATTTGTTAAATGAATTTCGGGATTTGAATGACCTAAAATCGCCGGAAAAAATTAAACCTTGTAGTTGGATTGTTTCCGGGGTAAACCGGGCTGTCACTCATCAAAAACGGTTTGAGTTTATGCAGTCTTTACTGAATTCTCAATTGGATGTTGATTTATACGGTCGCAATTTGCCCGACTGGACTAAATCTTGTGGCAGTTTGGGCAATAAGTGGCATGGGATGGCTCCTTATTATTATAATCTGACTATAGAAAATTATGCGGAGAATGATTGGTATGTGACGGAAAAGTTATGGGATGCTTTATTATGTTGGTGTTTACCGATTTATTACGGGGGAACTGCCCCTGATAAATTATTGCCTCCGGGTAGTTTTCTCCGGTTGCCTAGTTTGGATGAAAAAGGGATTCAATTTATCCAAGAAGTGACGGCTACTCCCGACGCTTGGTATGAGGCTAAAGAGGCGATCGCCGAAGCTAGACAAATTGTGCTCCACAAGTTAAATTTATTGGCATGGTTATCCAATTTTGTGGCAAAAAGTTAACCAATTAAAACTGATTTCTTTTACTCGTTATCAAATACCCCACCAAAATTACATGAAAAATAACCTTTTGTCAGTGAAGCAAAAAAATATCCCAATTTTATTAATTTTATTGACGCCGCTGATTGTTTTTATCGGCAATGGTTGCGCCTTAGAAACGACGGCGATCGCGGATGCTGGAATTTATCCACATTATGAACAGCGGACGGTTCACGACCCTGACGGCATTGGCAAATTTTACATGGGTCGAGAAATTGCTCAAGTTATGGGACACCGAGGGGCTGGTTGGTTAGAAAGATCCAGTCGAGAAACCGAAGAACAGCCGCAAAAACTGATTAATGCCCTTAATTTGCAACCGACAGATATTGTCGCTGATATTGGGGCGGGAACGGGTTATTTTAGTTTTAGAATTAGTCCTTTAGTTGCTCAGGGCAAAGTGCTCGCGGTAGATATTCAACCAGAAATGATCGACATTCTGGAGTTTCTCAAAAAAGAAAATAAAATTGAAAATGTTCAAACTATTTTAGGCACCGAAACCAATCCTAACCTCCCCGAATCTACGGTAGATTTAGCCTTAATGGTGGATGCCTACCATGAGTTTGCCTATCCCAGAGAAACGATCGAAGGAATTATTCAGGGTTTGAAAGTTGGTGGCAGAGTAGTTTTGGTGGAATATCGGAAAGAAAATCCTTTGATTATGATTAAGCCATTACATAAGATGACCGAAGCACAGGTGAAGAAAGAAATGCAAGCGGTGGGTTTGGTTTGGCGAGAAACTAAGGATATTTTACCGCAGCAACATTTGATGATTTTCGAGAAAACCAGTTAGCCGGTCGATCGCTGTCTTCCCATCGGTGAAAATATTTTTTTCAAACTATAGTAAGTAAAGGGAGTTGTTATTGGCAATAAATAATTTTTCATTATTTTATCGATTCAATTTGTGTACAATTAAATTAGTCGCATAAACCAGCCATGAACGCCTACAAAACCTATATCAACATAGAAGAGTCAGCCCAATTAGTTTTATCCAATTTGCCTTTTAAACCAGGGCAAAGAGTGGAAGTAATTGTCTTACCTGTAGCGGAAACTTACCCAATCACCCAAATCAGTCAAACTGGCATCATACCTCCTTCTGGTCAGTGGGATCGGGAGCCAATTTCTGAGGCTGAATTTCGCCAATTAGTTGACCGAATCGGCCCAACACCGGGCAAACCTTTATCAGAAATTATTATCGAGAAAAGGGAAAACTAATTTTTAATCGTTCTGTGGTTGATCCTGTGGCTGATAACTGGCAATCACCCGACCGGCACCCCGCAAAATGCCATAATAATGTTGGGTGACGCGATCGCCTTCTGGGGACAAAACATCGATCGCAATTCCATTTCGCCCGTTTTCCCGACCGGAACTATGAATATAACGTCCTTCACCTAAATACAAACCCACATGGGTAATTTTTACCGCCGAACCAAAAAACACTAAATCCCCCGGTTGCAAATCCTCCAGAGAAATTGCTTGAGTAAAAGCGGCTTGTTGGTAAGCATCTCTAGGCAATTGAATGCCCACACTGCTAAAAGCCGCTTGCATCAATCCCGAACAATCATAATTTGGCCCAACCGTCCCCCCCCACAGATAATAATTCGGTTGCTGCATAGCCGCTTGAGTAAAAGCGATCGCCCTAGGCAGTCTGGCTTGAATTTCATCCGCAGATAAAATCGGTGGCTGATAAACTTCCTCCGTCGGTTTCAGGTGGATGATGTCATCAATTTTTAACCAACCCGGATAGTCATCTTCACAAAGTTGTACTTTAATTGGTCGATCGCTTTTTAAATCATTTTTGAGATCGTCTAAGCGATCCACCTCTGGGAGTACAATTCGCACAAGACGACCTTTTGCGGCTTGGGTGGCTAAAGATTCGCACTGGGGAGAATTATAGAGATTCAGGTTTATCTGACAGCGATATTGTTGTTGTCTGTTATGCATCTGTAGGCGATAGGGTGGGCAATGTTCACCCTACTAAAATTATCGTGAATTTACTTTCTTATGACATTTTTTCGTAAAGATCAAACACTAGAAAACTTAGGTAGTCGCATTTTAGAGGCGACTTGGGCGCAATTCCCCGAATTAGCCCGCAACCAAATTGCCATGACTTGGATTGTTTACGATCCTCCGGTTCCCGTCAATACCGGCGGGGCTTTGAGTCCACAAGCGTTTTGGAGTCATCCCATTCGGGGCTTTAGCTATCGTGGGGGCGATCGCATCTATCCCGCGAGTATCGTCAAACTATTTTACCTGGTGGCCGTGTATGAATGGCTGGACAAAGACATGATTACCCCGTCAGCGGAACTACAAAGAGCCGTGCGGGATACGATCGTTGACTCCAGCAATGATGCCACCAGTTTAGTCGTAGATATTTTAACCGGCACCACCAGCGGCCCGGAATTACCCTCTGGCCCATTGGAAACCTGGAAATCTCAACGCAATATTGTCAATCGTTACTTCAAGTCTCTGGGATGGCCAGAACTTGAAGCGGTGAATATTAATCAGAAAACCTGGTGTGATGGGCCTTATGGTCGAGAACGAGCCTTTCTCGGCGAACTAATGGAAAATCGGAATATGTTAACCACCGATGCCACCGCCCGTCTGATGCATAGTATTTTAGGCGGAGTCGCCGTTTCCTCTGGGGCATCACAAGCGATGATGGAACTAATGAAACGTAGTCTCGATCCCGAAGATTTAGCCGCTGACCCGGAAAATCAAGTCACAGGTTTTCTCGGTGGGGGTTTGCCCCTAGAGGCAAAACTCTGGTCAAAAGCTGGTTTCACCAGCCAAGTGCGCCATGATGCGGCGTATATTGAGTTACCCGATCGCCGTCCTTTCTTGCTAATTGTCTTTACCGAAGGCAAAGCCCAAAGTAAGAACGAAGCCATTTTGCCCTTTGTCTGCCAACAAGTGAATACCGCAATGGCCGAAGTCTAAGCGGTTCATAGTTTAATACCAAATCCGCTTTCCAGTTTTAGACTGACTACGATCGTCACCCTAAAACTCTTGTGGATTCCCGCATTCGCGGGAATGACATTGGATTCCCGCATTCGCGGGAATGACATAAGTAGATGTGCATAAATAAATTCACCACAGACCCCATTAGATGCAAAAGTTGTCATTCCCGCGAATGCGGGAATCCAAAGATTTATGTCGGGGAACGAAAAGTGCAATTAATTATGTTCACTTACTTATAGCGAATCGTAGGGGCGATTCTCTTTCTCGCCCGTACTTAAGAACCGGATTTGGCTTAAAGCGCAGATAAAAAAACCCTGACTCATTGTGAGACGGGGTTTTTCGCTATTTACCCTGTGAGATTACCCTGTGAGATTACCCTGTGTGATGGCAAAAAAATTATTGCTACAATTACGAGAGTTATTTGGGCTGATGTAGGGGCGCAATGCTTGCGCCCCCCGTGGTCGCACCGTGCGGGGGCGCAAGCATTGCGCCCCTACTGTTGCATGATTTTTGGTAAATCGTGAGATTACCCTGTGTGATGGCAATTGAGTGAAAAATTGAAGCACTAATGCCAAATATGGGCTTATTTTAGATGGGGTTTATATGGGGGCGGTGGGACTTGAACCCACACGGCTATCACTAGCCAACGGATTTTCATTCTCTCGCAGCTTTCACCACTGCCATTCGGCTTTGAGAATTGGACTCTCTCTTTACCCTCGGCTAAACGTTAGGGTAGCTCCCGTCGAGTCTCTGCACCTTCCGAACCGCTTTTGGCTGGTTTCGGCTTGGCTCAGGATTGCCTTGTCTGTCACCAGATTTAGGTTTCCCTGAATTTGAGAGCATCCACTTGCCAGATTTCTCTAACAAGGCTCAATTTCTTAAGTCCGTAGCGTCTACCATTCCGCCACGCCCCCGAATTTGACTAATTTGCCAGATAATTGGATGCTTCCCTGTGATGGCAGGCATCTTTTGCTCTAGCGAATCAGCACGCATCATTATTAACCATTTTTTTGGTAAAGTCAACTACCCCGAGCAAAATTCTTTTTTTTCATTGGCAGCACTAGGGTTTCGGTGGGCGATCGCAGATATCATCCCCTTGGCAGCCCTTGGCAGCCCTTGGCAGCCATTGGCAGCCAGTCAGTTATCTATGTTAGACTAGCGAAAGGAAGCGCCATCAAGAGTCCCAGGAAAGATTCTGAGCGGAAGGTTCACCGGAACCGAAGCCTAAAATCAACCCGATCGCGATCGGGTTGAAATCGATCGGAATCTCATCTGTGAACCCCAATCGGGGGAACCAGACATCTTGACTGGATCGACCCTTGCATCTAAATTGTCTTAAAAATCAATTAAATTGTTGCGGCGAGTTTTCGCTCATTTCATGTTCTGAAATCTGGAACTCTCAATCGATCGTATAGAACCGTCTAAATCCCCAAAATAATTATGGTAGATCAACCAAATTTTATGAATTCCAATACCGATTCTGTAGATGCCAATCAATTGCTGAAATATCTGCGGCACCAACCCCCAGAAGTTTTGGCGAATATGGCCAAATCTGCTTCTACAGAAATCAAGGAAATTATCTCCCAAAATGTGCAAGGAATGATGGGAGTTCTACCATCAGACAACTTTGATATTCAAATCACCACTAATCGGGAAAATTTAGCCGGTTTATTAGCTTCAGCCATGATGACCGGCTATTTTTTGCACAAAATGGAACAGCGAATGCACTTGGAGAAAACTTTAGCTTCGATTAGTTCTTTGGATGATGACAGTTAAAATTGATTGGCATTAGTGGCACTGGTTCACTCTGTTTTGAGCCAGTTATTTTTAGCCAGTTAATTATGCTTGACTTAAATGCTTAAATCCTTATTTACTTCTAGGATTTAAGCCTTATTTTTTTTCGCTCCAGATTTTCCCAGAAAACCTCGGAGCAAAATTAACGGTTTCTACCATTTTTACTTCTATGAATATTGAAGAATCTTATCGATTATTGGGTTTAACAGTGGATGCAACTCTCGAAGAAGTCAAGCAGTCCTACCGACGATTGGCGAGAAAATATCATCCCGATGTAAATCCTCAAGATTTGAAATCCCACGATAAGTTTATTGAGATTAATCAAGCATATAATTTTCTGCTGGGCATCGCCAAACCGCCCGGTGAAAAGTTAGATGAAGTGCGATCGCCATCGGCTTCATCATCAACAAAAACACCACCCCAGACGCGGGTCACTGTTAAAAAATCAAATAATAAATCAAATCCTCGACAGGATTTTGAGCTTACGGATCCGGAAAAATTACTAAAGCAAAAAGCATATTTAGACTTACAGGGATTTTTACAAAATAAACGCTTTGCTCGCGCTGTTGTCTTAACCGAAGCGCTGATACAAAGAATTCCGCAAGATCCGGATGTAAAAGAGTGGTTAGCCAGCGCTTATCAAAGCTTGGCTAGTCAATTAATTACAGAGAAAAAATTAGGGCAAGCGAGAATATATTTAAAAAAAGCACTCCGCACCGATCCGCACAATCGATCGCTGTGGGTAGAAGTAGAACGAGATTTTCGGCGAATAGAGCAGATGATTCGATCCTCAAAACCCTAAAAACCGATTTTCTGACCCTGATTGAATCAAATCAAATCAATCATTTTCTTTTAATATTTTAAGCAGTAGGGGCGTTCTCGCATTCGCCCTTGTAGGGGCGTTCTCGCATTCGCCCCTACGGAATGCTTCGCCCCTAAAGATATTTTTGGTTTACTCGCGGAGAAAATTGCTGTAAGAACAGTTAACGAATCGCTGACTTGAGACGGGAACAGAAATCAGCGATCGCCTCTAAGCCTTGTGCGGGAGTCCCATCGGCTAACCGCTTGACAAAGGCACTGCCCACGATCACCGCATCAGCGCCCCAATTTTTCACCTGGGTGGCTTGTTCTGGGTCAGAAATGCCAAAACCGACCCCAATGGGTTTGTCGGTAAAGTCTCGAATCTGAGTCAGCAAATCTTTCGCCCGAGACTGAATTTCCGTTCTCATGCCCGTAACACCGGTGACGCTGACTAAATAAATAAATCCCTGAGACTGTTCGGCGATCGCGCTAATTCGGTCTTTGGGAGTCGTCGGCGCCACCAACAACACCACCTCGATCCCATATCCCGTGGCCACCTGAATCACCTCGGCGGATTCTTCCAACGGCAAATCCGGCACCACCAAGCCTTTCACCCCAGCTTGGGCAATTTGTTGGCAAAAAGTTTCTAACCCGCGATGCAAAATCGGGTTGTAATAAGTAAACAAAATAATCGGCGCTTTCAGATGTGGCGTCACCTGGGCAAGCATTTCTAACACATCATCTAACCGGGTGCCCCGTTGCAAAGCGCGAGTCGCTGCGGCTTGAATCACTGGCCCATCGGCCAGAGGATCGGAATAGGGAACACCGAGTTCAATTAAATCTGCCCCGTGGCGATCTAAGAGTTGCAAAGCTTGGGCCGTTGTCTCCAAGTCAGGATCGCCAGCGGTGATAAAAGGAATCAAGGCACATTCGGCGCGATTCCGCAGAGACGCAAAGCATTGTTGAACCGAGTTCATTCTTGATATAGATAGTAATTTTTTCTTGGGCTAACCTCAAAATACTTTACTACAGGGCGATCGCGATCGAAGATCCGATTCCAGGCAGGAGACAGTCGCCACAGGTTGTGATATCAAATCCGGTTCTCACAACCCAAGAAGGGAGATCCAGAGGTGCAGAGAAAAGAGATGCATAGAAAAGAGATGCATAGGTGAACCATGAAAATTCTCTCTTCTCTCTTCTCTCTTCTCTCTTCTCTCCTCGTTTTAGGGGATGATCCTAGAGGAGAGAAAGCGAATCGCCTCTACTTGAAAAGCGGATTTGGTATTAGAAGAGGTGAATCCACCAGATGCGCCCAGTTTAATCGATTTACTCTAATTAGGAGATGATTACGCGATAATTACGCGATCGCCATGCAACAACTTTCCCTATTCGATCGACAAAACCTCAACCAAATTACTAATGTTTCCTCGGTTCCTCAAAGGAGTCCTTTTCGCTATCCCGGAGGAAAAACTTGGTTAGTGCCTCGAATTCGACAATGGCTAAATAGTTTACCGAATGTAGCCCAAGAATTTATTGAACCGTTTGCTGGTGGCGGAATTGTCAGTTTAACAGTGGCTTTTGAAAAATTAGCCAATCATGTGACAATGGTAGAGTTAGATGACCAGGTTGCAGCAGTTTGGCAGACTATTTTATCTGGAGATGCAGAGTGGTTAGCAGAGGAAATTATTAAGTTTGAAATGACCGATGAGGCGGTGAGAGAAATCTTGTCAAATGAACCCCAGTCATTAAAACACAAAGCTTTTCAAACAATTGTGAAAAATCGGGTAAATCGAGGCGGAATTTTAGCCCCTGGTGCCGGGATGGTTAAGCAAGGAGAAAAAGGGAAAGGTTTAAAGTCTCGCTGGTATCCAGAAACCTTGAAACGTCGGATATTGCAGATTGCGGAAATACGCGATCGCATTACTTTTATTCCCGGAGATGGTTTAGAAATTATTACCCAGAATATTCATCGGCATAATGTGGTATTTTTTATCGATCCTCCCTACACAGCAGCGGGGAAAAAAGCTGGGCATCGTCTTTATCAGTATGCTCAATTAAACCATCAAAATTTATTTCAATTAGCGAGTCAAATGGCTGGAGACTTTCTGATGACTTATGATGAAAGTCAAGCTGTGAAAGCCTGGGCAAATTTACATAGATTTGATTGGCAAACTGTAGCCATGAAAAATACGCATCATGCGAAAATGACTGAATTGTTGGTTGGTCGTAACTTAGATTGGTTGTCCGATAGATTTTAGTCGTCAGCCATATAGCTATTTTCTCCGCGAGTAAACCACAAATACCTGTAGGGGCGAAGCATTCCGGCAGTGTAGGGGCGATTCGCGAATCGCCCCTACAATATTAAATTAAATACCGAAATGCTTCGCCCTAGCGTGGTTCAGTAACCTGAAAAACGCTGTATATAGCGGTTATAATCCGGATGAAGTACAGAGGTTTGATGGATTCCCGCATTCGCGGGAATGACAGGTTTTTTTGTAATTCATAACTCTGACAAGTGCTAAGTAAATTGTAGGGTGCGTTAGGCTCGCCATGAACATTAAATTAGCACAAATTAACCCAATTCGAGCCGTAACGCACCGTTTTTTCAATTAATTTGGCTGTGGTGGGAAGGGCGCGGAAATATTAAATGGCTGATTTGTTTCCCAATCTCAATGTCCGCCTAACCCACCCTACCAAAATATGCTACTACCAAAATATGCTACCAAAATCTACACTTTTAAGATTTTTTCTCCGCTTCAATTTCTGCCTGAATTTTCGCTAATTCTTCCGGGGACATTTCTTCTAACTGCTTCGTTAAAACCGCCTCTTTATACTCTTTAATTTGCTGATTCAAGGTCATTTGTTGAGTCAGGGCTCTAAACAAATAAGTCAACAGCCAGCCCACCACTCCCCCCACCAGGACAGCTTGGCTCCAAATTCCCGCTGATTGACTATCTAATCCGGCAAATTCTAAGGCTAAATAAACCAATCCACCGGCCAAAAACATTCCCAAGCCAATGCCAATTACATCAATTCTACGCATAATTATTCAGAATAAAATTATCAAAATTATCATCAATGGCTTAAGGATTCAGTAATTTTATCTTTACTATATAGCGGTTATTATCCTGATGAAGTACAGAGGTTTTCTGGATTCCCGCATATAGCGCTAACGCCCCAGGCTCCGAAGGAGGCGGGAATGACAGTTTTTTTGTACTTCATAACTCTGAGAAGTGCTATAAGCAGGTAAAATCACTGAATCCTAAAAATTACCATGAAATTTTCACGACAACTTTCCCAGAGTCAAAGATTAGATTTCCCGGCGTTGAGGGCGAAAATTCAAAAATGGACTGAGTAATAACAATCCAGGGAAAAAGAAAAAGACCAAAAAGTACATAAAACCACGCTCAAAGGAGGTGGCAACATTCCAGCGTTGTTGTAAATAGAGATAAGTAGCAAAGGGAACCACAACCAAGTAAACCCCAGCCAAAACCAGGTATAACAGTGGAACTAGGAGAGTTGAGTCTAGCATTAGCTAAATACCATATAACTTCTGACTGGTGTTATTTTATATCAACTTCAGTAATTATGCTTTTTGATGTTATTTGTTGTTTGTTATTTGTTGTTTGTTATTTGTTATTCGATTCAACCACCAACCAACAACCAATAACCAACAACCAACAACCAACCACCAACCAACAACCAACAACAACCAACCAACAACCAACAACAACCAACCAACAACCAACAACAACCAACAAATAAAGTAGGGTGGGCAAAATTTGCCCACCCTACTACTTAATTGTGCAACGCCCAGTTAATATCCCGGTTCTTCTTCATATTCTGGAGCTTTCTGTTTCTGTGGGATATTGACGCGAGGGGGTGTATAGGGAGTTTGCTCTCCTTCGTCGGCCCAAGCATCCGCTTCTACATCGGGATAGTCGTATTCTTGGGGATAATCTGGCTCAGGATAGGGATTCACCGGATCTCGATAATCTTCATAGCGATCGCCTCTACTGCCTTCATTCCAGTTATCTTCTTCCAGTTCTTCCTCATAGTACATGGCTTCTGAAATGGGCTCGGGGACGGGAACTGATTCCGGTTCACCCCATTCGTCTTCACTCCAAGCCTCTTCGACGACTCGTGCAGGCGATTCGCGTTCGCGATCCGCTTCGCGGAACCGCACGGGTTCTGGTTCTGGGATGGTTTTTCCAGTTCCGAGTTGATTGTCAATGCGAATTTTCGGCGTGAGAAATTCTTCTTCGCGGTTCTTTTCCCAAGGGGCTTCCCCAATACCCAAGCGTTCCATCACCCCGACGGATAATTGGGTCAAGCGGTCTTGCGCCCCTTCAAAAACAATTAACCGATTCGGGCCACTGCTGACAATTTCATCAATGGGCAATTCGTAGGTACTGAGCATTTGCTCGGGAATTTGGGGAATCCCTAATGACGCAATAATTAGAGAATAGAGTTCGCCAGTTTCCACATTAAATTTAAACCCCCGAACTTTTCCCAAAAGATCCCCGGTTTCCGTGATCGTTTCGCTGCCAATCAGGTTGCTATATGCTTCCACATCGATATCTTCGATCACGTTTTCATCCTCGACGAGGATTACGTCACCAATTTTTTGGATGCTACTGAGGAGCATAAACCTAGGCATACCGGCGAGAGAAATCAGGCTATCTCGTAAACCGAGCGCCACCACTTCCCGTCGGTCAATGTCTACCAATAACTCCTTCACTACCCCGATGCGTTTGCCGCTATTACGGGTAATGACTTGAGTATTTAATATTTCGGAGCGTGGGCGGATTATTTCAGATGTCATTCTTGCTAAAATTCCGATCTCGAATTCTATAAAAGTTAAATTACGATCAAATTTACACCGAAGCATTCTTATGACGGAACTTTTAATCCCACCACTTGGGTATGAGCGCCTCGCGCTTGAGTCACCCCAATAATGCGTTCTGCGGACTTCAGCATCGGATTTTTGTGACTAACCACAATAAACTGTGCTTGCTGTGCTTGCTGTTTAATCATTTTAGCTAATCTTTCTACATTCGCCTCATCCAAAAACATATCTACCTCATCAAAGGCATAAAACGGCGAAGGACGATAGCGTTGCAGGGCAAAGATAAAACTCAGGGCGGTTAAAGATTTTTCACCCCCAGACATAGAAGCCAACCGCTGCACGGGTTTACCTTTGGGATGAGCCACCAGGTTCAAACCACTACTAAATGGGTCTTCGGTATCATCAAGCTGTAAATGTCCATCTCCATCAGAAAATTCGGCAAAAATGTTGGTAAAGTTTTGGTTCACGGCGTCAAAAGCTTCTTGAAAAGCTTGTAACCGGGTGGTGGTAAAATTTTCGATTCTCAATAGTAATTCCGTGCGTTCATCTTCGAGGGTTTTCAGTTTAGACTGAAGTTCCTGCAAGCGATTGGTGGTTTGTTCATATTCCTCCAAGGCTAACATATTTACAGGTTCCATTGCTTGCAGTCGTTTTTGCAAGTCGCGGATTTCTCTCTGTAAGTTTTGCAGGGACTCGAAGATTTTGGCATTAATATCTTCAGGTACTTCTGGTAAGGGATCCGGTAAATCTGCTAATTTCAGTTCGAGTTCTTCTTGTAAGGCCAGGAGTTGTTCTCGCCGTTGTTGCTGAGTTTCTCTTAGTTGTTGGATTTGCCAGTTGTGCTGTTGTCGAGACAGGTGCAATTCTCGCAATTTGGTTTCGGCTAAATCGCGAGCGGCTTTTTCTGCCCCTAATTTGGCTTCGATTTCCCCTAAAGCTGTTTGGGTGGCCTGAATTTGCTGGTTAATTTCTGACAATTGCTGACGCACTTTGTAAATGGCAATTTCTCGGTTTTTTTGCTGGGTTTGCTGTTGGGTTAACTGCTGTTTTCCTGCGGCGATTTTTTCCGCCAATCGCTGATAGGCAGAGTCTAACTCTTGGTGGTTTTTTTCTTCTTGGGTCAAGGCAGATTGAGCGGTTTGTAAGGCTTCTTCTAGTCGCTGTTGTTGGGTTTGAATTTGTTGCCATTCACTGTTTTTACTGGAATTTTCCAGTTCGGCTAGGGCTTGGCGCAATTGGTTGATTTGGGTTTCTTTGGCGGGTAATTCGGTGGCTAATTGTTGCAAGCGGGCTTTGGCTGCGGTCAATTCTTGCCGATTTTTGCCTAGTTGTTGCTGCATTTGCTCGATGGATACGGTTAAGCCGTTGATTTCTTTGACCAGTTGTTGCACTTGCAGTTGCACTTCCCGCTGGACTTGTTTGGCTTGGATGAGTTGTTGCGATTGGGTTTTTACCGCTGTGTTGGCGGTTTCGGTGGCGATCGCGCATCGTTCCAAGATTTGGCTAATTTGCTGTAACCGGGTTTGTAATTCGGCGACTTCCGTGGAATCGGTGTTGTCTCCAGTGCCAAAATGCAGGGTGGAACGATTTTGGCTGGTTCCCCCGGTCATTGCCCCAGAAGTTTCTAGGAGTTCCCCGTCTAGGGTGACAATGCGAATTTTCCCCAGGTGCGATCGCGCTGCATCGAGGGTTTCAAACACTACGGTACTGCCGAATACATAGGCAAAGATGGGCTGATAACGATTGTCACAAGCAATCAGTCTGACCGCATAGTCGATAAAACCGGGGACATTTTTCAGTCCTTCGTTGAAGTCAAAACGCGGTGGTTTAATCTTGTTCAGGGGTAAGAACGTGGCCCGACCTGCCCGGTTTTGTTTCAGCAGTTTAATTGCTGCGGCGGCTACTTCGTCATCTTCCACCACGATATTGCCTAATCTGCCACCAGCGGCAATTTCCAAGGCGAGTTGATAGCGCGGTTCCACTCGCCCCAGTTGGGCGACTAAGCCATAAACCCCAGGCAGTTTGGCGTCCACGATCGCTTGACTGGCCCCACTGCCACTGGTTTCTTTGATGGCTTGGGCTTGGGCTTCCAGTTTATCGAGGCGTCGTTGTTTTTCCCGTTGTTCTTCCAGGAGGCGCTTTTGGGTGGCTTGTTGCAGTTGCAATTCCGCTTCGGCTTCTTGTAGGGCTTCTTCTAGGGCTTGGATTTGGTCTGTTTGGCTGGCTAGTTCTTGGTTTTGCAGTTGTTTGAGGCTGTCTTTTTTATGGACAATTTCTGCCTCTGAGTCTTGGATGGTTTGTTGCTGTTTGGCAATTTGTTCTTCTAGCGATCGCTGTCTTTCCAGTAATCGCGCTTGTTCCGTTCTTTGGGGGTCGAGGGTTTTTTGCCAGGTTTCAATTTGCCGGTGCAGTTGGGTTTGTTGTTCTACCCAAGCTTGGTTAGCAGCGGCGATCGCCTGGGATTGCTCCCGACCTTGTTGTAACGCCACTGCCGCTTCATCCCGTCCCGTCCGCAAGACAGCGAGTTTGGCCTCACTTAACTGTTGTTGTTCCTGGACTCGAGCAAGTTCTGCCTCATCTTCCTTGACTTTTTGCTCAATTCGTGCTATGGCGGCTTGGGTTTCCTGTTGGCTGGTGACAAGTTCCTCGTGCCGTTGTTGGAGTTGTTTTTGTTCCGCTTGTTGGTTGGCTTGGGTGGTTTGTAAGGCCAGCAGTTGATCTTCACCCAAGGCTTTTACCTGGGCATTGAGTTCATTTAACTGATTGTTGGTTTGCTCAATTTCATAGTTAATCCGGGAAACTTTCAGGCTGAGTTCGCCAATGGTGCGATCGCCCGCTTCGATTTTTTCCCGCAATTCCCACTCTTGCTGCTTCAGTTGCCGCCATGCCAGAATGCTTTCCCACTTTTGCTTTTCCAGCAATTCCGTGCGAAGTTTTTGGTATTTTTCCGCTTTCACCCGGTCTTTGTCCAGGCGATCGCGACTGCGAATCAGTTCTTGTTCGACAATGTGACAACGGTCTTCCCGTTCTTTCACCTCATCTAACTTACTTTTGGCTTGGGCAATTTTGCGATCGAACGCCGCAACCCCCGCCAATTCGTCAATAATGGCGCGGCGATCCCTGCCATTCATGGAAATAATCGCGGTTACATCCCCCTGAAGCACCACATTGTAGCCTTCGGGATAGATCCGGAGTTCGTTCATCCGTTCGTGCAGTTCGCTCAGGGTGCAAGGTTGCCCATCCATATAATAAGTGGAGGTATAGGTGCCCTGTTTTGTCACCCGCAAGCGACGGCTGATACTCCATTCATTGCGGCGATTCCCGGAATCGCTGCGATCGGCTTCGTTGGCTTCCGGGTCTTCTGTAGAGTCGGTTAAATTTTCTACATCGTCCGTTGTCTCATCTTCGGCTATCTCATTGTCCGATTTTGTGGCTTTCGTCTTTTGGGGGCGATCGATCCAGTCCTCTCCCAGATCAAATGTCACCTGAACGCTGGCTTCCACGGTACTGTTGCGGCGCTGACTTCGATCGTGATTCACCAAATCGGGCAAACGTTCCGCCCGCATTCCCTTAGAGGTGGAAATGCCCAGACAAAATAGCAGCGCGTCGAGAATATTCGACTTGCCAGATCCATTCGGGCCAGAAACCACCGTAAAACCGGGCAGCAACGGAATATTGGTCGTGCCACCAAAAGATTTAAAATTCGTCAGTTCAATGCTCTTGATATGAACCATTCAGTCTGGGCTGCTTGTTGGGTGATGACTTTGTTGATTATTTTAGCAACTTTCTATCGGATGACATCGGAAATTATACCGATAAAATATATTCTGGCTCAAATCTTGTGGCGATCGGTCAGTAGGGGCGATCGGTTTTCCGGGGTTAATGAATCCCCATGAATCATGCTGAAAAATTTAGACCCTGAGTGGTATCGTCAAAGAATAGTGGCTCATCACAATAGTCAATCGTCTAAAGAAGCAGGGACTCATGCAAGCATCAGAAACAAAGCTGCAACAAGTAATTGAGGGAACAAAACAGTACCTTGTCCCCTTATTCCAAAGACCCTATAGCTGGAAAACATCCGAATGGGAAGCACTCTGGAATGATTTGGTCGAACTTTGTGAGGCAGAGAATCCACGGCCTCATTTCATGGGCTCGATTGTCACCATACCCACTTCACCTGTGCCGGAAGCAATACCTCAGTATCTATTAATTGATGGACAACAACGCTTAACGACTGTGTTGATTTTGCTTTCTGCTCTCAGAGATATAGCTAAAAAGTCAGACGAAAAATTGGGGAAAGAAATTAATAATTTGTTCCTGGTCAACCAGTATGAAAATGGAGTGAATCGCTATAAATTACAACCTACACAAGTTGATCGGAATGCTTTTTACCAAATTATCAATTCAGAGGCTCAAAACGATCAAACAGCTATTGGGAAATGCTATAAATTTTTTCTAAAAAAAATTTACCAAAATCAAGCCTCATTAGAATTGAAAAAAATCAAACAAGTTATTAGGAGTAATTTTTCTTTAGTTAGTGTTGTCTTAAGTTCGGATGATAATCCGTATTTAGTTTTTGAAAGTCTAAATGCGAAAGGAAGACCCCTGACTCAAGCCGATTTAATTCGGAACTATCTTTTTATGCGAATCGAGCCAAATATGCAAGAGTCAGTCTATGCTCAATATTGGCAAACAATGGAAAATTTACTGGGCGATGACTTAACCGATTTTCTTCGTCATTATCTAACTAAAAATGGTGTAGTTGTTAAGCAAAATGATATTTATTTTGAAATCAAAGATCGGATAAAAAACAATAAAACATTGTCTTATATAGAGGAATTATTTAATTATGCTAAATATTATGCTAGTTTGTTAAATCCTAAAAAACATGAAACTAACCCAGTGGTCAGTAAATATCTACAGCGATTAAATTGTTTCGATGTAGCAACGGTTTATCCATTCCTGTTAAATTGTTATGATGATTGGAGGAAATCTCGAATCACAGAATCAGAGCTTATTTCGGTTATTCAAATCTTAGAAAATTTTCTTTTGCGTCGTTTTGTTTGTAATATTCAAACCAGAGGACTCAACCGAATTTTTGCTTTGCTCTATTCCCAAGTAAGTAAAGCCACTGACCTAGGCTCTGATAATTTTGTGGAAAAATTAAAATTAATCTTGCAACATAAAGAATATCCAAAAGATGCAGTGTTTAGAGCAAAATTACTTGAAGGTCAACTCTATGGATCTAATAATAGCTCTGAAAAGTGCAAACTTATCCTCGAATCAATTGAAGAATCCTTTGGTCATAAAGAACCGGTTCGTCCTGAAAACCTTTCCATTGAACACATTATGCCACAAACTCTGACTGATTGGTGGAAAAAGCATTTAGGAGATGATTGGGCTAATACCCATGAACTTTTGCTGCATACTTTAGGAAATTTAACTCTCACTGGTGAAAATTCAGAACTTTCTAATGCTGACTTTGAAGTCAAAAAAAATCGTTTTAAAGGTAGCCATCTCGAAGTAAATAAGTATTTTCAAGCTAAAGAATGCTGGGGACGAAAAGAAATTGAAGAACGATCCCAGTATCTCGCTGACATTGCTCTCCAAATTTGGCCTTACTTTGGTGATGGATCTGCAAAAAATACAAAAGAAAAAAGCAATTTAACAGGAAAAAAACCAAAAAAGGTTTGCTGTTTTGGCAAAGAGTATCCGGTCAAAAGTTGGCGAAATGTTTTAGAAGTGACTATGAACGCAATATTTGATAAGTTAGAAGATGATTTAGAAACTGAAAAAATTCCGGAAATAATCCAGAGATTTCCTAGCTTTATTGGCTGGAATGAAAAAAAATTTCGTAGTCCAAAAAAGCTCAAAAATGGCGCTTTTATTGAAGTGAATTTATCGGCAGAAAAAATTATTAAATTTTGCCAGGAAGTCATAGAAACATTAGATATGTCCATAGATGACTGGAAAGTTGACACTGAATCAAAAAATGAAAATAAGTAAGCGGGGTGGTAGGGTGCGTTAGGCTCGGTATAAACTTATGATGGCAAGAATTAATCTTGTTCGAGCCGTAACGCACCAATACACCAATAATTAGGTTAATCGGTGCATTACTGATTAAAATTTAATGCTGCTTATGGTGCGTCTAGGCGGACAGTAAAGATTAGTAGTTTTCTCTAAAATTTTCTCACCGCCTAACGCACCCTAGGATTGACTTGGTTTTTTGGGTTATAATTCAATTAAATATTTCGATTAATTGATCCGTTTCATTATCACAACAACATTGCCATAAATTGCCCCGGCAAGTCCGGGTAAATTTTCATGTTCTATATCCTCGTCTTGCCCTAGCTTACTCGTCCATTTTCCATTCTCTAATTGCCTAGCGATATGTGTTGGCTTTCCATGAGAATCTGCATAAATGGCTATTTTTTGATATCCTGGTTCTATAGTATCATCTGCACAAACTTCATAGCCAATGGTTTGAAAAGCCTGCTGGAAAGCCTCTACAGTGACTTCTCGTGGTACTCCCTCTGGCCAATAATCGATATTTTGCGAATCTGGCCACCACCACCTTTGATCGTCACCCGCTGCCCAAGCGATACAATTGTAATCGATCGTATCAGGACTGGTAATTTCATATCCATTTGCTGATAAATTAGGAAAATCCCTTTCTATCCAAGCTTTTACCCTAGCAATCCAGTCCTCATTCATCACCATATATAACCCTTTTTTCTCCCCCAATTTAACCAAGCTTCGATCATTTCTTTGGTCTTTCCTCTCTGTTCGGGAAGCACTGGATCTTCACGAGTAATTGATTTTAAAGCCCAAAACCAGCGCCCAGAATTTTTTTCCAATTCCCGTAACAGCATCGGGATAACTTCACTCCCCATGCCAATGATTTGCTGATAAGCTGAGTGCATTGATAGTTGTTCTGTGGATGAAATGCCGCGAGTTTCTGTTTTCCATTGCTCCACAAGCTGATAAAAAGTTGTTTCCAACTCAGTTTTTTTAGCAAACGCCTCTGGTTCTATAATTTTACGCCAGTTAGTCGAAATATTATCCAAGTTGCTCTCACTTTCTAGAGGCATTAAAACCGCGATCGCTTGTCCATTCCGAGTTAAAACTATCGGTTCTTTATAATTAGCCGATTCCGCCAGTGGATCTTGTGTTTCTGTAACTTCAATCAATTTCATAGGCGATCGCCTTGCGAATCATTACTCTACCCATCATTCTAACATAAATATCTTGAATATAACCCTTGGGCAAAAAAATGTTTAGATAAATGTTAATATAAAAAAATACTAAGTTAGAAAAAACGGGTTTCTGGAAAAGGTTGTCCTTATCAAAAATACACGCAGAAACCCGGTTTCTTAAACTTAGGTTAGGTTGGGAATATCAAGCTTCAACTTTTGGCGGTTCTATATGCAGTTTCACCGGCTGATTTTGCAGTTGCAATTGCCACCATTGTTCAAATACTTGCTCTTCTAGATTTTGTTTCAGTTGTCCAGAAAGTGTGGCGGGAATCCGTTGTTCCAGTCGC
Organism: Oscillatoriales cyanobacterium; assembly: GCA_011390955.1. Lineage (GTDB taxonomy): Bacteria > Cyanobacteriota > Cyanobacteriia > Cyanobacteriales > Laspinemataceae > Planktothricoides. The sequence continues at coordinate 28,493 of JAABRM010000032.1, read as the reverse complement.
AGAACACTGTATAAATTCTGAAATTCTACAGGTCCGACAATATCTCCCGGTTGGGCATCTTTGAGCAATTCACGAATTTGGTCTGGCAGTTGGCCCAATGTCACCGCCCCCATCATGCCATTAAATAGGCGATCGCTGGTTGTGGAATGCTCTTTCACCAGTTTTTCAAATTGGGCAGGCTTTTTATCAAGCTGAGTTTTTAACTCTTCTGCCTTGGATAAATCCTCCACCACAATTCGCGAAAGAATCACCTGTTCAAAGGTATCTTTATTTTGCTCAAAGACTTCTTCCACTTTACTATGGACGATCGCTTGTTTGAGCAACTCAAACTTTAATCCCGCTGTCACTTGTTTGCGAAAATCAACATAGTTAGTGCCTTGACTGGTCAGCCATTGGTCAAAACTTTGGGGATTCACCAGTTGATTTTGCAGTCGAAAATTGACGATCGCTTGTTCGATTTGGCTAGAGTCAACCTCCAGATCCGTGCGTTGGGCGACCTCTTTGGCAATCACGTGCTGCCGCAGAATTCGCATCAGAAATTGCTGCAAGTCTCCACTTGCCCGCAAATAACCCAGTGCTTGGGGTAAAGAGATATTTTCGTCGCCAATCGTTAAAAAATTTTCAGCAGTCATGTTGAATTAAAACCTAGAGTACAACTAGGGTGATTTGACCTTTACGGTAACATATTCAAAGCATACAGATATCCGGGTCATACCGTAGGGGCAATTCCCAGGGGCGGTGGTTGCCCCGGTTTTCCGTGGTTGTCCCGGACTGTAGAGACAATTCCGTTGGCAGTGGTTGCCTCGGTCTTGTCCCGAAGAAAGTATAATGGGCAAATCTCCTGTATTCGCACAGAAAATTATCGCATTATATAAGAAAACCAACCCCAGAATAGCTGATTTTTCGGAAAAATTTTAGATAACCGAACTAATTTCGGCGATCGCTTGACGAATGATTTGTGAAAATACTATAAAATAAGTAGATATTATCCAGGGAAAATATGCAGCGAAATTTTAGCCGCCGGAAATTTTTAGTTTATGGTTCAGCGACTTTAGGGACTAGCTTATTACTGAAAGCTTGCAGTAGTAATCAAAGTAGCACCGTTAGTGATAGTGGGGCAGAGTTTAAAATTGCGATCGCACTTCCTGGTCTAATCACCGATAAAGCTTGGAATCAGTCGGGATACGAAGGAATCAACCTAGCCAAACAAAAGTTAGGGGCAGAAGTTGCTTATCTCGAACAAGTTGCCCAAACCGATCAAGCGGAAGTTTTAATTGACTTTGCCCGCAAAGGTTATAATGTGGTCTTTGCTCATGGGGGACAATTTGATGCCTCTATAGAACAAGTTGCGCCCCAATTTCCCAATACATTTTTTGTCGGGATCAATGGGAATAATCAAGGAGAAAATATTGCTTCCTTAAGAATCGATCACTTACAAGGGAGTTATTTATGTGGTGTAATTGGGGCAGCGATGACTAAATCAAATAAATTAGCCTATATAGCGGGGCAAGAATTTCCGGCCACCCAGGAAGAATTGCGGGGATTTGAATTAGGCGCAAAATCGGTTAAACCGAATATTCAAGTGAGTTCCACCTTTGTGGGGGATTGGAATGATATTGTGAAGGCAAAACAAGCGGCACTGGCTTTAATTGCCGATGGTGCTGATGTAATTTATCAATGGTTAGATAGTTCTTCTCCCGCAGTTTTACAAGCCGCCAGCGATAAAGGAGTTTATGCTTTTGGGAATACAACGGATCAATTACAAGTTGCTCCCAAAGCAGTGTTAACCAGTATTATCAAACGCTTGGATGTGGCGATCGCGTATTTAGCAGAACTCGCTCAGAAAAAAGAACTCAAAGGACAGATATATAATATCGGTTTAGACAGAAAAGATATCTTATATTTAGGTCAATTTGGTTCCGCCGTACCCGAACCCATTAAACAAAATGCCTTAGAAATAGAACAAGCCATTTTTCAGCAAAAAATTATCTTTGAACCTTGTCAAGAAGCCGGAAAGGATACCCGTTGCGTGAAAAAAGTATAAATTATAATACCATTTACATTAATGTAGCAGTAGGGGCGCAAGCATTGCGCCCTTGCTTGCCCGGGACGACCACTTATGGGAATCCCTAGCCCAAATAAATATAGTAAATGTAGCAATAATTTTTTAAACTGGTATAATTTTTTGATAATTTTCTGGTAATTTTCTGGTAATGTAAAAAAATCATGGATTTACGCTTAGAAAATATTAGTAAACACTTTCAGTCATTTATTGCCAACGATCGCATTAGTTTCCGGGTTGAAACTGGCAAAATCATGGCAATATTAGGGGAAAATGGAGCCGGAAAGACCACTTTAATGAATATCTTGAGCGGTCTATATCAACCGGATACGGGCACAATTTATTTAGACGATCGCCCCGTCAAAATCACCTCGCCTTACCAAGCAATTCAGTTAGGAATCGGCATGGTACATCAACATTTTATGCTGGTGCCTAACTTGACCGTCACGGAAAATATTATCTTGGGCACCGCAAATAGTTGGCGGTTAAATTGGTCGCAAAAACAACAAGAAATTTTAACTTTAGCTCAAAGTTATGGCCTAGACATTGAGCCAAAAGCCCGCATCGAAAATTTACCTGTAGGGCAACAGCAAAGAGTCGAAATATTAAAAGTATTATATCGCCAAGCAAAACTATTAATTTTTGATGAACCAACCGCCGTTTTAACCCCCAAGGAAGTAGAAGGATTTATTCATATCTTGCGACAATTAGCGGCGGCTGGTAAGACGATTATTTTTATTAGCCATAAACTAGAAGAAGTCATTAAACTTTGCGATACTGTCACCGTATTAAAGCAAGGTAAAGTAGTCGCTACCAGAAGCACTCAAGAAGTTAATTCTCAGCAATTATCAGAGTTGATGGTGGGACAAGGGGTAAGTTTAAGAGTTAATCAACCAGTTAATCAACCAGTTAATCAATCTGTATCCACCGCAGCCCCTGTAATTTTATCCGTAGAAAAATTACAGGTTTTAGATGATAGAAAGCTTCCCGCTGTCCGCAATATTTCCTTTGAATTACGGGCTGGAGAAATTTTAGGCATTGCGGGGGTTGATGGGAATGGACAACGAGAATTGGCTGATGCGATCGCCGGTTTAAGAAGTATCCATCAGGGTAAAATTTCCTTCCCTGGTTCTTTGGTGCATCCGAAAATCGGCTATATTCCTGAAGACCGGCAAAAAATGGGGTTAATCTTGCGGTTTACCATTGGGAAAAACTTAATTTTAAATAGTTTTACTAAGTCGCCGTTTTGCCGTTATTTTTTATTGCAACCAAAGGCGATCGAACGCAATGCTCAAATCAGCATAGAAAAATTTAAAATTCGCGTTTCTGGAGAGAATGTAAAAGTTAGTCAACTATCAGGGGGGAATCAACAAAAAGTCGTATTAGCCAGAGAACTGGCAGAAGAACCAAATTTAATTATCGCCATGCAACCCACCAGGGGATTAGATGTCGGTGCAACCGCTACGGTTCACGAGGAGTTATTGGCCCAACGAAAACGGGGTGCCGCGATTTTGTATATTTCCACCGAGTTAGAAGAAGTTATGGCGATGAGCGATCGCATAGCAGTTATTTATCGGGGAGAATTTGTGGATATTTTGGATGCAAATACCGCTACATTAGAAAAGATTGGTTTATTGATGGGAGGAGCAAACATGACATGACGATCGCAAATAAACCTTTTCAATTAATTAAGCGAATTATTCGGCCAATTATTCGGCCAATTATATCACCGCTAATTGCGGTGATTTGCGCTCTGATAGTGGGTGGGATGCTGATTTTTTTTGCCGGGGCAAATCCCATCAGCGCCTACACCGCATTATTTCAAGAATCCCTGACCACTTACTTTGGTTTTGGCAATACCCTCACCAAAATGACCCCCCTATTATTCACCAGTTTAGGGGTATTAATCGCCTTGCGTGCGGGACAATTTAATCTGGGAGGTGAGGGACAAATTTATTTTGGGGCTTTGGGTAGCACTTTAGTGGGTTTATATGTGCCAGAAATTCCGGCGATAATTCATATTCCCTTAGCCCTAATTTCTGGCTTTCTTTTTGGGGCATTTTGGGGTTGGATACCGGGTTATCTGAAAGCAGTAAAAGGAGTCAATGAAGTGATTACTACTTTATTACTCAATTACATTGCCATAAATTTAGTCAGTTACCTAGTCCAAAACCCTTTAAAAGCACCCGCTGCACCGAGTCCATATTCTCCATTAATTGCCAAAACCGCCAGATTACCGATTATTTTACCGGATAGTTTAGCCCATTTGGGTATTTTACTCGCGTTCATCACCGCAGCGGTTTTATGGGTATTATTGATGCGATCGCCTTTAGGATATCAAATCACAGCCGTTGGTTTTAATTCTACCGCTGCCCATTATGCCGGTATTTCGGTGAAAAATACCCTGATGATTGTGATGGCTTTAGCGGGTGGTTTAGCTGGGTTAGCGGGGGCTTCAGAAGTGATGGGATTAAAATATCGTTTATTTGAACAAATGTCTCCCGGTTACGGATTTGATGCGATCGCGATCGCTTTTTTAAGTCGTGGTAGTATTAGCGGTGTTCTGTTGGCTGCTTTATTTTTTGCCGCTTTGCGTAGTGGGGCGAATATTATCCAAAGAAGTGCCGGAGTACCGATTACAATTGTGTATATTATTGAGGGATTAACCGTATTATTTATTGCGATCGCTTTGGCGGTAGAAAAACGATGGTTAAATGGTTTAAATAATGACAATTAACTATAATGATTAATTATAATGATTATTTGATTTCTAGCGTTGATTTAGCCGTCCCTTTAGCATTTGCCGCCCTGGGGGGAATGTACTCGGAACGGTCGGGAGTTCTGAATATTGCCCTGGAAGGTTTGTTATTAACCGGCGCTTTTTCTAGCGCGATCGCCACCTTTTACACCGGCAATCCTTATGTAGGAATTTTCTGTGCATTAATCGGCGGCGGATTAGTGGGTTTACTTCACGCTTTATTATCGGTGACTTTAGCAGTCAATCAGTTAGTATCAGGATTAGGAATTAATCTACTAGCGGCGGGATTAACCTCATTTTTCGCCCGCGTAATATTTAATGGTAATAGCACGCAAAGATTACCCGGAATTGAGGCGATCGCCATTCCTGGACTGGCAAAAATCCCACTCCTAGGCGCTATTTTATTCCAACAGAATATTCTGGTTTATTTGCTAGTTATTTTAGTAGCTTTTAGTCTCTATCTTCTATTTCATACCAGCCTAGGCTTAACCCTGCGATCGGTGGGTGAATATCCCCAAGCTGCGGCAACTGCGGGAATTTCCGTTGCCTGGGTGCGCTATGGTGCAGTGATAGTCAGTGGATGTTTAGCGAGTTTAGGAGGGGCTTATCTTACCTTGGTACAAATTAATTTTTTTACCGAAGGAATGAGTGCCGGAAAAGGATTTATTGCCCTAGCAGCACTAATTTTTGGTCGGTGGCATCCTTTAGGGATTATTGGGGCGTGTTTCTTATTTGGGGCGACCGAAGCTTTACAGTTAAGAATTCAAGCATTTGGGGTAAATATTCCCTATCAATTTTTAGTCATGTCACCCTACGTTCTGGCTTTATTTGCCTTACTAGGATTAGCCGGAAAAGCCCTGCCTCCGAAAAGTCTGGGTATCCCTTATTTCCTCGGTAAGAGTCGCGATGAATAGACAATTATGGCAAAATTAGTGCAAAAACGATGGCGGTTTTACGATATTCTCGATCCAAATCTTGACGTGCGTCTAAAATTGTTTTAAATTGTTTTTAGAACCCCAGAAACCGGGTTTCTTTTATGCCTCCCACCGATAACTCTTGATACCAACAACAGAAACCCGGTTTCTTTGCCCCCACGCAAGAGTCCCAGAAACCCAGAAACCGGGTTTCTTTTATGCCTCCCACCGATAACTCTTGATACCAACAACAGAAACCCGGTTTCTTTGCCCCCACGCAAGAGTCCCAGAAACCCAGAAACCGGGTTTCTTTGTCGCATCCCACAGATAACTTTTGATACCCACAACTTGGGTATTGCTTTCTACTATCTACAGTAATTATTTTATAAAAAACCAAAATCACCTGCTTCTGTGCTATAATAGACAAGATTGCAAACAAGACGGATCGATCCCCTCAACCCCCTTAAAAAGGGAGGATGAGCGATAATTTTGTAATAAGTCTAAGGCATAGGAAAGTCCCCAGCATAATTTTATAAAAATTATATGAAAATCATCCAAGCGAAAGGAATCGTCAAAGATGGAGAAGTCAAAGTTAAGCTTAATGAAGAGTTTAGTAATGGTGAAGTTGATGTGATTATCGTCGCTAAAAATGATCTAGATGAATTTGAAGAACGTCATCAGCTTATGATAGAAAAAGGCTACGAAACCCCTGATAAAGTTCTGGAACTGATTCGTCAGGTAAAACTGGAAATGCTCCAGGAAAAAGGGAGATCATTGTAATGGGTTTATTGCCACGTATTTTTTTAGATACAAATATTTTTATTATTGGTGATGCCGATCGGCAAAGTCAAGCCAGTTTAATTTTAGAAGCATTGGGGTATCGCGCTAAACCCGCAATTCTTCAATGTGAAATTATTCTTTCAGATGAACTTGTCGATCAAATTCGCCGAGTTGGTAAATATTTATATGGCAAAGATAAAGCCGGTCAGATTATTTCTAATATTTGGCGATGGCTGGATATTTTTTATGTTCCATCGACGGTAGACTGGAATGAAGAAAAAGTCAGTTTAATTCAGGCAAAAACAATTCCATTAGAGGATATTGAAATCTATCTTTCAGCGAAATATGGTGGCGCAAATTGTTTTGTTTCTGAAAATCGCGAGTTAATCAAAGCGATCGCTGACTTTGAATGCTTAACAGCGGCAGAGTTCGTTCGTAAATATCTCCAGTAGTAATTTGATCGGCATCTCGATCGGCATCTCGATCGGCATCTAAAGGATATTTGATGGCAAATATCCCCAATATTTAATTTTTACATTTGAAAAATCACCGATAAATTATTCGCAGGCATTGGCACCACTTCTAATAATTTTAAATCATAACTCTCTGCCACCAAAATCACCTCATCTAATTCTCTCACCCCCCAGGCAGGATTTGATTCACGCAAAGAGCGATCGAAAGCTAAATTACTCGGTGCCGTTTGGTCTTTTTGTTTAAACGGGCCATACAGATATAAAATTCCCCCAGGGGGTAATATTCGCTTTGCCCCAGCCATTAATCCTAAACAAGCTTGCCAAGGAGAAATATGAATCATATTAATATTCACAATAGCAGTAATTGGATCAGTCACTAAATCATCCGTTGTCATGTTATCGGGTAATTCCCCTCGTTCAATTGACCAAGGATTCTCACATACATCTAAGGCGATCGCCCCATAAAGATTTGCGCTCGGTTGGTCATCTTGCCACGCGGCAATACTGAGTCTTAATTCGGGATTATTTTCGCTACAAAGCCATTTTCGAGGTTGTAACCGAGGGGCAAAAAAAATCCCATGTTGACCCGTCCCACTGGCAATCTCTAAAATTGTCCCCGTGGGGGGTAGCACGCGCTGTAATACCGCTAAAATTGGTTCGCTGTTGCGTTCAGTTGCCGGGGCATTTAGACGGCGATCGCTCATATTTTTGCCTATTTTTTACTAAATTATGAATATTATTTAAAATCATCTCAAATCATTGAAAAAAAATCAATATTTTGGCCAAACAAAAAAATTATAGCTTAGGGGTAAACTGAATTTTGCAAAGGGCGAAGCATGACCGTATATAGGTTATTGGTTTTAAGCGGATATTTACTGCGGTCATGCTTCGCCCCTGTTGGGGGTGACAATTCCCCAAAAACTAGCCAGAATATTCATAAATAATCCAAAAGATAACTTATGGCCAAGTTTGAAATCATCGAAGAAGAAGGCTTACGGTTGATCAAAGTCCTGATGAACAACGAAACCATCCGTGCTGAAGCTGGCGCGTTGTTTTATTTCCTCGGCGACATTCGGATGGAGTCCCAAGGCACTGGTGGGGTTGGGGGTTTTTTCAAGGCTCTTGCCACTGGGGAAAGCGTGGTGCGACCCAGCTATACGGGAACGGGAGAACTGTATCTAGAACCCAGCTTTGAAGGCTACCACATTTTGAACTTACAGGGTGAGGAATGGGTAATGGATACAGGCGGTTACTGGGCTTCTGAGGGTAGCGTCCAGATTGATGCCAAGCGCAACAAATTGCTGACCGGGTTATTTGGGGGCGAGGGGCTATTTCAAACCACAGCGAAGGGGTACGGTCAGGTAGTGATGAAAACCCCAGGTCCGATTGAAGTAGTCCATCTTCGGAACGATCGCCTAGTGGTAGATGGCACTTTTGCCGTTGCCCGTTCTGCCACTTTAAATTACACCGTCACCAAAGCCACCAAATCATTGTTGGGCAGCTTGACCTCTGGGGAAGGCTTTGTCAACACCTACGAAGGGACCGGCACAGTCCTGCTGGCCCCCAATCCCTACTGGGAAGTAATGATGCTGCGTCAGCTTTGGGCCGTTTAAAGTGACTTTTCGGCATCGGCAATAGAAATAATTCTGGCTCACAGGAGTTAACAATTAAGATGGCAAAGATTGAAATTATCGATCGCGAAGGAATGCGGCTGGTGAAAATGACCCTGCAAAATGAAACCGTCCGGGCTGAATCTGGGGCCATGTATTATATGCGCGGCAACATCCAAATGGAATCAGCCGGAACTGGTGGCTTAGGTGGATTTCTCAAATCTGCTGTCACCGGCGAAACTATCTTTCGTCCTACCTACAAAGGCACCGGCGAACTATACCTTGAACCTTCCTTTGGCGGCTTCCATATTATAGAACTGCAAGGAGAAGAATGGATTATGGATACAGGCAGTTACTACGCTTCCGAGGGAACCGTAGAAATCACCGCCAAGCGCAACAAGTTGGTATCAGGATTGTTCGGTGGCGAAGGGTTATTTCAAACCGTAGCGCGGGGGCGGGGTAAACTTGTCATCTGCACTCCTGGACCGATCCGAGAAATTCATTTACAAAATAATCGTTTGGTGGTGGATGGCAATTTTGCCGTAGCCCGAAAAGGCAATTTGGATTACCGTGTAGAAAAAGCGGCTCGAACTTTTATGGGCTCGATGTTGTCGGGAGAAGGATTTGTGAATGTTTACGAAGGCACCGGCACAGTTTTAATTGCCCGGAATGCCTACGGACGAGCATTTATGAAAGGTAAAATTAAGGATATCATCAGTAGCAAAGTTGCCGCTGCACAGCGAGAAAGTTCTAGTAGCAGCAGTGATAGCTAATGGCTAATTAATGGTCATTTTTTTGGATGTAGGTTGGGTTTCGTGGACGGTGGACCCAACGTTAAACAAGTCTGGACTGAAAAAATTTCACCACAGAGACACAAAGGACACAAAGAAAGTTCATTTACTTGCTCTGTGTTTCTCTGTGTCTCTGTGGTGATAAATTATCCTGGCGATCGCTTATTCCCGATAATTCTAGGCTACTAAGTTCAATTTCATTTTTAAGCCATCTCTGGTGGGTTGATAGTAATCTTTTAAGAGTTTAACCGGGGCAAAACCTAGGGACTGGTAAAGCCCGATCGCTGTCCGATTTTCCGTCTCCACTTCCAGATAAATCATCAGGATATTTTGTTGCCGTAAAGCTTCTAATGATTTGCCCAGCAATTGTTTGCTATAGCCTCGACCTCGGTATTCCGGTTTGACCGCTAAACTGTATAACCGGGCAACTTCTCCCCGCTTGGTGCGGCGTTTTAAAAAGATGGCCTCAGCGATAATTTGGCCACTATTCCGCATCACATAGATTTCCCCGCGAGGACTTTTGAGTAAATAGGCGAATTGTTTCCGAGAAAATCGGATTTCCGGGTCAAAACATTGGCATTCTAGGGCAAATAATTCCCGGCGATCGCTAAAATTAGCCCGGTCAATTTCTAAGGTTCCCTGTAACTCTACTTTCATAGGTAAAAAAACCCTTAGTTTATAAGCCGATCGAAGCCGAAGATTTAGGCAGGCGAAAAGCCGGATGATAACTTTCTTTCGTCCAAGCTAAGGAGGGAATTTCCCAATCATCGCCCACATTACACCATTGCGTATCTGCCCAATATTGACGGCAAAATTCACTGAAAATATATTGAGCGGATCCGGTAAAGTCTCGGTTGGTCTTTTCGATTAAAATGCTACAAGTGCTGTCATCTAATTTTTCCCCAAAGGTAAAGCCCACAATTTGGTCTTCGGCATACAAGACCATCCCGGTTAGTCCTAATGCGGCGGCATTTGCGATCGCATTTTTCGTGGCGACTACTTCCTGCGATCGCTTTAAATCAATATTTACCGAATGTTGAACTTGGGGCTGCCAAGTTTCCAGTAATTTAATACAGTCTTGGGCATGATTTGGCGTAAAAGTTTCCGTGCGAATATTGCGGTATTTTTTGATAAAAGCGTTACGGCTTTGGCGCTTGGAAGCTAACTTGCTGCCGGTTAAATCAATCATTTTTTGCGTTTCATACAGATAATCCCCACTGCGAGGACTGCCCTGAAAATTTCCCAGTTTTTCTGCCATAGAACTGGTGACATATTCAATAAAAAGTCGGGAAACTTTGAATCTTTGGAAACTTTCTAAGCATTGTTCGATCGCTGCGGTAAAATTGCCAAATCCCAAGGGGGGTAAAATCATCGTCGGTTCTCCCCCTTGGGTAGCGACAATACATAAACAGTCTTCGATTAGTTTCCAGCGGGTTTCATACACAGAACTCCACATAAAAATATTGGCAAAGCTGGCATCAGAAATTCGCGGATGAATCCTGGATAAAAATAACTCAAAAATGGCGCGATCGCCTAGGGTCATATTCACAAATCCCTCACTTTCCCAAGGGTTTTGTTCTCCCTCCACAATCTCAACATGATTAACCCGGTCATTGACAGTCAAATGCAAAGGATGAAGATCCATAGGTGTTAAAAACCTGTTCAAAAAAAGGAATTGATGTCGATCGTGGTCAATTTTTTGGTACAGCAACCTGACTCAATAGAGTTATCCTTGAGTGGCGCGATCGCTGCTTAATTTGCACCCTAACTAACCTTGATGTACACTATTTACATTCCCAAAATTTGAATTCCGCAGAATATTTGAAAACATCAAGGTATTGTCAATTATAGCGCTTCACGATTTAATGAGGTGTAGTAGAAAAAGATCCCCCCTAGCCCCCCTTTTAAGGGGGGAACAAGAGGTATTTATATGTACCTCAAAATAGCGAAAAATGCTGTATTGGCAAATTTTCCTAACCAGAAAAAAATGAGCGAATCAGAATTTTTCCAAGATATTGATAACTTAATCTTGGGTAATCCCTAAAACACGCAGAGATGGCTAGGGGGTGAAATTAAAAAACAATAATTAAGATGCTTGGCAGTATTTTTGTTTACCGGCATCGCTGTTCTGAGCATCTAACACAGAAAACCAATAGACCTAGGTTTTTCAGCGATTTCGTCATCGGTCAATCTACAGTAGTAAGGTAATGAATGGACATACCCATCCTTGATTAAAGTAAGAGGATAATTTATTTGAGAATCCACCCAGGCGCGACATGGTTTTAATGGTTCGCTGATTCTGCTTTTCTAGAATTCAGCCAGGGATTAATCTCCACCGGAATAACCGCTACTAACCAGCCATATTGCGGAACAATCTAATTATAAGCACTGATTTAAACTTTTTGCCAGTATTTTTGTCAAGTTACTTAAGTGAAGCTAGGCAATTAATCGTAATCTGTAATTGAGAGATTAGTAATGGAATGCCGGTCAATTGGTGGAAGGTAAAAATCAGCCATTTATCCTTTTCACTCTTCACTCTTTCCCCCTGGTGTGGATTGAATGGTGGCATAAAAGACCAGAGCGATGCTACTATAAGAGGGCAAATTAGCCAGTCTTTTGTGTCTCCTTGGGGCTGACAAACTAAGTCAGTCTTTATTTATATTTGTTTTCGGTTAAAACCATTGATTCTCACCTGCTATGAAAGAAAATAATCAGGAACGCTTGCAGCAAAAATTAAAAGAAATCGAAGCTCAACTTAAGTCAGATTCGCCGTTAAAACCAACTCCCGAGCTATCAAATTCTCTCCAGTCTCTCTATGAACAAGTCTTGATTTGGTATAAGGGATTGCCCACCTGGGGCAAAGGGGGGACGATGATAGTGGGACTGATGCTGAGTTTGTCAGTGTTCCGCACGGTTTTGAATTTAGTTAACCTGGGGATGACCCTGGCGGTAATTGGCGTGGGAGGCTATTTTGCTTATAAGCTATTTTTAGCTTCTGAGTCTTCCAATATTAAGAAATAACGGTGAACGGAAATTTAGATCAAAGCGTTATCACTTATTCAGAGACGATCGCCCCTGGGGAGAATGTTTCCCTAGAGGACGATCTAATTGACGATCGCGATAATTGGCGAATTCATTGGCGAAAACGAGTCGATCGCCTCCTCCAATCCCTGCGTCGCTTGGGGGCCAGCACCCTGGAAACCACGGTATTTGTCACGGTGACAGCCGTTCCCTTGGCGGCTGGTTGGTATGCCAATGAGTACCATACCGGCAAATTTGTGCCGCTAAATCCAGTTTTAGCGATCGCCGTCGAAGAAATAGCGGTGAAATTAGCCCTCCCCGGTTGTCCCCAGGGGTCGATTCGGGATGCAGGGATTCGCACCCATTTCCGCAACGATCCGAACCCCCAGGTTGACCATCAAGGGCTGATTTGGTGCGGTCGTCCCGTGGCACCTTTGACCAATTTACTCTGGTCAGTGGCGATCGCCGCACCGGGAATTTTGGCGATCGCACATATATATAAATTAGGTAAAACCGGCCAAACTTTCGCGAAACGGTGGCTGAAAATCCAAGTGGTGACGAACTCAGGCAGTCCACCGGGAATTTGGCGGGCATTTTGGCGAGAAGGAATCGGCAAATTCTGGCTACCTGTGGCGATCGCCTACAGCTTATGGTGGGGAACTGGCGCCGTCCCGGACTTAAGAATTTTAGCCGGACTGACGGGAATGCTTTGGCTACTTGACAACATCAGCGCGGGTTTCGACCCCCAACAACGGACATTCCATGATAAATGGGCGCAAACTTGGGTCAATGCCTTGCCCACCAGTCAATCGGTTCCTTGGCAACTGTCTACAACCGTCTCAGAGAGTCAAATTTTGACCTCGGAGGTGGAGGAGGGAGTGATGGAACATCAGCAAGAGAAAGAAACAGTCATTCGAGAAATCATTCGTTGGCTGCGAGAACACCAAGAAATTAGCTTGGTTTGCGGCATTGCGATCGCCACGATCGCAACTTTGGGGGCGTTGGTGGGGACACAAGCTTATGTGCAAAATCAGACATCCCTGCGATCGCGCCAAGAACAGGAAAATCAGAAATTTCTCAAATTAGTAGATCGATTTGCCCTGAACGAACGCCAAGGGGCAATTCTCGCCCTGGGTAGCCTGAATCACCCAGAAGCGGGGATTAAAATGTTGACGGATTTACTAGCCTTAGAAGATGACCCCGCCCAGATTTCCAGTATTGAGCAAGCCTTAGTCAGTGCCGGGGCCAATGCCTTGCCGTACCTGCATAAACTGAATCAAGCCCTGAAAACGGATTTGGATTCCCTGCGCTATGGGGGCAATGCCGCCGAACAACAGATTGCAGCCCTGAAACAGCGCTCAACCCAACGGGCGATCGGCAAAATTCTCCGAGTTTACAGCAGCGAACTGCCAGCAATTAATCTCAATCGCATTGACCTAGGGCAAGTCACCGTCCCTCCGGCTGAATTTACCCTCGTACTGGAAAAAATAAATCTTTCTGGGATTCAGCTACGGGGTGCCATCCTCACCGGCGCCAATTTCCACGGCAGCCAATTTTCCAGCGCGGGACTCGATCGCCGCTTCGGCACCTTCGATGATGTCAAACCAGACCTCAGTGGCGCTTTGCTGGCAGACGCGAACCTCAGTGAAGCCTTTCTCCCCAGCGCCATCATGGAAAAAATCGACCTGAGTCGGGCGAACTTAAATCAGGCGAACTTATCCAATAGCAACTTAATCGATGCCAACCTCAGCAGCGCTCAACTCATTGGGGCTGATTTGAGTTATGCCAATCTTTCTCAAGCCAAACTCACGGGCGCCAATTTAGTCAGCGCGGATTTTTCTCAAGTACAACTGGGTGGGGGTCGCCTGGGGCAAGCGATCGCCAAAGCCGCCAACTTTCAGGGAGCCAATTTTGTCCATACCACTTTAGGGGCCGCTGACTTGCAGGGGGCGGATTTCCGAGAAGCGAATTTAAGCAATGCCAATTTACAAAATGCTAATTTATCAACAACCAACCTCAGTGGAGCCAACCTAGCCAATGCTCAATTACAAAATGCCAATTTCCAAGATGCGGACTTGACCGGGGCTGACTTGCGGGGGGCGAACCTTGCAGGGGCCAACCTTCAAGGGGCGATTTTTGGCCCTGTGGCAGCCGAAAAATCCCCAAAAACCCCAAAAACCGATTCATTTATCATTAAGTCACCCCCACCATTGGGCATTGGCTTATTACAGGGAGTAAATTTTAATCAGGTGCAAAACTTAGACCTGAAACAAATCTCGTATTTATGCACCCAAGGGGCAGTACACGAGCAATGTGACTGACTCGGCAACCCTAATCTTGGTCAATTCTTGGTCAATTCTCGGTCAATTCTTGGTCAATTAATTTTTGTCAATCAATTTCAATGATGTGAGGAGTGAAATCCGTGAACCAATTGGCTAATTTCTGGAATCATCCTGGCAATAGGATTGGATCCGTCCTGCTGACTGGGGCGGCGATCGCCTCTGCGGTAGGGTTCAACCCTGCCCCGGTCGTTGCCCAAGCTGCTTACGGCAGCTATGTCGGAGTCGGCGGTTCTTTAGGGTTGACCGAAGGAGTCAATCGCAACGGACTGACTGAAGACCGGCAAAATGCGATCGTAGTGGCTGCGCGATATAAATTACTCAGATATCCGATTTCTCTTCGAGCTCAGGGCATCTTTAGCGCCGACGGTACTGCCGTAGTCCCCACAGTTTCTTATGATATTCCCCTGACTTGGCAAGCGGATGTTTATCTAGGGGCAGGCGGGTCTTTTGTAATGAGTGGAAAAACACCCGTGGGGGATCAAAGTAGCTTTGCCCTTCAGCCCGGAATTGACTATAGCGTTCCCAATAGCCGGATGGTCGTTTTTGGCAATGCTATTTTTTCCTTCGATGCTTATGAAAATGACAATAAAACCGCAGTTTCTTTACAGGGAGGATTGGGTTTAAGATTTTAATCAGTTCAGACCAAAAACCCGGTTTCTTAAAGAAACCGGGTTTCTGAATAGTTTATAATAAGGCGTCTAAATCGATCGCCAAAGATGATTCTCACCGTCATCGCGACCTATTTATCACCACTACATATTTATCACCACTCCGGGTTTATTGATAAATATTTCTTTTGAGATGCTTCATATTATCTGAGGAACCTGGTTTCTTTGCTGTTGCTGCGATCCGACAAAAAAGCCGCTCGCTTTCTGGGTAGTTCTCTGGGTAATTTACCGCTCTATTAGGCAGTATTAGACAGTTAATAATATTGGCAATTCGCTAAATTGTTGAAATTGCTGCCGAACTTGACTCAGAATTTTTTCATCTACGGTTTCAACATCGTATGCACTGCTATCTACGGCGGTAATGATGAACCAAGGGTTACTTTCATTGACACGGTAGCCTTGAAATTTTCCATCAATTACTTGAGTAATACCCTCTGCTAATTGTAATAATAATTCCCCGGATATAAATTCTTGAGTATCGGCAATTTGATAGAGTTTTTCCGCTGTTTTTCCCAGACATTCTAGGTGGCTGATTTGCCACTGGCTGGTTAAAACTACGGGAGCGATCGCCTGAAGAATATCTATCAGGTTCACAGCGAGAAAACCATCAGTAGTTTGGTCAGTAATTGTAATGCCTTGCATGACTTTGACTCCTATTTATTGATATTATACCATTTACAAAAATTCATCCAACAGTAGGGGCGAAGCATTCCGGCAGATCGTATCCGCTCAAAATATTGTAAGGGCGAAGCATTCCGGCAGATAAATTATTGCTTGGAATATTAATGTACGGGCGAAGCATTCCGGCAGTCCACTTAATATTTTAAGTAATAAGCTATCTACCGGAATGCTTCGCCCCTACGGAATGCTTCGCCCCTACTACCGCTTGGGCTTCGCCCCCGCACCCAAAAGGGTTGCATTTTTAATTGGAAACGGTATTACTTAGAATGAATTTAAGGGAGAACCGCCGCCACCTTGTCTCTTGAAACCCGATCGCGGTCCGATTTGGGGTTCGTTCAGTTGCCACAGGTGTTGATGAGGAGGTGGTGCATGATTGGGACGTGATTTGCCGTTTTTATAAGTGGGACTGGTGAAGTCAATGTCGCGGACTGGATAGCCGTTAGCGTCAAATTCACGAGATTGATAAATTCTATTGTTGATTTTATCCCATCGCAGTTGTGAGTGGGGGCCAGTAGCTTGGGGATCGGGAAGCGGTCTGTCAGCGCCTGGTAAGCGGTTTGGCTCTTGTCCCTCAAATACTGGTGTGCCGTCAGCATACCTTGAGTGGATTGTTGGGTCAGGGGTGGACATGAATTGATTTTATTTCAATTTTAAGATAATCATGGCAATTATCTGATGAAACTGCGGAGGTGATTTCGTTTGGAACCGGATTTCTTAACAAAAATTTTGTCAGCGACATCATATTCATAAACTAAAAAAAACCCGGTTTCTTGAAGAAACCGGGTTGCTTTAATTGATGAATAGTTTAGAATAAGGCGTCTAAATCGATCGCCTGGGAACCGCCCCGCATTAACTGTCCTAATAGCTTACCCAACTGCCACCAAACCAAGCCACTGGTGGCCAGGGTCAAAGGAATGGAAAAAGCGTAGGAGATATCTACAGGAAAGGTAAAGATTTGTAGCCCAGAAGCAAGAAAAACACAGATGCCAATTGAGATAACGAAAAAAGGCAGTCTTAGCTCTAACTTGTTCATTTCTTCGCTCAGGTCAATGGTGCGATCGCGCGACCAATTGCGTACCATCAGTTCCAAAGTCGCTTTAAATGCAAGACCTGATGTAATTCCAGCGAACAAACTGGCAAATACTAAAAAATAGGGGGGGTCTAAATACACCGGGAAAGTTACTCCTTTATTTACAGGATCAAAACAGAATCAAATAATGTTGATTGTTGGTTGTTGTTTGTTGATTGTTGATTGTTGATTGTTGATTGTTGATTGTTGATTGTTATTTGTTGATTGTTGTTTGTTGATTGTTGTTTGTTATTTGATAAGCATATACCTAACTAACAACCACCAACAATCAACCACCAACTAACAACTAACAACCACCAACAAACAACTAACAACCACCAACAATCAACAAAAATTATTTTTCCGTAGTCAAAGCTGCCACAGCGGGCATAAATGCCGCCGCACTTTGTCGGGAAAAATTCGCCAACGCATCCATCGCGGCATTAAACAGTTGATTGGGTTTGATATCATCTTTAACCAACTCCCAAATCCGTTTAACTTCTTCCGTATGCAGTCGGTCATCTTCAATCAAAGCCAACAATAACTGACGGCGGAGAAATTCGCCCTCTTCAGACATGAGGTATTGCAAACCGAGTCCGGCAGTGGGCAAAATGTCAAAATTGCCATCAGAACGGGCGATGGTAATCATATTTTCCAGACGCTGCCACTGGAATTTGCCACCTTTAAATAACACTTCCAGAAGTCTTCGGCGTAACTGGGGTGACTCACCTTGGAGGAGTCGTCGGGCTATATAAGGATAGCCGATATCCACAATTTTAAAATTCGGATCGACGCTGAGGGCTAATCCTTCCTGTGTCACCACAGAACGAATAATTAAGGCAAATTTGGCGGGAACCCGGAAAGGATATTCAAACATCAATTCCGAGAAGCGATCGGTCACGGTTTTAAAGTTAAAATCCCGGACACTTTTGCCCATAATATCTCCCAGCACATCTTCCAGGGCGGGGATAATCGGCGTAATATCAATATCGGGAGTCAGAAAGCCTAATTTGACAAAATCTTTGGCTAAGTCCGTATAGTCTTTATTAATCAGATGCACCACCGCATCTACTAGGGTTTCTTTGGTGGTTTCATCTAGCTGATCCATCATGCCGAAATCAATATAAGCCATTTGACCATCGGTGGTGGCAAAGAGATTTCCCGGATGGGGGTCAGCATGGAAAAAGCCATATTCTAATAGCTGTTGCAAACCAGTGGTGACACCAATTTCCACGATCGCATTGGTATCAATTCCGGCTTCTTCTAAATGTTGAGTGCCGGTGAGTTTATAACCGTTAATCCACTCCAGGGTTAAAACATTATCACTGCTGTAACGCCAGTAAATTTTGGGAACTTTAACTTGGGGATTATTTTGGAAATTTAGGGCAAATTTTTCTGCATTGCGAGCTTCATTGACGTAATCTACTTCTTCAAAGAGTTTAATCCCGAATTCATCCACAATTAGAGTTAAGTCATGGCCTAAATTTAACGGCAACCACGGGGCTAACCATTTCGCCCCTAAGCGCATTAAATATAAGTCCAAGGTGAGAATGGGTTTTAAATTCGGGCGCTGCACTTTCACCGCCACCACATCGCCGTTATCTCGTAACCGGGCTTTGTAAACTTGCCCTAAACTCGCGGCGGCTACGGGTTGCGGGGAAATTTCTTGATACATTTCCTCGACGGTGCGGTCTAGTTGTCTTTCAACGATTCTGAAGGCGATCGCATTGTCAAAGGGTGGCAACTGGTCTTGTAACTTGACTAATTCTTCTAAAAAGTCTTTCCGAATTAAGTCCGGTCGGGTGGATAAAGCTTGACCGACTTTGATAAATGTCGGGCCAAGTTTTGTCAGGATTTCCCTCAGTTTACTGGCTCGTTTTAATTTATTTTTCTCAACTTGACCCGTCCATTGGTCTAAGAGGATTGCCAGAAGCCATCCTACAAAAGAAAATATCACCCGCAAAGAACGCCATAAGGCTTCCCAAGGACGGTAGCGGTAGTAGTCGGCGATCGCTTGGGGATCGTACTGTTTTAACAGAGCGAGTTGATGCTGACTCACGCTTTTATTGGCCTCAACGATCAGAATGTTAACGGTGGGACACAGGCGGCGGGTCTATGTATTTTCCGGTTTTTGGTGCAGCCAATCCCCGAAAAACGCCTCACAAAAATGCTGTACGGCATTGACTAAGAGATTTTTTTAGCCCGCCCCAATTTATATCGGTGTTTATGGTTTTCTTAATTATACTACACAAAAGTATATATTTCGACAAAATTCCCTAAGTTTCGCTCTGGTTAAGAAATAGTTTCCGTCATGCTTGGGATCGAGATAAAGAATTCTTTAATCCATTCACCACTGACTCGATTTCTCCTAGGGAGAGTTCAGGAAACATGGGCAGGGATAAAACCTCTTGGCATATCTGCTCCACTTTGGGCAACTGACCAGTTTGGTAACTTAAGTGTTGATAAACCGGCTGCAAATGCAACGGGAATGGATAATAGACCGTTGAGCTAATGCCTTGGTTTTGCAGTTCTTGGCGCAGGGAATCGCGCTGATTTTCTGCCGGATTTTTTGCCGTTAATTCTTGACTTTTGACCCGAATCGTGTATTGATTCCAAACCGCCCGACTACCGGGGGTTTCTTGGGGCAGAATTACCCCAGGGAAATTAGCCAATCGTTGATGATAATCCGCCGCCACTGCCCGACGGCGATCGTTCCAGGAATCTAAATAGAGCAGTTTAATTTTTAATATTGCCGCTTGCAAGGCATCCAAACGACTATTGATGCCAATTTTTTCGTGATAATACCGTTGAGTTGCCCCATGATCCTTGAGTACCCGCATTTTCGCCGCCAGGGTTGGATCGTTGGTGGTCACGGCGCCCCCATCTCCAAAGGCCCCTAAATTTTTGGTGGGGAAAAAGCTAAAACACCCCAGATGGCCGATACTGCCTGTTTTTTGTCCCCGCCATTCGCTCCCTGCGGCTTGGGCGACATCTTCGATTACCGCTAAACCATGAGTTGAGGCGATCGCCATTACCTGAGTCATGTCCACCGGCTGACCAAACAAATGCACCGGAACGATCGCCCGTGTCTTATCCGTAATGGCGTTGGCTACTTTTGACACATCTAAATTAAATGTCTCAGCCTCGATATCCACAAACACTGGGGTTGCCCCAACCAAACTAATGGTTTCAGCGGTGGCCATAAATGTAAACGGACTGGTAATCACCTCATCCCCAGGGCCGATATCTAAAGCCCGCAACGCCAAATAAAGGGCATCAGTGCCATTGGCACAGGAGACACATTCAGCAGTACCAATATATTGGGCAAACTGCTGCTCAAAATCTTGCACCGTCTGACCGCCAATATAGCGACCCGATGCCATCACCTGTAATACAGCGGATTCTATCTCAGCGGCAATGGTTTGATATTGCCGCGATAGGTCAAGAGGAGGAATTGTGTTCACATCACTTCACCAGAATTTTTACCTATAAAAACAGATTTTCTGAAAAAAGGGAATCTGGCGGAGACAAATTTCTGGCGATCGCGCATCAGCACAA
Source organism: Oscillatoriales cyanobacterium (assembly GCA_011390955.1). Classification (GTDB taxonomy): domain Bacteria; phylum Cyanobacteriota; class Cyanobacteriia; order Cyanobacteriales; family Laspinemataceae; genus Planktothricoides. Next base: position 7,766 of record JAABRM010000032.1, on the reverse strand, counting down.
AGTTCAGCTTTTGTCAAGTTTCGCTAATCAAAACCCACTGATTCAGATGTCCCGAACCGCATATAGCCCTAACCCATAGCGATCGGAAGGAGGCGGTTCGGGTAGGGGCGATTCGCTTTCTCGCCCCTACAATAGACAAGAAAGCAAAATTCTAAAAAGCCCCCCTTTTTAAGGGGGGTTGGGGGGATCGATGTTGGTATGAAAGTTTTTTTGTCTAAATATTGACAAAATAAATCGATATAATGATCGATCGCTATTCAAAAGGGAAAAATGACTTTACAAATTGGAGATATTGCGCCTGACTTTACTTTAGCCGATGCCAATGGCAACTCGGTTTCTCTATCGGATTTTCGCGGCAGTCGGGTAATTTTATATTTTTATCCACGGGATAACACCCCCGGATGCACCAAAGAAGCTTGTAGTTTTCGAGATACCTACCCAGATTACCAATCTCATCATATAGTAATCCTAGGGGTGAGTAACGATGACGCCAAATCACACCAAAAATTTATCAGGAAGCATCAATTACCATTTCCTTTGCTTTGCGATCCGGACGGAACGGTGGCAACCCTGTATGGGAGTTATGGATTAAAAAAATTTATGGGCAAAGAATATATGGGCGTATATCGTCATACATTTGCGATCGCCCCTGATGGTAAAATCGAAAAAATTTATCGTAAAGTTAAACCCGAAACTCATGGGGCAGAAATTTTGCCAGAGATCATTGGTTATTAGTCCTTTGTTCTTAGTCCTTTGTTCTTAGTCCTTTGTTCTTAGTCCTTGGTCATACCAAATACGGTTGTCAAAACCCACTTATAAAGCAATCTGTCATTCCCGCGAATGCGGGAATCCATCAGCATTTTAGGGGATTATCGTAGGGGTAATTCATGAATTACCCCTACGGGATAACCGGAGTTGGTATCATTTGTTATTTGACCAATGACAAAGGATCCTTGACTATTCCCGATTTCTTGATAATTAGTTTATAAAGTTAAAATATGAAAAATCTATTTCAATTTGCTAAATCAGCCATCAAACTATTATTGCGCCATCCCATCACCGGAACTTGTGTAATTCCTGTGTTAGCCGATGGGCAAATTGTTTTAGTAAAACGGCGAGATAATGGCCAATGGGCTTGTCCTGGCGGCATGGTTGACTGGGGCGAAAATATTCCCGATACCGTAAAACGAGAATTATGGGAAGAAACGGGTTTAGAGTTAGTTAAAATTAATCGCTTAGTTGGGGTTTATTCAGAAGTAGACCGCGACCCCAGATTTCATTCAATTTGTGTGATTGTGGCTGCGGAAGTTAAAGGTGAGTTTAACATTGATGATAAGATTGAGATTACCGAGGTCAAAGCATTTCCGGTGAATGAGTTACCCTTCGGTGAACTGTCTCACGATTTCGATCGCATTTTGCAAGATTATATCAATGGAAAAACTAGCTTGACTTAACTTGACTTAAAGTTTCCTTGATTAACGGGTGACAGGAGTCATTTGGTTTCACGGGTAAGCATGAGAACAGGGATTCTGTAGAATTGATTTCTAATTATTACAATATGATTGCCCTGTTCGGTGTAACCCACTATGATTGATCTGGCGCGAAATAATTTATTTTATCTATCGAGTGTCAATGCCGCTACCAGTTCGTAATTCTCGAATTAAGTTATCTCAGGGGCTATTATTTTGGCGAGAAGTTGGCCAAGGATCCCCGATAGTATCCCCTATAGTATTTTTGCATGGTTTCGGGAAAGACAGCAGCCAATGGTTGCCAGTGATGCAACAGTTAAGCCCTCAATCCCAATGCTTTGCACCAGATTTATGGGGGTTTGGGGAGTCGGAAGCGATAGATATTCACTATTCGATCGCCCTCCAAGTGGAGTCCCTCGAAGAGTATCTCGATAGTTTGAATCTATCAAACATATATCTCGTCGGTCATTCTCTGGGGGCTTGGGTGGCGGCAAGTTATGCCCTGAAGCATTTGGAACGGGTGAGTGGGTTGGTCTTGTTGTCCCCAGAGGGGGTGTTGACTGACGATTGGCAGAAAAATTGGCAGCAGCAATATTGGCAACAACAGAGAAAATCGCTCAAATCTTGGTTGCTGCGATCGCTTTCTAAGTTAGTCAACCAATTGCCTTGGGACTTACCCTTACAACGTTGGCTGCAAAAATTAGCCCTGAATCAAGGGACAGACCCCACTGCCAAGCTAATATTTCAACGTCGTCGGGCGGAAATTGAGGCGGAATTTTTACAAGATCGGCTGAATTCTCTCACCGTCCCGGTTTTGGTTTTATGTGGCGATCGCGACCAACCGCAGACCCTGGAAATATCTCGCGCTTATGCCAGTCTTTGTCCTCAAGCAGAACTCAAAATCATTCCCGAAGCCGATGGATCTCTGGCGGAAACTTTGCCCGATCGCGTTGCTGAGGCAATTCAGCAGTTTTTGCCAGCATAGAATTGTTGTTGGTTGTTTGTTGTTTGTTGTTTGTTGGTTGTTGTTTGTTGGTTGTTGTTTGTTGTTTGTTGTTTGTTGTTTGTTGTTTGTTGGTTGTTGTTTGTTCTTTGACTCAAATAACCATCAACCATCAACCATCAACAATCAACCATCAACCACCAACAATCAACCATCAACAATCAACCACCAACAATCAACAATCAACCACCAACAATCAACCATCAACCATCAACAATCAACCATCAACCACCAACAATCAACAAACAACAATCAACCATTAACAATCATTTCCATCCCCCAAAAGACTAAATGCGGGTCAAAAATGGCGCGATCCGCGATCGCCCAATCACTCGATCGCAGATAAGCCAGCAAACCGGACCCACCGCCTCCCGTCACCACGATTTGACTTTGGGGATAATCTTGCGACCAAGCGGCGATAAAATCGCGCACTCCCGCCACAATGCTATAAATCACGCCACTTTGAATACTAGACGGGGTATTTAACGCCCAGCGATCGGGGAGTTCCTGGGGAATTGCCACATCAGGTAAACTCGCGGTTCCCGTCCATAAGGATTTTAGCTGTAACCGAAACCCCGGTAAAATTGCCCCGCCAACTAACTGGCGATCGCTATTCACCCCGGTAAATGTCATAGCGGTTCCCGCGTCCACCACCAACACCGGAAAGCCAAATTTTTCCCCAGCCCCCAACGCAGCTAAAGCCCGGTCAATCCCCAAAGTCGGATATAGTCCTTTTAACGGTAAATCATCCAAAGCGATCGCTTTTGCCCGGGCATATTTTTGCCAAAGTTGCGTCTGTTCTGGCACCACCGAAGCGATCGACAGCGACGCCCCCCTTAAAAAGGGGGGATCCGGCAAAATTTCCGCCCATAAATCATCGGCAAAACCGCCTTTAATTAACTCCTGAACTGTTTCTGGGTTAAGATGCGGCGTATCCCAAGCGGTGAGTAATTCTTTCCCCTGAAACTCAGCCCAATGCAGGTGAGAACTGCCAATCATTAAAGCTAACCAAAAATGATGATTTGCCGTGGTTGGGGGGTTCATGGTTGTTTGTTGTTGGTTGTTTGTTGGTGGTTGTTGGTTGTTGGTTGTTGGGTAGGGATTCTTTGGTTGTTGGTTGTTGGTTGGGGAATTCGGTTATAGGATTTTTACAGTGGTTTTCAGATTAATCAACCATAAATTATCGTAGAGGCGAAGCATGACCGCAGATAACTCATATCAAATCTGCTAGTCAATAGACTATAATCCGCTAAAAATCATCAAGATTCCATCGGCTGCATTTTAACCAGAAACAGCAGAGCCCAATAGACTGCCCGGTTTGGTGCCTCGGCGCTCAAATTCAGCCGCGATCGCATTCAGCATTTGACTTTTGGCTACAGACCAATGGGGGGCAATCAAAGTATCTCCTAAAGCATCGCCCATAAAGCGCTGAATCACGGTATTTTCTGGCAGCCGTTCCAAAAAATCACAAACTAGAGGGATATATTCTTCTGGGGTTAAAGTGGTGATTTTGCCCGCAGCATAGTCTTTTGCCAGGGCGGTTCCTTTAACTATATGTAAATGATGCAGCTTAATGCCCATTGCCGGAACGTCTAATTCTGCCATCAGTTGCCCTAAACGGGTGGCGGTTTGGCGCATCATTTCCGGGGTTTCGCCCGGTAGTCCTAAAATAATATGCACGCAAAGATTAAATCCTCTGCCAGAACTGCGCCTCATGGCTGACTCGAATTCGGCCCAAGTGTGACCTCGGTTAATTCGGGCTAAGGTGCGATCGTGGCTGCTTTCCAGTCCCAGTTCTAGCCACAAGTGAGTCCGTTGGGCATAAGCTTGCAACAAGTCCAACACCGGATCTGGTACGCAGTCGGGACGAGTGGCAATATCCAACCCCACCACCTCCCGGACCGATAACGCTTCGTCGTACAGTTGCCGCAACTGGGCGATCGCCCCATAGGTGTTGGAAAAAGACTGAAAATAAGCCAGGAATAACTCCGCTTTGCGACGACCACTTTGGCGAACTCGGTTAATTTGACATTCTATTTGTTCCCGGACCGAGAGGCGATCGCTGCCCACCCCCAGACTAAAACTGCGATTATTGCAATAGCTACAGCCCCCAACGCCTTTGGTTCCGTCCCGGTTCGGGCAAGTGAACCCTCCATCTATCGAGAGTTTTTGCACTGGCTGACCAAACTGGCGCCGCAGAAATTTCCCCAAGGTAAATAACTCTACAACCTGCATCTTGCTTGACTCCTGTTGCGATTTGATCCCAAATCCGGTTCTCCCGTAGGGGCGAGAAAGCGAATCGCTTGTACGGGCGAGAAAGCGAATCGCCCCTACGATCGTAACCCTAAAACGTTTGTGGATTCCCGCATTCGCGGGAATGACAGATCGCTTGATAAACGGGTTTTGACAACCGGATTGGGTATTAAACGTGAAGCTTTGTAAAAATTTTCCCTCAACCCCTACCCAAAATGAGCGAAACCGTTATAACTTAGTATAACTATTTAGCGATGAATATAAAAAAACATGGTTACATCCCCACCGCAACCCAAGATCGAAGAACTCAAGCCCGGAGTCAAAGCCCCGACTAAAGAAACTTTGCTGACGCCTCGGTTTTATATCACTGACTTCGAGGCGGTGGCCAACATGGATATTTCCAGTCAGGAAGAAGAGCTCAAGGCGATGGTTGCCGAAATGAAAGCCGACTACAACCGGAATCATTTCGTGCGGACTGAAGAGTTCAAGCGGTCTTGGGATCATATTGATGAAGAAACTCGCAATATTTTTATTGACTTTCTTGAACGGTCTTGCACCTCCGAGTTTTCTGGGTTTATCTTATTTAAAGAATTATCCCGTCGCCTCAAAGACCGCAGCCCGATCTTATCAGAAATCTTTGCGCTGATGGCCAGAGATGAAGCCCGTCATGCGGGATTTTTGAATAAGTCTATGGCGGATTTTGGCATCTCTTTAGATTTAGGCTATTTAACCAAAAACCGCAGCTATACTTTCTTTAAACCTGAGTGGATTATCTATGCGGTTTACCTCTCAGAAAAAATTGGCTACTGGCGGTATATCACCGTCTATCGTCACCTGGAAAAACACCCAGAAAATAAATATTATCCCCTATTTAATATGTTTGAAAGCTGGTGCCAGGATGAAAACCGCCACGGGGATATTTTCAAGGCATTACTGCGATCGCAGCCCAAAATGTGGGATCATTGGACTGGTCGCTGGTGGGCGCGTTTCTTCCTCCTAACCGTCTTTGCCACCCATACCTTAACCGTGCAAGAACGGTCAGATTTTTATGAATCCATTGGCATCAACGCCACCGAATACGATCGCCACGTCATTAGAAAAACCAACGAAACCTCTGGACGTGCTTTCCCGGTGATGTTGAATGTAGAACACCCCGACTTTTTCCCTGGTTTATATCGGTGTTCCGATCGCAACATGAAGATGAAAGAAATTGACGCCAGCAACGCGCCAAAATTCGTTAAATCCTTGCAAAAATTGCCCTTACAACTGGGGATTTTTGCTGATTTAGCCAAACTCTATTTTATCCCGGCAATTGACGCGGAAGCCACCAGAGGCACCGTTGCTTAAAATGCCGACATAAATTATCCCAATTTCAAAAAAGGAGAAACGCGATAAAAAAGCGTTTCTCCTTTTTGTTATTAGTATCTAAAATAGGAATTACACAACGAATCTATATATGGGGGATTGGTGCGTTACGCTTTGCGCTTTCACACCCTACAAATACCTACGGATAGCTATATATATGGGGAATTGGTGGGTTACTGCACATCAGCAAAAAAGCAGCCAACCCCATAACGGTCAGCCCCGATCGCGTAAGTTATAATCATAAGATGCCCCAAGAAGTCAGATCGTAAAAATGTCATGCCCTGGAAAAGCCGGAATCGATCCAGCTTATGTTTCTGACCATAAAGCAAAAAGCTCAAAAATGATGGAGTAAATCTGATGCTAACGATGACAAATCGCCCACATCGCTTTCAAAGCTTTGAGGAATATCTATCAGCTAATAATGATTCAGAAACCTTTTGTGAACTATTTAACGGAGAATTGATCGAAATGCCCCCCGAATCAGGTTTTAATGTGCAAATTGCTACTTTTTTATTACTGAAATTTGCCGAAATTTTCGGTTATCGTCGAGTCCGGGCTCAAGGATTAGAATTAGAGGTGAGGGGGGAACCGAAAAATCGCTATCCTGATTTAACCATTATTAGAGAAGAACATATTCAACAATTATCAACTCGAAATACAATTCGCCTGTCAATGGCACCGCCTTTATTAGTAGTTGAAGTGGTCAGCCCCGGAGATTTACAACGGGATAGAGATTATGTCGCCAAAAGAATTCAATATCAAGATTGTGGCATTCCTGAATACTGGATTGTTGACCCGCAAACTCAGACGATTTTGGTGTTAGGGCTGGAGGGAAATACTTATATAGAATTTGGCAGTTTCTCCGGCGATGATTTAGTGGTTTCTCCAGGATTTAGAGAGCTTAATTTAACGGTTGCCCAAGTGTTTGGGAAAAATTAAGTAAAAAAATTAAGCAATTTGTAGGGTGGGTTAGGCGGCCATAAATAATCGCAAAAAACCGTGGTATTTAGATCCGCCGTAACCCACCATTATGCCTGGACTTGAGGCGCGATCGCAATTTGTAGCAATTTGTAGCAATTTGTAGGGTGGGTTAGGCGGTGACAATATGTAGTAAAAAACAGTGATATTTAGATCCGCCGTAACCCACCATCATGCCCGAAATTGAGGCGCGATCGCTCTCTCAAAAATCGTCATCACTGGGATATATTTCAATTTTATTAATGTTATCTCTAGATTAAATAGAAGCGGAAAAATAGGCGATCGCTCTCTCGCTTAAAAAAACCTGGAGTCAGAAACCGGGTTTCTTTGTAGCATCTCATTACTATACCACCGCAAAAGGCGATCGCTTTTCGCTGATTTTCGCGATCGCGCAACCATCCAGCGCCAAAGCGATCGGCGCCGTGGTAAGATGGAATAATAAATTCAATAGCGTTTTATGTCAAACTCTGAATTATTTGCTGAAAGTAGTTATCGGCAAATAAAAAGTTGCAAAAAATACTAAACCTTGAAGATTAAAAACAACTATGAATAGTACAGACAATTCCCCCTTGTCAGATCAATCGTCGGCAGTGGCGATATCTATAACAAAATTACAAGACCAGCTTAATGATTTACTCAAGCAACTATCGCCAGAACGATTACAAGTGCTAGTAGATTTTGCCGCTTATCTGGCTGAT
>JAABRM010000031.1 GCA_011390955.1 Oscillatoriales cyanobacterium | reverse complement strand
ATTGAGTACCGAATTCGGCGATCGCTCCGGTATGGCATCCTCTTGGGGAGTGTTGGGAGATATCCAGCGAAATCGCGGCAACTGGGATGAGGCGGAGCGTCTGTTTCAGCAATCTTTGGCATTGAGTACCGAATTGGGCGATCGCGCGGGGATGGCAGCCTCTTGGGGAGTGTTGGGAGATATCCAGCGAAAACGCGGCAACTGGGATGAGGCGGAGCGTCTGTATCAGAAGAAACTTGATGCTTGCCGAGAATTGGGCGATAAGTCTGGAATGTCTCAAGTTATAGGAACGTTGGGAGATATCCAGCGAAATCGCGGCAACTGGGATGAGGCGGAGCGTCTGTTTCAGCAATCTTTGGCATTGAGAACCGAATTGGGCGATCGCGCGGGGATGGCAACCTCGTGGGGACAGTTGGGAGATATCCAGCGAAATCGCGGCAACTGGGATGAGGCGGAGCGTCTGTATCAGCAATGTTTGGCATTGAGAACCGAATTGGGCGATCGCTCCGGGATGGCATCCTCTTGGGGAGTCTTGGGAGATATCCAGCGAAATCGCGGCAACTGGGATGAGGCGGAGCGTCTGTATCAGCAATCTTTGGCATTGAGAACCGAATTGGGCGATAAAGCTGGTATGGCAACCTCTTGGGGACAGTTGGGAGATATCCAGCGAAAACGCGGCAACTGGGATGAGGCGGAGCGTCTGTATCAGCAATCTTTGGCATTGAGAACCGAATTGGGCGATAAATCGGGGATGGCATCCTCTTGGGAACTGTTGGGATATATCCAGAACGTTCGCGGCAACTGGGATGAGGCGGAGCGTCTGTATCAGCAATCTTTGGCATTGAGAACCGAATTGGGCGATCGCGCGGGGATGGCAACCTCTTGGGGAGTGTTGGGAGATATCCAGCGAAATCGCGGCAACTGGGATGAGGCGGAGCGTCTGTATCAGCAATGTTTGGCAATTGAAACCGAATTGGGCGATCGCGCGGGGATGGGCACCAGTTACAATCTTATCGCCTTTGTCCATCAACATTCAAACAAAATCCCCGAAGCCTTCGCCGCCTGGAGAGCAGGTTTAGCCGCTTGTCCCCCAAACCGATTCCCTGTAGAAGCCTTGGATATCGGTAGCAGATTAGGGGATGCCGCCTTTGACATTAAAGACTGGCAAACCGCCATTGAAGGATACGAAGCAGCCATCACCGCCGTAGAAACCAGTTGCACTTTCGCCGAATCCTACCAGGAGAAACAAAAACGCCGCACCGCTCAAATCGGGGTTTATGAGAAACTGGTACAAGCCTGCATCAATAGCGGCGATATCGGTAGAGCCCTCGCCAGTGTGGAACGCAGCAAATCCCGCAACCTCATCGAACTTCTGGCAAACCGGGAACTCTATCCCAAAGGCGATATTCCCCCAGAAATCCTCACCCAACTGGATACCCTGCGTCGGGAAGTCACTGCCAAACAGCAATTGTTGGAAACTTTGGATCGTCCCACCACAACCAACAGCCCCTCAGATACAGACTTGGGGCAACGGGGTAGCAGCAGTCCTAGTTTAACCCTTAGCGCCATTGAGACTATTCGCCAAGAATATCAAAAGGCAGAACAAAAGTTAAACAAACTCCTGGATATCATCAAAACCTATGACCCCACTTTTTCCCTGACTCAGCGGGTGGAACCCATCAAATTTTCTGAGATTCAGGGTTTACTGGACGAACATACTGCCCTAATTGAGTGGTATTGTACCCGCGAGCGGATTTATGCCTTTGTGGTGTTAGGTGGAGACCCCCCCCAACCCCCCCTTGCTAAGGGGGGGCTAAGAGAATCAGAACCCCCCTTTCCAAGGGGGGCAGGGGGGATCTCAGTGTGGATTTCCACCCCAGAAGCATATACCCAATTACAAGAACTCCGCCAAACCTATCTCGATACCTATGCCCAGAAAAAATCCGACTGGGAACAGCAATTTAATCACTACCTGCATCGTCTCGCGGATATCCTGCATATATCAGAACTGATTGCCCCCCTGACGGACAAATATCGCCAACTGATTTTAGTGCCCTATCGGGACTTGCACCTATTTCCCCTGCATATTTTACCCCTGGACAACTTATCCCCGGACAACGGCAGCAACCCGCAATATTTAGCCGATAAATTTGCCGATGGGGTAAAATATGCCCCCAGTTGTCAATTTTTGGAAAAAGTCTCCCACCGCCACCGCAAGGATATTAGTGACAATACCAGTCCCCGGTTTTTTGCCATCCAAAATCCCACAGAAGATTTAGAATATGCGGACTTAGAAGTTCAGGCAATTTCTCCCGCTTTCCAACCCCATGCCCGGATTTTACCCAAGAAAGCAGCCAGTAAAGCAGCCCTCAAAGAAACCGCCACTGCCCAAGATTTTCAGGGGGCGGAATATATCCATTTCGCCGGACATGGGGCGTTTAACTTTGTTAGTCCGTTACTATCTCCTTTAGTCTTAGCGGGGGCGGTGGTAAAACATGAGGACGGGCAAACCGAATCATTACCCCGCGAAAATCACCCCGAACCAAAACCCGAACCAGAATTAACCGGGAATAGTCGATATATTCCCTGGCGCAAAGGTAAAACTCTGGATTTAACTTTATGTTACACCTTGGGGGAATTATTCCAGCTTGATTTACCCTACTGTCGCTTAGTGATTCTCTCCGCTTGCGAAACCGGGTTAATGGACTTTTCCCCAGAGTTAGAAGAATACATCAGTTTAGGACTGGGTTTCCTCTATGCGGGAGCCCCCAACGTGATTTGCAGCCTCTGGGCAGTGAATGACTTATCCACGGCGATTTTAATGGTAAAATTATATGAGGAAATGCAGATTCAGCCTTCTATTACCCTGGCCTTAAAAGCAGCCCAACAGTGGATGCGAACTGTCACTAAACAGGAGTTAATTAATTGGTTAAATCCCTCCGAGTCGCAGGAGAATGCCCCGATTAAACAAAAGCTGCGGGAAAATGTCCATTTAGGTTTCAAACCGTCCCACTATCAACCCTATCAACACCCTAAACATTGGGGGGCTTTTTGTGCCATTGGCGTTTAATTTCTATCTCCCTCTGTGTTTCTCTGTGTCTCTGTGGTAAAAAATTCTTTGACTCACCACAGAGACACAAAGGACACAAAGAAGAAGCCGGGAAGGGATACATAGAATTCCTATCATCTTTGCTATCATCAACAGGACTTACGCATAAACGCTATTGGTAGGGTGTGTTAGCGAAGCGTAACGCACCAAGACCCCAGATATAGATTCGTTGCGTAAGTCCTAATCAAGTAATTAATCATAATTAATTCCAGGAATAACCCCCATGACTATCAAACAACTCATTTATGATGAAATTAGCAAGATTTCAGAAGAGAACCTAGAGGACTTATATGAAATAGTGAAACGGTTTGCTCAAGAGAAGACAACCGAAAAACCACCGGAAAAAATAGGTGCCTTGGCTAAGTTAAAGCGCGTTAAGATTCAAGGGCCGGTTGATTTTGCCGCCAACCTTGATTTATATTTGAACGGAGAGAAGTCTGTTGATGGCGATTAGAATTTTTGTAGATACATCGTTTATTATTGCCTTAGTTAATGAACGAGATCAATATCATCATCAGGCTTTATCTATAGCAGATCGGTATGATAGTCAGTTCTTGGTTGTCACTGATGCAATACTGCTGGAAGTATCCAACGCTTTGTCTCGGAGTTACAAAAATGAAGCAATCCAGATAATTGAAGACCTTATGGCATCAGAAAATGTTGAGATAGTCCACTTAAACTCTGAACTGTTTGTACGGGCATTTGATCTATATAAAACTAGACCAGACAAAGCATGGGGTTTAGTCGATTGTATCTCATTTATAGTCATGGAGGACAGAGGAATGACTATCGCTTTTACATTCGATCGACATTTTGCTCAAGCAGGATTTCAGATTCTTCCATCAATCAAGTAAATATTGTACAGAAGGAAGAGATTCTCTCTGTGTTTCTCTGTGTCTCTGTGGTAAGTTAAATTTTTTTACCACAAAGGCACAAAGAACACAAAGAAGAAGCTGTTAAAGTAAAACCAGAGGAAAGCAGAGGATAATCATGAGAGATGATACAGAAACTTTAGTCATGTTCGCGCAATTATTGGAGACGCAACCGCCAATTTTACCCCCAGACCGGGCAAAGTTTCAGGAATTAGCCGCAAAATTAGCGGATATTTCGGAAACGGATGCGGCTGACATAATTATAGAATGGCTGGAACAGTTTCCTCAAGAGCAAGAAATTTTTGTTAAAGAATTAGCAAAAAACCGCCAAGAATTAGGTGAACTTGCGGAACCAGATTCAAATCAAATGCAGTGGATAATTCCCAATTTCCAAATTATTGAGGAAAAGGAAACGATGATTTTACCACCGGGACGTGAGGAAAAAGTTTCCTTGCTGGCTTATGTTCGCCAAAAGTTAACGGAATGTGTAATAGTTTTGCCGTTAAACTAATTGCGTGTAGTTGCGTAAATTGGGTTGAGAAGGGGAATTGTGGATGTTATTTCGGTTGGTGGGGGAAAAGTATGGTTATTTCAATTGTGATTGATACAAGGCTCTGGGGGCGCAAGCATTGCGCCCCTACAACAAGTGAACATATAAGTAGGTGAACATAATTAATTGCCCTTTTCGTTCCCCGCCGATAGGCTGTGGATTCCCGTCGGAGTTTACCCCCGCGAATGCGTGGGGCGGGAATGACAGTTTTTTTCTCATTGGGTCTGTGGTGCATTTATTTCTGCCCACCTACTTATAGTCATTTCAATTGTGATTGATACAAGGCTCTGGGGGCGCAAGCATTGCGCCCCTACAACAAATGAACATATACTGTAGGGGCGCAATGCTTGCGCCCCGATATAACTTTATCAATCGTAATTGAAATAAGTATAAGCGATCGTGTTGGGTATAATGTTGGGTTTCGTTCCTCAACCCAACCTACGATTTAATTAGGATTTAAGTACGATTTAATTTAGTGAAGCAAATGGATTTACAACAACAAGATATGCCGCTGGTTTATGCGCCAAATTTACATTTATTCGCGTTTCATCTTTGGCGCGGTTTGACGGGCAAACCGGATTCTCTGGCGACTAATCCTCATCTTTTGTGGCAAAAAGGGGATGAGATTTTAGCCAGTTTAGGATTTACTGAACGTCTGGATATTTACGGTTATCCTGAGAGTTCCCCCGAACCGGGCGGTATGGAGGTGAATCTGAATAAGCAACCGCTGAAGTTAATCGGAAAACTTCCCGAAAAAGTGGCCAATCAAGAGTTAGGAATTACCGGCAGAGTTTTGGCGCATCGCCTCCATGATAGTTATAGTTTGACGCTGAATTTGCGGCGGCCAGAAACAGAGAATGATGTTAAAACTGCTGCGGTGCCGATTTCGTTTTGGCGTGTTTTAAATACAGATACCGGCGTTTTTATGCCCGATTTCGTCCAAAGTTCTTTAGGCCAAACTTTGTTATTAACTGCTTTTTTGCCCATAGAAGAACAGGCAAAATATAATGATAATCCTGATAATAATAGTAATAAAGATAGGTGGACAAAAAGTTTAAAGCCATTGGCTCAGAAATGTTTAAAACAGTTGATTCCTGCTTCCAGAAAACAGCCACCTTTGGAACGAGTGGGGGAACTGTTTGGCAGCCCGATTTTTGAGTTTGGCGGTCAAGTTATCGATGCGGATTTTTCCCCGGAATCTCTAGATACTTGTCATGTTTTAATCTGGTTATTTCGGGAGGATTCAGCGAGTGAGAAGTTTGTGGCTGCTTATCGGCAATTTATCAATTTATTTTATTACCGCAATAAGGTTTTGTCCGCTTATCGGGAAAGTCGGAGTTTGTATCGCCAATTATACGATAATTATATCCAATTAGAGGAAAAAGTCAAGGCTCTGAAAGATTTATTGAAGTTACAGCAGCAATCCCCAGGGCAACGGGTCAGCGATGGGGATTTAAATCAGTTGAGGCATATATTAGAAGATTTGTCTTCGTCAGATTTAGAATATGCCCGACTGTTGAGAAATTATAAGCATAGCCGGAATACGATCGCGATTAATGGGAAAAATTACCAGATTGCTTTAGGGAATATCCAACATCAGCTTGAGAAGGAAAAGAACTATGTCGTCTCTGAGTCAGACCTGGATTTTTTCCGGGAGTTTAGCGATCGCACCTGTCCTTATTTTCAAACTCGGATTGCGGACGAACTGAACTATTTTGTGGAAGGTTCGAGTTTAGCAGATAAAGCAGTTGCCTCGATTCGGGGTATCGTGGAAATAGAACAAACCCAGCGCGATCGCCAACTTCAGGACCAAGAAAAAAGCCTAGAAAACACGATTCAAGCCTTGGGATTAGCCCTAGGAACAGGGGCAATTGTCGCATCCAGTTCGGGGTTAATTACTGCGTCCTGGGACAAAGAGCGATCGGAATATCCCCATCCGTTTATTATTGCTTTACTAGCCAGTTTTTCCGTAGCCATTGGCGTTTATTGGTTGGTAAAATTCTGGCAATGGTTCAGTCAACCTAAATCAAAGTAGGGGCTAAGTAATTGATAATTAACAATTGATAATTGATAATTTTGTTTGATTGTCAATTATTAATTATTAATTATCAATTATTAATTGTTAATTACTTCGGGATATGCCCGGATTAATCTTGCTCAACCCAAACCTTAATCATACCTGCGGGAATGCGAATAGCCGGATGTTCAAAGAGTTCTTGTAACACCTCGCTGCCGCCCACTTCTAAGGCGCGTTTTAAGCGGTTTCTCAGAGATGAATTTTCTTTGATGACCGTTTCGATCGCCCGTTCCGCTTGCAGATTACTGGGATTTTTTGCCACTAATCGTTCTAATATTTTCTGCACATCCGATCGCAAAGCATTATAAGCATTAACATCAACATTAGTAGATGAAATCTCTTTGGAGGCGATCGCTAAAGATGGAGCATCGGACGAGAAATTATTGGTTTGAGGCTTGGCAGTGGATTTGGGCAAAACCCGCGCATCTTTTACCGGCTGTTGACCGCTAAAACTCCGCACCGCATCGGCAATATCTAAACCAGTAGTTTGGCGCATTTGCTCCATAAAACTAGCCATTTTACTAGCACTATTGCCGTTATTGCCATCAATTACGGTGACATTACGCACAGCCACTTCTGGCACCGTAGCCACCATTGTTTTTAACAAAATTTCTAACTTTTGGAACAGGAAAATTTCTCGCGCTGCGGGGCCTGCCGCTTGCCAAGATTCCACTAAACGCTTACTTCCTTCCGCTTGGGCTTTCCCATCTTCAATAATTCGCGCCGCATCTCCCTTAGCACGAGAAATCGCCCGCTTACATTCTGCTTCCGCAGGAGCCACCACATCCGCTTGTAACTGTTGCTCAACTTGCTTAATTCGTTCGGTTTGCACCGCCACTTCTGCTTGTCGGCGGGCCACTTCCGAAGCAATTTCCGCTTGGGCTTCAGCCACCACAGCCACTCGCTGAGTTAAGGCATTTTTTACCCGTCTTTCCGCCTCCGCTTTGGCAATTTCAATATCTCGTTCAATGCGTTTTAAAGCAGTAATTCGCTCGTTTTCCGCATTACGAATTGCTGAGGTAGCTTTAGCCTCCGCTTCAGCAATGCGGGCATCCCGTTGCAATTCCGCTTGTTGCTTGCGGCCAATGGAATCGAGATAACGCACATCATCAGAGATATTTTGAATTTGCAGGTTATCCAAAACCAATCCTAATTTTTCTAGGTCATCTTCCGCTTCGTCAAGCAAGCTTTTGGCAAAAGCCATTTTATCTTCATTAATTTGTTGCGGCGTCAAAGAAGCCAAGACGCCGCGCAAATTTCCTTCTAAAGTTTCTCTGGCTAAAGTTTCAATTTCCTTGCGATTCTTGCCCAGCAAACGCTCGATCGCATTGTGGATCGTTGGCTCACTGCCAGCAATTTTAATATTCGCCACTCCTTCTACCGTTAGGGGAATCCCGCCTTTAGAATAAGCCCCCGTAACCTTCAACTCGATGATCATATTACTTAAATCCATGCGGAATGCTCTCTCTAATAAAGGAGTGCGAATACTGCTACCCCCTTTAACTAAGCGATATCCCACCCGCCGTCCTTCTCCCAATTGGCGATCGCTGCCAGCAAAAATTAACACCTCACTGGGCTGACAAATATAATAAAGATTGCGTAGAACCAAAGTCCCCGCCCCACCAGCCACACTCAAAATAATTGCTAGTGAAAAAATGAACTCCATAATGATTTTTCTCCCTATTTTTTTGCTAATTTGGCGCGATTAATTATAGCGGTTATTATCCAGATTACAGAGGCTTTCTGGATTCCCGCGAAGGCGGGAATGACAGTTTTTTTGTGCTGCATAGCTATAATAACGGCTATAATTTATGGGGTTAAACCTCGGCTTTATGGCCGTTGCGACTGACAGTATTTCCCATCACTTTAATCCCCAAAGTATCATCTACGCGATCGAGGAACTGACGGAAAATTTCCGGGTAAGCGTTCACTAAACAAGCCAAAGATTTGCCATCACCGCTATCAATCACATTCACTTGTTCTAGTTTCAAACGGCCAGGAATTTTCGCCGCTTCTCGCAGCACCATTTCTATTTGTTGAATATAAAACACTTCGGAAGCATCGCTGCCGGTTTTTTGCCAAACTTCGGCGAGGAGTTCGTTCACCAAAGCAGCGGCACTGGCATTTTCCGTCAAAGCTGCCGCATCCCCTTTCGCTTTGAGTTGTTGGGCTTGTTTCTGGGCTTCTGCGGGCAGCACTTCATCCGCTTCTAAGCGCAACCGCTCTAACTGAGCTCTAATGGTTTGTAATTGTTGTTCGGCTTTCGCTCTGGCTTCATTAGCCGCTGCTTTAGTCCGCTCTTCCTCCGACCGCGCTTGTTGTTCTAATTCCGCTTTAATTTTGCGGAGTTCGTTTTCTTTTTCTTGGATAATTGTGCGAGCTTGAGTTTTTGCTACTTGCGCCTCTTGTTCGCATTGGGCTTCTACTCGGTCTGCTTCACCTTTGGCGTTGGATTCGGCAATTTCCGCATCCCGTAAAATTTGGGCAATTTGTTTGCGTCCGATGGAATTTAGGTAATCGACGGTATCAGAAACGCTTTGGATTTTTAAGGTGTCTAAATGGATGCCCAGTCTTACTAGGTCGTCGTCAACATCTTGGGCAATGCGTTCGGCAAATTGCAAGCGGTCTTCGTTGAGTTGTTCGGGAGTTAAGGTGGCGACCACACCGCGTAAGTTTCCTTCCAAAGTTTCCCTGGCAACGCGGGCAATTTCGCCGCGATTTCTAT
Source organism: Oscillatoriales cyanobacterium (assembly GCA_011390955.1). Taxonomy (GTDB): domain Bacteria; phylum Cyanobacteriota; class Cyanobacteriia; order Cyanobacteriales; family Laspinemataceae; genus Planktothricoides. Next base: position 72,127 of record JAABRM010000031.1, on the reverse strand, counting down.
CCAGAAAACGTTCAATGGCGTTCCCGGTAATAGCGGGGTCGCTGGAAATTTTTACATTGGCGATCGCCTGAATTTGTAATGGCGTTCCCCCTCTGGCGTAAGCGTTAGAAATCTCAATGGGCACCGCCATCGTTCTGAGATCCATTCTCTTAATTGTTTCCAAAATCGGAATTCTAATCGTCCGTCCGCCAAAAATGACTCGATAACCCACTTCCTGACCATCTTTGTTTTTATACTTGCGCCCGGAAAGTACCAGGATTTCATTGGGGTTACAAATGCACAAAATATTATTCACAATCCAAAGGAATAAAGCTAAAGCCAAAACCCCGGAAACAATCAAGGGTAAACTCATCCCCATTAAGTTCATGTTTTGGCTTTGACTTCCCCCAATATCCCCGATAGATCGATTTGTCGGGACTTGTACCACTTCGATCGCCGCTACTTCTTGTTTGACTGAAGATTTAAATTGATTTTCCATTTTATTTCCTAGAAAAATTGACAGTACCTGCTAGATATCCGTAGATTCATCGGTGACGACCCAAAGCTGATTGTTTTTCAGGCCAACAATTAAGACGCGATCGCCTTTATTAAAGCCTTTTGCTTCATCGGTGAACGCCACCAAATCGAGGTTTGAACCTTTGAGAGCTAACTGAACTTTCCCCTTACTCTGGCTGTCAAAAGGAATCGAGACTTTACCGGATAGACCAATTAAATCATTGGCACGAATTAAAGAATCCGCTTGATGGCGCCGGAGATTTTGCAAGACCCAAACCATTGAAGTGCCGCAAAAACTACCCATGAGTACCGATACTGAGGCGATCGCCAGTTCAGACATTCCGGGGGTCAATTTTGACAGTACAATTCCAGTTAAGCCGAAAAAACAGCTTCCGAACGTCCAAAATTTAATCGTCAAAAACGGCAACCACAAAGTCATTTTTTTGGGTCGCTTGGTCAGGGTGAGTATTTTCTCCCCTGCTTCAATGTTCCGAGATTCTTCTCTAACTTCGATGTCAGCATCGAAGGGATGGTCAAAATCTACGCCGTCCAATCCTGCCAACGCAGCGAGGGCGACGAAAATTCCGCCAATAGTAAAGGAAAAAATATAGATGGGTAGCATCTTCTATCCACAATGACAGGCAGAACCGGGCAAATAATCTTGCATTACTTGCAAGATTACTTACAAATAAGTAGACGGGCAGAAATAAATGCATTACATACCCCATGAGAAAAAAACTGTCATTCCCGCGTCCTTCGAAGCCCGGGGCGTTAGCGCTATAGGCGGGAATCTAAAGCCTATCTGCGGGGAACGAAAAGTGCAATTAATTATGTTCACCTACTTAATTAAATTATGACAAATAAATCCCGATTTTACCACTGGTAAACTTTAAGTTTTATTAAGTTTTTGGTGAGTCAGCTAAAATCTTTAGATAAATTTTAGATTTTACCGGAAATTTTCGGGTAATTTTTCGGGTAAGAACAAATTATAACTTTTTCATAAAAAAAATGGCTTAGTCGCTATACCAAAATTGGTTAGCGATCGCCAAATTTAAGCCATATTTACTGTTAACTGAATTATGAGTTAACTGACTTTTTTCCTGAATGCTCGATCGGTAAAATTATAAGTTTTTAGAGGAATTGTTTTCTCATAATTTACCGATAAATGCGATACCTCACTCCTGGTTTCTATAGAAATTGGTTCGGTGACGAAAGAACGAATCGCCAAAGGGCAAGCCTGCCAATTTCCTTGGACAGATACATTCAGCAGATGACAAAGCCCTCCCCGTCTTCCTTCCACTTCATAATTCTGACAAAAACGACAGGATAAAGTGGCACAATTGTGATAATTCATGGCATTTCTCGTTTGCTCTCAGCAATATTAATGATGAATAATTGGGCAAAAATTCGCGGCGATCGCAGATTGCTAGTTGAGTGTTCCAGATCCATAAACCTCAGTAATTGATATTAATTCAATACCGGGCGTCATTTGGATTGCTAAAACACCCTATTTGGAAAATTAATCAAACATGGTGAAGTTCCTTTTTTATGATCTGACAAAAAATGACGAAAAATCCTCAAAATGTAATTTGATTTTTTATCTATTTGCTAAATTTTGTTTACTATTTTGTTCCAAGATTGTGCTAAAATCTAATAGTTTTAGCCATGAATAATTTGGGCTTTATGGCTGAAATATTGGTCGGGATTCGCGAATTCGGGAGTCGATGGATGAATCAATGGATGAATCATCGGATAAGTGTAAGGAGCATGAGAGTAGGTGGAGATATTGGCCGTTTTCTGGACATAAAAAGAACATCCGATTAATTCACCATGTACGGGGACAAAAAGCAATTGACAAAATTCCCCGCGTGTTGTAGAGGCACGATAATGCATGCAATGTTGGCAAGAAAAAGTCTCAATATTCCTGGAATTCATCAAACATCTCCTGACTAATGACACTATTTGAGTTTGTCTATTTGTTCCAGTTTTGAGTGCGATCGCCGTTCGGCTTTCCCTGTGATTTAAAGCAAGAGGGTTTCGCGATCGCGATCGCCCATACCCGCACAACAGCATTGACCAGACCAATACAGCCTCACCACGGATTAGTCAGGATACCTTGACATTTAGCTCGATCGCGGTGGGGAATCCTCCGGCGGTGAGGGCAAAAATTAAAACTAATCAGCATCATCGCAATTTTTCGGTGGAATCATTTGATGATTCTGGTCAGATCGTGTAAACGTTTGGCTCAAGTTTGGCGAAAAAAATACCCGATAGTCAATCACCTTTGTCAATCGATTTCAATTTATAGAATAATCATTTTAGGTTAAGGCCAGATTGTAGGCAATTAAAAAATCAATTATAAAATACGGACTCGTTGCCCAAAGACAGATGGAGTGACAAGGCTAAAAAAATCAGTGCGATCGCGCCCTTGACCGTCAACTCCTGAGATAATGATTTTCTTATTTGTAATGAATTTTGTAGAGGAGCGAAAAATGCGACTATCTCAAATGCTGTTTGTCACCCTGCGGGAAGACCCAACGGAAGCGGAAATTCCCAGCCATAAACTCTTAGTGCGGGCGGGTTATATCCGCCGTATTGCCGCTGGGGTCTATGCCTATTTACCCTTCATGTGGCGCGTCCTGAAAAAAGTTTCCCAAATTGTCCGGGAAGAAATGGATGCCACCGGCGCCCAGGAATGTTTGCTGCCCCAAATGCAACCGGCCCAATTGTGGCAAGAGTCAGGACGGTGGGATACTTACACCAAAACTGAGGGAATCATGTTTGCCCTGACTGACCGGCAAGAACGGGAAATGGGACTGGGGCCAACCCATGAAGAGGTGATTACCGCGATCGCCCGCGAGACGATTCGGTCTTATCGGCAATTGCCCTTACATTTGTATCAAATTCAAACCAAATTTCGGGATGAAATTCGGCCTCGGTTTGGCTTAATGCGGGGCAGAGAATTTATTATGAAAGATGGCTATTCTTTCCATGCCTCAGAAGAAAGTCTGAAACAAACTTATCAGGATATGGATCGGGCTTATCGGAATATGATTCGCCGTTGCGGTCTAGATTTTACTGCCGTGGAAGCAGACTCAGGGGCGATCGGTGGGACCGGTAGCCAAGAATTTATGGTACTCGCAGAAGCAGGAGAAGATGAGGTACTTTATACCGCTGATGGCAAATATGCCGCCAACGTAGAAAAAGCCGTTTCTTTACCCCCTGATGCGGAAAATTCGCCATTTACTCAGTATGAAAAACGGGCAACTCCGGGGACAGATACCATTGAAACTTTGAGCAAGTTTCTCCCATGTTCGCCAACTCAAATTGTCAAAAATGTGCTTTACCAAGCGGTGTATGACAGTGGCATGACGGTGTTGGTGTTAGTAAGCATTCGTGGCGATCTAGATGTGAATGAGGTGAAGTTAACCAATGAGTTAACTAAGTTAGCCAGTCAATACCAAGGCAAAACTCTTATTTCCTTGACAGTTCCTGATGTGGATGCCCAACAAAAATGGGCGGCTAAACCCCTGCCATTGGGTTATATTGCCCCGGATTTGGCCGACGATTATATTGCTAAAAATAAACAGGTTGCGCCTCAGTTTTTGCGCTTAGTAGATCGAACCGCCATAGACCGGCAAAATTTTGTCACCGGGGCGAATGAATCCGGTTATCATGTGGTTGGGGCTAACTGGGGCAGCGAATTTTCTTTACCTAAAATTCAGGTGGATATTCGCAAGGCAAAAGCAGGCGATCGCGCCAACCATGACCCCAGTCAAACCCTCCAAACGGCGCGGGGAATTGAAGTCGGTCATATCTTCCAATTGGGGACGAAATATTCTCAAGCAATGGGGGCAACTTATACCGATGAAGCTGGGGAAGAAAAACCCTTAATTATGGGTTGTTATGGGGTGGGAGTTTCTCGCCTTGCCCAGTCAGCGGTGGAACAATCCTATGATAAAGATGGGATAATTTGGCCCGTAGCGATCGCGCCTTATCATGCCATCATTACCATTCCTAATATTAACGATGCCGCACAAGTAGAAATCGCGGAAAAACTCTACAGCGAGTTAAATGCCGCTGGAGTGGAAACCTTATTAGATGACCGCAATGAACGGGCGGGAGTAAAATTTAAAGATGCGGATTTAGTCGGCATTCCCTATCGAATCGTTCCCGGACGTTCCTTGAAAAACGGTAAATTAGAAGTGGTCAAACGGGCGACCCATGAATCTCAAGAAATTCCCATCGCTGAAGTCGTGACTACGATTAAACAATGGGTTGATGCCGCCTTATCGGTGTAAAGTCAAGCCAGGAAAAACCGGGTTTCTGCTAGTAAGAAATCCGGTTTGATAATTTTTCTTGCTCTCTTTTCCCTATTTCCGGTTATTTATTCCCGGTTCTCTATTCTCGATTTCCCGATCGCGGCTTGCCCCTAAATAAACTGTCAACATGACCAATAAATTAAAGTGGAGTTAAAGATTAAAAAATATGGAATTAATCACTATTTTATTATCGGGTTTTATGACTCTGTTTTCTGGGGCTGGTTTAGTGGTAGATACCGTGGCCGAACAGCAAATTGAAGAGAAACTTTATACCGTTGAAGAGTTGCAAGTTAGGATTGATAATACCCCCAGTTATCAATTAGTCCAAGGCCAAGTCGATCGCGTGCGAATTGCCGCCAGGGGATTATATCCAATTCCAGCCATGCGGATTGATACTTTTGAGTTAGAAATGGATCCGATAGATGTGGATCTGGCAAATTTGGTCTTGGATGAGCAAAATAAAACCATACAAGGGTTGCGGCGGCCATTATTGGTGGCGATGCGATTCGTTTTCACTCAAGAAGATATTAATCAAGCCCTCAGTTCTCCCGAATTTGCGGATTATCTGGAAATTCTGACTTTAAATTTATTTAATTCGGCGACTTTGCGAAGGGCTGCCTATCGATATCAACTGGTAAATCCCCAAGTGGAGTTTTTAGGTAATAATCGGATTAGATTTGAGACGGATATTGAGGAACGGGGTTACAACGATCGTTTGAAGCTGACGGTGGAAACTGGGGTGGAAATTGGCGAAGCATCGCAGCGATTTCGGTTGATTTCTCCAGAGGTCCGAGTCAACGATCGCCCCGCCCCAGGGCAGTTTGTCAAAGGGTTGATGGCAGCCAGCGATCGCTTTAATCTGAATCGCTTAGAAGATAATGGCATCCAATCCAGGCTGTTACAGTTTCAGGCGAATGGCGATCGCGTGGAAATGGTGCTATTTGTCCGAGTTGCCGCCGATCCAGTCGTTTCTAAGCTTCCCGGACAATAGAGTCACGGCTTGAGCCACGGGATCTTTTGGAAATGACTTTCGGCTTGAATGATTCAATGATTTTATGATATTCCCTTGGTGAATTAGATCGTTCAAGGCTTAGAGTAAAGTTGACGATAAGAGTTGATTAACTAGCTATGGTGAAAATGACGAGCGTTTTTGGGTTTGCTTTCCAGGCAGTTTTGCAAGAATTGACCACCAGCCCCGATCGAGACTGGGTAAAACGAGTGGTTGGGTCGAAGGATAGTCAGGGTAGTGCGGCGTTAAATGTGGCTGCGGGTTTGGCGATCGCTGACTTTTTATATCTGATGCAGCAGGAGTTAGAAGCTACGGGCTTATCCGCCAAAGATTTATCCCTGTTTGCGCCATCGTTAAAACAATTTATTCAAAACCCATCGGTTCAAGCAACGTTAGGACATATTTTTACTCCAAATCCGCTAGAAATTGACCCCTATATATTCGCCAACACCTGGGACAGTCTGGAACTTTTATCATTACCTGACGAGTTTAACTGGGAAGAAGTCGCTAAAGTCTATCTAGAAAAAGGCAAAGATATTGCTTACGGGCGAGAATTTGTCGAACGTTTAGGCAAACCAGAAAATGCCAATGGTTTAACTTTGGATCGATTAAAAGATCGAGTGTTTGGTCAACATTGGTATTATGAATCTTGGCGTGGGATATTTCGCGCCATTGCCGCGATGCTTGAGCCCGCAGCCGTGGGAGAAATTATTGACTATTTAATTCACTTGGATAACCAAGGGAATTCCATGAACTTATTTGTGGCCGCAGATTGTCTCGGACAAGTGTCCGATCCCACGATTATTCAGGCTTCGTCCCGCCAATTGCTGACAAAACTGAAAAACTTAACGGAAAAAAAAGAATTAGATGAAAAAATAATGATTCGGATGCAGGCAATTACTCAAATTGCTACTATTTGGCATCAAGATCCAGAGATTGTGGTTTGGCTAAAAGCGATCGCGGAGTCGGATTTATATGATTCCATTCGGATGGCCGCAGTAGACGAGTTAGCGAAAATTGGCAAAGACGATCCGGCCACAATTAAATGGTTAAAAAATTTGACTACGGCGGAAAGTTTTGAAATTACCCGACCAAGTGCGGTTCGCGGTTTAGCTAACCACTGTTCAGGCGATCGCGAACTGTTAATGATGCTGATTAATTTGGCCCGGTCAGATAGTTATTGGTTAGTTAGAGAAGCGGCGATTCAAGAAATCGCTAGAGTTTGGCCAGGGGAACCGGAAACTATTGCCATTTTGCAAACCAGTGCCAGTTTGGATCGTGATTCTGATGTGCGAATTGCCGCATTAGCGGAACTCGCTCGCGGTTGGCCCAACGATCCGGAAACTTTGTTAATTCTGCAAAAAAGTGCCAATGCTGATGAGGATGCTGATGTGAGAATTGCGGCGTTAGCGGAACTTGCTCGTGGCTGGTCTGCGGAACGGGGAACTTTGCAGGTACTTACAGACCGTGCTAACCGCGATCCAGATACCGATGTACGCATTGCCGCTTTGGAAGAATTGGCTAGTGGCTGGTGCGATCGCCCCGATACTTTGGTCTGTTTAAAAAATAAAGCTAGTTCAGATCCCGATTGGCGAGTTCGCATTGCCGCTTTAAAAATTCTATCTCGCGGTTGGTTTGATGACCCGGACACTTTAAACTTATTAAGACATAGCATCAACGCCGATGCGGTTTCCGATGTGCGGATTGCTTCATTACGCTCATTGGTGCTCGGTTGGTTTGAAAATGCGGAAACCGTTGCACTGTTGAAAAAACGGATCGAAACCGATGAAAATTGGGACGTGAGAATTGTGGCTTTACAAGAATTAGCCACCGGCTGGTTTGAAGATCCAGATACTTTAGAAATGCTCAAAAGCTGTGCTACTCAGGATGATAATTGGGCGGTACGATTAGCAGCGGCTCAAGAACTGGCTAAAGGTTGGCGCGATGTTCCCGAAACTTTAGATATCTTGAAAAATGCGGCAACTGCCGATGAGGATTCTTTTGTCCGCCAAGCGATTTTGCAACAAATTGCTAAAGGCTGGTTTGCCGAGTCTAATCTCTGGGATTTCTTACGCGATCGCGCTTTAAATGACCCCTTTCAGCGTCCCGAAGATGGTTCCCTGAATCCTCGACAAACTGCTTTAGAAATACTGTTGGAGCAATATTCAGATCGTCCAGAACTCTTGGCTTTGTTGCGCGATCGCAGCCAGCACGATCCTGATGAAAAACTCCGCAGTTTTGCCCAAAACCAACTGAAGGAATTAGAAATGAACAAATAGGATATTATTTTTTCGACAAAACAGGCTAGGGGATGAGCCAAATCTTGTAGAGACTTAGAGACGCGATCGAATAGGGAAAAATATTTCTAGATATTTATACATATTTCTACATCGCGTTTCTATTACATCCCCAATTATCAAAAGTTCAAGCAAAAATATTCATAAAATGTCCATAAAATCAGGAGTTTAAAATGATTAAGCAACTGAATCAGTTTTTAACTAAATCTTTAACTACATCTTTAACTACTGCTTTGATGGCTTTTTCTTTAGTGGGTTGTTTGACGCGGCAACAAGTCCAAGCCGGTCAGCCATTAAAAATTATGATTCCCCTGTATTCTTATCCAACTTGGTACAATGCAGAAAATTATCTTTGGCCACAAATAGCCGCTGCATCTAGTCAGGTGCCAATTGTGGCGGTGATTAATCCCAATAATGGCCCCGGTGGTGGGCCACCTAATCGAGATTATGCCAGAGGAATTAATGATTTACGTCAAGGAAATGTGACGATTCTGGGGTATGTGGCAACTACTTATGGCGATCGCCCTTTAGAAGATGTGAAAACCGAGATTGATTTATACGATCGTCACTATAATATCGACGGGATTTTTCTGGATGAAGCAGCCAGTGGCTCTGATAAAATTGACTACTATCAAGAAATTTATCGCTATATCAAAGCCAAGCAAAATTTAGACATGGTTGTACTCAACCAAGGGACTCAAACTGATGAAGGTTATTTAACCAGACCTGCGGGGGATATTTCTATTATCTTTGAAAATTATTCTACCGCTTGGCCTGAGTATGAATCACGACCGTATATTAATAATTATCCTGGCGATCGCTTCTCTTGTTTAATTCATACTGTACCGGATCCCGCCACGATGAAAGGTCATATCGATCTAGCAATTCAGCGGAATATTGGCTATATTTACATCACCGATGATAGCCCAGACAGTAGCGATCGCGATCCTTGGAATAGTTTACCATCTTATTGGCAAGAACAGGTGAATTACATTCAATCGATCAATGATTCATTATAATACCCGACTAATTAATGCTCGATTACCGTTGAGGAGTTGAGGGATTATTCATCAAAAAATGATAAATTATTAACTCATTATCTTCATAATAAATCAAAGTTTCTGGGTGATGTCGCCGATAAGTTTCGCACATTTGCCAAGCTTGAAACTGTAAACTCGCCCGTCCCGCTAATGAGCGATAGTTGCGATAACTTGGATCGAGTAAAACCTCATTAGGAAATGCTTGATTTTCATTGGTTAAAGTAACAAAAGGTAATTTTTCTACAAAAATAAGTAGATGTTTGACCGCAACAGGAAATGTAAAATCTGGATTTTCCACTTGATGCTTATATCGATCGACAAATGTCGCTAAGTCGCCATACCACCCTGCCCCATAAATTGCCCCATGCTGTTCGGGCGGGGCAATTACCATCAAATCTTTGAAAGGGAATTGGTGACGTAACTCTAAGGTTTTTCTGGCGGTTATTTCATATTCAAAATAGCCAATATGGGGAGGCAGAGGCAATAAGAAGTTAACCGCCAGCGCCCAGACTAAAATTAAACAAAATATTCCTGACCATTGGCCGAAAAAATAAGTCAGGCAAGTGGCGATGAGTAAAAATAAGAGCGAGCAGAAAATGCTGAGGCCCACGGGTAAGGTGAGCAAAAAACTGCGGAAAAAGTCGAATTCATTGCCCGGAAACGCAGCGCAACCTCCGAGGAATAACCAAGTGATGCAGAGAAAGATTAAGCTAAACTGTTGCCGACCAAATAATCCCCATAGTCCGACTAAGGCTAATCCGACGAACATTGGTTGCGCGATCGCCACGATCGCGAAGCAACAAGCCATGTCGATTAAAGTGGTTTTTCTTTGTGTTGGTCGATATAAATCGCTGCTGCGACCCAATCCCAACAGCAGAAAAATTACGGCAATTTCTAACTCTGCCCCAGCCCATTGCTGAATCAGAGATGAGTTCAGATTTCCGGTTAAGATGCTCAACCATTGTTGATACCATTGGGGCAGTTCTGGGGGAATTTCCCAGTCCCCAGTGAACAAATAAGCCCCAAGGGTCAACATGGCTACTAATGCGGCAGGGCTATTTTTACTTAAATTGTTCACACAATAACCCAGGGCAAGCACCAAAATAAATCCCAAAATCGGGCTGAGAAACCGCACCACCTGCATGGCATCGATCGCACTAATTAGAGATAACATAGCCGCCCAGGCTGAAAAAATAGGCAAATAATTCAGGCGATCGATTGCTGGCCATTCACCGGCGAGGAATTGCCGAGTCAGCAGCAAACTATAGTAGCGATCGGGATCGCTGAAGCGTAATTGCTGCAAAGGATATTCAAAACGCACCAACAAAGAAAAACTACAAATTCCGGTCAAGAAAACTCCCAGGAGGATTTCCTGTGGGTTAGCGATTTTCCAGCTATTCATTTTTTTTGCTACTGTTTTCATGCCGTTTTGGGCGGCGATCGCCATCCCTCTCAGGAGATTTGACCAGGAAAATTCCCAATCCAACGCATCAAATATGGCAAAACTGAAAGATTTCGCCATCAATTCGGCATATTTTTTGATTCGCCAATGATGATGATGCAGCCAGCACCCCAGAAGATAACCGCTGTAAAGCAAAACCAATGTCACCCAGCGAAATAAATGCACGGCACTTGAGGCCAAAACCCCCGTGGTCATTACCAATGTAATTCTGGCAAAACAGCCCACCACCCAACTACACCAAGATATTTCGGGATTTTTTGGCAAGCTTTTCGTCGGTAGCCAAAAAAACAGCATAATCAAGACTGTGGCTAACCAAAGGAGCGTGATTAAATCTAATACCCAGGTTTGATTACTCAACATAAGCATTGTCTCAGCAAGTATCAGGAATGGATCGGATAATGAATGTTTGTGGCGTCATAGTTTTAATTTAGTATGACTGACTAGCGTTTGGCTATTTCCTATCGCTATTTCCCACACCAGCGATCGGCTTTATGGCAGGCATACAAGTAGACATACAAGTAATTGTAGGGTAGGCCGAAGCCCACCATCTGAGGATGAAACTCCGCGCAAAAATGATAGTTCCATGACATTCTCAGCATTTTTCTAACCAATGAAAGCTGAGTTATCGACCTAAATACTGACTTTTTTGTGACTAAAATCCCAGTTTGTTAAATTCTGTAAACAATTGCCAAAATGGCAACATTTACTTAGCCGATTCCTGTAGAACAGTGGGTAGTAAACATTTTGAGCAGACATTGCTGGTATCAATCTAAAATTCTCCCTTTTTAAAGGAGGTGGGGGCGTTTTTTTGTCATTATATTTTAAAAATTACGCAGGTTTAGGATTGATATCTAATATTGCTCTAAAAAATGAATTTTTGGGTTGACATGACGCCAGCGATCGCGCAGCAACCGGGTTTTTTACCTAAATCTTTTTCACTTTCATGGCTGATAAAAAAACCGGGTTCTTCGCTCAGATCGTGATGCTCAAATCTAATTTGTGTCAGGGTCAGGGAATTGTATATTTAGGAAATTTTCTGAGCTTCAAATTTTGAATAACCATTAATGGGCATCTGTCAATTCATCCATTAACTCATCAGGATTATGACATGGTGACGAATATGAATAAGAAACTTTTAGTCAGTGGTGGTGCGGGGTATATCGGTTCTCATGTGGTCAAGGAACTGGGGAAAGCTGGTTATCAGGTAGTGGTGTACGATAACCTTTCTACGGGCGCTGCGGCTAGTGTCCTCAGTGGCGAATTGGTAGTCGGTGAACTAAACGATCGCGAACTTCTCTGTGCAACTTTTGAACAGCATCAGTTTGATGCGGTGTTGCATTTTGCGGCGAGTATCTCTGTCCCCGAATCGGTCTGTAATCCCCTGGATTATTATGCCAACAATACCCGGAATACGTTGAATTTATTGCAATGTTGTCAAGCATTTGGGGTCAACAAGTTTATTTTTTCTAGTACCGCTGCGGTGTATGACCCAAACCAAGACACTTTGCTGACAGAATTATCCCCCACTTTGCCGATTAACCCTTATGGGCGATCGAAGTTAATGAGTGAGCACATGATCCAAGACTATAGTCTGGCATCTAGCTTAAATTATGTGATTCTTCGGTATTTTAATGTGGCAGGTGCGGATCTCTCTGGGCAACTAGGTCAGTCTGCTAAAAAAGCGCATCACTTGATTAAAGTTGCTTGTGATGCCGCTTTGGGACGACGTGATTCTGTATGTATTTTTGGCTCAGATTTTCCCACCCATGATGGGACAGGAATTCGGGATTATATCCATGTGCAAGATTTAGCTGCTGCCCATCTTGATGCTTTGGCATATTTAGAAGGGGGTGGTCAAAGCCAAATTTTTAACTGTGGATATGGACAAGGCTACAGCGTTCGTCAAGTTTTAAATAAAGTCAAGGAACTTTCTGGATCGGACTTTACGGTGATCGAACACGATCGCCGGGTTGGGGATCCGGCGGCGGTGGTCGCTTGTTCTGACAAAATTCGTCAAAGGATCGGTTGGCAACCCCAGTACAACAATTTGGATATCATTATTTCCACAGCCTTGCAGTGGGAAAACCACTTACAAGAAATTGCCGCACAGGAACAAGCGCTGGCGCAACAGAAATTTAAGCTTGGTAGTCTGATGCTAAACAAAAAGTTGATTTCTCAACAGGATTTAAATAGAGCATTAGCTGACCAAGTTAAAATTGGTAAAAAGCTAGGCGAAATTTTGGTGGAAAAAGAGCTTATTTCTGCTTCAACCCTAGAATTTTTGCTTAAAGAACAAGCTTGGCGACAACAAGGACTTTGGCTAAAAATACCCACAGCCGCCTAAAACCATAGTTGGTCTAAAATCATTTTAGGAGAAATTGGCTCAATATTGGCTGAAGATGGCTTCAAGATATCGCGCACCATTTACCATACTTATTGATTCAAAAAATGCAAAAATAACGAGATTGATTGACGCAGATGGCAAATATTGAAAATTTTGCCATAAATTCAAAGTAAACCAGTAAAAATTAATGCTCATTTAGCAGTTAAGTCAGTATCTACTCTGCCGGACTGTTCAAAGACTCTGGTCTGGCAAATATTGACTTAGTTAAGAAAATTTTTTCTCGGTTTTAATTAAAAATTAGGTTAATTTATTCAAGTTTTGGACGAGATTATGGCTACTTATGGAACGATCGATTTAGATGGGAATTTGAGTGATTGGACAGCGAGCGATCGCCTAGATTCTTATCCGGGGGGTGCAGTGGCTGGATTTGAAGTCTATGGCAAGTATGACAACAACGCTTATATATTTGCGTTAAAAGCTGATAATGTTTCCATTGGTGCCAACACCACCTTTTGGCTGAATACGGATCAAAACGCCAGTACAGGTTACTCAATTTTTGGCCTTCCCGGAGTCGGTGGGGCGGAATATAATGTGAATTTTGGCGCCGATAACCGACCGTATCTTTATAGCGGTGCCGACGGACAAACTTTAGTCAGCGACTCCCCGTTAAATTATGCCTACGATCCGACGCAAAATATCGTCGAGTTTGCCGTTGATTCATCCTTGATGAATTCAGTCCCCAATCCGGGCAAATTGGATTTATTGTTGGATGTGAATAACTCTTATTTCTTAACCGATGATTATGCCAACAAAAAATACACCATTGGTTTGACAGGGAATACGGTGACAAATTATGGCGCGATCGCATTGGATGGCAACTTGAGTGATTGGACAGCCAGCGATCGCCTAGATTCTTATCCGGGGGGTGCAGTGGCTGGATTTGAAGTCTATGGCAAGTATGACAACAACGCTTATATATTTGCGTTAAAAGCTGATAATGTTTCCATTGGTGCCAACACCACCTTTTGGCTGAATACGGATCAAAACGCCAGTACAGGTTACTCAATTTTTGGCCTTCCCGGAGTCGGTGGGGCGGAATATAATGTGAATTTTGGCGCCGATAACCAACCGTATCTTTATAGCGGTGCTGACGGACAAACTTTAGTCAGCGACTCCCCGTTAAATTATGCCTACGATCCGACGCAAAATATCGTCGAGTTTGCCGTTGATGCTTCCCTAATCAATCAAGCCAGCCCTGGGACAGGGTTAGATTTGTTGATTGATGTCAATAACTCTTATTTTGTCCCCGGTGATTATGGCAACAAACAATACTCAATTAACCTGAATCAGTTGCCCGAAAAAACTGACTCAGAGCAAAAAATTGGCATTGTATTTTCTCAAACATCTGCCAACAACTTTTACGATCGAAAAGCTTACAGTCAACTGTTCATGGCGATGCAGTATCAAGCCATGCAGTCGGGAATTCCTTTTGATATTATCACCGAAGACGACTTAACGGATCTGAATAAGATTATCAATTATGATGCGTTAGTGTTTCCTTCTTTTCGGAATGTCAATAACTCGCAACTCAGCGCCATTGAAAAAAACCTTGATGACGCAGTTTATAAGTATGGCATCGGCTTAATCACGGCGGGTGATTTCTTAACCAACGATGAAAATAATCAGAGTTTACCGGGCAATGCTTATGCGCGGATGCAGCGGTTGCTCAATGTAAGTTATACCGGAAATACTCCGGGAGTAGTCGAAAATACGCCGACTCAAATTATCGCCAATGATGTCACCCATCCCGTGATGCAAAACTATGCCTCCGGTGAGGTGATTCGGAGCTACGATAAGTTATTTGTCAATGAATATGGGGTTTATAACAACCAGTTTAATCAGAACAGTGTTCTAGCCAACCAACAGGTTAACGGACAAAACTATTCAGCAGTTTTGGCAACGCAAACTGGGGGACGCAATGTCCATTTTTCCAGTGAATCTTTGATGGGGGATAATAACCTCGTTTGGGAAGCTTTGCAGTGGGCGGTTTTGGACAAGCAACCCGGTGTGAGACTGAATATGAGTCGGGAAGCCAGCATCTTTTTGTCCCGCACCGATATGGATCAGTCGGCTTTTGCGGAACAAATTCCCGTGGTGGAAGATGGGCTTTTAGGCATTCTGGAACAATGGAAACAAGACTATAATTTTGTCGGGTCTTCTTATATTAATCTGGGCAATAACCCCGACAATGGGGAATATACGGATTGGGAAGTTTCCGGCCCGATTTATCAAGAATATCTTGAGTTGGGCAATGAAATTGGCACCCACTCCTACACGCACCCAGATTATACGAGTACGTTAACTCCCGCACAATTAGAGTTTGAATTCAATCAATCCAAGTCGATTATTCAGAGTAATTTGAGTCAATTGGTGCCTGGTTTTACTCTCACAGGTGCAGCCATTCCCGGAAATCCTGAACCGATTTCCGTTGCCCAAGATATTAAGCATTATTTGAACTATGTCACCGGCGGATATTCAGGAGTTGGTGCCGGTTATACCGGAGCATTTGGCTTCATGTTCCCAGACGATCCCAACTTTGTTTATTTTTCGCCAAACTTGTCCTTTGACTTTACTTGGATTGGCTTCCAACAACTGAATTCCCAGCAAGCAGAAGCTAAATGGGAAGCCGAATATAATGGAATTAAAAATCACGCGGCTCAAGCAATTTTCCATTGGCCTTGGCACGATTATGGCCCGACACAAACGGAACCCGGTTATACCCCAGAGATGTATAGCAATTTCATTGCCCGGGCGGCTCAAAATGGCACTGAATTTGTTACAGGTAGCGAACTGAGCGATCGCATCAAAACCTTTGAAAAGTCTCAGCTACAAATTAACTATATCGATCCTAATACGATTAACGCTAAAGTTGTGGCCACGGATGTGGGGGCATTTGGTCTGAATATCGAAGGCAAGATCCAAAGTGTGAATAATTGGTATGCCTACGATCGAGACACCGTATTTTTGCCAGGAAATGGTGGCGAATATACGATCAATTTAGGCGAAACGCCACAGGATGTCACCCGAATTGTTCAGCTACCAATGCGGGCAGAATTGGTTTCTGTTAGCGGCGATGGCGCCAATTTACAGTATGTGTTCACGGGTGCGGGTAGTGTGGTGATTGATGTTAACAGCGATCGACCGAATCTGACCGCGATCGCGGAAGGATCTGACAGCAGCACTTTTGACGGCAACTTGCTGACCATGACTTTTGATTCCGAAGGGCAACATACCGCCACCGTCACTTTGGGACCAAATAACTCTGTCACGGAACCCAATCCCATTACCGATCCCACGGTTGCCGAAGATCCGAGCAGCACTGTCACCCCGATCGACGCTACAACTGGCGATGATTCCATCCCTGGCACGACGGCAGCCGATCCCACGGTTGCCGAAGATCCCAGCAGCACTGTCACCCCGATCGACGCTACAACTGGCGATGATTCCATCCCCGGCACGACGGCAGCCGATCCCACGGTTGCCGAAGATCCGAGCAGCACTGTCACCCCCCTCGGAGGGACAACTGGCGATGATTCCATCCCCGGCACGACTGCAAATGACCAACTGAATGGTTTAGCGGGGAATGACCAACTGAGTGGTGGGGAAGGAAACGATACCCTGAACGGTGGCGATGGCAATGACATACTCAAAGGTCAAGTCGGAAACGATCTGCTCAATGGGGATGCCGGTGATGACACCCTTCAAGGAGGGCGCGGTCAAGATATCCTGAATGGTGGTGATGGCAATGACCAAATTTTGGGTGGCGCTCAAGACGATCGAATCTTTGGTGGTGTCGGGAATGACAAGATCAATGGTGGTTGTGGCTTAGATACTTTGACGGGTGTTGACCTCAACGAGGGTATGGGTGTCGGGGAGATTGATACTCTCAGAGGTGGAATGGATAGCGATCGCTTTGTTCTCGGTGATGCGAACGGCGTTTATTACAACGATGGTGATGCTTCTAATGTGGGATTCAGTGATTATGCTTTGCTTCGGGATTTCCTGATTTCCGAGGATGCGATCCAACTGTCAGGCAATGCTTCTCAGTATAGTGTTGTCAATGCCCAAACATATTTCCAAGGGAGTTTGCCCGATCGCGTTTTGAATAATAGTGCCGCAATTCTATTCACGGATGCTTCTGGATCTGATGAGTTGATTGCGATCGTTAAGGGATATACCTGCCTCGATCTGGCTCAAAGTTATTTCAATTTTGTGTAAATGAGGACTCACGGTTGCTTTCAGTTTTAAGTTCTGGATCTGAGGCATGATGACCCATGGTTTTGCCAAATACCAGCTTATATTTCTAGATTTATTTCAGGATTTACTGAAAGCGATCGATCGCACCGACAAACACTGAGTTGATCTCGTCAAAAACCGGGTTTTTATCATCCGACAAGTTTGAGTTAAACTCGGAGAAAAAAATCCCGGTTTTTTAGTAACTAAATGTCAAATGTTTTCATTAAAAAAAACTACTTGGGTTTTCCTTTGTTTTATCAACTTTTGTAACAGTTGGCCAAATTGGCAACATAGTTGATTCAATTTGCTGTTTATTATATAGAGAGAAAGGGTAAAACCTAACTTGCTGAATGCAGTGAACCATTATGCTATAACTTAAACCATAGCAAAAATTAGACAATTACGGCAAAATTATAAAAAGCCGATTGGCGCTTTTAAGGGGGGGTGGGGGGATCGGTCTGGGTTATTTTTTGAAAATGATGCTGGATTAATTGGTTCATTTGTTAATTAAAATTTGATTAAAAGTAGAGAATAAATTATGTCACTAGCTATATGTCAAGAATCTGTAAATACTCTTACATTAGAACGTAACCATAGGCATGAGTTTCAGCAAGGCCGACGGTTTTGGAGATTGGTAAAACCTTGGGTGAAATGGTTTTTTCCTGGATTATTAATTAAACGCTGGTTATTCGTGAGTGCTACCGGGGTATTATTGACTATTCTAGGTCTAGCAATTTTGGCAAACTTAACCCCCGTTCAATACATTTTCCAATTATTCAACGTATTGATTTCTGCTTTAGCCAGCGTAATTCCCAGCTATGTTTCGGGAGTGGGTGCGGTGGTTTTTGGGGTAGTTTTAATTGCTTGGGGTCAAACTCGCAGTTTAGGGTCAATTACGGAAATTTTTGATGTTAAAAGTAATGAACAATTAGTCACTCGGCTGATGACTCATCGACGCTTAAATAAAGGCCCAAGAATTGTGGCCTTGGGGGGCGGTACAGGTTTGTCAACTTTGCTCCGAGGACTGAAAGAATATAGCTCGAATATTACCGCAATTGTGACGGTGGCGGATGATGGCGGTTCTTCCGGTCGTTTGCGTCGTGAAATTGGGGTATTACCTCCTGGAGATATTAGAAGTTGTGTGGCCGCTTTAGCGGATGATGAGGAAAAGTTACTCAGTGAGTTATTTCAATATCGCTTTGAATCCGGTAATGGTTTAACCGGCCATAGTTTTGGTAATTTATTTTTGACGGCGATGACGAAACTCACCGGAGATTTGGAAAGCGCGATCGCCGCGAGTTCTAAAGTTTTAGCAGTCCGAGGACAGGTGTTACCCGCTACATCTAGTGATGTGAATTTGTGGGCAGAATTGACCGATGGGAGAATCATTGAAGGGGAATCAAATATTCCTCATTCTGGGGGAAAAATTGCTAGAGTTGGCTGTACTCCGGCTAATCCTCCCGCTTTACCTGCTGCCATTAAAGCCATTCACGAAGCGGACTATATTATTCTTGGCCCCGGCAGTCTTTATACCAGTATTATTCCCAATTTATTAGTACCAGAAATTAGGGATGCGATCGCCCAGGCAACTGTCCCTCGCTTTTATGTTTGTAACGTGATGACGCAACCAGGAGAAACCGATGACTACACCGTTGCCGATCATATTCGTGCGATCGACAAAACTTGTGCTCAACGGTTATTTGATGCGGTGGTGGTGAATCGTAAATCTCCCGGAGAACGAGCATTAATTCGGTATGCCCAAGACAATTCTTACCCCGTATTCCTGGATCGAGAAGAGGTGACAAAACTGGGTCGAAAAATTATTGCCGCTAATATCATCGATGAAAACATCCAAACGGGTTATTTGCGTCACAATAGTCAGCGACTCGCACGGGTTTTAGTCCAAGAATGTTATGAAAGTTCCGAGTGGAAGTTCGGGATGACAGCTTGAGCTAATTCTAAGCTAATTATGAGCCTATGTTCTGCTAATAACCGCCTACATAATAAGCATAATTGAGATGCGCGATCGCTTGAAAAACTTTCTGGCCAGAGAGTAACATAAACATAGCCGCACCTAGAATTAACCCAATCACCGCGCAAGCCACGGTAATCGTATGAGCCAAGATATAACCTACGGTAAAATTTAACAAGAGAGATGGGAGTAATGTCTGAAACACTACCCTTCCTTGATTCAGACTAAACAGCAGAATCGCATTCAGGATGGCAATGACCAAAAATAAGTAACCTAAACAGCCTAATAGGACTTGAAGCGTGGCTTCTATGTCCCAAGTGGCGGGCTTAAACAGGTTAATCGTGATGGCGACAGAAGTCGCAAAAACGATGATAATGGCCGTAACAATTAACCAGTAACGAATCAATAAATTTTTTGCCAGTTTTTGCTGATTTTTTACCGCAACTTGTTTGGCTGCTTGATACCAAAATCTAATAAATATATAGCTGAAATATTCCACAAAAGGCACCATTAACAAAAAATTCAGCAAGGCTAAATCCATCTGCCGTTGATAGAAAGAATCAATGGCAAAAATGATGCCATAAGCGGGATTAATAGCAATTCCAGCTACAATGCGATCGGCAAAAATAAAGCAAAAATAACCAATGCCATAGCAAAAATAAGGCATCAGTAAATAAGTGGTCGCACTAACTTGAGGAAGTTGGACAGGTTCGGGATTATCTTTGGGCAACTTCTGGTGTTTCGTCAACCAAACCGCCAGAATTACCACAATCACTAAGGTGATAAACATGGCTACAATTTGTGCTTCCAAAGACCCCCAGCGAAGTGCCAATCTGAAAACCAAGAAAACAGCGCTTAAACCCAACAAAATCACCAAGGGACTCCAAGGTAATTTAATCGACAAAAAAGCTAACAGCATCCAGAGAATACTGAGAAGTAAATAGTACCAAGTGGATAAAATGAGATATTCATCAGCAACCAAACCCCGATATAACCCAAAAAATAAGCCAATTAAACTTAAAATGATCGTCGTCGTCATTCCTAAATACAGCAGAAGCAAACAAACTCGTTGTGCTTGTAAAGGTTCATTTATTTGGGTATAAAATTCACCCCGACGACTAATGATTTGCACAAATCCACCGCTGGTACATAAGCTGGTAATCGTGGAGAGGGTAATCAGGGAAGCTAGTTGAGCAGGCAAAATACTTGTTTCAGTTTTAACGTGAAAATATTCTAATAATACAATCAAAACCAATGGCAATGTATAAACAAAACTCCGGGAAAATTGCTGGAGAAATAGCCAGAAATCTTCTAAAGTGGTGCGCCAAGTTCTGACTGGGGGAGCGATCGCTTTTTGTGTTCTTTCTCTCTGTTGGTGCTGATAAATATATTTGCCCACAGATAAGGCATCGGGAAAACCAAATTCTTTTTGAATGATGCGGTCAGTATATCCCAGAGATTCAATAATTGCGGTCGCTTGCCAAAAGTCAGCAAGGTGGGGACTAACTGCGGTGACTTCATTCATTAATTCGCTCAGTTTTTGCTCGGTTGAATCCATTATCCTACCTTAGATATTCTGGTTAATTTTATCGATAATTTTTGATTTTTTTTTGCGTTATTTATTAGTTGATTATAGCTGTCTAAATGTTCATCTAAAAATTTTTGTTGAGTAAATAAACTTAAAGCGCGATCGTAGGCTCTTTTGCCAAATGCTCGCCGTTCTTCAGGGGGTAATTCTAGCAATTTTAAAATAGCGGCGGCTAACTCTTCGGGACGCTTTGCTTGTACCATTAATCCGGTATCGCCCAAAGCTTCATTCACTCCGCCGACATCGGTAGAAACAATGGTGGCTGCTGACAACATCGCCTCAATTAAAGCATAAGGAAATCCTTCAGAAATACTGGCCATTGCCACCACATCGGCTTCACTATAAGCTCGCCACGGTTCACTGGTAAATCCGGCAAAGTTAATCGTATTTTCTATACCATGTTTTTTAATCACTTCTAAACATTCTTGATAATATTTTTCATCGGAAGGCTTACCATAAAACCGAAATTCTACATTAGGAATTTTTTCCTGAACGATTACGGCAGCCCTAATTAAATCTATTTGACCTTTCAGGGGAAAAATTAACCCCATATTCATCACTTGCAGTCGTTCTTTTTCCGCCTGGGGAGTGGGATGAAATTTTTTCGGATCGGCCCCGTTGTAAATAACTCTAATTTTTTCAGCGGGAATACCCCACCACTTTTCCCAGCGAGCGTTATATTCACAAACCGGAGAAATTCGATCGGCAAAATGATAGTTGAGTTTCACCACGGCACCGATTAAACGATACAAAAATTGCCGGACAAATAATGAAGAAATACTGCAATTTAAGTTGAGATATTGTTCCCGAATAATGATGCCATGTTCCGTCAGCAGATAGGGAGTGCCTCGCTGAAGTTTGGCAATCACACAAGGTAAGCCACAAAAAGCCGCTGCTGATGCATGAGTAATATCTACATCGGGAACGGGAATTTGAATAGAAATAAAAAAACGATAGAATAGTCGCATGGCCTCGGTTAATTCTGCCAAGGTCAAGTTGCTAAAGTCATATTGCTGTTGCCAGTCATCCGTAGCAATTTTTTCAAATACTTCCCAGGTTTGCTCAGAGATCATGGTTTTGTGGTAGTCATACTCTAAAAAATATTCATGCATTTTTAGGAGTAATTGACCCAATCGATCCATCGAGGCTTCCGTCAAAAATATTCCGGTTAAAAAATCCTCAAACACCGGGATAAATTTGCGGGCGATCGCCTGGTTGGTCGTTTTGAATTTGCTTTCTAAGACTCTAGAAAAGGGAGACCGCCAAGAGTATTCGCTCGGATCGTCGGTCCCCCACAAAGGAACTTTGATCAATTCAGTCACGTTTGGGGCTAATTGATAGCGATTTGGCAAATACGGATGAGCCACAATGGAAAAAATTTTAAAATCTACCTCTGGGAGTTCACTCGTTAGTAGATGACACCAGGTACTCACCCCACCTTTTTGAAAAGGATAGGTGCCTTCAGTGGTTAACAACACAGAGAGTTTTTGCATGAGAATTAACGACAGCGTAGATTTTTTATTTCATCAATTATACAAAATTTTGGCATTGAAGGATCTCTAAAATTATGGCTGACTCAGGGAAATATTGGCTGAGGTTTCCGGGAGTAACTGCACGATCGCTACTTGCCCCAAAAGTAAAGAATTTTGGGAATTTTCAAATTCAACCTCGATCGCATGATTGAGATTTTCCGAGGGCAAAGGATTGATGGTAAAAACTTTACCGTTAAATTCTTTAGCCGCTGAACCCATGCCGACTTTTATCAAAGCTGGCTGACCGGGTTGAAAAGCGTTTACCAGTCGAGCATTCACCGCAATTTCCACCGTGAGTTGCTGTAGATTTGCTAATTTAATCAAAGGATTGCCACTAAAGAGTTGATCGCCAATTGTCACGGGGATTTCCGTGACCACTCCACTGGTGGTTGCTTTGACCGTTTCCATGATTTCAATTTCCGGAAATTCAATCTCTGAAATTTGCCAAGTTAGCGGTAAAATTTCTGGCAAATTTGCCAGTTGTTCTTGAATCATTGCTTGTTTTTCTGTCAGTTGTGCTGACTGCAAACGAGTTTCTGCTAACTCAGCATTCATTTCCCGGAGTTTTTGTTCTTGTTCGGTAATAATTTTTTGATGTTCTAGTTGTAATTTTTCTCGTTGCGCTTGCTCGCTCTCTGCGTTGGCAGCGATCGCCTGACCAGCGGTTTCCAGATCCGCTTTGGCTACTTGTAAATCGGTGAATACTTGTTCTAAGTTATCTTGGGAAATTGCTCCTTCTTTATACAGTTCATTAAAGCGATTATATTGCGATAAAGCCCGCTGATAAATTGCTTGCGATCGCGCCACAGAATCCTGACGTTGATGCAAAGGAACTTGTTGAGATCGCTGTTCCGCAAGAAATGCTCGTTCTTCGGCTGCCGCAAGTTCTTGATTCAGCGACAAAGTTTGCTCTTTAAAGCGGGAAATTTTTGCTTCTAACTCAGCAATTTTTTGCTCAACAGTCATCTGTTCTTGTTCCAGAGTCATCTGTTGTTGTCGCAGAGACATTTCCTGTTGTATTCGGGACATTTCTTGTTGATTTCGTGCCATTTCCTGTTGTTCTTTGGCGATTTGCTGTTGCTGTTCGATCGCTTTTCGTTGTTGTTCAACTTGTTCCCGGGACTTTTCGGCTTCTAAATTTTTCAGTACCAGTAACGGTTGACCCAATTCAACACGATCGCCCACCTTGACATAAATTTCTTCCACCACTGAACCAGAAGTTGCCGTCATTTTATACTGGTTAGCGGGCTGAATTTTTCCCGTAAACTTTGTCTGCGTAATAATTTTCAACTGTTCAGAAACGTTTAACTGGGGCAACGGCTGTCTCATCCGGTCTCTGACCAGATAAATTCCCCCCGTAATCCCCACTGTAAAAACCAGTAAAGTGAACACCGATCGCCAATTCATTCCTACCGATGCTTTGGAGGAACTTATGCCACCATGTTTTGCCGATTTATCTTTTGCCGATTTATCGGGAAACTTAATCACCGGATTCACCGGAAAATTTCGGTTGGGTGAATTCACCTCTGTCACCGAATTTAAGGTAGGAGAATTTTTCATGGTCGATCCCAAATGCTTTAAAGGCTTACTTTGGGGATGATTAACCACCATTGCGGGAAGCATTTCCGGAATCATCTGTTTCAACAACCCAGAGGCAATTTGAGGAGAACCCCGGTCAACCAAGTGAATTTCTTTGATCAGTTCTTCTGCCGGAGCTTGTTTCCACAAATATCCTTTGACTCCAATGCCAATTAATTCACCTAAAGATTCATAGCTATCGTCCCCCGTGACAATAATGATTTTTTTTTGGTTGAATGTCCGATTGATCAGCCTGACGATTCGGGAAACATCATTGACCTTGCCCTTCGCTAAATCAATCATCACAATATCAGGATTTCTTAACTTAATCTCCTCGATCAGATGGTTCAGGTCTTGAGAAATTTTTTCGATCGCGACTTCCCAATTATGTTGCAATTTTAAAGTTTTTTGTAAAGTCAGGTAGAAGGGTTCATCCACTCGATCGACTAAACAGACAATAATCATAACTCCTTCCTATCACATTTGAATTTATTTGATCTTTTTTAATCAAAGAATTCAGCAGCCAGCCATCAGCCCTAGAACCATCCAGGGGTTTTTGACCTGAGACAGGTCAGGATCTCCTGGGTGATAATTCAGCCCGATCGCAGAAAGCTAGACCCTACTTTCTCAAGCTGGTTTTCTATTAGGATCTAGGCAAGTATCCTGGCTCTAACCGAGATTTAGAACAAAGTTGATAGTTAATCGCTGATGGACGGAATTTTTTAGTTTTTTGTTAAGTTTTGTATATTGAATAAACTACTGAATTAGGCCAATTATGGTTAATCTCGGTGTCGGAAAATTTGGCTTATACAAATTTAGCTTATTTTTAGGCATTTGTCAACTCATATTACCGATTATTTCACAAAATTTAATTGTTAAAAATATCCGGATAAAAAAACCGCCAGTTTTTCCAATTCCTTCGGGGTGTAGCCGGAAATTTTAACAAATCAACGGTTGCTAAAACTCCAGGGGTTAGATGAAGCGATGCGGTAAAGCTGCCCCAAATAAAAGCAGTTTTTGGAGGTAATGCTAAAATAAAAATAAAGATTTTTCCTTCTTAGGGGTTCACCGTTAACGGTTGACTGTTGTGTCAGTCTTTTTGGTATAATTAGCAAATCCAGATCGGCCATCTGACTATGATACCTCTAGAAAAATTCACGATTCACAGTTCCCGAAATCCCGATCGCGTTCGAGAAACATTACTAACCGTGGTAGAACCTCGAAAAATCTGGCGCTGGTACTTCACAAATCCGGATAAACCATATCAAGGAGAGATTGGCGATCGCGCTTTCCAGATCGTCCGCATCATCAATTATCGCAACTCGTTTTTACCCCTAATTAATGGCAGGATCACCCCAGAAGGAACGGGCAGCCAAATTGAAATTTCCATGAGTCTACACCCTGTGGTATTTATTTTTATGTTGGTTTGGCTGGGCATGGTTGGCAACATCGGCATCTTATTTTTAATCGCTGCCCTCAGCGAGGGAACTTTTGAACCAGCGGCATTGGTTCCTTTGGGGATGTTTTTATTTGTTTGTTTATTAGTATTTGTGGGCTTTAAACCGGAAGCAGCCAAAGCCAAAAAATTTCTCCGAGAACTCTTAGAAAATTAATTTACTTGTCACCTGTTATTCGTTATCCTCATTCCTCCCAACAAATAACAAATAACAACCAACAAATAACAACCAACAAATAACAAATAACAAATAACAAAATAAAGTTTACTTTTTGTAATAATTTGGGTACTCAACCCCGATGTAAAATCAGAGTAATAGTCAATAAAGGTCAACTGAGTCGAAACAAAATGTCACAAGATCAAAAGTCAACAGTGATCGTCACGGGGGCCTCGTCCGGGGTGGGTTTATATGCGGCGAAAGCACTCGCCAAACGGGGATGGTATGTGATCATGGCTTGTCGGAATCTTGAAAAGGCAGAAACAGCCGCCCAAGAGGTGGGAATTCCCAAGGACAGCTACAAGATTTTACATATCGATCTAGGTTCCTTGGATAGTGTTCGACAGTTTATCAATGATTTTCGCGCTACTGGGCGATCGCTCGAAGCGTTGGTTTGCAATGCGGCCATCTATATGCCGTTAATCAAAGAACCATTACGCAGTCCAGAGGGATACGAGCTCAGTATGGCCACCAATCACCTCGGACATTTTCTGTTGTGCAGCGTGATGTTGGAGGATATGAAGCGATCGCCCGCCGCAGACAAGCGGATGATCCTATTAGGCACAGTCACCCACAACCCCGATGAACTCGGCGGTAAAATTCCTCCACGGCCAGATTTAGGCAATTTGGAAGGATTTGCCCAAGGATTCAAAGAACCCGTTTCCATGATTGACGGTAAAAGCTTTGAACCTGTCAAAGCCTATAAAGATAGCAAAGTTTGCAACGTGCTAACCATGCGCGAACTGCACCAACGCTATCACGAATCAACCGGGATTACTTTTAGTTCTCTCTATCCGGGATGTGTTGCCGACACCCCATTATTCCGTAACCACTATCCTCTATTCCAGAAAATTTTCCCCTTATTCCAAAAATACATCACTGGCGGGTATGTGTCTCAGGACTTAGCTGGTGAACGGGTCGCGGCAGTGGTTGTCGATACCGAATATAAGCAATCCGGGGCTTACTGGAGTTGGGGCAATCGCCAGAAAAAAAATCGCAAATCTTTTGTGCAAAAAGTTTCTCCCCAAGCTCGTGATGATGAAAAAGCTGAACGTCTGTGGGATTTAAGTGCGAAGTTAGTCGGACTGGCATAGCAGCAACCAAGCAGCCGGAAATCTAACATTAAGAAACCGGGTTTCTCTAATCAGAAATCCGGTTTCTGAGTTTTTTGATCGAGAATATCTGTTGCTTCTGCCAACGATTCAATCCAGCAAAAATAGGCTTTACGCAACGACTCTATACCTGGGGTATTGGTGCGTTACGCTTTGCGCTAACACACCCTACGAATAGCTATAAATTCGCTAAATTTTGCTGAAAACTAGCCAATAAATTAGCTAAAAATTCTATTTCATACTGAGCCATCATCATCTCTTTTGATGGTTCAGGATTTTGCATGACAATCATCTGTCCTACTTTGATTTCATAGTCTTTTAAAGTAGCGAATGCTTGCTGACTAAATCGAGTTAAATAGTCTTGGGCGGCATCCTTGTAAGCTTGAATTAGTTGAGCTTGATAAGCTTCATTAGATAGGTTTGATTTTGAGGAATTTGCGGGTGATTTAGTTAAAATATAAGTGGCACCACCGGCAACCGCTGCTCCCACTGGGCCGCCCAATAACCAACCTACTCCAGTGGCGATCGCTGTTGGTAAACTACTTCGAGATTTTTGTCCTGATGGTTTGATAGACTCAGGGGGTGCAGGTAATAAAACTTGGGGGGGTTCGGGAAAAGAAATGTCAATTTCCCCCGGAGGATTGATGGGGAAAAATTCACTGGCTTTCTTCACCCATTCCATAATTCCTTGTTGATATTTGCCAATTTCTGCTTGAAATTGTTCTGTCCGCCAAGTGTCAAATTTAGTGGTTTCTAAAGCTTTGGCTAAGTCGTTTTGATAGCAGTCTAATAATTTGGGTAAATATAGCCAACTTTGAAAATCTGATAAGGCAGAGTCGATTCCTTGTTTAATCAGTTTTTCGGCTTTTTGTTGAATGGCAATTTTTTGCTGTTGCTTTTTCTGGGCAGTTTCTAAGGATTGTAATGCCTGGGATTTTTTGCCTTCTAAAACTTCGCATATTTGATGCGCGATCGCCTCTATTCGAGATAAGGGCAAGGTGTTTTTTTCTGCTTGGGCAGTGACAATCATTTGTAGGGCTGATTCAAACATAGATAAGCCACTGGTTTGCGCCGCAGCCACATCACCTTTGAGTTTAGCACGCAATGCGGGCAACGCATCAACTCGATATAAATTACTCAC
The DNA here is from genome assembly GCA_011390955.1 of Oscillatoriales cyanobacterium. Taxonomy (GTDB): domain Bacteria; phylum Cyanobacteriota; class Cyanobacteriia; order Cyanobacteriales; family Laspinemataceae; genus Planktothricoides. The sequence goes on along the minus strand of JAABRM010000031.1, from coordinate 44,266 downwards.
TCCATCCGGCAAATCTGCCCGAAAACTTTCCGCCACAAACCGCATCCGGTTAGATACTTCTTTTTGCTCTTCGGGTTCTAGTAAATTGAGAAAATTAACCACAAATACTACAGTATTAATCCCCCGATCTAATAGCCAATCTCGGAGATTTTCTCGTTCTCCCAAGGTCATCAGTTTCCGACCATCTAAAAGCTGAATAATTAAATCAGCCCCTAAGAGGCGATCGCGCACTAAATTATCTTGGGCTTCCTGGTCATTAGTGCCTGGTAAATCCAGAAATTCTACCCCAGTTTTCAAGAACGGATGGGGGCAATAGACTTCTACCGATGCCACATCATCGCGCATTCTTCTGGCATCAGAAAGAATGGCATAATCCTGGAGAATTTTAGTCCCCGGTTCGCGAATTTCTTGGCCATTAGTTAAAGTAATTTTAGTGGATAACTCTTGACCATATTTTACCAGAATCGCCGCCCCTGTGGTGGGAATTAAATCAATGGGCAGAGTTTTTTCTCCCAGTAACCCATTCAGTAGGGTAGATTTGCCATAATTAAATGGCCCAAACACCGCAATTCTAAAAGCGGGATTTTCCAGAAACTCACCAAGGGCGATCGCATCTTTTCGCAGTTGGGCATATTGCTGCTTATCTAACAGACCAATGGCCGATTGCAGGGTATGAATAAAATCCTGATTAATTCGCTGCTGTTTCATCATAATTATTCAATTCAATATCCAAATTATCAAAAATATAATTTTTTTTAGGGTGCGTTAGGCGGTCAAAAGGTTTGATATTTATTACCCTATATTACGATCCGCCGTAACGCACCGAATAGTCTATTCAAATATCAAGAAACCGCTACCAAAAACTCCTGATAAGCTGTCTCAATATCCTGTGACTCTGAAGCTACCGTAGCCTCCAAGGTTTTCAACCGGGCTAATTCCGCCTCGCGATTAATTTCATAAGCCTCCTTTTGTTTTAGCAAATTATCTAACTCAGCTTTGCGAGATTGAATATCATCATTCACTCGTTCACTCACTTCGCGATCGTAAGTTTCAAAACATTCTTTAATCGCATTATAAACCGGCTGCCATTGCTGTTGCGCCACTTCTGGGAGATATTTGACTAACTCTTTTTTCGCCGCTTTGACTAATTCTTTGCGGGCTTGATCTGCTTGGAAAACTCCCACACCCAAAGCCAACATTCCCAAACCCACCGGGCCGAGAACCATCCCCGTTGCCGCAGTAATTAAAGCCCCAATTCCCGCCACCGTAACTAAATTTAGTAAGATATTTTGCCAGTCAAAACCTGCCCCAGCCATTGCCACTCCTGCCAAATTTCCCCGCGCTAAAGAAAACAAACCCATCGCCCATTTTGCCCAAGCAGGAGATTTATCTTCGGTGGTAGAACCGATCGCCGCTTTCACTTTTTGTCCGGTCAGTTTTTCGGAAATTGTATCGGTGACTTTAGTATAATCTGCCCCGTACTTAGACGCACTCATGGATAACTGTAAAAAAGCCGCATCCATTTCTTTTTCCACGCTACGAGTCCAAGCGGCTAATTTATCGGTGACATATTGCTCAAAAGCTTTGGCTAACTCTTGTTCAAAGGCTGAACGTTTCCCCGCACTCAAGAAATCCAGAAACCGCAAATCTGGCTGATAGCGGAGAAAATCCGTTTCAAAAGTATCCCCCAATCCGAGAATATAATCCCGGAAAGAATTAGCAATACTGGTGGCTTTTCGATCGCGCATGGTTCTAATCTCATTTTGGAAGCGATCGCGAATCTGATTCAGTTGCTCAAACTCCGGTTCTACGGAGCTAATTTTTTCTTTTAATGCCTGGACATTTTCATTTAATAAAGGAATCCGCCGCTGGATGGCTTCCCGGATATAACTGTTGGTTTGTCGGGCTAAAGTGCGGGCTTGACGAAATTCGGCGATCGCTCGTTCCTTAGTTAAAAACGTATTCAGCGCCCCCAAAAACGGAGAAAATCCTGTTCCTTCCAACGAGGCATCAGGATTCTTAATCCGGCGTCGAAGTGCCTGAATTGAAGACAGTTCAAACACCCGTTCATCATAAATACTTTGTCCTTCTAGCTGACAATATTCTGCCAAATTTGCGTGAAAAACTCGCCGGAGTCTATCCTCTGCTGCCGCCAATTCTTCCGCATCATCTGGGTCAATCAAACTTTCTTTCACTTGGTCCCAAGCATTGATTAAAAAGAAGACCGTTAACCCTCGGTCTTTAATATAGTTTTCTAAATAGCGGCGTTCGCCCAAAGTGCAAGGTTGTGACGCTCGCAAGACAAATAAAATTGCATGGCAATTATTAATATAACCCAGGGAAAGTTCGTTACGCGCTTCCGTATCATTCAGCCCCGGACTATCCACAATTTCCACCCCTTTTTGTAGTAACGGTAAGGGATATTCTACCACCGCATAATCTACATTAGGAAAAGCTTGCTTTTTCTCAGCTTCTAATCGTTTTGCCTCCGCTGGGTCGATGGTATAGCGCTGTTTAAAGCTTTTAAAATCGATAGTTTGTGGGGCTGTGTTATCATTAAAATAGACGGTGACTTTTTTTTCATGGCCATAACGCAATACGGTTAGTAACGCCGTGCAAGGATTCACATCACTGGGCAGTAAATTTTCCCCAATTAGGGCATTTAAAAATGTACTTTTTCCCCGTTTCATATCCCCTAACACCAGCAGTCTAAAAACCCCTTGGCTTAAGTTTTTACTGGCTTTGGTCAAATCATCGATTTCTCGTTGTAACCCTAAACGCCCGGATTTTGTATCACTTTCGGTTTCTGAACGGGTTAAAGTAGCGGCCATTTCTCCCAAAGAATGAGCGATCGCCCCACGGACTTTGGCCACCTTATCCAAATCATTGATAAACTTGTTGCTTTCAATTTGATAACTCATAGGAATTGTGTTCTAAACATCACCAACAAAGCACATTTGAGGTCTGAAATCCAATCTAGCATAAAATTAGCTGAGAAACCGGGTTTCTTTTCTAAAATTTCTGATTTATTGCCAAAATTGTCCCAGAAACCCGGTTCTCTCCTTTTGGGCAACCGGGCGATCGCCGGGGTTGAGAAACCGGGTTTCTTTATATAATCTCTGTCACTCAACCAACACTTTCATGGAAACCCGGTTTCTTTCCGGGGGGCAAACGGGCGATCGCCGGGGTTGAGAAACCGGGTTTCTTTTCTGAGATTTCCGTTGGGTGGCGAAATGGGAGAGGCGAATTAAACAAAGTCAAAACAAATTAAATGCGCGATCGCGTCCAAGGGAAAGATATCCTTAAACAAATCCGCAATATACCAGATGTTAAATCAGTCCAATGTTCAACTTCTGGCATAGAATAACCTGATGTATCCTATGGCATCCAATGTTTTTTACTAAAATTTAATCAATGGTGCGTTACGCTTTCGAGGTTCGGCTTATAAAAAAGTTGGAAAAACCAAGTTAGTAATTCAGCATATTCAAAAAGCAGATGAACTTTTGACTCTTGAAAAAATTAGGACTTACGCATTGACATTATATGTAGGGTGGGCATTGCCCACCGTTCAATATATATAGCGGATAAATCCGATCTTTGCGTAAGTCCTAAAAATATAAAAAATCATCTAAAAAAATCAATCGAGTTTACCATAACATTATAAAATAGATGAACAACCCAAAACAAGACCTTCTGAAAAATGTCACACTCAGAAATGCTCAAAAAATCTTCTGTCCTAGGGATACCCGTTCACTTATTAGACGACTATGTAGGCTGGTTGACTGAACGGGGTGAACAAAAAAAAGGAACTCATGTGGTGACACTGAACCCGGAAATCTCGATGCAAGCCCAGGAAAATCCTGCTTTTGGGGATATTATTCACCAAGCAGAATTAGTGGTTCCTGACGGCGCCGGTATTGTATTTTATCTATGGCTGCGAGGGTTAAAAATTCGCCGATGTCCCGGCATTGAACTGGCAGAGTCAATGATAAAAATTGCTGCCACCCAACCAGATAGTTGGTCGGTGTTTTTCTTTGGGGCAAAACCGGGTATTTCTGCCAAAGCCGCCGAGTCTTGGCAACAAAAATTACCCGATTTAAAAATAGCGGGAACTGAACATGGTTATTTGACTCCAGAAATCGAGGCAAATTTGTTAGCTACTTTGCAAAAATTGCCACCTCGATTGATTTTAGTCGGGCTGGGAGTACCTAAACAAGAATTCTGGATTGCCGAACACCGTCACCTCTGTCCCGAATCAATTTGGATCGGGGTTGGTGGTAGTTTTGATATTTGGGCGGGGACAAAAGCTAGGGCGCCGTTGTGGACTCATAAGTTACACTTGGAATGGGCTTATCGTTTGTATCAAGAACCTTGGCGTTGGCGCCGAATGTTGGTGTTGCCCCAGTTTGCCTGGAAAGCAATTATTACATTAGGTCATTAGAATCAAACGATATGACTCGCTATGACTCGTTCCCATGCTCTGCGTGGGAATGCTGCTCTTGAGGCAGAGCCTCAAGAGCAGCCCCCTGGAGGCAGAGCCTCCCTTAAACTCGTTCCCAGGTTGAACCTGGGAACGAGGGTATCAGTCTAGAATCAATTAAAGAATCAATTAAGAGGCAAAATAATGGGATATTCCATTGATGTGTATGACCATGACTTTGAGCAAGAAGTATTAGAGAAATCCTATGAAACTCCGGTAATTGTGGATTTTTTTGCCACTTGGTGCGGCCCTTGTCAAATGTTAAAGCCGATGCTGGAAAAGGTGGCAAAAGAATATGATTGTGTGGTGGCTAAGGTGGATATTGACCAAAATCCTTATTTATCTCAAGCCTTAAAAATTGAGGGAGTTCCCGATGTTAAAATTATCTACCAAGGTCAGTTAATTAATGGCTTTGTCGGGGTATTACCAGAACCCCAACTGCAAGAACTTTTAGCCAAATGTAATATTAAACGTATGGTGGATGATGAGTTATCCGCGATCGCTTCTGGAAACTTCACCAAAGACGGGGAAGCATCCCCAGAAATGTGGCAAAAATTACTAGAAAAATATCCCAATAATCCCCAAATAACTTTAGATGCGGCTAAATATTTTATTTCTATCAATCAAATAGAATCAGCCCAAGAATTACTGGCCAATCTTCCCCTGAATAATCCCGAATTTGTCCCCGTAGGAAAAGCGATCGCTGCTTTAATTCAATTTCAAATTGCCGCCATTGATGCGGGGGAAACCGACTTAGATCGGTCTTTTGCTCAAGCCGCCAGCTTTACCATCGCAGGCAACTATAAAGCGGCATTAGACTTATTTTTAGCAGTGGTAGAAACCGACCGAAAATATCAAGATGACGGAGCACGAAAAGCCATTTTGTCAATTTTTGATATTTTAGGCAATAGCGATCCGCTGACTCTAGAATATCGGCAAAAGTTAACCCTGGCTTTATTTTAATTGCTTTTATTTTAATTGCGGAGAAATTAGCCACCAGAAAATTCCAAATTAAAAATGGTTTTTTCTGGTTTTATTAATGGATTAATTTATGAATTCATAAATTAATAAATTGCCGTAGCGGGTTTACGTTTGACCATCAAGGGAATTAAACCTGCGCCAATGAGTACACCTAACCCATGAGTCCAATAAGCCAAGCTAAATTGATTTATGATTCCCGCAATTTCTAGCTGACCAATGCCATAAAAAAATTGCTGGACAAACCACCAGAGTAAATAAAAAAATGCGGGGATTTCTACGGGAATAAAAATAATCACCAAAGGCAGGATACTTTCTATTCTGGCTTTGGGAAAACTGAGCAAATAGGCTCCTAAAATAGCCGCGATCGCGCCATTACTCCCCACTAAAGGAGTTGTTAAAGTAGGGTCAATTAGCACTTGTCCCACTCCTGTGAGTAATCCAGATATAATATAAAATATCAGAAAGCGGCCATGACCGAGAATTTCTTCTACGCTTTTGCCAAATACCCATAAAAATAGCATATTTCCCAAGATTTGACTAAAACTACTATGGAGGAATAAACTCAAGAAAATTGACCCCAACGGGAGAATAACTAAGGCCACCCAATTGGCGGGGTTATTGCTACTCATGGCATCAGTAGCGATCGCATGAATTCTCGCCGGGACAATCCCCCAAGTTGTCAGGAATTCCCCCAAAGTTCCCTGTAACTCCTGGTTAATTTCCCCCATAAATAGGGCTAAATTTATGCCAATAATACCCCAGATGACTAGGGGTTGCCGTGATGGAAAGCGATCGCCAAGAGGAATCATAGTTTTACCTGATTTACCCGAATTAAGTTAAAATATTTTACAGATCGCAGATAGCTGCCGGTTTAATCCCAATGAGTAGACAATTCTGGCTTTCATAATGGATCGATCCCCCCAACCTCCCTTAAAAAGGGGGGCTTTTGAGGGGGTGCAAAAAGTCTAATGATTAAGCGGTTGGCGTTTATACCAAATTCGATCGAAAACTCCTTTATGGTTAAATTTACTGTCGTCATCACCACCTATAACCGTTTATCCCTATTACGACGGGCGGTTGAATCAGTTTTATCCCAAACAGTTCCTTGTGAATTAGTCGTGGCTGATGATTGTTCCACCGATGAAACTCAAAAGTATCTGACAAGTCTGGGGAGTCGCATTATTTATCATAGAAATCCCGTGAATATGGGTCATGCAGAAACCGTCAATGCTGGGGTAAAAGCCGCAACGGGAGATTGGATCAAAATGTTAGATGATGATGACTATCTTGCCCCGAATTGCATTGAAAAATTCACCAAAGCGATCGCCCTACGTCCTCAAGCGGTGATTTGTTCTTGTCAAGCGATTCAAGTCAATGAAAATGAACAAGAACTCTTTAGGACTCAACCCAATGGTCCCGGCAAAGCTTTTTATGTCCCCCAAGAAGATATTCACTATGGAATGCTAATGGATCAAGTACCCTTTGGCACCCCGGTACAGGTAGCTTTTCAAAGAGAAGCTTTTCTTAAATCCGGGGGCTGGGATAGTGCGTTTAATTTAAACTATGATGACATAGATTCTTGGTTAAAAATTGCTCAATATGGGGATGCGGTCTTTATTAATGAATATCTGGCTTATCGCACCTTATGGTCTGGTGGATTAAATGTCAAGTTGGCCATTAAAGACCGATTAAAAACCAATATTTTGATTAAAGAAAAAATCTATAATCTCGTTAGTCCATTATATCAGCATAAATTAGATCCATTTGAGAGCATTAAACGATACATGGCCTTGCATTGGATGTTTGTGTCCCTGAAAAATCAAAAAATATCCGACGCATTAAGCGTGGGCATTCCGGCGATATTTTCTCTGTCTGGCTGGTTTCTCTTTGTTAAATTTATTTATTCTCGGAAAATCAATAAACAAGGAAATAAAATCCGCCAAACAGTGATTTTATCTTGAAAAAAATGTTAGGAGCGATCGCTGGTAAAGGAATAAACAAATCATAAAATAAATATGATTTTTTGCTCCTAAATCATAGTTTTTACACCAAAAATAGAGGATGCTAATGATGCTAATCAAAGAGGAAAGAGGAAAATTTTCTCTCTTCTCTCCTCTCTCTTCTCTCTTCTCTCTTCTCTGTCCTTTCGTTTTAGGGGGATTATAATAGTCAGTCGAGTGACCAAGCGGATTTGGTATAACAAATCATCTTAAATTGCTTTTAATTTCTTTAAATTGCCCAAATATTATTTGAATACCCAGATACAACAATATGACTGTTCAAGACGTGAAGCGAAGCTATCGCGTCAGCGAATCGCCGTGAAAATGAACTGATTAATTTATTTCAACTAGAAAAACCGGCTAAGGCAACCCGTAGTGGCACCGATGCTATTTTAAATTTTGCTGGTCAGAAACTTGCGTTTGAACTAAAGTCAACGACCAAATCATCTGTCACCACAGTTCGAGATTTTAGTCCTGACCATATTAAAAAATGGCAAAACAAACATTGGTTGTTTGGCTTTTATGAAGCTGGTGGAAAAAAACTGAAATATTGCCTATATGGCTCTCCAAAAGCAATGGCTCCTTGGATTCAAGAAAAAGCAGCATATATCAAATTAGATTATCAAGTGGCAGAGTTGGTTCCAGCACTCATCACTAAAGATATTCTTTATCAAATGCTAGGTCAAAAAAAAGTTTACTCATTGGAAGAAGCTCGCCAGCTACAAAAAAAACAATATTCTATGGAGCAGTATCGCGATAAAATGGATATGGAAATCGGTTACTCCCCAGAAACAATGCTTTCTATTTTGCAAGATAGATGCCGATATTTATTACAAAGAGGTTCTACGTTAAATAATCCTCACATTCCCGATTCATATTTTCATGGTTGGGAGCGGATCGCCACCAACCATGCTAAAAGGTTACGAGAATTAGTCCGTCAAGAACTACTTAATAACGCCTCAGCGATCGACACCGCAACCCAATAAGCCATTGGTGGTGGCACCGCATTTCCAATTTGCCCCAAGGCCATATAAACTGCCCCATAAATTGACCAAGACTCTGGGAATCCTTGGATGATGGCACAGTCAGGAACCGATAGACGAAAATGACTATTTTGGGCTACAAATAAATGGGCGTTTTCGCGAGTTGCGGCTACCCCATTCGGCCAAATTTGTAGTTTTTCCCAAACCTTTTGGGCAGACACACTGCTTAAAATAGAAGTGGTATGACGTGGGCCGGTTAAACCACTGCGAATGGTTGGGGCTAACCCATCAAAGCCAATATCCGGTAATCCTAACGCTTCCCTCACTCCTAGACAGCGTTTTTCTGGCAAAGTTTGACTGCTTAATAAATTAAGCTGAACCGTTTTCTGAGTAGTATTTGCCGATAAATCTGGCCAATAGTGAGTTGGTTGAGGTGGCTGGTATTTAGCCGCAATTTTTTGCTCTCGAAAACCGACAAAGAAAACCCGCTGGCGGACTTGTGGAATCCCAAAATCAGGAGCCGATAAAATAAATTTTGTTAAATGATATTTTTGAGCCAGAGGACTTTCTATGACTTCGGCAACGTATCGCTGAAACTTTTTTCCTACCAAAGCTGTGACATTTTCCGCGACAAATGCTCGTGGCTCAATTTCTAAAACAGCCCGGACAAATTCTGGGAACATATCCCGGCTGTCCGCTTCACCCTTTTGGCGACCTGCTACCGAAAATGGTTGACAAGGTGGCCCACCGTGCAGCACATCAACTAACCCATGATAGGGTCGCCAATCCCTCATTTTAACATTCCCATCTTCGCCAGAAAATATCTGCCAATTCGGGCGATTTTGTTTTAAAGTTATTCCCGCGTCTGGGATAATTTCTGATGCAGCGATATGGTTAAATCCAGCCCGGTCAAATCCTAAATCTAACCCACCACCTCCACTGAATAAAGAGAGTGAATTTAGCCCGTTATTGGCTAATTTTGCCATGAGGGTGTCTGGGTTTAGTTTGGGTTGATTAATCGGATGAATTGGCGGTTTTCCTTCTCCTCGCAGAGCTTTGACTTTGGCTAGACTGGATGCTTGCGATCGCTGGCGATAAATTTCTCTTTCTGCTTCGGTGATATTCCACCCTTGGTAAGATGAGGTTTTTGTCATTGTCTATGATTTGATTTACTTCAGCAAATATAAAAATCTAACTTTTAATATTTTATCTGATTTTATCGCCCCACTCCCCAATTTCTTATTTTTCGCAATTGAACAAAATCAAACTTATCCGTATTTCGGTTAATAGCAAACCGAACTTTTTCCACGAATATAGCTAACCCAATAAACGAGAAAAAATTACTCCATAACTAACTTCAAAAACGCCGCAGCATCGCCAATCGACCTTCAATTAGGGCAGTAAGGTAAAGGCTGAAGCTACTTCAGCTAAAACCGTTTGGGGCATGATAATATTGTGATGCTGAAGGTAGATATTTTTTACCTTCTGATGATGTGAATCGGATTTATTTGCGAGGGCGACAATAAACCCTGTATCTGCGATTACTTTTTCCATGTCCAACCCGATTGATTTTGTATGTCTTGTTGGAGAATTTCTTCGGACTGTTCCGCTAAGTCTGAATTGCCAGAAAAAAGTCCGACAATCGGATCTTCTTGCTCAGTCCGTTCTGGGGGATTAACTTTTTCGATCGCTTGATAAACCAAGAGGATCTCTATATCTTGATTTGGGGGAAGATCGTGAAGTTGCAATTGCACCGATCCATCGGAGTTGACCTGAGTTTTTAAACGAATAGTGTCCATGATGTTAAAGGAGAACCTAAAGAGTTGGGAATATTCTAAACTTATATATATAATTATATATATATAAATATATAACTGTAGCCACTTTGCCGAAACCAGGTTTCCCCGGCATTCGCGGAAGCAGGCTTAATTCAATCTCTGATTGGCTAAAGAAAATTGTCTCATAAACCCGTTTTTTTGTCAATGAATCAATAGTTAAATATCGTTTTTTTTGTTTTTGAATAATGTAGTAATCCCATTTACAAAAATTCAGCCAACAACCCCAAACATTCTTCGGGTGGGCAAAAAAAATTACCTACCCTACCATATATGCTCGTGTAATTTTGCCCACCCTACAATATTTGTTGTAAGCGCGATCGCACCATATTCGCACCATATTATCCCCAGCCCCTATGCTCAATTAAATTTAACCGTAATAGGTCGGGGTGAGAACGCTTTCTCACCCCAATTTAATCTAGATAAATATTCTGGATAATTTCCATTAAACTCGGCTGCGGGGCAGGCGAACTTTATGTTTACGCAAAATGCGGATAACCTGAGTGCCACTTAATTCAATTCCGGTTTTTTCAGCGAGATAAGCCGCTAATCGTCCACTGGTCCAAAATTCACTTTCATAACCCAATTCATTAGGCTTTTGATGAACGATTTTAAGCAATAAATCGATATAATCACTGTCTGCTTTGCGATAATTCCCCTGTTCCCGTCGGTCTTTCATGGTTTCGAGATTGTCTGGATCCCCATGTACGCACCAATAAGCCACGGTTCTATAAGAACACCCAATAAAGTCAGCAATTTCCTCATAGGTTTTGCCGTCATGTTTCAACAGGAGAATCAGGGCGTGCTCCCGAAATCTAGGGCATTCGCTTTCCCGTAAAGCCTTTTGGAGTCGTTTTCTTTGGGGATCTGTCAGAAAGGGTTGTCCTGCCATTCTTAAAAGATTCTAGGGGTGATCTACTGCTTATTTTATGCTATTTAGATGTTTAAAAATCACCCCTTTACCCTAACTAGGCCAAAAATAACTGATAAGCCGGATTATGATTTTCATCCCAGTAGCGATAACCGAGGGTATCGAGAAATGCTTGCCATTCCTGCATTTCTTCTGGAGGAACTTGCATTCCGACCACAATTCGGCCATAGTCCGCGCCATTATTTCTATAGTGAAATAGGCTGATATTCCAGTTGGGACTCATGGAGGCGACAAATTTCATTAGGGCGCCGGGACGTTCGGGAAACTCGAAGCGGTATAGTAACTCATTATGGGCGAGGGGAGAATGTCCGCCCACCATGTGCCGCAAGTGCATTTTGGTCAGTTCGTCATCGGTTAAATCCAGGGTTTTTAAGCCATTGGCTTCAAAGGTTTCCACGATTTTCACGGCATCAGCCCGGTTGGTGACTTGCACGCCAACAAAAATATGGGCTTGTTTTCGATCGGCGATGCGATAGTTAAACTCGGTAAGCTGCCGTTTGCCCAAGCAGTCGCAAAAACGCCGCAAACTGCCTGGGGTTTCGGGAATGGTGACGGCAAAGATGGCCTCCCGACGTTCGCCAAATTCCGCCCGTTCCGCCACAAACCGGAGGCGATCGAAGTTCATGTTAGCGCCGCAAGCGACGGCAACCAGGGTTTGTCCTCGGATTTGCGATCGCTCCACATAAGCTTTGGCCCCAGCGATCGCCAATGCCCCAGCGGGTTCTAAGATTGACCGGGTATCCTCAAACACATCTTTAATCGCGGCGCAAGTATCGTCCGTATCTACCAAAATAATGTCATCCACATATTCTTGACAGAGGCGAAAGGTTTCTTCCCCCACTTCTCGGACCGCTACCCCATCAGCAAATAAGCCCACCTGGGATAATTTCACCCGTTTCCCGGCTTTCAGGGATTGATGCATGGCATCGGCATCCACGGGTTCCACCCCAATAATCTTGATTTCTGGGCGCAACCGTTTCACATAAGCGGCAATACCGGAAATTAACCCGCCGCCACCAATGGCGACAAAAATGGCATGAATTGGCTGCTGATATTGGCGTAAAATTTCCATGCCAATGGTTCCCTGACCGGCGATCGTGTCGGGATCGTCAAAAGGATGAATAAAGGTTAAGCCTTTTTCTACTTCGAGTTGACGGGCGTGGGCGTAGGCTTCGTCATAGGTTTCCCCATGTAATACCACTTGTCCGCCTCTGGCTTTGACCGCATCAATTTTCACCTGGGGGGTGGTCACGGGCATGACGATAATCGCTTGGGTGCCGAGGTGACGGGCGGATAAGGCGACCCCTTGGGCGTGGTTGCCTGCGGAGGCGGCAATCACTCCTTGGGCAAGTTCTTCTGGGGGCAGTTGGGCCATTTTGTTATATGCCCCCCGCAACTTGAAGGAAAAAACTGACTGCATATCCTCTCGCTTTAGCAGCAGTTTATTATTGAGTCGGGCTGAGAGGTTTGTGGCTAATTCTAGGGGCGTTTCTTGGGCAACATCGTAAACACGGGCGGTGAGAATTTGTACCAGGTAGTCGCAACGCATGGGGCAATGGCTTGTTAGACGGTGAGTGTGAGGCAATTTTATCTTAAAGCGATCGCATGAAGACAGAAACCGGGTCTTTTTATTAAACTTTTGTGATTTGGCCTTATAGGAAAAACCCGGTTTTCTTAGGGTTCGATCTCCCAGTTTCTTAAGAAAATCTTTGTAATTTGGCCAAAGTTAACGCAGAAACCCGGTGAGAAGAGCGATCGCCAATCATCAAGAATTGTTAACCCTGACCAAATTATATGCTAAAATAAAAAATGTTGTGTCAATAGTTAGCAAAAATTAATCAATCATTTGTCTACAGATGAATTGATTAAAGAATCATCATTACGTTTCACTGAATTAAATATCCAGCAGACCAGGAGTGAAATTAAATGAATAGTTCTCATAATCCAGAAAAAGACCTAGAGGCAAAACAAAAAGAACTCGAAGAGCGCGAACGGGCGATTCGACTGAGGGAATTAGAGCATGAACTCTACCAAAAAGAACCGCCTCTTTATAAAACTGTGCCAGATACACCGCCAGAAAATAAGCTGAAACGATGGACAAGACAAGCGATCAAAATTGGTAAATTTGTCGGAGTTGTCATCATTGGAATTGCCGCCATTCAGCTAGGCGCATGGATTGCTGGGTTTATTCTCGTTGGGGGAATTGCTTGGTTTTCCTACAAAATATTCTTTGAATCTGATGATGTGAATGTCAAATAATACAGCACTTCTCAGAGTTATGAATTACAAAAAAAACCTGTCATTCCCGCGCCCGCTAGAATCCAGAAAACCTCTGTAATCCCGATAATAACCTCTATAATAGTTACTCGGAATCATTACCATGATGGAAAGTACCAGATTAATTAATAACTTAGATCGATTGGCCAGTATCCGCTCAAATGTGGCGGACTCCCTGGGGCTTATGGCTGAAATATTGTCTAAGTCAGAAGAAGTTGCCGAAACTCACTCAGGAAAATTTGAACTAGACGCGGATATTGAAGACCTGAAATTATCCAGTAAAAATCTAAAATCAGGATTGTTTAGACTGCTGGTTTTAGGGGATATGAAACGGGGCAAAAGTACCTTACTGAATGCGCTGATTGGGGAAAACTTATTACCCAGTGATGTGAATCCTTGTACGGCATTGCTGACGGTGTTGCGTTATGGACCGGAAAAAAAAGTCACGGTTTATTTTAAGGAAGGAAAATGTCCAGAGACTATTGATTTTAATACTTTCAAGCAAAAATATACTATCGATCCCGATGAAGGGAAAAAGCTGGAAAGAGAAAATCAGGCCGCCTTTCCTAATGTTAACTATGCGGTGGTCGAGTATCCTTTACCTCTTTTAGAAAAAGGGGTGGAAATTGTGGATAGTCCCGGTCTGAATGATACGGAAGCCCGCAACGAGTTGTCGTTAAATTACGTGCATAATAGTCAAGCTATTTTGTTTGTGCTACGGGCTTCGCAACCGTTGACTTTGAATGAACGCCGCTATTTAGATAATTATATCAAAGGTCGCGGTTTAAATGTGTTTTTCCTGATTAATGCTTGGGATGATATCCGCAAGGGTCTGGTTGATATGGATGATGGGGCAGAATTGGCAGAATCAGAGGCAAAACTGCGGCAATTTTTTCAGACTAACCTAGCAGAATATTGTCAAATTAATGGGGCTAATGTTTATGATGAACGAGTATTTGAGCTATGTTCTCTGAATGCTTTGCGGCGCCGCTTAAAATACCCAGAAGATAGCCTAGAGGGAACGGGTTTCCCTGAGTTTATGGCGGCTTTGAATACGTTTTTGACTCAAGAAAGAGCGGTGGCAGAACTTCGGCAAGCGCGAACTTTAGCCCGTCAAAGTTATAACCATTGCCATGATGCGATCGCCCGTCGAATTCCTTTGTTAGGGGAAGATTTGCAAGAGTTGCAAAATCGAATTGCGTCGGTGTCCCCAGAGTTTGAAATGTTGACGGATATTCGCGATCGCTTCCAGGAAGAAATTGGGGAAATGCGCGATCGGCAAGCCAAGAAAGTGGCTGATTCTTTTACTTCTTATATTTTAGACTTAGGCAAGACTTTTGAATCAGATTTTGTCCGGTATCAGCCAAATCTCGGTTTTATGGATTCTCTGCAAAAGGGGAAACGGGAACAGTTTAATGCGGAATTTCAGCAAGCTTTTGAGCGTTATCTGAATGAAAAAATTGCCGAATGGGAACTGACAGCGGAAAAACAAATTGCTGATGCTTTTGCCAAACTGGGACAAAGTGCCGCCAAATATGGGGCGAATTATACTCAAGTCACTCAACTGATTAACGAGAAATTAACCGGGCAAAAAATTCACCGGGGAATTAACACTGAATTAGAAGAAGATGCGCCATCTTGGGCGAGTTGGGCAATGGGTTTTTTCTCTTTAACTACGGGAAATGTGGCTGGGGTAGTGATGGCTAGTGCTGGGTTTGATTGGAAAAATATTCTGGTCAATTATGTGGCAGTGATTGGCATTAGTACCTTTTTATTATTGTTTGCCGGACCCCTCGCTTCTATTGGTTTAATCGGCATTCCTTTACTAGGTTTAGGAGTGGGGGCTTTACAAGCGGATGAAGCCCGGAAAGAGTTTATCAAAGCTACCAAGAAAGAGTTTATTAAATCCCTCCCAGAATTAGCCCAATCTCAATGGCAATCGATTTATGATGTAGTTGAGCAATGTTTTAATGACTACGATCGCGAAGTCAGCAAGCGGCTGAATGCGGATATTAAATCTCGCCAAGCGGAACTTGATAATTTAGTGGGACAAAAGCAATCCCAAGAGATTGATTATGCTCAGGAATTGAGCCGTCTGAAAATTTTGGATGGGGAGGTACTTTCCCAGCTAAAAAATATCGAATCCGCTTACCAAGATTTACTGTCATATCCTGCTTAGGAGAGAGGATAATTTAAGCTCGATTCCCCCAAACCCCCTTTCCCAGCTTATCTTTACTCGCATATTTCTTAACATAATTATGCTGGGGATCCGCATGGAGTAAACTCACTAAATAACAGCGATCGCCTCCTACTAATTTAACAAGATTATTGGGGGCGATCGCGCGATAACTGCTTTAAATGCTACATCAATTTCTGATAGTTTATGCCACCGATTTCGGGGCTGATTTATGGAACAGCTTGAGCGATCGCTTCCCAATATCCCGCTGATATATAGGTCTTGCATTTGGGCAAAATATTTAGGCATAAAATTAGGCATAAAAACCGATAATTTACTATTCCAATGCTTACTGGTGAATTGATAAAATGATTTATTAATCTGATTTAATTGTCTTAATCTGCTAACAAAATTTAGAGCGGGCTGATTTTCTGCAATCAACTTATTGCGGTTTTTTCCAACGGAAGACAAAAGCCATATTCTTGGGCAGCGATCGCTTTTAATTTTCCATATTTTTGCTATTTTTGCTGAGGTCTTTTGGCGAGGTTTTGATCGGGAAACTGAACCAACATAATAGGTATGTTCATCTAAGCTGAAAACAGCGATCGCCGGTTTTTTATCCTTTATTTCTGATAGTTCTGCTAGATATTTTGCTTGATTTTTCCTGGCTTTTTCCCATCGGCGAACCATACTCTTCGAGAAGGCTTTCAGCCTACGGAGTGAAAATTGTCGGTTTTTAGCTATCTTATCAGTATGAGGGCGGCGTTGCATACTCTTCGAGAAGGCTTTCAGCCTACGGGGCGGAAATTGTCGTTTTTTGGCTATATATTCTTGCCCGGTAAGCGAAGCCATGCCCGTGGGGCTATATGCTTTCTCCCTACAAGTTTCTATACAATTTGGCTTTAGCAGATTTTTTACCGCAGTTAATAGATTGGTTTCAGTGGCAGGTAAGGAGTAGACTAAAACCGTATAGGGTGATTTTTCAACAACGGCAATCAGATTTTCAATAAATATCAGAATTTCTGGGATAAATGGATCGTCAATTCCCAAAATTGCGATCGCATTTTGCACATAATCGAGAAAATCCTCAACCAATAGCAAAGTGGGACGAACGCCCATCAATTGCCGTAACAAATATTGACTAGGGGCAACCCGTTGTTCATCGTGAATTTTCACCAAAGAATAAGCAAAACTTCCCCCTAATTGCCATGCTAAATAACCCCAGGGGGTAAAAATCCGCAAACCGGGTTTAACTTCCATCTCGGATTTAATCTCTAAGTCAAAATTCGTTAAACCCGCAACCTGGACTAACTGAGGATTGGGCAGAGTCAAAAATTGGGTAACTTGTCGCAGTTCTGGGCGATATTTCACCAGGTGATATAAACCGAGAAAGGTCTGAGAAATATCCCCCGTTTCTCCTAGGGAAAAAATCCGCTGCCCCTCCCCACATAAACCACCGAGTACCCCTTTAAATAACTGCTTCAGTTCAGCGGTCAAATAAGTGGCATTAAAAAAATGACGCGGATCGCGATAAACTTGAGCCACTGCGGTCTTGGGGTCTCCCCAAGTAGAGCAAGTGGCGTGCGGACAAGTCGGGTCTTGTTGCACCACCGCCGCAAATGGGGAAAGATGCGTTGGGCGATGCCGCGCAGGGGATCCCTTGGGGCGATCGCGATTTTTAGCGGCCATATCTGGATTGGGTTTAACCGGCTGCCAAAATTTCAGTTGGTAGGCATTCATGGAACAATTGTCAAGATAGAATAACTCGATTATCCGCTGTTGATGGGCTAGATATGTAGGGTGGGCAAATTTTGCGGGGGAGCAGAGGAGCAGAGGAGCGGGGGAGCGCCACGCCTGCCCTAGGGGTGCAGGGGTGCAGGGGAGCGGGGGAGCAGAGGAGAAGTTAAAAGTGAAAAAAATATCACTATTCACTATTCACTATTCACTCTCCCCTCTGCTCCTCTGCTCCTCCGCTCCTCTTCCCCCACACCCCACACCGATGGCGGCCCCACACCCTACACCCCACACCCTACACCCTACACCGGAAACGCAACCATTAGCGCCACCAAGACTCAGCATCAGAATTAAGAATCTTTAATTTCTGAAAATATCTGAAAATAAAACAAAAAATCTTTTCCTATTAAGGCATGATTAAAAGAGTAGCCTAAATTACTGACAAGAGGTAATCGGAGTGCTATCCCAAAGCCAATCTCCAATCAAAACGCAAACTGCGTCCAATTATACCAACATCGGGGTACACAGTCGTCAAACTGGCGCTTATGCCCTGATTGATAGCTTAAGACGTCACGGTGTCCAACATATTTTTGGTTATCCCGGTGGCGCAATTTTACCAATTTATGATGAATTATATCGAGCCGAAGCCGCTGGAGGCATCCAACATATCCTAGTCCGGCACGAACAAGGGGCTTCTCACGCAGCGGATGGCTATGCTCGCGCCACCGGGAAAGTGGGGGTTTGTTTTGCCACTTCCGGTCCTGGGGCGACCAATTTAGTCACCGGCATTGCCACAGCGCAAATGGACTCGATCCCAATGGTGATCGTGACGGGTCAGGTTGGCCGTCCGTCCATTGGCACCGATGCTTTCCAAGAAACTGATATATACGGAATTACCCTACCCATTGTCAAGCATTCTTATGTGGTGCGCGACCCTCGGGATATGTCCCGAATTGTGGCCGAAGCCTTCCATGTTGCCAGCAGTGGCAGACCTGGGCCGGTGTTAATTGATGTGCCCAAAGATGTCGGTTTAGAAGAATTTGACTATGTGCCCGTGGAACCGGGTAGCGTTAAGTTGCCTGGGTATCGTCCCACGGTGAAGGGCAACCCCCGGCAAATTAATCAGGCATTGCAACTGATTCGCAAGAGTAAGCAGCCTTTGATGTATGTGGGTGGAGGCGCGATCGCTTCTGGAGCCCATGCGGAAATCCAAGAACTGGCCGAACATTTCCAAATCCCGGTGACGACTACTTTAATGGGTTTAGGGGCTTTTGACGAACATCATCCCCTGTCCCTGAATATGCTGGGAATGCACGGGACGGCTTATGCTAACTTTGCCGTCAGCGAATGCGACCTATTAATTGCGATCGGGGCGCGGTTTGATGACCGCGTAACCGGCAAACTGGATGAGTTTGCCTCTCGCGCTAAAGTAATTCATATTGATATTGACCCGGCAGAAGTGGGCAAAAACCGCGCCCCAGAAGTACCCATTGTGGGCGACGTGCGGCAAGTGCTGATTGATTTACTGCGTCGTTGTCGGGAAACCGGCGATCCCGTGGATCCATCCCGGACTAAGGCATGGTTGGATCGGATCGATCGCTGGCGTCAAGATTATCCCTTAGTGGTTCCCCACCCGGAAGACGGCATTTCCCCTCAAGAAGTGGTGGTGGAATTGGGCAAACAAGCGCCCAACGCTTATTACACCACGGACGTAGGTCAGCACCAAATGTGGGCGGCGCAATTCTTGAAGTTTGGCCCGCGCAAATGGATTTCCAGTGCCGGTTTGGGGACAATGGGCTATGGTGTACCAGCGGCAATGGGTGCCAAAGTTGCCCTACCGGAAGAGGAAACGATCTGTATTAGTGGGGATGCCAGTTTCCAAATGAATCTTCAGGAGTTGGGCACTCTGAAGCATTACGGCATCAATGTGAAAACCGTCATTTTAAATAATGGCTGGCAAGGAATGGTGCGGCAATGGCAGCAGACTTTCTATGGTGAGCGTTATGTGGCTTCTAATATGGAAGCCGGAATGCCGGATATTCCCCTACTTTGTCAAGCTTATGGGATTAAAGGCGTTGTGGTGAAAACCCGCGAGGAAATGAAGCAGGCGATCGCGGATATGTTGGCCCACAATGGCCCGGTGGTGATTGATGTCCAAGTGACAAAAGATGAAAACTGCTATCCAATGGTTGCCCCTGGGAAGAGTAATGCCCAAATGCTCGGTTTACCAGAAAATAAATCTTTGGAAAAAGCGGCTCAATTAGTTTATTGCACTAATTGCGGCGCGAAAAACGTTTCGACTAATAATTTCTGCCCCGAATGTGGCGCTAAGATGTAATTAATTAGAAACTTAGACACCCGGTTTCTTGGAGAAACCGGGTTTTTTTGCGGGAAAAAAAGCAGTTGATAATTGATAATTGATAATTGATAATTGATAATTGATAATTGATAATTAATGCCAACCAACAACCAACAACCAACAACAAACAACCAACAACACCCCCCCCAACCCCCCCCTTCAAGGGGGGGCAACAAACAACCAACAACAAACAACCAACAACAAACAACCAACAACCACCAACCAACAACAAACAACAAACAACCAACAACAAACAACAAACAACCAATTTAAGGATTAATTTCTTGGATTGACCAACCATCATTTTGATACTGATATATTCGCCGGTTTTGCGGGTCGCCGCGCAATTCTAAATGATCGACTGAGAGGGGATCTAGTAATAGTAAACAAAAGTGAGATAGGGGTTGATTCGGTGCCGGAGGTGGGGGATTAAACTGAGCAGAATTGTCTCTGGGATGTCCCGGATTTGGCCATGCAAATTGCGATCGCGCCGCGTCTGATAAGTCAGCCCAAGCTTTTTCGCGAGCAACGGCTAACAATGGATCGAGATGAGTATCGGTGACTAAAGTTAAACGACCTTGCAAGCGAAATTGTTCGCGGGTTTTGGGAAAATACCAACAAACTTCTCCCCAAGGACAACGGTCAATTTGATCCGGTTTTTCGCTGCGAAAATCCGTGACAAATTGCAACTGATTGGTTTGGTCTAAAAATCCCCGGAATACTACTGTTCTATTCGCCGGTCGGCCATTGGGACGAACGGTGGCTAATTGAACATAACGAGCATTGGGCAAACTGCGATTGCGATGTTGAGCGCGACCGAGAGGCGATCGCCACGGGGCTAAATCATTCATATACAATTATAGCACAATTAAAGCATAATTTACCGACAATTAAACCATAAATTTTAGCAGTTATATTCTTGGCTTAAAATTATCTTTGATAATGATATCTTTGATGATTATACCTGATTATTGCCTAGTTGACCATTGGGCATCCAAACATCGAGCAAAATTGCTTCGCGCAGATCCACATTACCCAGGATCGCATCCCGCAAGCTTGCCCCCTGAAGATTAGTGCGAGATAAGTTCACTTCATCTAAGTGCGATCGCCACAAATAAGCATAACAAAGAATCGCCTCACTCAAATTTGTCCGACACAAACAAGCTAAATTCAGGATTGCCCCGGTCAAATTTGCCCCTTGTAAATTCGCATCAGTTAAATCGGCCCTGGTTAAATTGGCTTGCTGTAAACAAGCTTGACTTAAAATAGCCTCAGTAAAATCCGCCCCTTGTAACTGAGCTTGGGTTAAAATCGCCCCGCGTAAAGCAGCAGCCATAAAATTACAACCCGTCAAATTACTCTGACTGAAATTCGCCCCACTTAGTTTAGCTTCAGAAAAGTCTATTCCATCCAGTTCCAGCCCACTCAAATCAACTCCATTTAAATAAGCTTGACTCAATTTCACTCCATTTAATAAAGTTTCTTGCAATAGCGCCCCACTTAATCGCGCACCACTGAGATTTGCCCAGCTTAAATTAGCCCTAGTTAAATTTGCCCCGCGCAGATTAATTCCGCGCAAATCCGCACTACAAAGATTTACTTCTTCTAAATTAGCGGAGGTCAAGTTCACCGCTGTGAGCAAAGAACCACTGAGTTTCGCTTTTTTGAGATTTGCGTCGATCAAAGTTGCTCCTCTCAAGTTCGCTTTGGTCAAATCTGCTTCTATTAAATTGGCTGCTTGTAACTTAGCAAAACTTAAGTTCGATCGGTATAAAAACGCACCATTAAAGTTAGCATTAATTAATATAGTGCGACTAAAATTAGCATTAGTCAGAAACGCTGCTTCTAAGTTGATGCCAGTCAAATCCAAATGGCTAAAATCGGCGTTGGTTAAGTTGATGTTGGCAAAATTTCTTTCTCCAGAGGCATAAGCATCGATCAGTTCCTTCGCTTCCATTGGGTTCCCAGATTTTTAGTAATGGATTTAGCCATTTATTTTATCTGGTTTTATCTGGTTATCATCAAGTTAGACGCAAATCTAGAGGAGAAACCTGACTACAACGCAGAAATGCTTGCGTGGGTTATAGAAACCGGGTTTCTTTTTCAACTCTTGGTTTTGTTATCCAAATTGTCGCAGAAACCCGGTTTCTTGGTTTCTGGGTTTGTGATAATGAGAGGCGATCGCGCTGATTATTTTCTGCCCAAAAAACCAGTTTCTTAACTCCTCAGTTGACTAACTAAGAAACCTGGAATTAGTGCGATCGCTTATGCTGGCTATCCGGTTTAACGTTTGGGCTTTTGAGGAGGACGCTGAAGGGCTAAATTTGTCCCACTACCTCCTTCTGTGTCTCTTTTTTTTGGTGATGATTTTGGTTTGGGTGCAGAGTTTTTACTTTTGGTGATGGGTGGATTTTGAGAAGATGCTGGCGGGTTATTTATAATTCGGTTATCTGGCCATCCTATCACCTGAAGAGGTGTCGGTAATACCGGACGTTCTTGATATTCATTGACAGTTTTCGAGGCATTTTTGGGCTGACCAATATGGGGCTTATTTACATCCCGTTCAATTTCCATATATCGCGTTGTATCTGCGGAAATACCAGGAAAACTGAGCATAGCTAGTAGCATTTTAATCCGTGGCACTTCTTTCAGCTTTTGGGAAGTTTTCTCTTGTTCTGGTAAAGATTTAAGAATGTGGCTTTCAAAAGCATTCACACATTTTTCAGATTCTTCAACAGTAGCAAGATTATCGCCCGTTGCCCAGTTGTCATCTTGGAATAATTTAGAATATCGGTTAGCGCGATCGCACAACCAAAATTTATGGGTAATTTTTACTGCACCCATACCCAAAGGTTTACCCATACCCAAAGAAAGGCGATATTTTGGATCCGCCGCTAAATTGAGAACCCATAACAGCGCCCCTAATTCGATCGCACTTAGATTTTCAAAGTGGATAGTAAAGTTAAAGGAAACACCAGATTTTATCGGTTTAATGTCTGTGGTCTGACTTTCAGAAACATCTTGATTCTCAGGTAGCTTAATTGAGGGCTTACCTCCTTTATGCCAATAAAGTTTATGACCGCGAATGACAGTTTCTTTTGCTGGTTCGCTACCGTAGTGCTTGAGTTCCTTTTTATCAGCAGTCGTTTGGACTAAATAATGCTGAAAAGTGGTGGGTTTTGGACTAGCAAGAATCATAGGAGTCATAGATTTTTCTAAATTTCCAGTCCACCAGATATCATCGTTGATACTTTGCTGACAAATGGCATCACCGATAAATACACGACCAGCTTGAGCTTGGTTTTCTTCTTGTTTCTCATCCTGAACAAAGCCGAAAATTGCCTCGGCTAAGTCTCGTGTATTTGGGTCTCTTAAATTCGGGGGAATAAAATCAATTACGGAAGCAGCGCGATCGCATCCTTTTGGGATATAAGCAATTCGGAAATTAGGGCAATGACCAAATCGCGTTACTTTTTGATCTTTTTGCGATGGTTCACAGTAAAAAATAGGCCGACCATCTTTTAATACACCTGTTTCTTTATCAAAGGGTGGGTTTTTCTGAAAATCAGTCAAATTATTGCAATAGTCATCAATCGCATTGTCATCAATAGGAATTAGATCGGCTTTTGGATCGGGTTCAAAAACAATACAGTGATTGTATCTATTCAGCGAGCTTGGTTTATCCGTAGTTTTCAGCATATTACCACTGGTGACAAGCATACCTTTATCACGGTAAGCCTCGATATTCTGACTGACATTTTTAGCAAATGTCCGATTGTTTTTTGTATAACTACCTTCAAGGCTTACAGGAATGTCTTGGGGTTTATAACCCGCTTGATTCATTTTAGTTAACTTAACATTCGTCAAAAATTTTTCTTTAACCCAAACAAAAGACAGATTATTGATAACTTTTTGAGCCGGACGAATAAACCATTGATATCCCCGTTGTACCAAATATCCGGCTTTGACATTTTTTAGTAAGTTCTTGTATGGACTTGCTAACGGATCGTCACTTTTAGCCGCAACAGCCCGAAAGAAAAAATGCTGCTGTTCTGAAACTTTGGTCAACTTACCATATCCCACAATCTCCACTAATGTTCGCAACATTCCTCGTAAGCTACTGCCTGCAAGTACAAGACTTTGGCTGGTAGGATATTGGAAAAAATCAGCCATTATTTCACGTTTCTGCTTTTTTTGCTCATCGCTTAGGTCATCATCTTTTCCACTAAATTTAGCAAAATTTTCTGGAGTCATCCCACAGCGAATATACAGGGGTGAATCTGTAGTTAGCGCACATTCAATTTTGCCTGTATGTCGGTTAGAGTGATATTGATTCAACGGGGGAATTTCTTCTGCTGGTACAACCACATCGGGCAATTCCACGAAGTTGTAAGGCGCGATCGCTTTTCGAGATTCTGGGACTTGTTTAATATGCTTGGGTGTCATTTTGTTACTCCTTACTTTGATTGCAGCGAAACTAAACGGCTGAGGGAAATTCGAGCAACTCCTGTTTTCTCGTCGTAGGCAATATAATGGCGGACAAGTAACCGAACTGGACGATTTTGTTTCTTGTCGTCAGAGTCAAAATTAATCCCAGTTAAAGGAACCGCGTGTTTTAGTCCTTGTTGTCCGTCGGATAAAAGAGTAAAGCCATCTTTTTCTGTGCCTTGGGTTCCCAGTAGAATTTGTACTTCATCTGGTAATTTTTCTGTATTACTATCATCTTGGATCAAACGAGCTTTTAATCCTTTATCCGTTTGCCAGAGTAAAATTTCTCCGGTTTCGCCAAAAATCCGGCATTGCTGAAGGGTTAATAAACGCAGTTCGGGGAATTCTGGAATTTCAGGAAAGATACTGTGAGCAATGGTTAATTTATCATCCTGAAAATGTCCCCAAATTACCCCATCCTCAGCATGAGCGAGGAGATATTTTAGTTGGAATTCCTTAGCCTTTTGTTCTAACCATGAAATCAAAGTATCCTTTAAAATATCGTCAGCAGGAAGTTTTTTACATAACTCTTTACTCATGCTGCTTCTCCTTTTACAAATTCAGCGACAAATTCTTCTAACTGTTGGGCATCGCTGACTTGAATTTTGCCATTTTTATCTTGGCTAATTGTCCAGTTTTGCTGGTTTTTGCCTGAATGATGCCATGTCATTTCAGCGTCAATTCCCTGTAAACGTCCGCGTCCAATACTGCTACCCCCACCGACGGGTAAATCGCTTGTCCATACGTCTTTTAGTAATAGCAAAAGTAAGCCGATTTCTGGTTCAATAGGTTTGCGTAACTCTAATTCCAAAGTTATGAGGGTTTCATTGCTGCCACATAATATTTGTTCGTCGAATAAAGCCCCGTGATATGCCCCTCCCGTAAAGCGATCAATCGCAATTCGGTTCTGTACTAAATCTTTGGTATTGTTGATGATGCTTTCGTTAACAATTAAACGACTAGCTTTAGCTTCTTTTTTCTTTTCATCAACGACACCAAATAACCGATTAAGCATCTCTTTATTTTTGCCTAATGTGTTAATGATTCGCTCGGCACGATGCCAAAGCACTCCCGCTAAACTGGTGCCAGATAAAATTGGCACGGGTTCGGTGTCGTTGTTAGTTTCGTTGGGTCGGTACGATCGCAAATGTACCACATCGGGACTGACTTGATTAAATCCTGGGTCAGTTTTTTTGGGTTTTAATTTTGGTTTCGGGGTAGAACGAATCAGCAACGGACTGGCTAATTTAAAAGTTGCTTTGAGCAAAAAGCGATCGCGCTGATCTTCATCATCTAGCTTAACACCAAAAGCCTCAGCAATTGACTCATAGGTTGTCTCGGTCTCTGATAACTTTGTAGACTCGTGGTCAAATATCAACCATTGCCAACGTTCATCATCTTTGCGAAGGTCAAACCGCCATGTTTGCCATGCTTTAACATGACAGCGACCAAACCCACGTCTTTTCTTGATGCCGAAACCTATTTCGCCTTTTTCCAATCCTTGCAGTGCTAAACCCAAGGCTTTGATTAATTGGGCTTCATCATCTTGTTTAGAAATAGCCACCTCAAAATACAGGGGAAATTTTGTTCCTGCTGCCAACAATTCTAAATCGTATTTTGCTCCTTTCTTTGCTGTTCCTGTTTCACTATCGATTTTCACGCCATCTCGGAGCTCAATCGTCGGTGCTGGACTAATGCTTAAAGCATCTCCGATTATAATTGAACTTTGGTCGCCATCATCTTGACTGCGAATCCCCCCAAAGAGGGCAGTTGCTAAACTATTTTGTGTTTCCTCTTCGGCATAACCTTGCTTATATTCATGTAGGTAGTTACGCAAAGCACCGGCAATAGACGCACCTGGTAAAAGAGCGCGATCGCTGATACTATCTGTCAGTAACATAAGGTCAGTGGGATTATCAGAATCACTATTGCCACTGCCCAAGCAAGTGGGTGTATCCAGGACTAAAATACCCCGGACAATCAGTCGTTTAATAATTTCCCGTTGATAGCGTTTGATTCGTTCTAAAGTCATTAATCTTTCTCCTTTATGGCTTGTTTAGCAACGGCCATAATCAATCGCAAAGTATATTCCAATGCCAATTCTTGACTCAGTTCTACCGTCACATCAGCAATAGTTACAGGTTTGATATCTTTTTGCCAAATGTCAATTGGTTTATCCAGCCATGCTTGTAATTGGTCTGGTAAAGTGCTATTTCCTATCATAGTCCGCTTAAATTGACTCATTGAATTTTTCGTAAGATTTTGTAATAAACTGCAAACGGGTTGACAATTTTTACGAGATAGGGCTTCTCTTGCGGCTAAAAGTAATCGAGACAGTTGGCTATTTGTCATGGCATTAGGAGATAATTTGGTTCGTCCAACTTTATCTAATAGCTTTGCGTCTAGCTGTTGACATAATAATCTTTCTGCCATTTGTTTGGCTAATTTTTGCGAGTATTCACTTTTAAGTTGAATTGAATTTTTACCATGATTTTCATCGTCGGGTAATTTGACGCTTACGATGGATTCATTTAGCCAATTAATCGCAATTCGGCCAAATCCTTCGGCTTTTCTTTCTCCAATTCCTTCCGCTTCTAAAGTGCGAATGCGATCGGCAGTTAGTCCATCAATTTTGTCATAAATAAAGACACTTCCTGCTGATACGGCTGGCACTTGCGGCAAAGGCAATCCCCATTTTCGATTAAAGCCACCAATTAGGGTAGATTTCGTATAGCAAGTTTTAAACTTGAGGCTAACGCCTAAAGCTTCAGAAAGTAATTCAGTGGGTGGCATGGCTACATATTGACCGCATTCATCTCGCAGAATTAAATCGCTGAGAAGAGTTACTGTAAAAGTTTCTCGATTTTTAAGTCTTTCTTCTGGTGAAATTCCTACTTCATCCCAATTTTTTGGGGGAGAAATTTCTTTAATTTTATTAATTTTAGTATGTCCATAGCCTGCGCTTCGAGAACCCCCTAACCAAATATTCTCTGGTTCTAATAGGTTTTTGATGATTTTTACATCATTGTCTTCGCACAGGATAACGGCTTGGAAATTCTGACCAGCATCTAAAGCGTCATAGCAAAAAATTTGACCCTGTTCAAGTGTGGATCGCCCTTTACGGCGATCGCGCATATTATGAATATTAATCCGTCGATTGACCGTATAGAGAATTTTATCTGAACCGTCTTTTGCCCAAAAATCGTATCCAACGGGTTTGGGAGATTTCAACTCTTTTTGATAAAAGCTAAGATCGTAAACATCTATTTCTGGCTGTTGTTTTGATAGTTCATCATTTTTTTCCTTTTTCCAAGAATGAGGCAACGGCAAACTCCGCTGTTGTGCTTTATAAAGGTAGGCATTCAGATAGCGAGTATTGCCATCAAAAAACAAACGTCTTACAGTTTCATCAGTCAAAATATCACTATCTTGCAGTCCATAACGCTGCAAATAACGTCCGATTAATGCCCCTCGAATCATCGCGCCAGGAATGAAAGGATAAGAAACATCACTATTTGGATCGCCCTGAAACGAAGTTGCTAAAACTGGCTGTTGAGTTTCTAACACAAAGGTAATCACTTTCATATCGCTTGCATCTCCATTTTTCCAAATCGTTGTAAATAATCTTGGCCAATTTCTTGATCTTGGTGGTTAAAAAGTCTGCACTGTATATGACCGCGCCCTCGGTTTCGCCCACTGCCGATGCGACGTAATGCCCAAGTTCCTGCTACTAAAAGCGACAACATTTCATCCGTTGGTGAAGTCTGAAAATACAAGGGAGCAGTAAATTCAAGGTGACGGATAATTACTCTGGCAGAACGTAAACTATGTTCTTCTGGTGTCCCTTCTTTTGAATTAATCGCAGTTTGACGGCGAATTGTTGTCAGAGACTCCAGGATATTAATCGGCTGCAAATCGTTATCTGGTTTCTGAAGCTGTTGTGCCACCGCTTCTCGTAAATCTGCTGGCAAACAAGCATCCCCAACGTGGATTTTGCCCACGGTTTCCAGGGTACTACCGGGACTACCGAATAAATCTGCGGCTATCTGTTGCCAATGTTCGCGAGTTCTCTGGGGCAACACTGCGACTAAGTTATCGCACTCTTCACTTAATAACCCTTTCAGAGTCCGTCCTCGCAAGTAAGGAAATCCATTGGGGTCGTATTCTACTTCTTGGTCGAGAAGACCTGCCACTCCATCCCCACGTCCGAAAGTGGTATCACTCAGTAATTTAATTTTTAGGTGATAGATGCTCATTCAGGGTTTTCCTCGCTTAATGAGATGTAAAATTCCATTGCTTCGATCGCATCAAAATAACCACAATGTCCCTCAGTCCAGCCACAATCTTGTACTTCATCAGCAGCTTCTTGAATTGGTGGCAAATTCTTGTTCCTGCAAGCTTTGAGAAACTGGATAGTTGCTTGGCTGCCTTCGCGCAACTTTTCTCGCAATGCAATCACTTTATTTCGCCGACCTTTCCAATCGTCATCTTCATTAAAAGCTTGAACAAGGCTGGTAAAATTAGGCCATTTGCGCCATTCATACTCGTGTTCTAATAAAACAGGACGCATGGTCAGATCGCCCTCTTTTACCTGATACTCGCGTTGACGGATTTCACCAAGAGAACCAAATAAACCACTCGCTGCGAGATGCCAATCAAGAGCAGATAAATCTTCGTCTCCCCATTCTTCTTTCTGTTCTATAACAAATTTTTTGGCATTCTTACATAATTGTTCGCTGAGTTGATAAGCCCTGGCAAAAGGATAGTGCGCTTTGACCACACAAATTCCGGCACAAGCAGATAATGGTTTACCATCTGCTGCTGGCTGTTTTTTAAAGGAATTCAAATAAATAGCAGCTAATTCTAATCCCAAGCGTCCATCACAAACAAAGGTGACATCATCTCCTCCATAAACTAAAGGACGAAAAGGCAAGTAGTTATTTTTTATGGCAAATTGTCCTTTTACCTTTTCGTCGCTGTCAATAGAATTAACCACTGCTTTGGCGACTTCTTTTAAGGCAGTTAATCCTGCTAAACGGACAGAATCAGAAAGTTCACGCATGGCAGTAATATAATCGCGATTTTCTCGATCTTCACCATACTTTTGAAAGCGATCGCCCATATTATTCCCATCCGCATGAACGATCGCTAGATAGCTATTTTCCCCAAGCGATCGCCCAAAATCATCGAAGTCCAAAGCAATTTTGTACTTTTTAGGAATTTTGCGATCGAATAATGTGTCATCTAGCTTGTCGTTGGCGGCTTTTACTGCATCGAGTTTAGCCACAATTTCACTAGAGACTAAATAGGGCATAGGGCAGCCGTGATTATCGCTCATATCCACCGCCACTAACTGAGTTGATTGACAAGCTGCGGTGACACCTAAACCCAATAAAGGAGATGAGGGAATTCTTTCTCGTTTTTGTCGATCTAACTGATTTTTCATCAGGTTTTGAATTACCTGATAAAGCAATTCATTTTCATTATCCCAATCAAATTCCTGATGTGCTGCCACCAGATTAATACCCGGTGCATCAGTTAAAATTCGCTTACTCAAAATCCGGGTAAATTGTTTAGCAATATCCAGAGATTGAAATAGCAAAACCGTATTGCCGCCACCTGCATAGACTAATTCTGCTGCCAGTTTTCCATGTTCGATATAAGGTTTATTTGCTGGTCGGTTTGGATCCCCCCCTAGCCCCCCCTTAAAAAGGGGGGAATCGCAAATGTGAATGGATTGATTAAGTTTCTGTCCCAATTCTTCTAAAGCATCTTTTGCCCATTCATCGGTTGCTTGATCGACTAAATAAGACCCGCCAATATTTTCGCGTAATCGGTTACTGCCAAAAATATAAGGTTGAATTCCTGTTGTGTCCAGGACGGTGACAACATAATTCCTCATTGATTCGCCTCCTTATTATTCTTATCAATCCATTTGGAAATTTTGCTGGCAAGTTTTGGCAAGTCTTCTCGTCCAAATACCTCTATTTTGCGATCATATATCATAGTTCTTAATTGAGATTTAATATAGCTGGGTGTGTGATAGCAGCAAACCAATGCGACTCTGGCTTCATCTCCTCCGAGTTGTCGTGCTCTTATAGACGCTTCAAATAATTTTTGCTTACAGAGTGATGGCTTGTCGCTGGTTGTACAAGATATAGCAAAAAGTTGATACCCCAGCATAAACGCAACATCAAATTCAAATTTTGGATATTCACTCGAACGATTTTCGGGATCTTCTATATTAAATGACATTCCCCGGTCGTTAATCGAATACTCTGAAGCAACTTGTTTAACTTGTTGCAAAACATAGTCTTCTAGCCAGACCCCATCTAGCCACGAGCAGACATGGGTTAAATCATTGAATCCTTTCTTTTCAGTAACACTAATGTTTAAAACATCTGTAGAGGCATCCAAATGTTGGCGCAATATAGTCTTGATATTGTCCGGTAAACTTTTAATTTCAATAGTGGGTTGTGCTTTTAGTTCAGGTTCTTCTTTCCAGACATAATTTCCATATTGATCGTAACATTTCATTTGGCGACGTAATTTATTTTTACACCAATCTCTCCAAGCTTTTGCTAAATCTTCAGTTTGGTAAAAATCTGCAAATTGCACGGCGGCATCAGATAAAGTCGGATCGGAAGATGGTGGGCGATCATCTTTCCATTTTAAACGGTGTAAGCCAAATAATTTGGTAAAAGATATCTTCAGAGAGACTTTCTCTCGAATCGGGGGAGCATTTGGGCGATCGATGCACATTTCTAAACTCCGTGAATCCAGATAGCTGAAAACGGCATCAGGCTGTAGTTCTTGAACCGCTCGATAAGCATGAACTGCCATTGCTTTCGTGCCACCCGTGTAGTTCAAGCCAATTTTTCCACTTTTTATCGATTGATTAATTTTGTTTTGAATTCTGTCACGGATGTGATAACTATTAGATTCATATTTAGCTAAGTCAATCAGATCAATTTTGGCAATGCCAAGTTTTTTCCGTTCTTGAAGCTGTTGAAGCAAACAATTTTTCTGGGCTTTCGTATGTTCGGTGAACACCAGATAAACTTTTCCGCCATCTTTTAACAGTGTTAAGGCTGCTACATAGTTAGGTAAAGGATTTTCCCCCACCATTAACAACAGATGTTCGACTTTATACTCATCCAGGTTACTCATGTTTTTCTCCGTTAATTTGTACTCAAATGAATGGTGAAGTGTTGTGCGACGTTACTTGCCCAATAAATCCTTAATCCGTGCCAACAAAACCTCTGGAACTTTCGCAGTTTGTCCCACCACCCAAGGCCCACAGGTGATTTCCAAAAAAGGTTGCTCTTGATGCACAATTTCCACCTCCTCTAAAGTGCTATGGATCGTTGCAACTGGGGTTAAATTTCCGCGATCGCCACAAAACTCATGCCAGGGTTCTATGGCTTCCGGTTTAGAACTAATAATCAGATAATGGGTACAAGCTTCTAAAATCGGTTGTTTTTCCGGTTGTACCATTCCCCCCACATCCACAATGGTCAATAAATTCTCCCGGCGGAGTTTGAGAATTGCTTGAGCATGGTAGGGAAAAAAATCGGGGGTTAAGCCTCCTTTATTTTTCGCTTTGAAGGCTTCCGGGTCGCTATTTTCTCCCAGTTCTAAAGTATAGTTGCCTTCTCCGTCCCAGTTAGCGCGTTGTAAATATACCCTTGATTCTACTGCTAATAGAGATTGAAATAACCCGTGGGCTAACACACTTTTACCGCTATCCGGTGGCCCGACAATCATCAAAGCAGGGTGCAACCGCGCATCAGATATTTCTAAGGGAATGATTTGACCAACGCTGACCCCTCGCGTATGTGTTGCCACCACCACCGCCCCCAAACGCGGGTCATAGCAGCCAACCCAGGCAGTGGGGTGCAGTTCGTGAATCAAGTATCCGTATAGCCAAATGGGTGCCCGTCCCGTCAGTACGACCCCTTGGGTGGTGTCGATACCTGCGGGTAACTCCAGCTTGCAGAGGTCTTGAGGGTGGATGATGCGATCGCGCCCAGTTAACTCAATGGTCAGCCGTTGATATTTGAGTCCGTTGACCGCTTGATGACGGCTGAGTTTTAGTTGAATGTCCAGATTTTCAGTCATTGGCGATTACCTTGGTTCACTCTGCGCTACTCTAGCACCAGTGTAGAAAGGGGGTCTTCTATATTTCCCGTAAACCCCTATAAAATAAAGAGGTAACCGGATCGAGAAAACCCAGAAACTTAGTCCCGTATTCTCTGGGAGGCGATCGGAGTTTTTTGGTCGTCCTGGTTATTTTGCCTGCCCTAAGTTATGATAAGTTGTCACTTGACAATCAAATTTAATTGAACTATTATCAATACAAGTTTTATGGCGAGAAAAACCCATCCTAAACCAGAAATCGAAGCCGCTTTGAAGTATGCAGAAGAAAATGGATGGCGGATTGAAGTGGGTGGTTCTCATGCCTGGGGGAAAATTTACTGTCCCTACAACGACAAAAATTGTCGATGTGGAGAGTTTTGTATTGCTAGTATTTGGAGTACCCCGAAAAATCCCGGCAATCATGGCAAACAAATTCGTCGTGTAGTAGACAACTGCACAATTCATAATCAAGCCATTAATCGCGAGATAGAGGAGAGTTAAACAAATGCCAGAATATGATTTTACTCTAACGTTTAATATCCCAGACGATCTAGTTATTTCTAATGATTACTTAGGTATTTTAGCCACTGAAGGATGTGATGATGCCCTGGTCGGACTGGGCAATCAAGGCAAAATTGCTCTCAACTTTATTCGTGAAGCTGCATCAGCTAAAGCAGCAGTTTTTACGGCAATTCAAGATGTAAAACGAGCCATCCCCCAAGCGGTATTGACTGAAGTGAGTCCAGATTTAATTTCTTTGACAGAAGTCGCAAAAATCCTAGGGTGTACCAGGCAAAATATCCGCAATCTGATTGTTAAAGGTGAACCCAAATCACCTAGCCCTATTTACGGAGGAACCCCTTCTCTGTGGCATTTATCGGATATTTTACACTGGTTATCTGAGGAAAAAAACTACCCGATCGCATCGAGTTTAT
The DNA here is from genome assembly GCA_011390955.1 of Oscillatoriales cyanobacterium. Lineage (GTDB taxonomy): Bacteria > Cyanobacteriota > Cyanobacteriia > Cyanobacteriales > Laspinemataceae > Planktothricoides. Next base: position 10,948 of record JAABRM010000031.1, on the reverse strand, counting down.
TAGAATTAGCGAAAGTGAATAAAAATTTGAATATTGCTAAGGATTGGCAAACCATCGATTCAGAGCAAAAGCTAGAAATTCAGTCATTTTTTGCGGAAAATTGTGCGTAATATCTGCTAATTAATGCGTGTGTATAAACCCGTTTTTGATTTCTGAAATAAGATAATAAGTAGGTGAACATAATTAATTGCACTTTTCGTTCCCCACCGTAAATCCTTGGATTCCCGCCTTCGCGGGAATGACAGTTTTTATTCTCATAAGGTCTGTGGTGCATTTATTTCTGCCCACCTACTTAATTATGGATACCGTCCGATGAATATTCACAGGATGTCAGTACCTAATTTACTCTCTTGGGTGAGCAAATGCCCGCCCTACTGTCGCACTCCTATTGATGACAAAATGGGGTCTGCCAATGTTAAACAGAGAATTTATTTATCCACTCAGTCCAGAGATTTTGCAATGGTTAGCAGGAGGTCAACTAGGCAATCGGTTTGCCCGATCGCTGCGATTGTGGGTATTATTAAATCGGTTATATAGTGGCGAATTTCCGTTAGCGGATGAACTAGAAAAAAGTTGGAGTTATCCTGAATTGCGCGGTAAGCGAAGCTATGCCGTCAGGCTTATCGCCTATTTGCCGCCACTCACCCGAAAAGCGATCGCATCAATGTACAGAAACTTGCCCAACATTGCACCGACGGCAACTGTATTTGTCATCGCACCGTTGAGCAATTTTTAGCAAAATATTTATCCGCACAACCCTCAATTCTATCCAATTGGCAGCAAGAAGTAATTCATCTCAGTGGGTTGCCCGTTGCCGAACTCAAAAAACTATTAAAAGCACATCCTTTTTCTACGGTTCATCGTTCCTTACGAGACGATTTAAAACAACTGGTTCGCTTAGGATGGTTACAGAATATATCCCAGGGAAAATATCAATGTGTCTTAAAATCTGATTGGCCTTATCCGCCACAATTAAGCCATACCCAAGGTAGCCCTGCCTCTATTATATTAGAAGCAAACCAAGCCCGCCAATTATTAACCATTATAGAGGATATTTCCTTTGTCCAGCCGAATTTAGAAGTGATTCTTCAATCTTTATGGGAACAATTAATGCCGGACAAAGACCATCAAAAATTTAATCTCCAACCCCCATTAAAGCGGATTTTTATTCACTTGGATTATATTTTGCCTCCAGAAACCCAAGAACAAGTGGATAACTATCAAGAACAGATCGAAGAATTATGGCGAACTCCATCTTCTGGGGTGATTCAGTTTAAATATGAATTTAAAGAAGATAAAATCGTCAGAATTAATACTTATCCTGTTTGTTTACATTATGTTCGCCGCGCCAAATATTTGAGTGCTTGGGGAGAAACTCCAGAGGGAGAAATAGGCTGGCATAATTATCGGTTAGACCGGATTATTTCAGAAAAATTAAAAATTTTAGCTTGGGGGGATCCGCAAGTTCCTAAACTATTGCGAGAAATGCGACGATTGGGAGAACTACCAACCCCAGAACAGGTAGAAGAAGAATTAGAAAATGCTTGGGGATTTAATTTTTATTTACCTCGTAAATGGCTGTTAATGCGATTTCCCAGAAACTTTGCCGATCGCTATGTGGAGGGAACTTTACGCCACCAGACATTTCAGCGGATTGCCGATCGCGATTTGTCCAAGTTGGTTAAAAAACAGATATCAGAAGAGGGCGATCGCTTCCGAGTATTGCAAATTTTAAAAAATCGAAATCCTCAAGATGTTTACTATGGTGCTTGGGTTCGCTTAGGCGATATTAATGTGTTAATGCGCTTACGAGATTGGCGACCCAATGGTGAGGTAATTTTACCGTTTTCTCTGCGGCAACAAATGGCCGAAGAAGCCCGACAGGAATTATTTTATTATCAAGATTAAAAGTTGTCCTTTCCTTCCGGTTTCATTTTGATAAATGTTAAGTTATTTGCCCGTAGAAAGTGGTAGGGTATGTTAGTCGGGGATAAATTTTAGGCAAAACCCAAGAAATTAAAACGCCCGACGTAACGTACCAATATCGCCAAGAATCAACTTGTGATGCGTTACGCGGGGAACAACATTTACTTAAGGAAGGCAACAGTTAACCCGAAACAACACCCTACCGCATAGCTAAGAACGAATTTTTTTGAGGCGATCGCCTAAACTTTAGCTTGATTATCCTTAGTAATTCTAATCAAAAACCGTAAAGCTTCATTCACCGATTCAGCGTTGGGAAAAAAATCAGCCACATCTGAATCTAGCTTAATAATTGTATCGCCAAACTTTTTCCGCTTGACTCCCATTCTCCTAACTTTTAAACTTTGTAAGTCATATTCATCTCTCAATTCATCTTCCATGATTTTAACCCTCTTGATAAGCTTTGATTTCTTGTTTGGTAGCTTGTCTAGCGCTAATCAGTCTAATTTTATCTCCTCTTTCGGTATAAGAGACTAACAAAATCCGATGTTTTGATGATTCTCCTATGATAATATAACGATGTTCGGCTTCAGAATGATCCGGATCGTAAAAATCAACATAGAGTGGATCCTCGAAGACACTTTTAGCTTCTTCAAATGAAATATCGTGTTTAGATAAATTGGATTTAGCTTTTTGTGTATCCCATTCAAATTCCATACATATGATTAATTTTAGATGGACTTATTATAACTTGACCAGAAGCGATCGATAAATGCGACTAAAGGGGAAGTATCGATAATAATTGCTGATTTCATTATTTTCCAAATCCTTGGAGATACTTTTTATTAGTAGACAAATCACCAATCCCACTTTCTACCGAACCAGCCCATTCTTTAGCTAAATCATAAGCAGAAACTTCTCGAACGGGGGATTTAGGGTTTTTACTTTCCATAAACTCCATAAAATCTAAAATAGTTTGTTGTTGTTCACTGGTGAGATTTCTAAATTTATCTAAGAGTGTATTTTCCTGAATAAGTTTTTGATCGGCTGCTTGAGTCATATTTTCCCCATTTGATTAATTGGATATTCAGATTTAGAGTAATTAACGAATTACTCTAATATTTTCTGTCATTATATCACTTTTTTAGAGGTTTGGCAAGATATTTTTTGACGCGATCGCTTTTTTGGATACAATGTAATAAACCGGGTTTTTTCTTGGGGTTTAATCAATGTTTTATGAAAAAAACGCACAAAACCTCCAAGCAAAGAAACCGGGTTTCTGTGGTCGATATCAGAGTTAACTTTGTCACCCTAAAAAGAAACCCGGTTTCTATTGTCATTCCCAAGTTAAGCAGCGGTTAAATCTTCGCCCACTTCCGTTAAGAAGCGGAAAGCTTTCACAATATATCCCGCACAAACATAAGGGGAAGTGTCATAAAATTTATCCCAGGCTTTTTGCTTGTCCTCATCATATTTATCCGCCCGTTCGGGATACTTTTCTAACCACCCTTGACGCACCGCGTGACCGATAATTACATCGAGCACTAAATATTGCTCAATTTGTAAGTCCGGGTTGCGATCGCAAATATTGGACAACTCGATCAATGCTTCCACATTAAGCTGACGGTATTCGGGCGCATCAATCTTATTCAGTAAATGCTCAACTTTCAGGTCAAAATTTTTCTCGCCCTGGGTCATTTCTGACAAGATCAACTCACTATCTAAGCGATTGCGCCGTTCCAGCTTATCCCCAATTACCAAGCCTTTGCAATGTTGCATCAACTTCCAAATCTGGGGATAAAAATCCGGTATCATGCGATTTAATGACCCATCTAATTGACGTTTGCGTCGCCAACCTTCTTTGGGTTTTTCCGGTTCTTTTTTCTCCCCATACAAGACCACCCAATCAATTTCTTTGGCTTGTTTCCGCAAAGCAATTGACTCTTGCCGTTGCAACACTTGATTCATTCCCGCATAGCCTTCCAAAACTTGACGCAAGCGAGTTTTAATCTCAAAAGGAGATAATCTCATCAAGGCTTCATAAGCTTCATCTTGAGTCAGATTTAACTCTAATGCCAGTTCGCTAACTAACAGGAGAATTAAATAACCAACTCGCAAGGTGACAAAGCCTTTCAGCAGTTTTGGATCGGATTTAATTAAGGTACTCAGATAAATTAAAATTTCCTGAGTTAAGGCGCGATCGCGGATATCTTCCCGACAGAATTCGCGAATTTTCTGCATAATCTTTTGCTGGGACATAGGGCGATTAATCAACGAACCGCTAGAATAAGCCCGACCCACAGTAATTTGTTTTTGTCGGACTAAAATATCCGTCACCGCATCAGACAAACTAATATCTACTTTATTCAGCAAACCAGCGGCATAGCGCACCACTGCCCATAACCGCAATTGAGACGCTTGGGCATATACTTGATCCAGTAAAGTTCTGACTCGGACTGGTTCTCCGGGGCCGCCAATTCCTGTATCAAATTCTAACCCTTCTAAGCGAGTCAAAATACGCAATAACTCCACTTGTTCATAGAGGTTTTCCGACTCTCTGAGTTTAGTAATTAATAGTTTCAAATTCGTCTCGCATTCTAAGCAAAACTCTTGGGTATTGCTGAGGGCGATATTTTTTTCCGCCTTGTTCCATAAGTAACGTTTCTGACTACAACCCCGCACCAATAAAGATTCCGCATTGCGTACCGGGGCTTGGGGAAATTTCACTTCTCGCAAGAAATCAATCCGTTCGATCGCGGCAGTGAGCATAAATTCATTTAATGAACCAAGTTTTACCTTGACATCCCCACATTTTCCTTCGCGAAATTCTTGCATCAACTCTAATAAAGGCGGCAAAATTTCTGAATTCGACCCCGACGGTTCCAACATCGTATGAGTTAGCAATAAGGTCATAGTGGGTCGGCCCAAACCCCGCCAATGGCGATCGATATAGGCTAATTCACTCTTAATATATGCCACCAAAAAATGATAATCGAGAGTTTGATAGAATTCCTGCTGATCCAAAAATGCGGGCAAAAATACCATTGTTTCGCCGCGAATGCGGAAAATGCGGGAAGTCATCAAACTCCGCAACCGTCGCATGGGTCTGCCGGTGAGTCCTAATTTTTTATTCAAGCCAATTTCTTTATAAACTGTAGCCAGTTCGCGGGCTTGTCGGACTTGCATAGGAGCAAGTTGGGCGGGGGTTTGGGTGGCAATGCCATAAGTAGCGAGTTTCCCTTGCAACTCTTCATCTTCTGCTAATAGGGCGATTTGCACCACGGGTTGCTGCCGCTGTCCTTTGAGATAGTGGGGTTGCCGGTGACGACCGAGGGGGTCAATATCGCCCAAAGCGATCCAGCCGTTGTCCAGGAGTTGACCGACCAGATATAAGCTTTGCGCCCAAACTAGGGGGATATTTTCATTGGGTTTGCGGGTTTGACTGTGGGGGTTTTGCCGTTCCGCTTCGATCGCCTCTTCCGGGACATAGTACAACTCTGGCAATAAGCCCCAGCCATTTTGTTCCACCAGGACAAATTCTAGGCGATCGCGATATTCGGCAATTTGTTGAGCATCTTGGCGAAATAGCCCATCAAGATATAAATAAGTGAAAAATAGCGGCCATTCGCATTCAATATGTTCAAACTGTTTCAGTTCCAAGGGCTCATAGTGCAAGCGGCTGGTATCTTCCAAAACCGTTTGATGGCCGTCCCGCAGAAACCGCTTACAACCATATCGCCCTTGGAGTTTGTCGATAATCGTCTTACGGGTGCGATCGACTAATTCTTGGTCTGCGATCGCAAATCCCGGAAAGCCGATAATGCTCAAAATCGCCGCATCCACTTCCTTAGAACTCGACTCTCTGGGCAACAGGGATTCTAGGGTAATCCGACAATGGGCAATTTCATCGGGCAACACATGAATCGTTGACGCAGGGCCACCGCGTACCCCAAACAAATTTAACCCATTAATTGCTTCCAAAGCCGCTTTCGCCATACCGATCGAACTCGCATTCAGTTCGGGGTCGCCATGATTAATCTTATTACCGCGTTCCCAAATCCCATAATCGGGAGTCCGGTAAGTGCGACTAATGTAATAAACCAAATTTTGGATAAAATTCACCTCATCTTGACTATAAATAATCGTCAAACCGGAAGCGGTCATTTGGGCCAACATCAGCACAAAAATCGAGGTAGCATCTAGTTGTAAATGCCCCCATTGGTCATCCCCCACGACAGTATCGCCGGTTTTCGTATCATATTTGGCGTGTAACGCATCCAATGACGATTGAGTGCGCTTAAATTTTTCCACTTTATCCGCTTGGCGCATCATCGCATAAAGTAACCCGCGCATCAGCTTAATCGTGCTATGTTCTAGTTCAAAAGTGCGCTGGTCAAAGGCATCAATTTTCCGATAAGCCAAAGCCAAAGCCCAAACCGCGAGAATACTATATACATTGTCTCGCACCCAGGCATCGGTATAGTCACCGTGAGCATTTACCGCAGTGGACGCGGGCAGTAATCCGGTGATGGGGTTTTGCCGAGAGAGAATCACCGTGTGAATTTGTTTGTAGTAAGTCTCTAAGGGCGTTTTCGTCTGATTGGTGATTTTGGACATATTAATAATGATGGGAATCAACCATTAATCATTTCCGATGATTTAAGCATGGATTATAGCAAGCTTGGGTCATCAATAGATTTCTGGCAAAATTCTAAAAAGCCGATGGCGGTTTTAAGGGGGGTTGGGGGGATCAATCCGTTATGAAAGCCAGAATTGTCTAATATCTTGTTGAATAGTTCCCCGCTTTCTGCCAAAAACTGGGAAACCTACTTCAGAACTTACGGGGGGAAAGAGCGATCGCCTTTTTTTTCAGCCAAATAATTTAGGGAAAACCGGATTCATCCTCAGTAAATCTGGTTGAGAAAACCGAACCGTTAGCCGGTTCAGTCTGAATTGATACAAAAAGCTAAAAAAATCCTGAAAAAAGTCAAAATTATCCTGAGCAGTTGGTGCGGGGCTGAAAATCCTGTCATCAAATAGCAAAATCTTAGCTTTCCCGGTGCCGCAAATCTCAACCGAGGAAATGACTGACTCCATTGTCAACTTTTAATGACAAAATCAGCCCAGTGTGAGTCAATCAGTCTCTATTTTCTGCGAATTTCTGCCAAATTGGCAACATGGTTTCCATAAATTGTGTTTTCATAGATGCTATAAAGCCCAAAAAGTCAAAAAACCGACTTTTAGCTCTATAAAAATCACATTAGATTACCATAAACAAAATTCCGAAATCTTCTTTCAAAATTAATTAGTCATATCCGGGATGCTATTGCCAGATCAATTATCCCAGAGGTAACTTCTATGTCTACTATCACCAATAAACAACAACCGTCTTTTGTAAAAATCGTCTATTCCAAGCTGAGAAAATATGGCAAAACCGAACTGGTGCCAATGGAATTATATAGCGATGGTTCCGTCAAGCGCAGTCTCTCCTATATGGACTAGAGAAAAGTTGGAAAAAACCGCGATCGGTGGCTAAATAGGCAACCGAAGCTGAATCGGATTTTGTTCTTTTTTGGATAAAGCCACCAATTGATTTGAGGTTTTGTGACTACAGTCCCAAGGAATTGCCGGAATTTCTTGACCCAGTAATACTTTTAATAAATATCTCCCATAAGCTCTCGCAACCAAGGGAGGAACTGCATTGCAAATTTGGGTATAGTTTTCGATAGTTGTCCCGTGAAAAATGAAGCGATCGGGAAATGACTGGATCCGGGCACATTCCCTAGGGGACAAAAATCGATTTTCTTCGGGATGAATTGAAGTCATCCCTCGCGTCCAATACGCTGTATAAGAAGGCTGTTCTTTCACTGCTCTACGATATCCTCCACAATAGGCAACTTTATTCTCTTGATATTTTCCCACCAAGGATTCCATACCGCCTCCAATGGGCACAGCACTAATTTTTTCTAAGACTCGTTGACTGTGCTTTTGAGTGGTATGGTTTTCTAATCGGTGACTTCCCTCTCTAACCCAAGATTGATAGCCACATTCCGGCAATTTATCATAATCAAAAATACCGACTTTTTCCCCAATTCCCACTTTGGGTAAATCGGCGATCGCTTGCCACAGAGAAATTGCTTCTGCTGTGCCGTAGATTTCTCGGTTGATTGAATGGGTGGGTTCAGGTTTTTCTGGCTGAAAATCTTTAGCAGCGATCGCAAAAAAACGAATTCTTTTTTGGGGAACCCCGTATTGACTGGCATCAAGTAAAAAAGTATGCCAATAGTAAGACATGGAATTCAGCCGTTGGGTGAATTCTTCATAGTAGCTGCCATTATATAACCGCTGAAATCCTGGAACATTTTCAAATATCCAAACTTTTGGCGCAAGTTTTTCCACAATATCTAAGTAAGTCCAAACTAGACTATTGCGAGGGTCTTCTTTTCTTTTATATCCCTCATTACTAAAACCTTGACAGGGGGGACTGCCGACAATCAGGTCTGGTTGGGGATATTTGCCATCTAAAGTGTCGATAAATTTTCTTAAATCTACACAAAATACAGCCTTGCCTAAATTAGCGCCAGCGGTTCTACAAGCTGACTCGTTAATATCATAAGAACCAGCGTGTTTTAAGCCCGCCATTTCTAAACCACAAGCCCAGCCTCCGGCGCCACTAAAAAGGTCTAAATATGTAAGACTCATCTTTTATTTCCAGTCTTTCGCTATTAAACAGTTAAGCTGTTCTTTTAATTTAGATTAATCTATCCATAACGTGAAAAATTCGCACCATGACTTCGATGAGCGATCGCCCCGATTCTAAAAATGGCATTTATCAGTGCGATCGCTGTTATTTAGTGAGCTTAATCGATTTTAATCGATTTCCTCTGGATTGATTCCCATTTCTCGTAACCGCTGGGCTAATTTTTCATTGCGAGTTTCCAGAGTTTTGATTTTCGCTTGTTCCTCCTTAATTAATTGCTCCACTACCGGCGGATTAAGCAATTCTTGCACCGATAAATCAAGCTGGTCAAACTGAGCCGAAACTATTGAACTATCTTCGCTGAAATCAACCCAATTATATCCTTCTTCATTGGTCGCATTTGCCAAGACTCTCACTCGTTTCTTTTGGGGGTCTACGATCCAATATTCAGGAATTTCGGCTGCCTCGTATTCGTTACGTTTAATGATATAATCATCTCGGCGATTACTGCTGACAATTTCTACTACAAGAATCGGCTTTTCCGCAAAGTCTAAAACCCCAGCACCGGGACGATCGCTAATTTGCTCCCAAAGACTTTCCTGGCAAACAATCGCATCAGGAATTCGGGATGAATTTTCCTCGGTTCTTACCCCCACAGTAGTTTTGGCTACCAAAGCTAAATTTTGGTCGGCAAAGTAGCGCTGTAACTTGTAAACTAAAAATTCGCAAATTTTGGCGTGATATAAAGTTGGTGCTGGCATCGGTATGAGTTTCCCCCTGAATAATTCATAGAGAACATCCGGTTCTCCCTCATACGCGAGGTATTCTTGGAAGGTTAAGAGATGTTCGGTTTCCGACTGTACTTGTTCTTGAGGTTGCTGAATAGCCACCTCGGTTACTCTTTCGACAGCTTGAGTCATAATGCTAGACCTCTCGTCGCGATCGCTTTCTCTGAATATTTTAGCTAATTTCTTATGGAATCTCCGCCATCAATCGTTATTTCTGGAATCTTTACCTCTTGGATATCAGCAGAAATCCCTATTCTTGGCAATATCATACTTTTTAGGCGGGAAAATTTCACAAAAAATCAGGTAAGCGATCGCCTACCTGATTAATCAATCAGAAACCCGGTTTCTTGAATGGTTTCTCACCCAAACGGGGCAATTATGCGGAGACAATATAATTAGAATTCACCGCCGTCAAAACCCCAGAATTAACCAAAGCTTGATACACCATTGCCGCCACTTCAGATGTAGCTGGAGTTAATGACGCTAACTTCTCCCTGGGAAACCTAAGCCGGGTAAACAATTGCCGCCACTTCAGCCCGGGTAATCTCCCGCATATAAGCTGAGTTAAGTTGGGATAGTTGACGATGATTTGTTTTTCCGTGGCAGTAGGAATTTCATCGGTGGCATAGCTGGGAGAATAGCTGCAAAAAGACTCAGTTTACGAAAGATAGAGACTTTATTTTAAAAATTGTTCTCCGGTAGTAGGGGCAATTCCTCAAGGCGATGGTTGCCCCTACTATCGATCGTCTCAGTCAAATATTAAAGCGATCGCCATAATCTCATCCCGATGCCAGGGCGAAGCATTTCCGCCGATAAGTTATCAGTTACAACCAAAGATTTACTGCGGAAATGCTTCGCCCCTACAGGTTGTTTTAACTGCGAGAAAATGCGGCGGTTTGTGCTTTGGGGAAAAGGGCGATCGCTTTTCTGCCAAATTGTGGAGAGATAATCTAATCGACATCTTTTTTTTCAGACAACCAACATCCTATGAGAGTTCCTACTATTCCCCCTCCAGAAAAGCCTAGGATTAAAGGAGCGTTTACAATTGCTGTCACCGTTATGCCAATGGTAATGGCTGTTCCTGACGACTGAATAACTGCCTCAATAAATTTTTTCCTAATAATTGATTTTTGATATTTATCAAAAATAGTCCGCTGGCTTATACTATCAGTTAACATTGATAGTAAGGCAATAGTACCTTCCTTAGACACTCTGTCTACTATGGCTGTGAAAAAAATTCCTAGCCATTCCTTCCCATCAGGTGTTGTTTTACTGTAATTATCTATTGCCACGGATGGTATATTATATGCTATATTAGAATCATATATGTGAGATTTTATGAGTTCTTGTTTTATGAGTTCTTGAATTTTTAGTTTTCTCGTATTCAATTTCCTTTGATAGTCTGAAGCGTTAACATGATTAGCAAAAGTAAACACGATCGCAGTGTTTTCCCAAATACTATTGCCTAATGCCTCAGAAATAATCTTGATAACTTGCCGATCGTCCTCTGGTCTGGTTTCGTCCAATCTGGAGACAT
>JAABRM010000081.1 GCA_011390955.1 Oscillatoriales cyanobacterium | reverse complement strand
GGTGGGCGCGTACCGTGCTTATGACCAAAAGGCAAGAACGCTTTTTAGCTTTGTTTTCGGGTTGATACTTGGAAAGTGGCTATGCCATAATTATTATAGTATGTCGTTACCCTAACAACGTTTTAACTATTAGAATCGAGAATAGGTGATAATTATGTCAACAGTTTATCGGGTAAAAGCCAGTGAAATCGATGGTGCTTTTTTAGAGAAAATCAAAGCCAAGTTTGGCAATAAAGAGATTGAAATTGTTGTGTCAGAGTTGAATCAAGATGAAACCGAGTATCTTTTCAATTCGGAAACGAACAAAAATAGACTTTTGACAGCGGTTGAAAATATTAAAGCTCATAAAAATTTAGTTGAAGTCAACTTAGAAGAATTGTAATGAGTAGAAGAATTGTCTTTGAATCCTCAGCCTTTGAAGATTTTACTGGGTGGGTCAAGTTAGACAAGAAAATGTATCGCAAAATTGTCGAATTGATTAAAGATATAGACCGATCGCCCTTTGAAGGATTGGGAAAACCGGAACCCTTGAAATACGAGTTAAGTGGTTTTTGGTCGCGGCGCATTAATAATGAACATCGTTTAGTGTACCAAGTGACCGATACAGAAATTATTATTGCAGCTTGTAAGTATCATTACAGTGAATAGTAATGATTTTTCTGGGAATTAAGCAGGGTGAAAGAGGAGAAGTCAGCGTTCGCGCAGCGTCCCGGAGGGAATCGCTTTTTTGGGAGAAGTAATAATTCACCACAGAACTCTGTCGGACACAGAGGAAGTTACTTGACATTCTTTGTGTTCTTTGTGTCTTTGTGGTGAATAAAATTTTTAGTAAATTAGGAGGCGATCGCTTTTTTGGAGATAGATGGGCGATCGCTTTTTTGGAGATAGATGAGCGATCGCTTTTTTGGAGATAGATGAGCGATCGCTTTTTAGCAAAATGAATCATTCACCCCAGAGAAACTAGCTTTTGGCTGACATAGCTTGGTTTACGAATTTATAACTAACTTTTTTTTGCAAGGACAAGTAATCTATTAAACAGCCATTTGCCAGTATAGACTAATCCATATTTGGGCAACATTCGGAAAATAAATCTAACCGCTCTTTTGAACCAAAAATTGAGACAATTTAACAAATAAGGGTCATTTTCCAATTTAATATCATTATTAAAAATAGAGCGATATGCTTCAAACCCTTTGGTCAGAATCATCCTTACACAATCAACTAAATAATCCACTGAACATTCAGTCATCTCAATTATTTGATCCGTGGGTAAGCCATGATACTCATGATCGCGGATAAATGAAACATACATCGATTGCTCTTTTTTGATCAGTTGAATCATCGGAAGAGGCTTCGCCCATGTGGATGTAGAAAGCCATGAAATACCACTAGAGCAACCAATCAGTAGAGAACAGTATTTAGTTAATTCGGCATTTTCACGAAATGATAAGATACTTCCATCAATAATGCCTTCATTGTCTGATTTAATAGATATATCTGATGAAAGGATTATTTTTAAATCTGGAAATTGCTCCAGCAGCTTTTGAGAAACTTTTAGGGCAAATTCTGGATTAACAAATGACTGATTGCTTTTAGGAGAGCATTCAAATAAAATTACATTAGAGGCATTTGCAAGATTATAAGCTTTGGCGAAAGAGCTTACTCTTTCTATTTCATCAGGTGATAGGTAAATAACTGGTGCGATCGAAACAGTTATAGGTTTTGAGTAGCCACGAAAAATTGCAGAACGTATTGTTCTATCAAAATTTTGCATATTATTGGGGTACATTTGAGTTAAAAATATTTCATCAAAATCTCCTATTTTTTTTCGTTCTAAAGCTTGGGCTTCAAAGCGCTGCCAAGTATCAAATATATCTGAAATGTTGCTCAGTGGAATTTCCCAGATTTCATCAACATCAGGGTTGTTGTCTAAAATATGACGATACATAGAACCGATCGCCCAGGTTAAATGACATCCAGGATAATCATGCTTGATTTGACGGGCAACAGTGGTTGCATAAAGACAGTCACCGTTGCTGGCAAGCTGTCCCAGTAATATTCGCATCCGCTTTGGTTGCGAATCTCCAGATGTTTGTTGTTCCGATGGTTTGCTGAGTGAGGTTTGATTCATAACATTTCATCCGCTTGAGAATTATTCATCATCATTGCTGCCAATTCAGGCAATTCCACAATAGGATACCAGCCAAGTGAATTAATTGTCTGAGGATTTGAGAACAGGCACTTATATTCAGGGGTAAATCCATCCAGTAGCTTCACATGATTATGCCAATCTTTATCAATTATACTAAAACATTGCTCTAACCAATTTTCTATAGAATAAGCGACTCCCGATCCGATTACTGCTTCAAACACATCTTCTTGCTGAATCAGTTTAACAATTCCTTTTGCGACATCCCCGGCAAATGTCCATTCTTTTTTTACAGTAATATCACCGAGGTCTAAAATTTCATCACTACCAGCCGCAATTCGTTTAGCGGCAAGGGCAATCTTTTGGCTGACATGGTTTGGTTTACGAAGTGGACTTTCGTGATGAAAGAGGTAGCCCACATATACGCGAATGCCCAATGAACGATAATATCGGGCAGCATATACTGATTGAATTCGGGCTACCGAATAAGGGTTATTTCCCTCAAATTGATCCTTTTCAGTAATTGGCTTTCCTGTATTTTCAAATTGCAGTCCGCTGCCAGTGATAAATACTTTAGCCCCAGGACAATGAATTTTCACTGCCTCAAGAATGTTTAACGTACCTGTAGAAATTGTGGCATGATTTTCAAATAGGGCATCATGGCGAGTTGTGGAATTTGCTGCAACATGAAAAACATAAGCTGGGTGATATTTAGTAATAAAATACTCAACTTGGTCATAGCAAGATACATCTCCAATAAATAGTTGCCCAGAACGTGATACTGGTATGGGATTAATCCCCCTTGCTTTGCATAGCTGATTTAAATAGTAGCCGTCTTGACCATTGGCGCCAAAAATTAAAGCATTCATCCTTATTTGTGCTTCTGAAATACAAGTGTAGCAAACGTATATATGTAATAGCCAGCATAAGTAAAATCAGGATTAGGACAATCCCACTGGGGTTCGTCAACCAGGGAACAGTTCTTCAGCAAGGGAAGGATTCGCTGCGTAAAATCTTTTTGAGTATAAAAGCGACAGTCCACATCAGGAATTGGATCTCCAGGCTGATATCGATCGTTATAATCACAAGTTAGAATTGCCGTCCCTCCTGGTGCCAGTAGTTCTGCTATTTGTGTCATAAATAACTCATCATCTGGTACGTGCTCCAAGACGGAAGTGGAAAAAATTATATCGTAACTACCTTTCAATGTTGAAGGTTTGTGAAAATGAGTGTTTAGATCGCAGTTTAGTGCGGGATCAATTTCTTCCATTGAGTAGCCCAGTTTCTTCAAGCCTGCCGCCGCAGTATCATCATAGCTGCCGACGCATAAGATTTTAGGAGAGGTCAAAAGGGAAGCAAACTTTTGCACGGTATCCAGAACAAATGCCTGCTGAATATTTGCTTCTGGTATTTTACGCTCCATCATTTCTGGAACCAATTCAAATAATTGTTCAATAACTGGTTTATACTGACTTCGGGCTGCATTATCCAATATGCGATTAAATATGGTGACGTTAGGAATTCCCACTGTCCAATTATCTGATTGCTGAAGATTATGGCTTTCAAGCTGGCTTTCAAATTGGGTAATCTGTTCCTTGCCTAGGACTCGATCTAAAATCCGCTCATAATCCAATAAAAAATTAGCTGGACTCCATTCATTGTAAAAAGGCACCAACGGAGCTATTCCATTGGCGATAATTTCAGTTAGAGTTGAATCGTCAATAAAGATAGAGGGATTGGCGGAAAAAATATGGCGAAACATCCCACATTTTGTAATCGCGATCGGACGCTGGACAGCTAGAGCGTGTTCTATACAACTTGAAATCCCTCGATGTTTGTCTGGATCGTAGAAAAAGGCATTCAAAGTATTACCAGCTAAAAAATCAAGCAGTTTCTCCTTGCTTAAAAACTCATGTTTGATAATCAGTTCTATTCCTGGCTTATAAATAATCCTGCGACAACGCTTAACTGTAGCCAGAGTATGTTTTTTTCCGTTTCGATCTACAATATCGTTAAAAGGCAAGTTTAAAACTATTTTGGCGCGATCGAACTCATTTTGAACTGTCTCGACTAAACGCTCAAATCCCTTGTCTTTAAAGCCAAAACCAAAGCTGCCAATCGTTATAACATCTGGAATATTTTGCATATTAATATAACGGGGAATTAGCCGTCGTGTTTTAAAAATCAAAGGATTATTTTCAGCCAGGGTTGGATCGGGACATAGATGGTAATCAAATAAAACTCGATCGGCTTTATCTGCATCCTCTTGCGTCACTTCGTGCATAATTCCGAGTTGAGGAACCTTGTAACGCTGGGTTACTTTGCTGGTCAGCCAAGGCATTGTTGCCGGATAATAATTGTAAATAATTACCGATGGATTCGCTTGTATTACAGCCTGATTCAATTCTTCCTCATTAGAACATTCGGCATACCAAAACGAATAACGATTAGAGTTTTTCAAAGCTTCAGTGATGTTGATTCCATACTGATAAATCCCACATTGCTTCTGCTTGTGAGAAACCATGAGAACTGTATTTTCGATTAGTTGTTTTGGAACCCCAAAGATAATCTGTGGGTTGACTTGTCTGTTTTTTCTAAACAAAGAATAAAGACAAGAGGTTTTCAAAAAAAATTTTACTCTTTTTAGCATTTGAGTTTTTTCCCCTAATATAAATAAAATTTGTGTGTTTGATATTTTTAGTTGTATTACTGTTTTTTTGTTTAAAGCTTTTTTGTCTTTTTTTGAAAACAATTTAAAGCTTTCTAAGACTTCTTCAAACTTAAGAGCGAATTTTTCAGGATGCCAGTCTTTTTGCATTTGCAGCACAGAGGGCTGAGATGAAGCAATAGAATCTTTTAAGCTCTGAAATGGATATGGTTTTAGATACGAATGAATATGTCGGAAAGTCTCATTAGTGGAAATAGCTAAAGGTCTGCCACTGGATATTGCCTGATCGGTGGTTGCCGACAGTCCGGGTTGATTCCTGTTATACAGAAAACAGTTAAGAGTATTTTGAGCGCACCATGAAATCAAAGACTCTTTGCTCATATATTCATTAGTTACAATGACCTGGATTCCCTTCTTAGCGACTTTTTGGCATAGGTTCTGAAGATAATCAGCATAATTTTGTTTTTGTAAGCCCCAGAAAGAATTGTCAGCGTATGTTCCGGCTGGAATATTAATTCTGATAATTGCTTCATCAAATTCTTTATTCACAGCATCTACGACCAACTCAAAACCCTTACCTGGAGTCGCAAATCCAAAAGTGCCAATAGTAGGTATTGAAGGATTTTTATCATCGGTTACTATGCTGCTAAATTCTAGGGGACGAGGAAAGGCATATACCCTTCGATCGTCAACCTTCATGGTTGGATCTAAGGCACAGTAAGCGTCAAAATCGTCTTTCGGACATAGGACAAAAGGATTGTTGGGAAGAGTTTCCAGAACAAATGTAATTTTTACACCAGGAAGCTGTCTAACGCTTTTCGTATCAAGCCATCCCATAGTGACGTAATGATAATTAAAAGCGTAAAAATCATACTGGCTAGAAATATTGCGTTGGCTTTGGTCTATTTCTATGTAATCAAGGTCATACTTGTTTGATAATAATAGACTCTTATACATCATTACGCCAGATTCATAGATACTACAGTTGGCTTTAGTCGGATTAATAAATAGACCTTTTGGTTTTTGATTACGCTCGTTCATAATAATTAATTAATCGTACTGGATAATGCTGTTAGTTTATTTTTTGATGATTTCTACCGTGGGAAGCGGAAAAATGAAACCAATACCTTTATCTAGAGATTCTTGCTCCCGTTCAATAAATTCTTCTTTAAAGTGCCAGGGTAAGACAAGGTAGTAATCAGGATTTATCGCTCTTGATTCGGCTTCGCTGATGATGGGAATATCAGTACCGAGGGTATAGGCTCCATATTTATCTGGATTCCGTTCAGCGGCAAAGTCAATAATTCGGTTATCAATTCCGCACCATTGAAGAATGGTATTTCCTTTGGTAGATGCTCCGTAAACATGAATTTTTTTTCCTTCTTTTTTTAGTTTTTTTAGCAGTGAAGTTAATTCGTCTTTATGAACGTTTACACGATCTTGAAAATTTTTATAAGGCCGATCGGTGTCTAGGGCTAAATCAAATTCTTTTTGTCGCATTGTTTTTATATTGTGGATAAATTCATCTTTTTTGTAGAGAAAATTATCCGCAAAAGTTACATAACACCGAAGACTACCTCCGTTAATATTATTGTGCGAAACATTAAATACTTTTAAATTAGCTTGTTTCAAGATATATTCAATGACTGCCAAACTATAATATTCCAAATGTTCGTGGCAAATGGTATCGTAGGAAGTCATTTTTAGCATACTTGGCATATACGACATTTCCAAAATCCAAATGCCATGAGGGGCGAGAATTTTTTGAATTTGTTGGCAAAATTCAATTGGATGCTCTACATCGTAGAACATGGCAATAGATGTGATGATATCGCAGGGCTGACCTTGCAACTTTTCAATGAGTTCATCGGAAGGAAATATATCCTGTACAACCGTTATATTTTCTCCCATTGCCTGCGCTATATCTGAAGGATCTACCCCAAATTTTTCAAATGTATCAGGATAGTAGCTGAGAAGTGTGCCATCATTGCAGCCTATATCGAGAACTCGAGCGTTTGGCTTGCCAACAATAGCAGTTGCTTCATCTGCGATACCGCGCAAATGATTTCTCATGGTATTGTTGGTTCCAGAGCGATACCAGTAGGCTGAATAAAGAACTTCTGGGGGAACCGTATGTTCCATTTGGAGCAGTCCACAAGCTTGCTCATCTTTCGTTGGATCGCATCGCACAAGAGACATGGGAATTTTGCGGCTGGGCGGAATTTCTTTTCCAGGTTTGACAAATGAACCTTGCAAGTATTGCTCGCCAAGATCGATGACTTTGGTAAGGGCAGATGAGCCACAAACGCGGCAGGTTTTCCGATGAATTAAGTGCATGATTGGATATCGGATAAAATGGGGTTGATAGTGTGTAAATTTTGAATTAATTTTTGAAATTGGCCGTCAATGCGATCGATACATTTGTTACGCTCTAGATTAAGCAAAGCAAGCTGTTTGACTACTTTATCTTTGTCTTCTACCGGAATTTTTTCAAATTCATATACTTTTTCTTGTTCATGCCACAATTGGCAATTAACATGGGCAAGCTGTGAAAAAACTTCGCCAATGCTACCAGCAACATCAGGAACTTGATTGTTTTCCTTTTTGTAAACTTTATTGGCAGCAAATGTTAGCCGGTCAATGGGAGTATGTCCAGCGATCGCAGCAGCAATAAATTCATCTATTTCATTTTCAAGCTGCTTTTCCTGGATTGATAAAATTTTAAGTCTTTCAGGATCTTCTGAGTGCCATTGTTTTAGCTTAACGATGGTCAATTTATCACATAAAAAACCAAGGGTTTCAGCCATTAACAAACCTTTTATTTTTTGACAAGATTAACATTCCATTGGCAATTAGCGAAAACACATCCATAGTCTAAACCTTCATAGCTTGAAAATTTTGAACCCCCATCTATTATATTTATTGTCAAAACGTCTTCCAACCAGTCTATTGAGCTTGCAGGAGGAATGGTAATACCTAGGGTAAACAAATATTGCCCTGGTACTAAAAAGTTAGCCGGAATTGTAGATGTTACAAATACTTCTTTTGGTTTTATCTCTAAACTATCTAACAAAAAATTTTCTGTAGTAAAAACTTTTCTGCCTCTGTAATCTATAACATAAAACCCTAGCTGTGCGTTGGCGATCCAGCGGTTTATTTGAAAGGTAATACCTATGACAATTTTTTCTAGATGATTAAAATGAGATGTTGGCTCTCCTCGCTCATTTAAAGATTTCACACTTTTTATAAATATAGGTCGATCGTCATCATCAATAATGCGATTGGTAAATCCGCTTTTGATTTCTTGGGAAATTTTACTTAAATAATAGTCAATTATTTGTTGTGTATCTCCTTGTTTGACGATACCTCCTTCACTTAAAAGAATCGCTTCACTGCATAATTGCGCGATCGCACCCATTTGATGACTGACGAATAATACTGTTCGTCCTCCTTTTGCCACCTCCCCCATTTTTCCCAAACACTTTTTTTGAAACTGAGCATCACCTACAGCAAGGACTTCATCTACAATCAAAATTTCTGGTTCTAAATGAGCCGCTACTCCAAATGCCAATCTTACATACATCCCTGAAGAAAATCGCTTTACGGGCGTATCAATAAACTTTTCCACTTCAGCAAATGCCACAATTTCATCAAACTTTTTTCTAATCTCTGACCTCCTCATCCCCAGAATTGCACCACTAAGATAAATATTTTCTCTGCCAGTCAATTCTGGATGAAAGCCAGTTCCCACCTCCAACAAGGAACCAACGCGCCCGTATAATATTGCTTCTCCTGTTGTTGGTGGTGTAATGCGAGACAAAATCTTTAATAATGTACTTTTTCCCGCACCATTTCGGCCAATAATGCCAACCACTTCACCAGGGTAGATATCAAAATTAATCTCCTTTAGCGCCCAAAATTCTTCTACTTTAGATTGGCCTAATTTACCATGCCAAAGTTTCCGAAACCCCTCAGCTAACTCATCCCGAAGGGTTAGATATCGCTTTTTTTCCCCCGAACGAATGCGATACATTTTTCCCAAGTCTCTAACAGAGATAATTGGCTTCATGCTCATCCCTAGATAAAATCTGCAAAACTTCGCTCGACCTGCCTGAAAACTGTTAAGCCAATAGCAAACATAACAGCAGAAGTGACAGCACTAATCCCGCATCCGATCCAACTAAAACTTCCTTGTCCAGTCACAGCAAAGCGAAATGTTTCAATCAACCCTGCCATTGGGTTAAAATAGTACCAAATACGCACAGAATCGGGAACAATGCTGACTGGATAGACAATGGGTGAAGCATATAGCCAAATCTGGATCAAAAATGGGGTGACATAGCGAAAATCTCTATAACGTACATTCAAACTAGCTAATAATGTTCCGATTCCCGCAGCCAATATCATCACCACAATCATCACAAGAGGAATTAGCAAGAGACTGCCAGTTGGTCTGAGTTCATATATATATGTCAGGGGCAAAAGGATAAACAGGGATACCGCAAAGTCAATCCACGCGGAACCCACCGCCGCGAAGGGAATCACTAGACGAGGAAAGTAAACTTTGGTAATCAATCTTTCATCGGCAATAATGCTTTCCCCAGCCCTAATCAGTCCTTGAGAAAATAGCCCCCATAACACCAATGCTGAGTAAGCAAACACCGTATAAGGGATACCATCAGAGGGAATTTTCGCAAAGCGACCAAAAATTAAGGTAAATATAAGTGTGGTCATCAATGGCTGCAAAACTACCCAAGCAATACCGATCGCCGTTTGCTTGTACCTAACACTGACTTCTCTAGCAGCCAAGATATATAGTAAATCGCGATAATCCCAAAATTCTTTAGCTGCTTGCACTAAAGACTGATTGCCGGGACGAATAATAATTTTTCTATCACCGATTTCAACGCCTTTAATTTTTAGCTTTTGCCTAAAATTAGAATCCATATTGTTATCGGCTTTAGCTTCTCCTATATAATGCAGTTTCTCGTGATTTTTTGGGATGAGCAAATGTAATTAGTTCATCATAAAACGATTAAACTATTCTGTATAGTCGGAAAATATCCGATTTTATCGGCAATTTTTGGTAAATTTCCTTGCCTAATGTAGGAAAATGTCCGAAAATGTAGGAAAATGTCCGAAAATGTCGGATATAATAGGGAAACCCTGACATTGACCAAGCCGATGAATTTTAAGGAAATGTTAAAACTTGCCGACGATCTGGTGTTCGCAAAGACAGGTCAGCACCTCGATGACTTGCAAAAAGCGGTACTGCGAGGGACAGTCCAAGGTGAGACATACCAAGAAATCGCCGATGAGTCTCATTGTTCGGAAAGTCATGTGAGGAATGTGGGTTCTGAGTTGTGGCAAATCTTGTCAGAAATGTTGGGAGAAAATATCCGTAAATCAAATTTGCGATCCACAATGGAACGGTTGCAAATTTCTATTTTTTCCGATAATTCTCTCCGAGATTCTATAAAAATTTGTAGCATAAATTTTGGTAGGGAAACTTTACCTTTCTCAGAAATACCCAAGAGCGAAAATAATCGGAAAAATCCTGAAACCACAGCAACAGAAACTCTGCATCAAGATTTGAGCGAAATGCCAGATTTGCGGATTTGTTACGATCGCACCGATGAACTAAAAACCTTGAAACAATGGGTGATTCAAGAAAATTGCCGACTTGTCACCATCGAGGGGATGAGTGGCATTGGCAAAACGACCTTGGCAACCGAACTCATCCGCGAAATTAAAGATGAATTTGACTATGTAGTGTGGCGAAGTCTGGAAAAATGCCCCACTTTTGCCCAACTGGAAACCAGTCTAATTGATGTTTTTTCCCAGCCGTCAGAAATCCAATTAGGTCAAAAGAACCCTCAGCCTTTATCTCTGATTAAATATCTACAAAAGCATCGTTGTTTAGTCTTATTCGATGATGTTCAACACCTATTTAGTCCGGGCAAATCGGCGGGAGAATATAAACCCGAAACCCAGGATTATGCCACTTTTTTTAAACAAATTGAGGAATTATCCCATCAAAGTTGCTTCTTACTAATTGGGTGGGAACAACCGAGACAAGTTCCCCAGCACAACAGCGATTTTCATCCCATTCACAGCCTCAAACTTCGGGGCTTAAACTACAACGCAGCGCTAAAAATATTTCAAGATCGAGGGATTGCTAGTTCAGAGATGAGTCGATCGCTGATTTCCCTGTACCAAGGCAATCCTTTATGGTTAAAAATATTGGCCACTTTGATGCAAGACTTGGATCTCAGCCCTAGGGAGTTATTTTTGGAGAATACTATTTTATTAACGGAAGATTTAGCCGATAATTTAGCGCCACAATTTAAGCGGTTATCGAAAATGGAAATAGAGGTGATTTCCCGGTTAGCTAAGGAAGAAAAACCAGTCACTTTGGCTATGTTGCTAGAAGCTAATCATATTTCAGCCTCAGAGTTACTCAATGCCCTGCAATCTTTAACCAGGCGTTGTTTAATTGAAAAAACCGAAAAATCTTATCTGCTACCGCCTCTATTGCGGCATTATGCGATCGCATTTATGGCCACTGATACCGGAACAAACCCGGTTTAACCCCTCATTTAATACCGTTTTTCATAGAAAATGCATAGGGGCGCAATGCTTGCGCCCGAAAAAACCTCGCAATTTTAGCAATAATTGTAGCAATAATTTCTGATACTTGATATAATTTAGAGGAGAATAGCGGGCAATTCCCACCACATCAACAATAAACTTGAATTAAAACTTGAATTAAAATGACAGAGCCAATCATTCAACGGTTAGAAAAATACACTATTAAGCGTCCCACTGAAGTGCTAATTGTGAAAGCGGAAATTGATGGGGAAGCGGATGAAATTGCCATTTTCAAAGGATATTCTAGTTCTTTAATGCGTCCAACTGCTTTTGACCCAGATGTGCCGGTACTTCCCGATACCGCAGAAATTTTGACCATCGATCGCCTACAAGGTCCATTAAATCCCACAAATCCCATTTACATTGAGCAAGGACTTACCTGGGAAACCATCCAACCTTTATTAGAAAAAGTTGGATTATAGGAAATCAGATAAAAAGCATTCATCGATAGTTTGGCATCAGGCATAAAGCAAAAACCCGGTTTCTCAGAAGAAACCGGGTTTTGATTACTTTGCTTAAGCTTAATTTAAGCTTAATTTAAGCGGGAACCATACCGCCAGCGGCTTGCAGACGAGCTCTGGCTCTTTTAACAGCTTGCTTGGCCTGAATTTGTTGCTGACGGGTGCCGTTGACCGCAGCATTCAGACTTTGTTCCGCTTCAGCTAATGCTTTACGGGCGGCTTCTTTGTCAATGGACTCACCGAGTTCGGCGGCATTAACTAAGATCGTGACTTGATTATTTTCCACTTCGGCAAAGCCACCGAGTAAGGCGATCGCCACCCACTCTTTCTCTGGGCGTACCCGCATCACACCCACATCCAACGCCGTTAACAGAGGGGCGTGACCGCTCAAAATACCAAGCTGACCAGTGGTACTGGGCAGAATGACTTCTTGGGCCGAAGCATCCCAGATGGTCTTATCTGGAGAAATTACGCGAACATTTAGGGTCATAATTTATCAAGGATTGATTGTCAATAATTGACGGTTGACCGTTGACGGTTGACCGTTGAATGTTATTCGTTATTCGTCATTGGTTTGAAACAACCAACAACCAACAACCAACAACCAACAACCAATAACCATTAAGCTTCAACGGTCAACAGCAAATAAAATTACTTGCCTTCGGCTTTCATTTTTTCGGCTTTGGCGATCGCCTCACTAATATCGCCCACCAGATAAAATGCCTGTTCCGGCAGATCGTCCAGTTCCCCAGACATAATCATCTTGAATCCTTTGATGGTGTCTTCCAGTTTCACATACTTACCAGGAGAACCAGTAAACACTTCTGCCACAAAGAACGGTTGGGACAAGAAACGTTCGATCTTCCGAGCCCGTGCCACCGTCAAGCGGTCATCTTCGGACAATTCATCCAGACCCAAAATGGCGATAATATCTTGCAGTTCTTTATAACGCTGCAAAGTGGCTTGCACAGCCCGAGCCGTATTATAGTGATCGTCACCCACGATATTTGGCTGGAGCATGGTTGAAGTTGAATCCAGGGGATCCACTGCTGGATAAATTCCCTTAGAAGCCAAACCCCGAGACAACACCGTGGTAGCGTCCAAGTGAGCAAAGGTAGTGGCTGGTGCGGGGTCGGTCAAGTCGTCCGCCGGGACATATACAGCTTGAATCGAAGTAATAGAACCCTCGGTGGTGGAGGTAATCCGTTCTTGCAGTTCACCCATTTCCGTAGCCAGAGTCGGCTGATATCCCACCGCAGAAGGCATCCGGCCTAAGAGTGCGGACACTTCAGCCCCGGCTTGCACAAACCGGAAGATATTGTCCACAAACAGCAGCACGTCTTGCTTGCTCACATCGCGGAAATACTCGGCCATCGTCAAAGCAGACAGACCAACGCGCATCCGGGCTCCCGGTGGCTCATTCATCTGACCGTAAACCAAGGCCACTTTAGATTCGCTGAGGTTCTTTTCATTAATCACCCCAGACTCTTTCATTTCGCTGTAGAGGTCATTCCCTTCGCGAGTGCGTTCACCCACTCCAGCAAATACCGACACACCACCGTGAGCTTTGGCGATGTTATTGATCAGTTCCATGATGATCACGGTTTTGCCGACCCCGGCACCACCAAACAGACCCACTTTGCCACCCCGACGATAGGGAGCCAGCAGATCCACCACTTTAATTCCAGTTTCCTGGATGGAGGGCTTGGTTTCCAACTCGACCAGAGTTGGCGCAGCCCGGTGAATGGGGAAGGTTTCTTCGTTACCAACTGGACCGAGGTTATCCACGGGTTCCCCAGTTACGTTAAAAATCCGGCCTAGAGTTGCCTTGCCCACAGGAACGGCAATGGATTTGCCGGTGTCTTCAACTTCCATGCCCCGCACCAAGCCATCGGTGGAGGTCATAGACACGGCGCGAACTTGGTTGTCGCCGAGGAGTTGCTGTACTTCGCAAACCACGGAAACTTCTTGCCCCGATCCGTTTTTACCCGTAATGTTCACTGCGTTGTAAATCTTCGGCAGTTTGCCACTGGGAAATCTGATGTCTACAACGGGACCAATAATCTGGGTAATGAATCCTACGTTTGTTTTTTCTAATGTGGTGACCATGCGCGTTTTTAGAGAATTTACCTATAAAGTGATTCGGTCAAGCTGGGTCTGTCACCGTTGCACGAAACTGTAGAAAATTGGTTCTACTTTGACTACTCCGAAGAATAGAGAGTTCGCTTCCTGCAACAACGGCGAACTGTCGGCAGCACTCTGTCCACAGGCTTAAAATCGGACGCAACTCGCCCTATATCGAATCAGACTCCTACATCAAAAAACTTTGGAGTCAATGGATTTGACTGCTTTGCTACTCTGCTCCATTATTTTCAGGAAGTTTAAAATTGGTGGATATACCCAATTGCCTTGTTACAGGTCTCCCAAAGCGAGAAGAGTTTTGTTCCGGATGTCAAGCCGTTAAATTTTTAAGCTTGGTTTTTGCTTGTCTGCCATTCTATAACATTTTCTACAGTTTATGGTTAACGGTAATCAACCCTTAAAATGCCATCTTTAAGGGTATCACTGAAGGGGCGCGGAATTTAGTTATCTTGGAATTTGATTTTCTTTGACCACAGAATTCCGGCGATCCTAAAGATATTATTAATAATTGGTGATTTGTTATTTGTTTGAGAACCCCTTGGCTGACCGATCGCCTGCTTAAAATGATCGGTTTTTCCCTCCCTAGTGAATCCATCTCCTAGCCCACTGGGGAAGAAAGCGACGCAAGTGGTAGGATCGCCAAGGGGTTTTTTCATCAATCTACTTAATCAATCTACAAGTATCCATTTTTAAAGCTGGGGGAAATCTCAATGGGACGAATTTTTATATCTGCGGGTCATGGGGGTTATGAAAATGGGACGATCGATCCCGGTGCGATCGCTGGTGGCACCACGGAAGCCCAGGAAATGATCTTGCTGCGAGATATGGTTGTGGCCGAACTGCGATCGCGCCGAGTAGAAGTGTTATCGGTTCTCGATGACCTAAGTATGGAACAATCCATTTATTGGATCAACTCCCGGGCTAGAACTGGGGATGTAGCCTTAGAAATTCACTTAGGGGCGGCGTCCACTCCCGCCACCCGTGGGGCGAGGGCTTATCATATTGCCAACAACACCCAAAGAAGACAAGACGCCCAAAATCTCCTGCTGGCCTTACTGCGACGGGTGCCGCAACTGCCCAGTCAAGGGGTTTTTGCCGACACCATGTCTGGTCTGGGTAGTTTAGCTTTTTGTCGATGGGTGAGTATCGGATCGATTCTCATGGAAGTGGGCTATATTACCAACCCAGACGATCGCTTCTTACTGCAAAACCGGCGGCGAGACTTTGCGATCGGCATCGCCGAGGGACTAATCGCCTGGAGTGGAGCCACCCCTGCACCGGCGCCCACACCCACACCCACACCCACACCCACGCCCACACCCACACCCACACCCACACCCACACCCACACCCACACCGACGCCCACTTATAGCCGAATTAATATCAATATTAATGGCCAAACCTATGGGGAAGGCGGCATTATTGTCAATGGCAATGCGTTTATTCCCATTGATTTAGCGGATAGCTTGGGAGTGAATATTACTCAAGTCACTGATATTCGTCGGATCACTTACAAAAATCTCGTTTATATTAGGGCAGTTGAACTCCGTGATTTTTCCATATCCGTGGGCTGGAATGCAGACACCCGAACTGTCTTACTGCGTTCAATTGTGCAGATATGTCCAGGAGCATTCGATCGCGTCATGGGGCATGGGAACACCTCAGAAGTTCAGCTAATGATGTTCTTAAAAAGTAACAATGAAGCGGCAATCAATCAATTTCCCGACCTCTCAAAAATTTATCGAGAAGAAGGCAGTATTGAGGGGGTAAATTATGACATTGCCTTCTGTCAAATGTGTTTAGAAACGGACTTTCTCCGTTTTGGTAATGAAATTACCCCGAATCAAAATAATTTTGCCAGTTTAGGTGGGATTGGTGGGACAAGTCAAGCAGCATCTTTCTCCAGTGCCCGAATTGGTGTGAGAGCCCATATTCAACGGCTAAAAGCTTATGCCACCACTGAACCTTTAGTCCAAGAAATAGTCGATCCCCGATTTCGATTTGTCACGCGAGGAGTTGCCCCTTTAGTCGATCAACTAAGTGGTCGCTGGTCTGCGGATTTACAATATGGGAAAAAGATTATGGCCTTAATGCGAAGACTTTATGAGTCTACGGGGTTAATTTAATCAGAAAAACGGGCTTATTGATAATTGATAATTAACAATTGATAATTGATAATTATCAATTGATAATTGATAATTGTGTTTAATTGTTAATTATCAATTGTTAATTGTGTTTAATTGTTAATTATCAATTATCAATTGTTAATTGTGTTTAATTATCAATTATCAATTATCAATTATCAATTATCAATTATCAATATTAATCCTCAGAAAATTCTTCAGAAAATTCCTCGCTTTCTTCTTCGTGAGGATGTCCCACGGAATTAGCAGAAACGAGGGCACCGAGTTCTAATTGTTCGCGCACTTTTTTCTCCACATCGGCGGCCATTTGGGGATTTTCTTCGAGATACTTCGAGGCATTATCCCGTCCTTGCCCAATGTTGTTATCGTTGTAGTTATACCAAGTGCCTTTGCGAGTAATCACCCCAGTTTCTTCGGCCAGATCCAAAATACAACCGTAGCGAGAAATCCCTTTACCAAATAAAATATCAAATTCGGCAATGCGGAATGGCGGCGCAACTTTATTTTTCGCCACTTTCACTTTTGCCCGAATCCCATATTCTTCTGAACCTTTTTTCAAGGTTTGAATTCGGCGGATATCTAATCTCACGGAAGCGTAAAACTTCAGCGCTTGTCCTCCGGTGGTCACTTCTGGATTCCCATAAGTCACGCCAATTTTTTGCCGGAGTTGGTTGAGGAATACCACCGTACAACCAGATTTACCAATATTTCCGGTAATTTTCCGTAGGGCATGGCTCATTAAACGGGCTTGTAAGCCTATTTGGGATTCTCCCATTTGTCCTTCGATTTCTGCCCTAGGCACCAATGCCGCCACGGAGTCGATCACCACAATATCTACGGCAGTCGATCGCACCAGTTGATCCACAATTTCTAAACCCATTTCTCCCGTATCTGGTTGGGAAACGAGTAAATTTTCAATATCCACCCCTAGGTTGGCGGCATAAGTGGGATCGAGAGCGTGTTCCGCATCGACAAACGCCGCGATCCCACCGGATCTTTGCACTTCGGAGATGGCATGGAGGGCGACAGTTGTTTTACCCGAACTCTCAGGGCCATAAATTTCAATCACCCGCCCTTTTGGTAAGCCGCCTCCCAGGGCTAAATCCAGGGTTAATGCCCCACTGGGGATGGTTTCCACTTTCATCCGGGTGGCGTCTCCCAGGCGCACGATTGAGCCTTTGCCAAAGCTGCGCTCAATCTGGGTCAGCACCATTTTCAGGGCTTTTTCTTTTTCGCTATTCGTCGAGGTTTGAGTAGCCATGCCTAGCCTCAAGGGTTGTCAGGATTTTCGAGAGTTTTTATTTTAACTTGCTTATGTGAAAATTTGTGGTCAGCAAGGAAAAGCCCTAGGATTGCTCTCACCGGGCTTTAAACCCACTATAGGGTATATTGACTTTTACGTCAACTCAATTTTCTGGTAAATTAAACCTCTGAGTGCGATTCGTTCACGCGGAAAGTAGATGGTAATACCTGAAATGTGCGCGTGGTAATGGTTCGGAGGACATAGTGAACTAACAGGCATCCGCCTAAATCGTAGTCACGAACCATTATAACTGTGGTTTTGTTGGCCTAAATGGAGGTCAATTACCTGGATTTCCTGGGAAAAGAAGAATCTTAATAAAGATTTAACAAATACCAGAGGTAGTTAGGCATCAGCCCCACCCGGAGACTCACCATCAAAGGTGTGAAGCGGGCTGAAAAGGAGGTAACTCTCAACCAGTGTGGGAATCCCTTCAAGCCAATTAGCCAAGGTCAGCCGTGAGGCAAATGTCCGACTTGAACCCTCTCAATTAATAAGTAGCGAAAACTGGTTGACACGCTGCGTTCAAAAGAACACGGGGAAAAGGTAAAAGAATTCAGTGTCTACTACAAAGATACAGAGATCCATGTCTCATGTATTAAAGAAATCCCAAAAGTACCCAGGGGGAGAGGGCAGCATCCTAAAGCTAATAAACCCAAGACCACGGAACGAAGTAAAGCCCGCGATGGCTCTTAGGACAGGTCGATAATCCTAAGTAGTGAAATAAAGTGTAAGCGCAAGCCACGCGGGTGAGAGATGCAGAGCAGAAGCCAAAGGCCAGCCTAACAACTGGTATATGCTGACAGCCTGCGCCTAAGTTGAAATGTAGAGTTTCAAGTAGAAGTGTATATGTCCAAAACACGACAAAAGTTGATGGTGGAATGGAACGAAATTCCCTGGAAATTAGTACAGCGGAAAGTGTTCAAACTCCAAAAGAGAATCTACAGAGCGGCTAGTAGGGGCAAAGATGTCTTAGCGAAAGGGCTTCAGAAATTACTGTTAAAGTCATACTACGCAAAGTTACTCGCTGTAAGGCAAGTAACCCAACTCAATAGAGGAAAGAAGACAGCCGGGGTAGACGGGATAAAATCATTAACGCCCGGACAAAGGCTTAGTCTGGCCTCCAGACTGTCACTAACCTACAAGGCCAAGGCAGTCCGTAGAATATGGATACCCAAACCTGGACGGGATGAAAAACGCCCTCTGGGAATACCTACAGTAGAGGATAGAGCGCGTCAGGCATTGGTAAAAATGGCTCTAGAGCCATATTGGGAATCCAAATTTGAGGAAACCTCGTATGGATTTAGGCCAGGTAGGTCAGCACACGACGCCGTAGCCAGGATCTACACAGTCATTAATCAAACAAAGTGCTTTGTACTGGATGCGGACATATCCAAGTGTTTTGACAGAATCAACCACGCCTACTTACTGAAAAAGCTCCAATGTCCAACGAGTATCCGACGCCAAGTTCGTGCTTGGTTAAGAGCCGGAATCATGGACAAAGGAGCCTTTGAAAAGCCAGTAGCAGGCACGCCACAAGGTGGGGTCATATCGCCACTACTTGCCAACATAGCTTTAGATGGGATGATTCGGGAGTTAGAGGCACAATTCCCAAAGTATCAAAACTCAAAGAAGGGAATATACATAAACCCAATAAGAATCATTCGTTACGCTGATGATTTTGTGGTATTACACCCAGAATTAAAGGTCATCCTAAAAGCCAAAACCGCAATCGAAGCTTGGCTAAAACCAGTTGGACTGGAGTTAAAACCAGAAAAGACCAGGATATGTCACACCCTGAATCAAATTAAGGTTCCAGAAGGTGAATTGACAGTACCCCCTGGATTTGATTTCTTGGGATTCAACGTCCGACAATACCCAGCTGGGAAATACAAGTCAGGAAAAACAGGTGGCCACAAGTCGGAGCTACTTGGATTTAAAACCCTGATTAAGCCAAGCAAGAAAGCAATCAAAGCCCACCATGTAGCCCTAAAAGCAGTTATTAAGACCCATAAAACAACCCCGCAAGCGGGACTCATTGGAAAATTAAATCCAATAATTAAAGGATGGGCAAACTACTACTCAGGGGTGGCAGCCAAAGAAACGTTTTCATCGGAAGACAACATTCTTTGGCAAATGCTTAGAGCATGGTCAGTAAGTAGGCGTGGAAGAAAACAGAAAGCCCAAGCAATACGCAAGTATTATCGCGAAGGCCGACATGGTACATGGACGTTTGCAACAGCAGACGGACTGACACTATGGAAACACTCGGATGTCAAAATTAAACGGCATACCTTAGTCAAACCTGACAAATCCCCGTATGACGGCGATTGGATTTACTGGAGCACCAGGCGAGGACAAGACATCGAAGCCCCTACAAGAGTGGCAAAACTGCTGAAAAAGCAGAAGGGTAAATGTCCATATTGCGGGCAATACTTCACCAGTAATGACCTACTGGAAGTAGACCACATCATACCTAGAAGCCAATGCGGAAAGGATGAATATAAAAACCTGCAATTGCTTCACGCTCATTGTCACGATTTAAAGTCAAGATATGACGGAAGCGCCCAAGGGCATCAGGAAGAAGACCAGCCACTCTGGTAGTCGTACCCATGTAAAGGGTCAAATTAGGTAGGAGCCTAGTGCCGTGAAAGTGGCACGCTGGGTTCTGAATGGGAGGTGGGGAAAGCGATTTCCCCATCGACCCCTAATCTGCTCCCCGCGATCGCTGCTAACTCGTTGCTTATGACTGCTGATTTGCCCGATTTTCCAATTCCCGATGGGGATCTAGCCGATATCTCTGTGGTGTCGGTGTCTGGATTGACTGCTTATATTCAGGCTGTTTTACAAGAAGATCCGAATTTACGCCAAATTTGGACGATCGGGGAGGTGTCGAGTTCTCGCCATCATCCCAGTGGGATATTTTTTACCCTGCAAGATGAGGGCGCTTCGATTCGCTGTGTGACTTGGAATAGTCAGCGGGCAAAGTTGGTGCAACAGCCTGTCACCGGGGAAAAGTTACTCGTTTTGGGTAGTATTCGCCTTTATCCCCAGCGAGGAGAATATCAGTTGACGGTTTGGCAAGCGTTGCCCGCCGGAGAAGGGTTGCAGGCGTTGCGTTACCGCCAACTGCGATCGCGTCTGGAAGCGGAGGGGTTGTTTGACCCGGAGAAAAAGCGACCTTTGCCGGTTCATCCCCAAACCATTGCCGTAGTGACTTCGCCGCAAGCGGCAGCCTGGGGGGATATTCAGCGAACTCTCAGCCAACGCTATCCAGGGTTGCGAGTATTGTTATCCCCGGCAACGGTTCAGGGTCAGCAAGCCCCAAGTTCGATTGTTCATGCGATTCAGCGGGTTGAGGCGGATGGTCGCGCTGAGGTGTTGATTTTGGCGCGAGGTGGTGGCGCTACGGAGGATTTGGTCTGTTTTGATGATGAAAGAGTGGTGCGAGCGATCGCTGATTGTTCGATTCCCGTAATTACAGGCATTGGGCATCAACGAGATCGGTCTTTGGCGGATTTAGCGGCAGATATTTGCGCTCACACTCCAACCGCTGCGGCAGAAATTGCGGTGCCAAATTTCCGGGTTTTGGAGGCGGAACATCGTCAGCGGATGACGGGACTTTATCGGGCGGTGACGCAACAGTGGGCAGAGGCGAGGGAAAATTTAGCCTTGATGCGATCGCGCCTGCTTCAGCTTCCCCAAACTAGCCGCAGTTTGCAAAAAGCTGACCAAACCTGTGATTTATTGCGGCAAAAATTGGCTGCCCTTGACCCTAATGCGGTGTTAAAACGCGGCTATGCGATCGCCAAAACCGAAGATGGGGCAATTCTTCGGTCTACCGCTGATTTATCCTTAGATCGAGGGTTAATTATTCAGTTAGGCGAAGGACAGATTAAAGTTAAAATTACTGAAATTTTATCGGATTAAATTAATCGGAAAAATCATAGAAAAACAACATGAAAAAAACTACTACTACTAAAAGCGCTAAAGGTAAAAATTGGAATTATGAAGCCACGGTGTCTAACTTAGAAACGATTATTTATGAAATTGAATCAGGCAGGTTAGAACTGGCGGAAGTGTTTGATAAATTTGCCTGGGCAGTAGCAGCATTACAGGAATGCGAGGATTTTTTGGCGGAGAAAAAAAAGCAAATGAATCTATTAATTGAAACCTTAGAAGATGACGCAGAATTTTAATTTTTAACCCATGTCACCGTTAACGGTTGACAAACAACAAACAACAAACAACCAACAACCACCAACCAACAACCAACAACCACCAACAACCAACAACCAACCAACAACAACCAACAACCAACCAACAACAACCAACCAACAACAAACAACAAATAACAAACAACAAACAACAAACAACCAACAACCAACAACAAATATATTGACCAAATTTCCGGATTTGCCAGTGGCGTGAATGAATAAAAGTGCCATTCACCACTGGCAAATTGAATCAGGAGATTTCTAAGATGTGGAGAAACATATTTACGATTTCTAGAAGCGGATCCCTGATGGCAATCGCGATCGCCACAGCCATCACCACCACTTCCTTTGCGGTTCATGCGGTGCAGCCACAACCGGATAATCGGGGAAACTTTAGAAATGTAAACTGGGATTCTTGGCGGGTTGTTGACCGAGATCCGAACGGTTTAAATTGTCGTCAAGGGCCGGGGACTAATCATAATATTGTCAGAAAATTTCGTTTTTTAACACAGATTACTCCTGTCTCATCCCGCGAAGTAAAATTAGATCGAGATCGATCGCCTTGGGTAGAAGTGACCATTGACAATAATCAATCTTGTTTTGTGCGGGCTCACTCAGCTTTCATTCTTCCTTCCTGGGATTTTTATCAATCAAATTAGCTTTGACATTGTAGCGGTTATTGTCAGAATTACAGAAGTCTTCTGGATTCCCGTCGGAGTTTACCCCCGCGAAGGCGTGGGGCGGGAATGACAGTTTTTTTTAGACTTGATAACTATGACAATTGCTATAACATAAAGAGACCGGGTTTTTGCTGTTTTTCCCAAAAAAGTTAACTGTAAAAAACCCGGTTTCTGTTTTCTGCCCTGCTAATAAACTGATGCTCTAGCATTCTGATTAGACACAATCAAGCCACTCCTTTAACTTTTTTCTGTGGTTTGAGTTGACTGTTGGCGATAGCGGTAATAGGCCGCACAAGCCCCTTCGGAAGAAACCATCGGCGCCCCTAAAGGATGCTCTGGGGTGCATTCTTTGCCAAAAGCCGGACATTCGTGAGGCTTTTTAATTCCTTGGAGAATTTCCCCACTAATACATTGTGATTTTTCGGCTGAAGCTGACGGGATACCCTGTAAATCAAAGCGGTTGTGGACATCAAATTGGCCATATTTATCCCGGAGTTTTAAGCCACTGTGGGGAATTTCCCCAATGCCGCGCCAGTCTCGTGAAGTCACTTCAAAAACTTCTCGAATTAACTGTTGAGCGGGAATATTTCCTTGTTCTTCTACGGAACGCTTATATTGATTTTCTACTTGGAATTTTCCTGCTTCTAGCTGCTTGACGCACATATAAATGCCTTGCAGAATATCCACAGGTTCAAAGCCAGTTACAATGATGGGACATTGATATTTTTCCGCGATCGGATGATAGTCGGTGTAACCCATGACGGTGCAAACATGACCGGCGGCTAAAAAGCCTTGAACTTGGCAGTTGGGTGAGGATAAAATCGCTTCCATTGCTGGAGGAACTAGGACATGAGAAACCAGCATGGAAAAGTTGGTCAGTTGTTGCTGTTCGGCCCGAAAGATGGCCATTGAAGTCGCTGGGGCGGTGGTTTCAAATCCCACGGCAAAGAAGACCACTTGTTTGTCAGGATTGTCCCGCGCAATGGTCAGGGCGTCTACGGGAGAATAAACTATCCGCACGTCTCCCCCAGTGGCTTTAACGCTGAGAAGGTCTTTTTCTGTGCCAGGAACTCTTAACATATCCCCAAAAGAACAGAGGATAACTTCGGGACGAGAAGCTAAGGCGATCGCTCGATCGATTAACTCAATAGAAGTGACACAAACCGGACAACCCGGCCCGTGAATCAGGGTAATTTCTTTGGGTAATAACTCATCAATGCCATATTTGACAATGGAGTGGGTTTGTCCGCCACAGATTTCCATAATTGTCCAAGGTTTCGTGACAATTTTGGCGATCGCCTGAGCATAGTCTTGTGCAGCCTTAGCATCTCGGTACTCATCCACAAATTTCATAATCTTTTATCCTTATATGTTCAGTTGTTGCCAAATTTAGCTGACCGCCGATCGCGGACTCCCTGCCCCTCGTGGTCAACTACTCTGAGACGGTTATTACTATCTTACCCACGACATGACCGGCTTCGCTGTGTTGATGGGCTTTTGCAATTTGCGTCATGGGCCAGGTGCGATCGATGATACTGCGTAGTTTACCCGCAGAAATCAGGTCTTTCAGAGTAGCCATATCTTCACCACTTGGTTTAGTCAAGATAATTTTACATTTTTTTCCGGGCAACAATGAAGTTAAAAAAATTTCTCCTAAGCACCGGACGCTGGGTAAAGTGGTAATATAAACCCCGTTTTTGTGTAAAATTTTATTACATTGCCCTAAAGATTTGTTGGCAATTGTATCAAAAATAATATCATAAGTTTCTGAAGAAATTGTAAAGTCTTGTTGGGTATAGTCGATCGCGCGATCGGCGCCTAAACTTTTGACCAATTCTAAGTTTTTCCCACTGCATACAGCGGTGACATGGGCTTGATAGGCTTTGGCAATTTGGATGGCATAAGTACCTACTCCTCCAGAACCGCCATTAATCAGCACCTTTTGTCCGGGCTGAATTCCCCCTAAGTCTCGTAATGATTGTAAAGCAGTCAAAGCAGCAAGAGGTAAAGCTGCGGCTTCTTCGGGGGTGATATTGTTGGGTTTAAATCCAGCAGCAGTTTCGGAAATTACCGCATATTCTGCGTAAGCGCCACCGGGAAAATCGACCATGCCATAGACTAAATCTCCGGGTTTAAATTTGGTGACTTGGCTGCCGATTTCTACCACTTCCCCACAAACATCAAATCCCAAAACTAAGGGGAATTTTTGGTTAATTAAAAATTTCAGCATTCCTTTGCGAGTTTTCCAGTCAATTGGATTAATGCTGGTTGCCTGAACTTTGAGCAATATTTGGTGATTTTTCGGAGTAGGTTTGGCAATTTCGGCTATTTGTAAAACTTCCGGGGAACCATATTGATTGATGACGGCTGCTTTCATGGTTATTTGTTGTTGGTTGGTTGTTGTTGGTTGGTTGTTGGTTATTTGTTATTTGGGATGGATGAGTAGGGATGAGTAGCAAGAAAATCTCACTTGCTGCCGGAGTGCGATCGCGGTTTTAGTTATATCATCACCGATTAAAATTATAAGAATGAAATCCATCCCAGGGTAGCCGCCAAAAAAATTTACTTGTATTGGATTTCATCGATATAGCCAGAGGTTTAAACCTCTTAAGATTAAGGGATCGAACCGATGAGTCAATGTTTTAACCCCAACTGTTTGCATCGCAACCCTGCAAAAACCAAGTTTTGCCAAAAATGTGGCAATAAACTGCTGCTGGGCGATCGCTATCGGGCGATTAAGTATATTGGTCAGGGTGGTTTTGGTCGCACTTTCCGGGCGATCGATGAAAAGCGGCTGGATACTCCCTGTGTGATTAAGCAATTTTTGCCGCAACAGCAAGGAAGCCCAGCCTTGAATAAAGCTGAGGAATTATTTAAACAGGAAGCGGTGAGACTGCGGGACTTGGGGAACCATCCGCAAATTCCCGATTTATTATCCTTTGAAGAACAAGATGGACGCTTCTATTTAGTGCAGCAGTTCATCGACGGACAAGACTTATTAAAAGAATTGCAGCAACGGGGTAAATTTAACGAGGCACAAATTCGGCAACTGCTGAATGACCTGCTGCCAGTGTTGGATTTTTTCCATCAGAAAAACGTGATTCACCGGGATATTAAACCGGATAATATTATTCGCGACCAAAACGGCAAGCTAGTGCTGATTGACTTTGGGGTGTCCAAGCAATTAACTGCCTCCGTCCTCACCCGCATGGGGACGGTCACAGGTTCCGCCGGTTATGCGCCCCCAGAACAAATGCAGGGTCAGGTATTTCCTGCCAGTGACCTATATAGTTTAGCTGTCACCTGTATTCGCCTGTTGACGGGTTGTTTGCTGACCGAAAGCAATGGCATGATTACTGATGAATTATTTAGCCCGATGCAAATGGAATGGGTTTGGCGTCAAAAAGCCACGGTTAGCAATGAGTTAGCACAGGTTTTGGATAAAATGCTCTCGTTCCGAGTGGGCGATCGCTATCAATCTGCTGTCGATGTTCTCCAAGCCCTCAACCCATCCGTTGCCACCCCATCCGTTAACCCATCCGTTAACCCATCCGTTAACCCATCCGTTGCCCCATCCGTTGCCAAAACATTCTCCTACGAAGTGGTCAAACTAGACCGCAACGGCAACATCAGCAACCGGGAAACAGCCAGCAACCGAGGCTACATCGAACGCATCAGCAGCATCGAATTTGAAATGGTCAACATTCCTGCGGGCAAATTTGTCATGGGTTCCCCTGCCAGAGAAGCAGAACGGCTTGACAGCGAAAGTCCTCCACACTTGGTTGACGTTCCCGAATTCTACATTGCCCGGACTCAAGTTACTCAAGCCCTATGGTGGGAAGTCTCCAAGTTACCGAAAATCAACCTCGACCTCAATCCCGACCCCTCATATTTTAAAGGCGACAACCGACCCGTAGAATGTGTCAGTTGGTACGACTGCATCGAATTTTGTGCCCGGCTAAGTCAGAAAACTGGGAAAAATTACCGCCTACCCAGTGAAGCAGAATGGGAATATGCCTGTCGCGCTGGCACCACTACACCGTTCCACTTTGGTGAAAATATTTCAACGGAAGTGGCTAATTATAACGGGGATAATA
Source organism: Oscillatoriales cyanobacterium (assembly GCA_011390955.1). Taxonomy (GTDB): domain Bacteria; phylum Cyanobacteriota; class Cyanobacteriia; order Cyanobacteriales; family Laspinemataceae; genus Planktothricoides. The sequence continues at coordinate 759 of JAABRM010000081.1, read as the reverse complement.
TTTACAGTAATGGAAAAAAAGGAATTTATCGCAAAGAAACCATCCCTGTGCGTAGCCTTAACGCTGCCAATGCCTGGGGCTTGTACGATATGCACGGCAATGTTTGGGAGTGGTGTTTAGATGATGGCCACAATAACTATACTGGTGCCCCAACTAATGGATTGCCGTGGCTGGGAGAAATTGAGAATGAAAATTATGCTCAATTTAAACATAACTGGCAAACCTGGTTGAAGAAAATTCTCGAAACAAATAATAATTCAAAGCTGTTGTGCGGTGGGCGCTGGAGCAACTATCCGGGGAACTGCCGTTCGGCGTCTCGGCGCTGTCTCAGTCCCGGCAGTCGGAACGACAGCATTGGGTTTCGGATTGCCGTCTCCCCGCCGACAACTTAATTTCTCTTTACTCTTTTTCTCTGCCAACCCCAAAACCAGGGCGGCGTTGCATTCGGGTAATAAATTACCCGTTTTTTTCCAGAATTAATCGCCCGAATGCGAAAGCCCCTACATAGTAATGGTAGGGTGTGTTAGGCTCGCCAAAATCTTTGCGATTAACAGACCCTAAAAATTCGAGCCCTCCGGGTTCGCCCTACGGGTTCGTCAGTTGACGCCACTTGCTCTACTTGGGGAGACCCCAAGACCGCAGTGGCTTCTCTACTTGGGGAGACCCCAAGACCGCACTGACTCACCAGTTGCTCTACTTGGGGAGACACGCCACTTGCTCTACTTGGGGAGACACGCCACTTGCTCTACTTGGGGAGAC
>JAABRM010000030.1 GCA_011390955.1 Oscillatoriales cyanobacterium | reverse complement strand
CTTTAACTAACGGTCATCGTCCCCGAACCGCTTCACTCAGACGCACCACTGGGGAAACTGATGTAGAAGTTAGCCTTAATTTGGATGGCACCGGCAAATGTAACGCGGCAACCGGGATTCCTTTTTTAGATCACATGATCCATCAAATTTCTTCTCATGGCTTAATTGATTTGAATGTGCAAGCTACGGGAGATATTGAAATAGATGACCACCACACTAATGAAGATGTGGGCATTACCCTGGGAAAAGCCCTAGCCCAAGCCCTCGGCGATCGCAAAGGAATTGTTCGATTTGGCCATTTTGTTGCCCCCCTGGATGAGGCATTGGTGCAAGTTTCTCTGGACTTTTCCGGTAGACCTCATTTGAGTTATGGCTTAGATATTCCCACGCAGCGGGTGGGAACTTATGACACTCAATTGGTGCGGGAATTTTTTGTAGCGGTGGTGAATAATAGTTTTATGACTCTGCATATTCGGCAGTTGGATGGAATTAATTCTCATCATATTATTGAAGCGACGTTTAAAGCTTTTGCGCGGGCAATGCGGATGGCGGTAGAAATTGACCCCCGTCGCGCTGGAGAAATTCCCAGTTCTAAAGGGGTTTTATAAACGATTTCCCGGTTATTTGTAGGGGCGATTCGTTTTCGCCCCTACATACAGTAGGGACACGGCATTGCCGTGTCCCTACCACTTCGGGTGGGCAAAAAATTTTATCCCCCCACCATATATGATGGTGAATTTTTGCCCACCCTACAATATAATAGGACTTACTTTTCGTTCCCCGCCGTAAATCCTTGGATTCCCGCCTTCGCGGGAATGACAGTTTTTCTTTTAATGGGGTCTGTGGTTATTTCTGCCCACCCTACAATATAATAGGACTTACTGATTTTATTCTGGTTCGTTTTTGCTGGGAATTAGAATTAATGCCCAGTAAGGAACGGCAGCGGGCTCTACTTGGTTAATGGGTATAATTTTTTGATCGAACCAAGTGGCGCGTTCGATATAAAAAGCCCGATCGCATAGTCCTAATTCATCGAGAATTTGGCGAACTTTGGCGAAATGTCTGCCTAATTTAATAATAGCAGCGGCATCAACTACCGATAGGCGATCGCGCAAGATTTCTGGGGCTAAAGTGGCGGGAATAATACTAAATATATCATTCCGATAAGTAATCGGCACCCCCAGCACTGCCGCACTCGCCATTACTGAAGAAATGCCCGGAACCACTTCCGTTAAAAACCGCCCAGATAAGCGATTTAAAAGATACATAAATGTACCATATAACATCGGATCGCCGATACAAAGAACCGCCACATCTTTGCCCTGGTGCAAATGTTCGGCAATTTGGTCAGCAGCGCGATCGTAATACGGTTGAGCACTGCGCTTGGGACTAAAGGGAAAAGGCAGGGGAATTTCTATTTGCTCTGGTCGCAAAAAATCAGCCACAATTGTCCGGGCAACCCCTGTCCCATTTTCTGAAGTTGGGTAAGCAATGACGGGAACAGTAGTCAAAATTCGATGGGCTTTGAGGGTCAATAATTCCGGGTCTCCGGGGCCAATTCCTAAGCCATAAAGTTTCCCTGATTTTACTGAGTTTGCTACTGCTGATTGATTCATAATTCATTCTCTTTGGCTAAAGCATTGACGGCGGCAGCAGCGATCGCACTTCCCCCTCTCCGTCCGTGCAGGGTAATAAATGGAACTCCGCGACTATTGGCGGCTAATTCTAGTTTGGATTCTGCCGCCCCGACAAATCCCACGGGAAAGCCTAAAATTAGGGCTGGTTTTGTGACTCCTTCATCCAGTAATTCTAGTAAGTGAAAAAGGGCAGTGGGGGCATTGCCAATGGCCACCACTGCTCCGGCTAAATGCGATCGCCATAATTCCACAGAAGCCGCCGATCGGGTATTCTGAATTTGACGGGCTATTTCGGGAACTTCTGGAGCATTCAGAAGACAAATAATCGGGTTATTTTGGGGCAAACGCGCCTGAATAATTCCATTGGCAACCATTTGAGAATCACAGAGAATTGATGCTCCTTTAGAAAGGGCCAATCTTCCCGCTTTCACTGCATCCGCTGTGGCGGCTAAATCCTCTACAATATCGGTCATGCCACAGGCATGAATCAGCCGCACCGCAACAGGGGCTAAATCATCTGATAACTTTGCTAAATTGGCTTCAGCGCGAATCATCGTAAAAGATTTTCGATAAATTTCATCGCCATTTTTAAGATAATCCATCATATTATTTAGGAATTTTTATTTTATGTTAATAGTATAACACATAAACATATTTTTATGTTATAATATAGCAGTCCTATTTCAATTGTAATATTTTTGTAGGGGCAACCACCGCCATCGGATTGCCCCTACAATTACCACAAACACTGCACGGATTGCTATATAACTTATTCTATCATATAATTTATAAAAAAGCAAATTTTATCCAATTTTTTAAGTTATTTTAATTGTTTTTGTAACCAATTTAAAACCGCTGCAACATCACTCACTTGTTCACCGTCAGGGCGGGAGGGACGTTGTACCATGACCACAGGAATTCCTAACTCTCGTGCGGCAATAATTTTGGCATAAGTGGCATCTCCGCCACTGTTTTTACTGACGATCGCGCCGATTTGTTCTGCTTGGAAAAGCGATCGCTCTTGTGCCAAAGAAAAAGGCCCTTGTTCTAAGATAATTTTGCCTGCGGGAATTGGCATATTGGCGGCTGGTGGCGAAATCATCCGCATTAAAAACCAGAGAGATTTTAAATGGGCATAACTAGAAATTTCTTGCCGACCAATTGACAGAAATATCCGGTCAGCTAATCCCGATAAAATATTGGCTGCGGCTTGATGACTTGCTACGGAAATCCAGCGATCTCCCGGCTGTTGTTCCCAATCCGGACGAACTAACATTAAGCGATTAATCCCACATTCATCCGCTGCTTGAGCGGCATTAAAAGAAATTTGTGCGGCAAAAGGATGGGTGGCGTCAATTATAAAATTAATTTGTTGCGATCGCAGATAATCGACTAACCCATTTGCACCGCCAAATCCCCCGATACGAGTAGCAACCGGGTTTCTTTGTTCTGTTCGACCGGCCAAAGATGCGATCGCCTCTACACCGGAAATTGCCTGAATTTTCGTGATTAATACCGCTGCTTCTGCGGTGCCCCCTAAAATTAACACTCTTTGACGATCGGTCATAGTTTTTGGCCAAATTTTAGCAAAAGTTAAAATTTCATAAAAGTCAAATTTTAGTCAAAAATTATGGTAAAATTTGAGATAGAAACTGAGTTTCTAAATTAGGAGGAAATCATGGCTGAAACGCAAACTCTGCCAGTCAATATCGGGATTAATGAACAAGACCGGCAGGCGATCGCCGATGGACTGTCCCGACTTTTAGCAGACACTTACACCCTATACCTAAAAACCCACAACTTCCACTGGAACGTCACCGGGCCTATGTTCCAGACCCTACATCTGATGTTTGAAGCGCAATACAACGAATTAGCTTTAGCGGTAGATTTAATCGCCGAACGAATTCGCGCCTTGGGATTCCCAGCCCCCGGCACTTACAGCGAATATGCCAACCTCTCCTCGATCCCGGAAACCCCAGGAGTACCCACCGCCCAAGACATGATTAAACTTTTGGTGGAAGGACAAGAAGCGGTGGTGCGGACGGCCCGTTCCTTGTTTCCTTTGGTCGAAGCGGTCAGCGACGAACCCACCGCTGATTTACTCACCCAGCGGATGCAGGTTCACGAAAAAACCGCCTGGATGCTGAGAAGTCTTTTAGGCTAACTCAGAAACCGGGGTTTTCTACGGAATCAACCACAGAAAATCTGGATATAGCCATTGTCATAGTTATGAAGTACAAACAAAATTTGTCATTCCCGCCTTCGCGGGAATCCAGAAAACCTCTGTACTTCCCGAACGACAATAACCGCTATAATTTATGGGATGAAAATTGGTGATTCATTAAGAAAGAAAAACCCTATAATTAGCGATGATCTGAGCCAACCTAAAAATAGGGGTCACGACCATTGCGTTGACCCCTATTTTCCGCTTAATATTTTATTCTTGACCGGACTTACCCATTAAATCCGTAGGGTGTTGTTCCGAGCAATAACGCACCAATAAGCTATAAGAATTTAAGCGATCGCATTTATGATGCGTTTCGCAGTTGGGCTGTCCGCACGGTCAAACTGAGAGTCTGTGAACCCCGCTGAATTTCAAAGCGCAAATTTTGATTCACATTACTTCTGGCCACAATTTCTTGTAATTGCGCGGCAGTAGAAACAGCTTTATTTTCCACTTTGGTAATCACGTCTCCCCGACGAATTCCCGCAGCTTCCGCCGGAGTATTGGGCATGACGCGCATGACTAATACGCCATTGGTTTCTGGCAGGAAAATCGTAGAATTGGGGTCATTATTATTTTGTTTAGCCAGTTCAGGGGTAATTGTCACCATCTGAATGCCAACATAAGGATGGGGAACTTCTCCACCTTTGGCCAAAATCTCTTTCACATCTTTGGCTTGATTAATCGGAATGGCAAACCCAATTCCATTGGCATCAGCCCGAATTGCGGTATTAATCCCAATTACTTCGCCCCGTTCGTTCAACAATGGACCGCCAGAGTTACCGGGATTAATGGCGGCATCAGTTTGAATAAAGTCGATTCGTTTATCAGGGATGCCTGCTTCTGCCGAAGACCGGGATAAGGTGCTGATGATTCCCAGGGTGACAGTGTTATTTAATCCCAAGGGATTGCCCACGGCGATCGCCCAATCGCCGACGCGAATATTAGAAGAATCTCCTAATTTGGCTAAGGGTAAATTTTCCCCACGAGGATTAATTTTGACCACCGCTAAATCAATTACCTCATCAATTCCCGCCACCTCTCCTTCAAAAGTGCGACCATCTTTGAGGGTGACAGTCACTTTATCCGCTTGACTGACTACATGGGCATTGGTCAGAACGATCCCTTCGCGATCGACAATAAAGCCAGATCCTTGACCCCGTTGCAGTTGTTGTTGTTGGGGATACTGTGGAATCATTTGGTCGCCAAAAAAGCGGCGGAAAAATGGGTCGTCAAACAACGGATCCATTTGCCGAGTGACTGTGCGTTCGGTATCAATTCTCACCACTGCTGGGCCGACTTGTTCCACTGCTGAGGCGACAAAACTACCACTTTGAATCGCCGCAGGTGAGGGCTGAAGTGCGACCACGCTGCTGGATCCGGGGGAAGTTGAGGCGGTTGCTGGGGGAGATGCTTCGGAAGATAACACCCGCAAGGTGCCAAAGGCCAAACCTACGCCTAAAACGAAGGTAAGAAGGTAACTGCTTAGTTGTAACCCAGAAATAGAAGACTTTGAACCACGCATAGTTGTTAATCCAAGGGATAGTATTTGAGTAAAACTTAATCGGATCTACAGTGATTAGTCCGCCGATTCCAGATTTGACGATCCTGAATCTGCCTTAATTGATTGATTCGGAAACACGATCTAGAATCCAACATGACCACAAGACAGAGGAAGTGACTTCAGCTAATAGCGATCGTGTCACCGCCGATCGCTTGTCGGCTTAAATTCTACTTTAATATTAGCCTAGGGATCGCTCCAACCGGGAAACCCTACTTGGTTGGGTTGGTTTTCCCAATCATCGGATAAGCACCACCGATTAATATATATAAGACAGACAGTGCCTTTATCTACTGGTGATTTGTGAAAACAGAAGTCACGAACCCGGGAGATGAAATCCCGGTTAGACATCTTCCTAGACGCTAATTATGTAGTTTTTGTTTCTGTTTTTCGCTCGGCGGTTAAATTTTAACCGGATAACTTTTATTGAAGTTTCCAGGAATATCAGCGGATTTAACGTTATTCTATTTGATTCTACCTAGGAGAATTACTCATGCAACCTACCGATCCGAATAAGTTTACGGAAAAAGCTTGGCAATGTTTGGTGAAAACTCCAGATATTGCCAAACAAAATCAGCATCAACAAATCGAAAGCGAACATTTGATGAAATCCCTTTTAGAACAAGAAGGGATGGCTAGTAATATTTTTAGTAAAGCCGGAGTTTCGCTGGCTAAATTGCGCGATCGCACGGAAGATTTTATGCGGAATCAGCCGAAAGTTTCTGGCAGTAGTTCTTCGATTTACTTAGGTCGCAGTTTAGATACGTTACTGGATCGGGCGGAAGAATATCGCCAGCAGTACAAAGATGAATTTATTTCTATCGAGCATTTGCTGCTGGGTTTTGCCCAAGATAGCCGCTTTGGTCAAGGAATTTTCAAGGAATTTAATTTAACCGAAAGCAAACTTAAAGAAGTTATTCAACAAATTAGAGGAACCCATAAAGTGACCGATCAAAATCCCGAAGGCAAGTATGAATCTTTAGAAAAATATGGCCGCGACCTGACCCAATTAGCCCGCGAGGGTAAACTCGATCCGGTGATTGGTCGCGATGAAGAAGTGCGTCGCACGATTCAAATTCTTTCCCGTCGCACGAAAAATAATCCGGTTTTAATTGGGGAACCGGGGGTAGGAAAAACGGCCATTGTTGAGGGTTTAGCCCAGCGAATTATTAGCCGAGATGTGCCAGAGTCTTTGCGCGATCGCAAATTAATTGCGTTAGATATGGGGGCATTAATTGCCGGGGCAAAATATCGCGGGGAATTTGAAGAACGCCTGAAAGCGGTGCTCAAAGAAGTGACCGACTCTCATGGACAAATTATTATGTTTATCGATGAAATTCATACGGTGGTTGGGGCTGGGGCTACCCAAGGGGCAATGGATGCGGGCAACTTGCTGAAACCCATGTTAGCGCGGGGTGAATTGCGTTGTATTGGGGCGACAACTCTGGATGAATATCGCAAATATATCGAAAAAGATGCAGCCTTAGAACGGCGGTTTCAATCGGTGTATGTGGATGAACCTACGGTACAAGATACGATCTCGATTTTGCGGGGTTTAAAAGAACGCTATGAAGTGCATCACGGGGTAAAAATTGCCGATACCGCAGTGGTGGCAGCAGCGATGTTGTCGAATCGGTATATTAGCGATCGCTTCCTCCCGGATAAAGCCATTGATTTAATCGATGAATCGGCGGCAAAATTAAAAATGGAAATTACTTCCAAACCGGAAGAAATTGATGAAATTGACCGCAAGATTCTCCAGTTAGAAATGGAGCGTTTATCCCTGAAAAAAGAGGAAGACGTTTTGTCTAAAGAACGGTTGAGCAAGCTAGAAGTAGAATTAGGCGACCTGAAAGCAGTTCAGCAGACTCTCAATGCCCAATGGCAATCAGAAAAAAATGTGATTGACCATATTCGTTCGATTAAAGAAACCATCGATCGAGTCAACTTAGAAATTCAACAAGCCCAACGGGATTATGATTATAATCGGGCGGCAGAATTGCAATATGGTAAGCTGACGGATTTGCAACGGCAATTGCAACAAGCGGAAAAGAATCTAGGGGAAATGCAAACTAAAGGCAGTTCTTTATTGCGGGAAGAAGTCACCGAGTCTGATATTGCGGAAATTATTTCTAAATGGACGGGAATTCCCCTGAGTAAATTAGTCGAATCGGAAAAAGAAAAGCTGCTGCATTTAGAAGATGAACTGCATCAACGGGTGGTGGGACAAGAAGCTGCGGTACAAGTTGTAGCCGAAGCAATTCAGCGATCGCGGGCCGGTTTATCGGATCCAAATCGTCCCATTGCCAGCTTTATTTTCCTTGGGCCCACGGGGGTAGGCAAAACCGAATTAGCCAAAGCTTTAGCGGCAAATTTATTTGATACCGAAGCAGCTTTAGTGCGAATTGATATGTCGGAATATATGGAGAAACACACCGTTTCTCGTCTCCTGGGTGCCCCTCCCGGATATGTGGGATTTGACGAAGGGGGGCAACTCAGTGAGGCAATTCGCCGTCGTCCTTATGCGGTAATTTTGTTTGATGAAATCGAAAAAGCCCATGCAGATGTGTTTAACGTCATGCTGCAAATTTTGGATGATGGGCGATTAACTGATGCCCAAGGTCATACGGTGGACTTTAAAAATAGCATCATTATTATGACTAGCAATATCGGTTCACAATATATTTTAGATATTGCTGGGGATGATTCCCGCTATGAAGAAATGCGGAGTCGGGTGATGGAAGCCATGCGGAATAGTTTCCGGCCAGAATTTCTTAACCGCGTGGATGATATGATTATTTTCCACAGTTTGGTGAAAGAACAGTTGCGGGAAATTATTAAGCTTCAGGTTGAACGGCTGAAAGAACGTTTAGCAGAACGAAAATTATCCCTCAAATTATCAGAATCCGCTTTAGATTTTATTGCGGATATTGGCTACGATCCGGTTTATGGGGCGCGACCGTTAAAACGGGCAATTCAGCGCTACCTAGAAACAGCGATCGCTAAGTCGATTTTGCGGGGAGATTTCCTACCGGGCGATCTCATTTTTGTGGATGTAGAAGATGAGCGTTTAACCTTTAAGCGTTTGCCCGCAGAAATGCTGACTTCTTCGTAATCTGAGTGATCTGAATGTAATGGTAGGGTGTGTTAGGCGGCGGCAATATTTCCGAAAAAAATTCACAATATCATTCGCCGCCGTAACGCACCATCTTCAACCATCTTAAACCTAGCTTCTTGGTAGGGTGTGTTAGGCGGCGGCAATATTTTCGGAAAAAATTCACAATATAATTCGCCGCCGTAACGCACCATTTTTCCAACAACACATCACTCAGAAACCGAGTTTCTATGTAGGGTCTGGTGGGTCTGCACGACATTTCTCGTAGAAACCCGGTTTCTTTCTTCTGCATTGTCCTGGCGTTTCATCCGCCCGAAGTTAGAACCCATACTGGATATGCGATCGCAAGCACGGATGGAAAACAAAATATTGTCATCAAGAAAATGTTAGATTTCCCGCTCTCTGTTAAAATAGATAAAAGCTACATTTCTCACACCGATTATGCCGATTACAGAAATTCTGCCTATCCTAAAAGACTTATCTTACTCCGATAAACTTTTGCTCTTAAACTTTCTGGTGACAGCACTATTAAAAGAATCCGGTTTAACTCCATTAGATGCTCAAAGCCCAGGAGCTAGTCAAGGTTTACATGATTCTTTTGAAGCTGCGAATATTTTAGCCCAGGCTCTAGCAGAAGAAAATATGGAGAAACATGGTCGAGCGAGTTAGATTTGCTTTTACCGAGGTCGATCCAAGCTTGGGTGCGTTGAGTACACTGCCTTATCTACCATTACTGTTAACTTATCAGAACAAATCTTTAAGTGTGTTTGGTCTACTAGACACAGGTTCTAGCGTTAATGTACTCCCATTTGAAATGGGTTTAAGACTGGGGGCAGTTTGGGAACGTCAAAGGCTTTCCGTTCCCCTAGGGGGAAATTTAGCTAGATTCGAGGCACGAGCATTGGTCTTAACAGCAAGGGTCGAGAAATTTCCCTCAGTCGATTTAGCTTTTGCTTGGACAAGAGACACAAATGCTCCTTTAATTTTGGGACACATGAATTTCTTTCTGGAATTTGATGTGTGCTTCTATCGTTCTGAATTAGCATTTGAGATTAGCTCTAAACGAGCTTAAACAGAAAAAAGTTTGCAGATTTGGCGAGCGATCGCGGCAGTTTCTCCAGGGATGTAAAATATATTTATATTTGATATTTTATATTTGGATGTGTGGGTGTGAGAAAGTGATTCCAGAATTTGATGAAAATGGTAATTTACCACCAGGGGTTCATTTTTGCGAATGGGAGGAGTTTAAAGACCGATTTGCGACAAATTTGACTAGGCAGCGGGCGATCGATGGTTTAGAATTGGCCATGACCCAGTTAAAAACTGAGGTATAACCCATGATGATTAAAAATGAGCAAGAATATCAGAACACTTTAGATTGCTTGAGACGATTTGAAAAGTCTGTAGGGGAATTGGCAAGTAATGAAAGTTTAAAAGCGGAGCCAGTGCGATCGCAACTTTACCGAGATTCCTATCAAAGTCAAGTTGAGGAATTACAAGCAGAAATTGCGGAATATGAAAGGTTGATTAATTGTCCCCAAAACCAGCCGATTTCAATTAAAATTGAAAGCATGAATAAGCTGCCTGATGCTTTAATTAAAGCCAGAATCGCCGCCCAAATCACTCAGCAAGAATTAGCGGATATTTTAGGGATTTCTGAACAGCAAGTTATGCAGTATGAAGACACAGATTATCAATGTGCCAGCTTTGGTGAAATTCTGGAATTGTGTACGGTTTTGGGGGTAGAATTTGAAAGCGCGATCGTGCGGGTAGATTTTGAGGAAATAGCAGCGGTTAAACAAAGCTAAATGGCGTCAGGAAAAATTGGCGATCGCTGTTAACAATCGATAAATTAACGATGCATCTCGATGGATTTTTCTGGGGGGCGATCGCTACTTGTGTCAGCATCGCTCTTCGTGGTATGCTCAGGAAAAGCGTCCTCCTTCCCCGTTCCTCTGCACCTATATGGGTCGTCAGGATACTGGTAGAGGGATCAATCTATAGTCTATATTATCCAGTAGTCACTTTGCGCGGTAGTCAAAGCTATGCCAAGTGAAGTAATAACACCACAAATTCTGGTATTGAGATCAAAACTTGTGCAACAAGCCAATACTTGATAGAATATATAGCGACCCTAAATCATTTTGACAATGGATTCGACGTCCGATCATCTTGTAGTGCGAGCAAGATGCTCCTCTTCTCTATGGCAAAATGGGCAAAATGATTTAGACGCGCTATTATATCATAATAATTAATTAAAGCTCGCCTATTACCCATGAGAAAGCTCATATCCTACCTACCTACCCTAATGACCACAACACTAAATGGAGTCATGTGTTGGGGGATTAATCAACTGCCTAACAAAGATAACTTGGATATTTCACCAAAAATAATCCTTGGGATAACACTCGTTTCTGTATTGGGAATTGTTTTTTTTAGCTCCCAGTCTAGTGGATCTCGGATCAGTTCGGAAACGACTAGCTCCACTTGGATGATCGGTTTACTTCCTGCTATTGGTAGTATTCCTGCTATTGGTAGTATTATTCTTCTCTGCTTGATCAAATACGGTTATGTGCCGAGTGAAATCACTCAGCATAGTGGTTACATTTCTTTGTTTTTGTTTGTGCTAGGAACATTGCTACCACTAATAATAGTTTTCTGGCAAGTTCAGCAGCCCCGCATAGTCCCCCACAGTGCGAAAAAAGCTAATTTGGCACCCGACTCAGGCCACAGCCAGCCTCAGTCCGATCCAGATCCCTTTCCTTCTGCTAGATACAGATTAGCAATCATACTTAATACTGAAAATTTTAAACTTGTTGGCCAAGCTCAACTTCAATCTCTTGTGACGGCTTTACGCAACCGTTTTGGTGATGATTCTTTAGTAATAGTAGGAATGGAAAAAGGAAGTATAATTCTGACGCTAGAAGGTTCTGAGAAAGGAATCATTGAAATTGAACGTTTATATAAGGAAGGAAATCTGTATGATATATTGGGAATTAGTGTCAAAAATATCCTCCGTGTAGATGTGCATAAGAAAACTCCTCAAGAGCAAGCTGGAATTAGCGTAGCTCTATATTTACAGAGCCAAAGCCAAGTTGAAAAAATATTACAAGAAAAGCTGAACATTACGCCTGAAGAAAAACTATTTGGCATTCAAGAAAATCTAGAAATATTAAAACACTATCTGCAAGACAAAGAAGGTAGTTGGTTTATTAGCGTTACTGGTGAAGGAGGCATTGGTAAAACATCAATTGCTGAAAAATTAGTCAGAGAATATGCAGCTATATCAGGATTTGAAAAGTTAGCTTGGATTACAGCTAAAAGGGTACATTTATTAACTCATACGGGTGAAACTACAGACACAGGGAAATCATTGAACATTGATTCAATGATTTTTGAAATAGCCAAACAACTAGGCATCACCCTACCGGCAGCAGTTAAAGATCAGTTTCTTCATTTGCAAGAACAGCTACAGTTACGTCCATATTTAATTGTTATAGATAACCTAGAGACTTTAGTAGAATATCAAACATTTTTTGCCAAATTTGATCCAAATGGATCTAAAAACAACTTTAGTCCCAGCAAAATTATTTTTACATCTAGAGTCACAATCAACAATCAAATAAATAACACAAATTTAGAGCTTCAAGGAATAAGTGAAAAAGCATCTTTAGACTTAATTAAGTATCAGGGTAGAGATGTTGGTAGGATTATAAATGCTCCTGATAGTCAGTTGTTGCCGATTTATTCAAAAAGCAATAATGGCAACCCGCTTTTAATCAAGCTTTTGGTAAATTTAATTAAAAGACATGATTTACCTTTAAATGAAATTTTTGCCTTTCTTGAAAAGCAGACTCATCTCTTGGAATACTTATATGGAGAAGCTTTAGAAGCAATTTCATCGGAAGCTAATGACGTAATACATGCTATGACTAGCTACGCTCAGAACAGCGCTGTTTCTTACAGCAACCTGAAAGCTACCACTGGAAAGGAAGATAGTAAACTCAATAAAGCTATAGAAGAGTTGGTTCAATATAGCTTGCTTTCACGTATTCCAAGTCAGATTAATCAAAAACCAAGTTATTCAATTCACAACCTACTATACGAGTATCTAAAATACCAAAATGACTCATCAACTTGAAATAAACGTATCATATATTAAGCGTAAACAGCAGGAAAAAAACAAATATCTAAAAAAGTCAGGATATGCGGCAAGAACTCTTATCAAATGGCTGGAATCTGACAAATTAGATTCCGATCTTAATGATGTATTAGTGGCATTAAAAGATAATGAAGATGATTTACAACAAACATTAAATAGTTGTCGTGTTGTTATTAAATTTGCGAATAAGGCTGTCAACACTAATTTTTCCGATGAATGGCTGAAAGCAATTGAAAAGGTATTACAAAATGTTGATAAGTTACCCTTCTTGGAGAAAGAGAAAATTTCTTTGACAAATTTGTATATTGCTAAATTTTATTGTATCAAAGTAAGAAATAACCGTGATGAAGAAGCAAAAAAATGCTTAGAGCAAGCAATTTTTGTGTCTAGGAATAGTGAAGAAAAGATTGAGGCCTACCTGAATCTTGCTCAATATTATGAAGATGTAAGTGATTACAGCAAAATGAAAAACTGCCTTGAAGAATGTGAAAATATTATTTCTCAATCCAATTTTGCTTTAAAAATTGATGATGATTACTTGGCTTATGTCTGGATTCTTCTAGGTCACTATTATTTTTTTCAATTTAATTTCCGTGAATGTAGAAAAATTTTACTTGAAGCGGAAATTAGGCTAGAATCAATTCTCAATCAATCTCAAAATAAAATCCAAAAAAATAGTCGGAAACTCTCGGACTGCTTACATTATATTGGCAGAACCTATTTTGAAGAGTATGAAATGGTAAAAGCTGCTGAATATTATATTAAAGCTCAAACGATATTAGAAGAGTATCAAAAAGAGAATAATTTAGCACAAGAAAAATTAGCCACTGCTTTCTATCACCTGAGATTGGGACAAATCTTAGAAATTTGTCAAATTACAGATAGTGCTAAATATCATTATTCTGATAGTATAAAAATTTTTACCGAATTTCAAGGCAGTAAATCTGGTTTAGCACAAGTTAATCTAGCTTTAGCTAATCTGATCGAATACGACTCAACTGTAAAAGCTAAAGAAAATAAATCAACTTTAGAAAAACAAGAAGATCAAATAAAACAATCTCTAAATAATTCATTAAAAACAGGTTACTACCGAGGACACTTGTTGGCAATGCTACAGCTATTTTGGCTATATGTAAGAAATTTGAAAATTCATTTAGCATTGCCTTTGGTTTGGAAAGCCCTGACTTCAGATGAGTTCAAAAAATCAGGTGGCATTTTACTTTTATACCGCTATGTTAGAAAATTTATTTTTGGCATTTTTTACAGAATAAGGTTTTTAATATGGTTAAAATTACGTTATAAAAACGTTATTTATAAGTGTCCTTGTCCAATTCACAAGAATCAACAATAATGAAAACTCACCTCAATACGATGTTTCAGATATTAGCTGTATTTACATTTTATGCTTATGCTGCTTTTCTGGCAATTTATTTTATTCTCAGGCTTTTACTTTGGGATAGGTTAGCGATAGTAGGGTTTATTGGCAGCTTCATTCCCTGGATTTTTTTGCCCGTTTTTACTTTTCCGATAGTCTCTTTTTTTCTAAAAAGCAAGATTAATTTTATAATTTCATGCTGTGCTGTCCTGATTATTTTGGGTTGGGCGCATATCAAATATTGGTCTCCTAAATTTTTGGATATAGCCAATTTTGATTCTAGTATTACCGTATTGTCGATGAATGTTGGGCAGCATCTCGTTGAATCTGAATTTTTAAACAATTTCATTTTAGATCAAAAACCAGATATTGTATTTTTGCAAGAAGTTACTAATCAACATATTCAAAATGGCTGGCCTAGTTTAAGGAAAACTTATCCTTACCAGGTTCATAGGCCACTGGTTAGTGAAAAACTGGTAGGAATGGGGATATTAAGCAGATATCCTATTCTCTCCTCTAAAGATTTTAAACTAGCAGAGGAAGGACTTGTATTTCAACAACGAGCTATCATTAAAGTTGGAGACCGAAAAATAGCTATTTATAATATTCATACAACATATCCTTGGTTTCGTCCTCAGAAAATTTTATTTTCCCTTACTCTACCTATTTATGACTATTCTATTCGCTCTAGAGAAATTCAGAGTTTAGTTAAGTTACTACAGGAGGAAAATCTTCCCATTATTGCTGCTGGAGATTTTAATATGACTGACCAAGCTCAAGATTACAGTTATTTAACCAAAGTTGTCATAGACTCTTTCCAAGAATCAGGATGGGGATTTGGTTTTACCTGGCCTGCTCATAAAAATCCAAGTGGCACAATTAATTTAACCCAGCCAATAGTTAGAATTGATTACATCATGCACTCTGATGAGTTGAGAACACACGCTACACAGGTTTTATCTAAAATAGGTTCAGATCACTTGCCAATTATTACCAAGTTATTTTTTAATCGTAACCTATCGCAAAAGCTAGACAAATGAAAAGTGAATATAAGTAAAGTGACTGATTGATTGCACTTTCAAAAAATTAAGTAGCCACCCACGATAGAAACCTGGTTTCTTGAAGAAACCAGGTTTCTGTGTATTATCAGACATTTACAGTGATCTGGATCAAAAGCGCAACATTTTACTCTAAAATAAAAAGTCTTGATTAAATTAAGGGGTGACAAATGCAAAGACCGATCGCGATCGATTTATTCTCAGGCTGTGAGGGAATGTCTCTCGGACTTGAAACCCCTGACAAAAAACACAAATATCTCGCTATTTTCGTTGATTTCGTCCGTTTAACAGCCGAAACTACTCAGGTTTAATCGCCTTTAAAAAGTCGTCTGCTGTGATTACCAATACACCCCGAAATGGGTGCAATACCAGCAAATCTTTGTCACCAGTAATTATATAGTCCGCCGATCCATTTAGTGCCAACTCCAAAACCTTGTCATCTTTGCGATCGCGGCACTCTTGCACCTGTTCAACTATCTCCACTAGAACGGATCTTTCCACTAAAGTGGCTAAAAATTCTTCTCTTTCTTCACTGGTGACATAGCGATTAAATTTTTCGCGTCCTCATATTTCATTTAACTCTTAGAGTAGTTCCAGTGATAGCAGGACTTCACCATTGGCTAAAGCATATCGAAGCACTCGATCGGGTTTGCTATGCTCAAATAAAAGCGCACTCACAATTACATTGGTATCAAAAACGTAGCGGATTTCACTCCTCAAATAGAATTGAATCCAAAATTTCTGGGGTCAAACCTCGCGCTTTAGCATTTCGACTAATCTCACTCATCACTTCCTCCAGGGGTCTTTTGGGTCGAGTTGCATCACTAATTTTCATGCTAAGTAATGCCTCAAATTTACGCCGGTGTTCTTCTGAAGCTGCCTCAAATATCCGGGCAACCTCAGCATTAACGCGAATTACGATCGGTTTGGTTTGCATAAGGTTAGAAAATTCCTGCATCAAAATTTATATTTATATGTGAACTAGGATAACACAAGATTTTATTAAAATAGTAATAACTTTAACGCGAAAGTCAAAATTTCTTTTTCGCGGATACTAGAGCGATCGCTACTTGTCTCAAAATCGCTTTGTTTGATATTCTCTCCCAAAAGCGTCTCTCTTCTTCCCTCCCCTGTATCCATTTGAATCTGAAGGAACTGGATAGTGCTATTATTGCAAGAGATACTTTTTTTTTCGTGGGAAACAGCAAACTATCAAGATGTGATAACAAATGTCTAGACGTGATGATTTACATTTATCCTTGTGCCACACTCTTGAAAAAGACGGGTGGACGATTACGGATGACCCGTTAATCTTAGTATTAGAACAAACGCTCTTGAAAGCTGATTTAGGAGCCGAAAAGTTTTTCGCCGCCGAAAAAGAAGGACGGAAAATTGCGGTAGAAGTCAAAGACTTTGATTCCCCCTCAGTTATTAATGAACTGGAAAAAACCCTCGGACAGCTTCAGCTTTATCAATGGGCTTTGGAGAAGCAAGAACCCGAACGGCAGTTGTTTCTGGCTATCAGTCAAGCCATCTATATTCGACACTTCCAAAAACCAATTTTTCAGTTAGCCGTCCAGCGCAATCAAATTAACTTATTAGTTTATGAACCAGAACAGGAGGTTATTGTTCAATGGAATGTTCGCTAAATTATCGAGATATCCTAAAAAAAACACTGCAAGAAGCAACCCGAAATCAACCTCGTTTACAAGCAATTCAGCTTTATCCGGTTTGCGATCTTGATTCCGGTCACTTTTTGGCGATCGCTACAGGCTGGGATAAGCAACGGTGGATTGATACAATTCTGTTTCATGCTCGTTTGGTGGGCGATCGCGTTATCATTGAAGAGGATAACTTTGAACAAGGTTTAAGTTCTGCACTAATTGCCGCAGGTATCCCCGCAGAAAATATTATTACTGGTCTGAATTATCAAAGTGGAGCGATCGCGGCAGTTTCTCCAGGGATGTAAAATATATTTATATTTGATATTTTATATTTGGATGTGTGGGTGTGAGAAAGTGATTCCAGAATTTGATGAAAATGGTAATTTACCACCAGGGGTTCATTTTTGCGAATGGGAGGAGTTTAAAGACCGATTTGCGACAAATTTGACTAGGCAGCGGGCGATCGATGGTTTAGAATTGGCCATGACCCAGTTAAAAACTGAGGTATAACCCATGATGATTAAAAATGAGCAAGAATATCAGAACACTTTAGATTGCTTGAGACGATTTGAAAAGTCTGTAGGGGAATTGGCAAGTAATGAAAGTTTAAAAGCGGAGCCAGTGCGATCGCAACTTTACCGAGATTCCTATCAAAGTCAAGTTGAGGAATTACAAGCAGAAATTGCGGAATATGAAAGGTTGATTAATTGTCCCCAAAACCAGCCGATTTCAATTAAAATTGAAAGCATGAATAAGCTGCCTGATGCTTTAATTAAAGCCAGAATCGCCGCCCAAATCACTCAGCAAGAATTAGCGGATATTTTAGGGATTTCTGAACAGCAAGTTATGCAGT
The DNA here is from genome assembly GCA_011390955.1 of Oscillatoriales cyanobacterium. Classification (GTDB taxonomy): domain Bacteria; phylum Cyanobacteriota; class Cyanobacteriia; order Cyanobacteriales; family Laspinemataceae; genus Planktothricoides. The sequence continues at coordinate 64,564 of JAABRM010000030.1, read as the reverse complement.
ATGAAGACACAGATTATCAATGTGCCAGCTTTGGTGAAATTCTGGAAGTGTGTACGGTTTTGGGGGTAGAATTTGAAAGCGCGATCGTGCGGGTAGATTTTGAGGAAATAGCAGCGGTTAAACAAAGCTAAATGGCGTCAGGAAAAATTGGCGATCGCTGTGAATAATCGATGAATTAACGATGCATCTCGATGGATTTTTCTAAGGGGCGATCGCTACGGAATAGCTACGCTTAACGCTACTTGTATCCCTCTTTTTGGCAGAATAATAGGGTGCGTTCCCGGCAATATTTCCGAAAAAAAACCATAGTATAATTCGCCGCCGTAACTCAGAAACCGGGTTTCTATGTAGGGTCTGGTGGGGAGTCAGGCATTTCTCGTAGAAACCCGGTTTCTTTACCAATGAACTGGTCGCGGATGGATTGCCAAACTATTGCATTTTACTAGCGTTTGATCCGCCTTTTGAGAATATACTATGCGATTATTCACTTCAAAAATGGAGTCACCGATTCTTTAAGTAACTCCACCAATTCCTCGTCCATATACTGATACTCATCAGGAATTTCTAATACATGAATCGGCTTATAATCGAGGAGTCTGGTAAACTTGGCTTTTAATTGATGCTTATGCTTTTGTTCCATCACAAAAATAATATCAGCCCAAGTGATATCCGCCGCTGAAATGGTTTTTCGGGCTTTGGGACTGGTTCCCCCTGAACGAACTTGCAACCCCTCAGTTTTCCCCCACACTTTTTCTGCTGTCGGACTTCGCCACTGATTGCGACTACAGACAAATAAGAATTTTTGCTCGGTTTTGCGATCGCTCATTTTGTCTCAAAAATATATGGTTTAAAATAGACCGATTCAGCAACTCAATATGATGGGAGAAGGTGGGCAATATTGCCCACCCTACTAATAAACTTTAATCTTCTGTGAGAAACAGATCCTCGTCAAGTAACCACAAAGGCTTGCGGGGATATTCCATTTTTAATTGAGATGCTCTTGCCAGTTTATGCTTACGCAAATAGATTAATTTCCAGTTTTTACTCGGTCGCCAGCAAGAATTAATCCCATAACGAGGAACTCCTTTAGTTTTTGATAACTTTCCTCTAATTAATCGCTGATGGGAGCGATGCGATCTGCGAAATTTTCTTTTTTTAATGTATTTAATCCGCTGAAAAAGTCGCCAAGCGCGATTTCTAGGTTGATTCACAATAATAACCTCTTTCAGGAACCGTAATCAGCAGCCACGGTAATACGAAGAGGTATAGTTATAGTTTAGCAAACTTAGCAATTTTTGTCAATTTATTAGAAAGCGATCGCACTGATTAAAACTTAATAACTTTTACCTAGTCAAACAAAATTTTTTCTAGAAACAGGATTTTTATATGATATGATGCAATGCCATGTTATTATACTTCAGCCACACAGACAGATTTGTCGGGGTAGTGCCTCCGTGCCTTCCTCCGATCGATGGCAACCGCAGCAATGGGGGCAACCAGATCGGGGCAACCAGATCGGGGCAACCACCGCCTTGAGGAAAAGCCCCTACGCCCTATATTAGTTATAATCAATATATGTGTGCATTTTTAAATAAGATGTAAATGTGGAACAGGCATATTGCCTGTGACGGGCAATATGCCTGTTCCACAAGTTTCACCTCTCAAATATCAACAATATCGGTAATCTCAAGGAAATGGCAATGCTGACTAAACAAGATTGGGACTGGTTAGCAGTGTGTTCCCATTATCAAACGGCTGTAACAGTCCAGACTCTTCTCAAAGAAGGAAAATCTATGGAAGCTACAGAAGGTTTAGAATCTCTAATTGAAGCAATGGGAAGGAATGACAGACGAGCACTGAAAAGTCAGTTAATTCGCTTAATGGTTCATGTGATTAAGTGGAAATGTCAACCTCAAAAACGCTGTTCTAGTTGGGCTATTAGTATTCTATCGGCTCGTCGTGAAATAGACGATATTCAAGAAGAAGTGCCGAGTTTAAATCGAGATTTTATTGAGTCTATTTGGGATAAATGTTTTCAAGCTGCCGTGCAAGAGGCGGAAACGGAAATGAGGAAAGTTAAATGTTTCTTGACTTCCATTTCTTGGTTTGAGGTTTTTGAGGAGGAATATATTTTATCCGACGAGCAAGATGATTTCTGATTACGCAGAAACAGTTTTTTTCCCAAAAATACTTCTAGATATTCACTACTTCGAGGATCGCAATTTGGTTTTTTTTAAACCGCAGATTAACGCAGATGGGGACTGTTACAGATAGATATTTTTCTCAAGACCTGGTAGGTTGGGTTGAACCCAGTGAAACCCAACACTTGCGAGGATAGAGGATAGAGAATAGAGGATAGAGTGAAGAGTGGAGATTTCAATTTTCAACCTTCTACGAACCTCTATCCTCTATTCTCTCCCCTCTATTCTCTCCCCTCTATTCTCTCTCCTCCGTTGGGTTGAGTACCGATCGCCCAACCTACAAAAGCTACCCTACTGGGCTTTGCTAGGATGCCCGATCGCCCTTGGGAATGTGAAAATGAGAGACTCCCAAGCGCTGAACCCCTGGAAAATATTTTTTCACGGTCAGGCATAATTTTAATAATCAAACCTATAAATAAATTAAACATTCAACAGGTAAAAAATAACCAGCCTTTGAATTATGCTCAAATTATCACCTTCTCAAGGTTGCATCCATGCAAAATTTCCTAGATAATCCAGAATCCAAATCTTACGCCTGGTTAAATCGCACCAAAATTGTGCGATTTTTAGAAACCATCCAAGACTCGATCGTTATTTCTTTGTGTATTGGCTTATTCTGTTTCATGGTGTTGGAGTTGCGAGAAATGTTTCTTTCCCTTTTGCCTCCCATCGAATTTCAAGAGGTAACGGCTGATATTCTGTTTTTATTAATCTTAGTTGAATTATTCCGCCTGCTGATTATTTACTTACAAGAACAGCGGGTTTCCATTGGCGTTGCGGTGGAAGTTTCTATTGTTTCGGTTTTGCGAGAAGTGATTGTGCGAGGAGTTTTAGAAACCCCTTGGGTGCAAATTCTGGCCACAGGATCATTTTTAATAGTTTTGGCCGGATTGCTCTTAGTGCGTGCCTGGATTCCGCCAACTTTTGAAGGGATCGATCCAGAAAGAATGATTGCTAATCGTTACAAAAAATCCGTCAAAAGCTCGATGATGGCAGCAGAAGAATTACCCCAAGACTTAGATTAATTTCAATCAATGCAGAGATAACAGCCATCCGGTTTTTCCTAAAAATCGGGTGCTGATTTTTTTTGCCAAACTGGGAAATCGAAAAATTGCGATCTGTATTTTGCCTGCTTTTAGATAAGCCAGAATTGCTTAAAGAGGTGTGGCAGGGACTTAATCATATTTCTGGTGAGGCACTAATGAGTAAAGGGCGCGTGTATGGGGGTGGATTGCATACTTATTGGCATCTTGACAAAATTATAATTTTCTTATAAAAATTAATATATTTCCCGGCAACATTTTGCGCTAAAATCAGAGGTTGTGGTTTAGTTGTAATTAAATTAAGATAAATTGATTAAACGCTTGGTCAAAGAACGTTGGCTGACTTGGCAACCGCACCAAACTATTGTCGAAAGGTTGGGGGGACATCCCGAACATTTGCTAGAAGATGCGCCACCAGATTTGTCAGAACGGGCAAATCGAAAAAAGGCAATTGCTAATTATTTGCAGAAAAAATATCCTCAATTCTATCCCCAATTATCTCGATCTGATTCAACAATTGCGGCATTGTTCTAACATATGAATTAGGGGCGATGGTAGAAACGACAAAAGATGTGGGCAATTTCCTGGGGGAGCGCTACGCTTCACGCTATCTCTGCAAACATCTCTCAGAAGATATGCTCAAGAAAAGGGTCATCCTTTTTCGTTTTTCTGTACTTATACCAAGCCCGGTTCTCAAGTACGGACGAGAAAGCGAATCCCCCCTAATTGAGAACCGGATTTGGTATTATGCTGCGGCGGGTTTAGAGATTTTTGAAAGGATTGACAATTTTTAATCCATCAATGTTTGAATACCCAAAGTCTTCTGTATAAAGAGTTTCAACATTTGCCTCCAAACAAGCAGCAACCACCATCGAATCCCAGTGGGACAAGCTAAAACGGATCATCAAGTTCTCGGCACGATTGATAACAGCCCAAGTTGGCAAAGCTGTGTACCAAACTTGTTGCAAATCTCTAATGTACTGGTAGGCTTTTGCTCTGTCATACCCCAATGGCTCAAGTTTCCGGCTTGCCGCCAAATATTCGCAGGCAACTTGCCAAATTAAAACCCCCTCTGTCAGACCAGCTACTAGAGAAGCTGCAATTGCCTGCTTATTAGGATCGCGCGAATCATTGACGTAAATTAAAACATTTGTGTCAACGGCGTTCATATAGCATATCTCTTGTAAACTGCGGAGCGTTAGCGGGAATGGGGTTTTGTTGCATTCGCTCAACAAGCAGGGTTAAAAATTTCTGCCTATTTGCAATATCAGTAATCTTGGGGGGAATGACTTGAGGTGCTTTGACAAAAAGCTCAACCTCAACACCTTCAGGCAAATCACAGGCTGTTTGAAGGATAAACGTACCACTATGGTAAATCGCTTTCAGGGCTTGGGGCATGGGGAAAGCTCCATCATAAGAATTAGGGGTGAGATAGTTAATTGCTTACAGTGTAGCATCTGTAAAACAATTTCTGTGACGAACAATGACGAACAATAGACATTATTTTGATATAAATTACAAGCGATCGCGAATTTTTCTCCTATTAGTTAGGATGAAATATCGCCAATAATTTCTCTTTACCAACAAAACCCACTATTTTTGCTAGATTAAATTTGATTACTTATAACAACAAAAAATGGTGAAGTTAAAAATAATGGCTACAAGCTTATATTTAATCTTGCATCTTAAAATTGTCTTAATCAAGTTTTTTAAAACGCTTATTTCTATTTAAAAAATGCGATCTAATCTTAATCATATTGCTGATGAGTTACTGATGATTCAATGGCGCGTGTATGGGGGTAAATTGCCTAGTTGTTGGCATATTTACAAATATTAACTTTTCTGATAATATTAATATATTTTCGGCAATTGCGCTAAAATCAAAAGTCGTAGTCAAATTGTAATTAAATTAAAGAGTGACAAATGCCAAGACCGATCGCGATCGATTTATTCTCAGGCTGTGGGGGAATGTCTCTGGGACTTGAGGCGGCTGGATTTGATATTGCCGCCGCCGTAGAATTGGATCCAATTCATACTCTAGTTCATCATGTTAACTTTCCCTATAGTGTCAGTATTTGCCAAGATATTAATCACTTAAAAACCCAAAAGTTAATGACTCAAATCAAACAGCAAGGGTTTAGCGGTGAAGTGGACTTAATTGCCGGGGGGCCACCGTGCCAAGGGTTTTCTCATATTGGCAAACGGCAGTTAGATGACCCCAGAAATTCGCTGGTATTTCAATATGTCAGAATTATCAAGGACATCAAACCAAAATATTTTATTTTCGAGAATGTGCCCGGTATCGCCTCTGGTGAACATCGGCAATTTTTGGATGAATTAGTCAGCGAATTTAAGCGCATTGGTTACGTCATTGCTCAACCAATTAAAATTTTGGATGCCTCCCGGTTTGGCGCTCCCCAAAAAAGAAAACGCTTAATTCTGATTGGCAGTCGTAAAGATGTAAAACCAGCCCATTATCCTCTAGAAACCCATCAGGAAACCGAGGCAAATATTAATCCGGTTAATACGGTCGGGGATGCTATTGCCGATTTAGCTAATATCCCCGCTTTTGTGAATCAAGATAGAGGAATTGATGCCAGCAAACTAGATTATTCTGGCTTTAGAAAAAGCTTTGCTTTGCATCCATCAGCCGCCTATTATCTTTGTCATAAACGGAAAATCGATGGCCAAGTATGGGGGCATATTGGCTCTAATCATACCGCCAAATCTATCAGCAGATTTTTATTAACTGAACCGGGAACTGTAGAAAAAACCAGTAGATTTTTTAAGCTTTCACCGTCAGGACTTTGTAATACCCTGCGGGCAGGTACAAGCAGCGATCGAGGGGCGCATACTGCCCCAAGACCAATTCATTATCGGGAACCGAGATGTATTACGGTTCGAGAAGCTGCGAGACTGCATACATTTCCCGATTGGTTTCAATTTCATCGCACCATTTGGCATGGCTTTAGAGAAATTGGCAATGCGGTAATCCCGATGTTATCTAAATGTTTGGGCGATGAAATTATTCAATGTCTCAACATTGATGTGAAAACCCTAGAAATTCGCGAATTGCCAGAAATCGATAGTCAATATTTGACCTATAATATGGGGCAGGCTTCAGCTTATTGGGATGTCCCTGATGATGCGATCGCTAAAAGAAAAAGAGTGATAAAAAATGTCGCATAATGACTGTAGGACAAATCTAAAATATAGATGATTCAGCAAGTTTACTAAAAGCATCGGTCAGTTAAGGATAAAATTAGATCAATGGTCAATGCTATAAGTTTATTTTCCGGTTGTGGGGGTTGCAGTTTGGGACTAAAACAAGCTGGATTTTTGGTTAACTTGGCGGTAGACATTGATGAAACCGCTTGTGAAACTTATGCCAAAAATATCGGTGGCAATCCCATTTTGACTGTGGATTTGTCTCAGTTGAAATCAGCGCAAATATTAGATCGATCGCACCTTTCTCCGGCTGAACTCCACTTAATCGTTGGTGGGCCACCCTGTCAAGGGTTTAGTTCAGCCGGGACTAAGGATTGGGCAGATCCGAGAAATAGTTTATTAAAAAAATTTGTCGAAATTATCATCGACTTAAAGCCAACTTGGTTTATCATGGAAAATGTCGAGGGATTGCTCACCTCGAAAGAAGGCTTTTATCTGATTTCAGCGATCGCACGTTTCTTGGAATCAGGCTATTGGGTACGCGCTGAAAAAATTTACATGGAACGCTATGGATTACCGCAAAAACGAAAACGCATATTTATTGTGGGAAACTTAGAAGAATGTTACTTTGAATTTCCCCCTTCATTTTGCGCTAATTCTGAGCAAATGTCTCTATTTGCTCAACAGCCTCATTGCTCAATATTAGATGCGATCGGCGATTTGCCAAATCCTTCCGAGTCCGGTGTAGTTTTTTATGACAAATCTGCCCAATGCGATTACCAAGCGCAATTGCGGCAAGCGGAAAATCAACCAATTCGGCAGCACAAAATAAAATCAGTCAATGGGATTACTCAAGAGAGAATTAATCTATTAATTCCAGGGGGAACGATGAAAGATTTACCCTCACATCTTCAACACGCGAGTTATCAAAAACGTGCCCTTAGAAGAGTTATGGATGGAATGCCTACAGAAAAGCGAGGGGGGGCACCCAATGGATTAAAACGTCTTTTATCCGATCGACCCTCATTAACAATTACTTCCGCGTCACCCAATGAATTTATCCACCCTTGGCAAAATCGTCTTTTGACTCTGCGAGAATGTGCGCGAATTCAATCTTTCCCAGACTGGTATGAATTTCAAGGTTCTTCGAGTGAAATCGCGAGTCAGATTGGTAATGCAATTCCACCATTATTTATGAATTTATTAGCCTCCCATATTAAGAAAATAGCGACTTGGCAACGGCGACCAAATTCTCAAGGTCGATGGTTGGGGATTGATGCCACTAAATCAAGCGGAAAAAGTCCCAAATTAGCTAAAATGCTTACTCAACTGGAAAAAATCACCAATTCTTATGCTAGATAAGGAAACTCGTCAACTGATTAATAAAGCCAGAACTTTAGGCAGCACCGGGTTGTCTGTATTTCTGGAAGATGCTGAACTGATTCGACTCTGTGCGATCGCGGCTATAGATTTAGATCGCCCGCAGTTAGTCAATCATCTCTTACCCATTGAAGAAATTACCAATGGTTATTATGGCACGGCTTTAGATTGGTTCCAACAACCTGTTTTAGCCGCAGAGAGCTTTGAAGAAATATTTTTTAATATTCAGCAAAATATAGAAGATTTTGCTACCTACTTTAAAGTTCTATGTGAACTGCATAAACGCCGCCTAAAATTTCAACTAATATTGGAAAATCAGCCAATTCCTGAAATAGAACAGATTGTCCCTCGCTGTTTATTAGAATATGGATTAATCCCATCGGAGAGTTTGGCTTCATGGTTAGTTTGGAGAAAATGGTTGTACGACATTGATAATCGGTCGGCTCAAGAAACTGGATATCTCTTTGAACCGATTTTAACGGCGGCAATTGGTGGAGTCTCTTTTGCTGCTTCTAAATCTCCGATTAAGCGAACCAATGATCCCAAAAAAGGAAGACAAGTTGATTGTATTGATGGGCGATTTGCTTATGAGTTTAAGATGCGGATGACAATTGCCGCGAGTGGTCAAGGGAGGTTCCAGGAAGAATTAGATTTTGCTGCTGATTGTGCCGGATCGGGATATACACCAATCCTTTTAGTTTTAGACTCTAATCCTTCGACAAAATTGGCAGATTTAATCGCTGAATACTCTAAATATAATGGTAGAGCTTATATTGGAGAGTCTGCCTGGAATCATCTTGAGACAAAAGCGGGAAATGTCATGGGTTATTTTATCAAAAAATATATCAGAGTTCCCCTGGATGCCGTTAAAGATACAAATACAAATCTGGAGCCGATTTATCTAGGGTTTCAGGAAAATAGTATGGCGGTAAAAATTGCCGATCGCAGTTTTTCAATTTCCCATTCTATCGAGCGAAATCCTCGCCACAATGGATAAACTGAGTCAGGGGTGAAGATAATTTATGGAAAAACAGGTAAAACTAGGCGATCGACGGCGAATTATCGAGGGATGAGATAGGATATGAAAAAACCTCATTGTCTTTCACCCTTTGACAAATTTAATTGACTATGACTGAGAGCAAAACTGCAAAAAACCAGCCTGCAAAAAACCAGCCCGGTTGGACTTTAGACCTGCGCGATGAGCGGGTGATTTTAGATTGGATGCCGATTTGGGAATGGTTTTATCGCTACTATTTTCGGGTTGAAAGCGATGGTTGGCATCATATTCCCAGGACGGGTCAATGTTTGTTTGTGGGTTCCCACAATGGCGGACTGGCTTCTCCAGATACTTCGATGGTGATGTATGACTGGTTTCGGCGGTTTGGAACGAAGCGTCTGGTCTATGGTTTGATGCACCGGAATGCTTGGAAATTCGATCCTGAGTTGGCGAAATTGGCGGCCCAAATGGGGGCTGTAATTGCTCATCCAAAAATGGCGATCGCGGCTTTCGAGAAAGGGGCCAGTGTGTTTGTTTATCCCGGTGGGGCGCAAGATGTGTTTCGGCCCTATCATAATCGCGATCGCATTCACTTAGCCGGACGCAAAGGCTTTATTAAACTTGCCCTGCGGCAGAAAGTGCCCATTGTCCCGGTGATTTCCAAAGGGGCGCACGACACTTTAATTGTCTTAGGGGAATTTTACGAACAGGTGCGGCAATTGCATCAATGGGGGATGCCGTGGTTATTTGATGTTGACCCAGAAGTATTTCCCATTTACTTAGGTTTGCCTTGGATTATTGGCATTGGCCCCCTGCCAAATTTCCCCTTACCGATGCAAATTAAAACTCGTGTTTGTCGGCCTATTGAATTTGAATATTATGGGGCAGACATGGCCAAAGACCGAGATTATGTCGATATTTGTTATGAAAAAGTCCGCTATCAAATGCAGTTAGAATTAGACCGTTTAATGGTGGATCGACCTGGTTTGTAATTTAAGCCTTAAATAAACCTTAAATACCAGAGGTCAGCAGTAGCCACGGCTTAAAACCGTGGCGAATTTTTCTTACCTTTAAGCCAGTAAGTCATCATTTCACCTTTACCTTTTACTGGAGTTAAACCCCTGGGTTCAAACTCATAAAATGCTTTTAGCTGATTATAAATGCTTTCTGTGACTTGAATGTAACCAGGAATTCCCGTAGATTCCATGCGAGAAGCCACATTTACCGTGTCTCCCCATAAGTCGTAAATAAATTTATTTGACCCAATTACCCCCGCAACAACGGGTCCACAATTAATGCCAATTCTAATTTGAAAAGGTTCGCCTTCGGGAGTTTTAACTTGCCCGATCGCCTGCTGCATATCCAGGGCCATATCCGCGATCGCGCTGAGATGATTCTCGTTGGGAATTGATAAACCTCCGACCACCATATAAGCATCGCCAATCGTTTTAATTTTTTCTAAATTATGTCGTTGTGCTAAAGCATCAAACAAAGAAAAAATTTCATTGAGTAACTGGACTAATTCCAGGGCAGAAATTTGCGCGGATAAATTGGTAAATCCCACAATATCGGCAAACATCACTGTCACCGATTCAAAATTATCGGCAATAATACCCGGATTTTGTTTCAACCGTTGAGCAATTAATTTTGGCAAAATATTTAACAACAGCGTCTCAGTTTTTTCTTGTTGATAGCGCAACTTACCATAAAGTTGGCCTTGTTGCCAAGCCATGCCAATTTGAATCGATAATTGGGTTAATAAATCAATTTCTGACGGGTGCCATTGACGCACCTGAGTACAATGATCGGCAATCAGTAATCCGTAAAGTTCAGAATTTAGAGAATCTTCTTTCAGACTATCGGTGTATGGCTCCTGATTTTCTTCAGAAATGCTGACAGTTTGTTGAAAAATTGGCACCACTAAATGAGAGCGCACTTTTAGTCCAGACCAGAATGAAATCAAAGGAAGAGACAGACTAGATTGCTGAATATCTGAAATCACCTGAATGTCAGGCGATCGCTGAATATAAGCCTCCTGAAAACTGCGATCGATAATCTTTAAATTTAAAATTGATAACTTTTGGTCTACGACCGACTCTTGGACAATTGTTAAAGTCCGATCTGGATTTAACCGTGCGATCGCTACTCGGTCTACTTGCAAAAATTCCCGGACTTCTCGAACCGTAGTTGAGAGAATTTCCGTCAAATCCAGGGATTGACGAATTCGCTGAGATATTTGACCTAAAAGTTTCTCTCTTTCGGCAATTTTTTGCAATTGAAAATTTTGCTCAGTCAGTTTTTTTTGTAATTCTCTAATCTTGATTTGATTTTCAAGTCTGGCTAAAACTTCTTGACTTTTAAAAGGCTTAGTAATGTAGTCGGCACCGCCCACTTCAAAAGCTTTGACTTTCGCCGATGTATCATCTAAAGCACTAATAAAAATTACTGGAATTTCATAAGTGATTGGATTAGCCTTGATTTGCGAGCAAACTTCATATCCATCCATTTCCGGCATACTGATATCTAGTAAAATGATATCAGGGGCATTTTTTTCTATGGTCATCAAGGCAAGTTTTCCACTTAAAGCTTGACGTATTTTATACCCTTGTTTCGATAAAATTGCTGACAAAATTCGTAAATTTATGGGAGTATCATCAACAAGTAAGATATTGATTGATTCTGGATTAATCATTGGCAAAAATGAAAACAATAATTTAGTTAAATTATAATTATTTCGACAATTCAGCTAATTTTAAAACACAAAATAAATTTACTCTCTATAAAATATCCGCCAAAGCTCGATCGAATCATCCGTTTAAAAAATGCCAAACTATTTCAGCAGGAATTGAATAAATCACCGTCAGAGTGGAATGGTTAGCTATTATCATATACTAGATGAGTCACCGGGTTAAATTTTTTTGGTAAATTCGCTGATTTGATGGCAGCAAAACAAGACTTACGCGGTGGGGGTCGCTATCCGTGGTCGGGGCAATCGATCGACTGCCCCGACCACGGATAGCGGTGATGCGTAAGTCGGGCAAAAGTTAGCGTTGTTAATCGGTGCGATCGCCCTAAAGAATTGATTTTACTTTATGGTTTAGGATTAAGTAATTTATCAAAAGCCAGATTTATTGATTTACCGATTTGTTTTTTGAGCCGCCATTTACTGAAACTATTCTCATACTCTTCTGAATCCATTTCATAAGTTTTCCAGGTCTTTAAGGCGAGGATTAATCCCCAAATCAGCGCAATGGTTAGACCAAAGTTGGCTGATTTAAATAAAACTAGGTTGACCAGAATTAGAAAGAAGTTGACAATGAGATAGCGCACAAAGTTTTGTTTTAACCGATCGCGTCGGTATATATCAAATTGCTGACGTTCCTTAAATTCATCTTGTTTCGCAAGCCATTGTGTTTCTGCTTGCTGAAGACTGTCTGGGGAAATTCCCAGTTCATCGGCCATTTCTAGGAGTTGAACCCTAGAAAAATCTCCATCGATCCCTCTTTTGGCGATCGCTAATTGGAGAATTTGCTGTACATCTTCTTGACTGTAGTATTCTGGCATTTTATCCTGGATGATCGACAACGGGTTAAGAATTCTCTCCGATCTATATTCTAATCAATCATACATCCCTACGGCGATCGTGTCAGGTGTGGTCTACCACATAGCCCTAAACCAAAAGGCATCTGTTTGACCCTTGAAGGGAGTTTGACCAGACTATCCAGAAAATTTGCGCTCTAGAGATGGATCGTCTAGATTAATGTTGAGAATTTCTGAGTTTCTCCTGTTAGGGTACACTGAAGTGAATCAGCGCTTTGCTCCAGCAGCACAAAATTGGCGGTTTTTTTTATTTTATCAAAAATTATCTGTCTAATTTCTATGATTCACGGGTGTAAAATAGCGAAACAGGTCTAATTCTCTCCCTGAGACTGAATCAGCGATCGCGAATTATTTGCCCCGGCTTTTTGCCTCAAAACCAGCGATTTTTATCCTGATTTTGTTTAGTCAATTAATCCCAAGTTATGTCAAATCAAACATCATCGATTGATTCCATATTTCTAGAGTCCGATCTCGATCGCCGTCCTCAATTCGTTACACCGGAAAGTTATGTCCGGGAAATTATCGAGCAAATCAGCCACTTAAATGCAAGCTGTCCCCTGTTTGCATCAAGCAAATCCCCGGATTTACCGGACTCACCTGGGGGCAATATTGCATCGGGTTATGTTTTAGTAGTTTCACCATCAGCCATTAACGTTAAGCCAAATCAGCTAAAAATATCAGACATTTTAGGGATTGTCACTGTGCCAGATATTGTCAGAGCGATCGCGCAAAAGCAAATTTTAACTAATTTGACCATTGCTGATGTAATGAACCAAAATTTTATCGCCATTAATAAATCTGATGTTGAGAATATTTTTCAGATCGCTAATCTTTGGCGGGAAAAGGGTAACGATCCCGTATTACTGTTCGATACCAGCGGTTTTTTCTTAGGGGCGATCGCGCCATATCAAATGGTTCAACAACTTGAATATCGTAAAAATTGGCTAAAATTAGCCTCAGTAAAAAATTTATTGACTAACCAGGTAATTCAAGCAACTTTGCCAGATTTTTTAGAAAAAATTGCTAAAATTATGGTAAAAAATCAGACAAATTATGTGTTATTATTTGAGGAGTTAAATGCTCAAAAAGAAGCGATCGCCCAACCAGAACATATCCCCACGCCCCTAGGCATTATCACAGACCAAGATATCGTGAATTATTGGGCAATTGACCTGGATTTATCGACCATAGAAGCGAAATCTGTCATCGATCGCTCTTTACCAGCGATCGGCCCCGAAGCGTCTTTATGGTCGGCTCAACAATCTATGGAACAATGGCAAACTTCAGCTTTAATAGTTTCTAGCGATCGCGGAGAATTTATGGGAGTAATCGATCGAGCAAGCTGGCTAAAAACTCTCGACCCAGCCGAAATGTATCGAAAAATGCTACAATTGCAACAAAACCTAGAATCAAAAACCGAAGCATTAGATAAAACAAATGCAGAATGGCAAGCGGAAATTGCCAAACGCATAAATGCCGAAAATAACTTAGAAAATATTCAAAAAAATTTAGCCATTAATGTAGCAGAATGCACCGATGAATTAAAAGTAGCCAACGAACAGCTAAAACAAGAGATATTGCATCAGCAGGAAGTAGAAGCGGCACTGCGAAAATCAGAAGCGCAATCTCGCGAACAAGCACGTCAATTAGAAATTGCTATTGAGAAATTGCAAAAAACTCAAGCAAAACTAATTCAAATGGAAAAAATGTCTGGTTTAGGTCAGCTAGTGGCCGGAATTGCCCATGAAATTAATAACCCAATTAATTTTATTTATGGCAATATCACTCACGCCACCACTTATATTACAGACATCCTTAAATTACTGCATCTTTATCAAAAAACATATCCCAATTCTAGCGAGGAAATTGAGGAAATTATCGAAGAAATTGAATTGGATTTTTTGATGACGGATTTGCCTAAACTATTGCATTCTATGCAAGCTGGGGCAGAACGAATTCGCCAGATTGTGCAATCTTTGCGGAATTTCTCTCGCCTTGATGAGGCGGCGGTCAAGGAAGTGGATCTCCATGAAGGGCTGGAAAGTACCTTAATGATTTTACAACATCGACTCAAAGGCAAATTAGGCAAACCGAATATTGAAATATATAAAGACTATGGTAATTTGCCCAAGGTGGAATGTCACCCTAGTTTGCTAAACCAGGTCTTTATGAATTTACTAAATAATGCGTTAGATGCGCTAGAAAATAAAGAACCACCTCAACTAATTAAGATTAAAACTCGCGCTTTTACCATTGATAGTTCCCAGTTAGAAAATACTCAGGATTCAGCCTGGGTGAAAAACTACGTCAGAATTTCCATTCTTGATAATGGTTGCGGGATGGACGCAACGGTGCAAAAGCGTCTTTTTGAGCCATTTTTTACCACTAAACCTGTGGGGAAAGGAACGGGTTTAGGGTTATCTATTAGCTATCAGATTGTGGTGGAAAAGCACTATGGCAGATTAGATGTGGTTTCTGCTCCCGATCGAGGGACAGAGTTAATTATAGAAATTCCCGTTAAACCCACCAATCGTCCTGAACCCCCGTTATTTGAGGAAGCATAATCATAATTATAATCTAGGGTGGGCATTGCTCACCCTAGAGTATTCAGGGTAAAATATCAGGGTAAATATGGATAATTTACCCTGATATTTTAATCGGGATTCCTCCTTGATTTAAGGATTGACTTAATGCGGTGAGAATTTGCACTAATTTTCCTCCTAACAAAGCGGAGGAAATGACCAGAGTTTCGGTGGCTTGATTGGGATTTATTACTAGGTCAAGAAAGCGATCGCACACTAATCCTAAAGGTTCCCCAGGAGGTACAGCAATCACCTCAGATTTTTGACCCACCGGCTGCCATTTTTCTTGATTTTGTTCTAAAGAACCATGCTGAATCATTAAGGGGGCATTCGGTGACATTTCATCAAAAATTAAAGTGCCTTGACTGCCAACAACGCAGAGACGCCGTTGCTTGTCAGGATTACACCAGCACAGATGAATCCGGGCTTCAAACCCACTAGGATAAGTCAGGTTTACCGTGACAAAATCCGCTAAACCTTGGGGAAATAATTTATTTTCTGTGGTTATTTCTTGAGGAATGTTGGTGTTAGCAGCATTCCCCGATCGCTGTAA
The DNA here is from genome assembly GCA_011390955.1 of Oscillatoriales cyanobacterium. Lineage (GTDB taxonomy): Bacteria > Cyanobacteriota > Cyanobacteriia > Cyanobacteriales > Laspinemataceae > Planktothricoides. The sequence continues at coordinate 49,040 of JAABRM010000030.1, read as the reverse complement.
CCAAATTTTGCCCGTAGCTTGCACCTGCATCGGGGTTTCTCTTAGCCAAAAGTTGAAGATACAGATATCGTGAATAGCTAAATCCCAGAGGGCATCAACATCCGATCGCACAGGCCCCAGGTGAGTTCGGGCAGCATACCCATAACGCAATTCTCCCAAAGCGGCGATCGCCTCTTTCCCCCGTTGAACTGCCGGATGAAATAAATAAGTATGATCGACCATTAATTGCCGCTGTTTTTGTTCGGCTAAATGGCTAAGTTCCAGACATTCTTGCGGATCGAGGGTTAAGGGTTTTTCTGCTAATACATGATAGCCCTGATTTAAGGCATCTTTAATTAAAGAATAGTGAGTAGAAGCAGGAGTGGCGATCGCCACCGCTTGAATTCCAGGCAGTTCTCGCACCTCTGCCCAATCTTTGGCCAAAACCACTGATGATAAATCTAAGTTAAATTCTAAGTTAAATTGCTGCTGAACTGCTGGCAATCTTTCCGGGTTTCGGTCTACTATTGCCACTACCTTGGTTAGGGGATTTTGGGAAAATTGGCGCACCAAATGAACGCCCCAGCGACCCACTCCTACCACCACAATGCCGATTTTATTTGACATTAGTTAATCTGCTCAATTTCTCAAGTTTTAACTGCGGTTTCTTAATTTGGGATTGACAAATTGATTCAATCCTTCGCCAAATAAAGATAAGCCCACCACCATGAAAGTCATAGTACAACCGGGGAAAAAAGCCGTCCACCAAATGCCCGTGGGTAGTGCTTCTAATGCTTGGCGCAAATCGTGACCCCATTCGGGAACTTCTTCGGGAACACCTAATCCTAAAAAACCTAAACCACCGAGGACTAAAATTGCATCGGCAGCATTCAGGGTAAATAATACAGGAACACTTTGAATCACGTTGAGAAATAGATAACGGGAAAGCACTGTCCAAGAACTTGCCCCCATTGCTTGGGCTGCTTCAATAAATAGTTCGGTTTTTACACTTACCGTGTGATTTCTGACCACGCGATAATATTGGGGAATATAGGAAATACTTAAGGCGATCGCGGCATTAAAAACCCCTTTGCCTACCACAAATGCCAGGGTAATTGATAACAATAACCCCGGCAGAGTGTAAATGGTATCCATGATAAACAATAAGATGCGATCGGCGCGACCACCGAGATAACCACTCAGCATCCCCAAAGGCACCCCAATTAACATACTTAAAGCCGTGGCTAAAATCACCACTTGCCACGCCACTCTACTCGCCATTAAAGTGCGGGAAAACACATCATAACCCAGGCGATTTGTGCCAAATAAATAATCAAATGAGGGGGGCTGATGAATGGGATTACTCAAAAATTCCGTCGGGTCTTGTAACCATCCCCAAGATTGAAATAATGGGGAAAATAACGCAATCATTACAAAGAATAGGGTAATGATTAACCCCACCCACATAAACAGTAAATCTAGGCTAGGGCGGTTCGTTTGAGCTAAAATTTTGGGCAGTTTTAGTTTAGTTAAATTCATTGGGCAACCAGCAAAATTCTTTGGTGATTATAGCTTACGCTATTCAGGGATTAAATAGGTTATTTTTCGTTATTGGTTATTCTGATTTTAAATAGCAAATAACCAATAACAAATAACCAATATTGTTTAGCGATGATTTCGGTGCAACTTCTTCTAAGATTTGCTTGTCAGGCTACTTGACCACAAAAATTACGTCAGTGAGAGCCGTAAATGTCTGCGGTTTGTCTTTATATTTGAAAGAAATTTTCAAATCAGAAAGATTTTTATCGGCAAAGTTGTCCAGGTAGCTATTAATAACAGGTTGCAGCAAATCCAGGTTACGCTTCAATTTCCAACTTCCACTGAAATCATTGGTATCTACAAGCACAAGAAATAGCCTATTTTCAGAGCCAAAGCGCATCTCACCCTGATTTTCGTATAACCATCTTGCTAGGTGCTGAGAATGCTCTTGTGTGTCTTGGAGAATCTTCATTGTTTGAGTTTTTAGAGTATCAATTACCTGGTTAGATTCTTCAGTATTTTTGTCCTTCATTTTTTCAAAAATTTCATAGTAAATGTCATTGGGTTTCCCCTTTTTATCAAAAGAAATCTTTAATTTTCTAGCTTTTTTCTTCAGATAAGTCAGTTCTACAGGCAGCCCAAGTTCTCTTCTTTTGGCTTTTATATACTCTGCTGGCAGATATGTGACTTTTAAATCGAAGGGAATATTTCTAATAAAGAAATCAAGACGTTTTATTTGACCCACAGTGGGTAAAACTTCTGGATGGGCTTTAAAAATGTGTTCAATGAGGATACTCGACCAATGATTGTACCAACTATTCAGAACATATCCTTGCACGGCGGCGCCGATCTCGGTGGCAAATTTTGAAACCAGTATGTCATAGGATTTCTGCACTTTGACATAACGACTGACCAAATATTTATCCAAAGAATTTTGGTAATCTCCACCCCACTCAAAAGATTTCAGTTTGTATAACTCTGAAACCAGATTGTTTGTATCTAAGCTCTCCAAAGCAATCTTGTTCTTTTTTTTGATGTAAGTATCTAACATGATATGTGATTTCGATGGTTCTTTTACCAGCAAAGCGTACAATTCTCTAAATTTTTGCTTTAAAGAAGTTTGATTTAGAGCGATCTGGTTTTCTGCAACAAATTCAGCAATCAGGGGCTTTCTCATAATTGACTTTAGTTTAAGCCAAAGAAGCCCTGCCTCATCGGAGTTAAATTCCTCCAAATTGTCACTTTCATATAAAGTCTGCCAATAGGGAAAATCTTTCATTAGAAATTACTCTCCTTTTTTTCTGGGAAATTGCGCTGACCAGTTCGGCAATTTGGTAAAAGCACTGGACAAGGGATACTCACCATTAGCTTGTTGCTTCTGGTAAATGATAATATAGTCACTTTTCATCGCCCCTTGACGATTATCTTGGACAACAGAGGTAGCGGAGTATATCATCGGGAAGCAGCCGATAAATTTCAAGCATTCAGATATATTTTCAATACATTTTAGGTATGCCCAGCTTTCTGGATCGCGAGCATTAAAATATAATGCCATATAACCAGAAGGCTTGAGAACCCTAGATGCTTTGACAAAAAACTCTGTCATATCAGCGTTATAAATTGTCTTTGATTTCTGGCGCTCTTTAGCATTAGAAACCACAATTTCTCTCTCAAAATCAACGGTGTAACCCAATAATGAATTCCATAACTCACTTAATTCCAGATAAGGAATGCGATCGCTGTGAGGTGGATCGGTGCAAATGAAAGAGACAACCTCTGATGGAATTTCTTTCAGTGCTATTCTAGCGTCTGCATTGATTAGCCATGAGTTAACATTAACATCTAAAGTATTAAGAGACGTTAGATTATTAGACACAATAAATAAGTTTTTTTCTTGGTCTGGGAGAGATTTCAGGAGTTTATTAGCGCGGTTTTGGAAGCAATTCCAGACGTTAATTTCAAAATGGGTATCGGGCAACCAAAACCCAATAACCCAACTACCTACCTCGATTTTTTCGCCATTTTTTTCGCCATTGTTTTCGCTATTGCCGTTTTTTTTGCTACTTCGCCGATTTTTAATTGCAAAGACCATATTGGACATCTGACCTGCGGCAGAAGTTAAAGTGAGCATCAGTGCGCGTTTCAAGGATGACGGATAACCGGAAATCTCAGAAATCAGCAGGTCGATATTTCGCATCGCCCGACCAGTAAATATGTCACTAACAGACATATTTGGCTTGACATTAATCCGAGAATTTGTAAAAAAATTGAGATTACGAAAATTATTGGGTTGGTAGTTTTCGTAAGCAGAATAAGACTTTAAATCTATGTCAGAAGGATCAATTTCAATTCGCTCTCGCCCTGTTTCTGGTTTGCACCATACGGATACAATTCGCTCGCCTTCCCACAGATAATGAGAAGCGATTTTTCCTGCGGTTGTCTGATAAGTATTTTGAATATTTTTAGCAACTTTTGTTTCAATTTCAATTAAAGCCTGATAATATTCTTGGCGATCGGGAAGATTGAGCAGGAAAGAGGTATGCTCGATAGAGAATGGATTGATATCAACGCCAATAAAACGCCTATTTCGCAGCAGGCATTCACGAGATATTAAACCGGAACCCAGAAATGGATCCATGACGATATCCCCTTCCTGGGTACAGTTTTCAATCAGATAACTGATGCTTTCTATGGGTTTCTTGCCCCAATATTTGTGAAAACCAGCCAAACCAGTATATGTTTTGGGAGCAATAAAATCGGCCACCTTAGTTGCCGATACTGAATCAGGAAATAGGCTCATCTGTAAAAAATTTGATGGCTTTGTGAATGTCATTGTGATCCTTTTTTAGTTTAATTTGCTAATATTCCTCAGCGATTGACAAATAATCTGCTTATTGGTTATAAGTTATGATTTATTAGTGTTTTTACTGAATCACCAATAACTAATAACCAATAACTAATAACCAATAACAAGATTAAATCCCCTCAACATCGGGGGCTGAGGATATTTTATAGGTCAACATAACCTCTTTTTGCGTATAAGGGGCTAAGGTCAATGTCCAATGACAAAAACCATTTTCATCCGGGGTGATTTGGTCGGTGGTTTTATCTTTAATTACCTCTATTTTGACTTTTTCTAATTCTGAGACGGGCACCCGTTCGGTGGTTTGAATCGCTCTAGTTTGTGCGCCAATATTGGATAAAAATATCTGAGTGGTGGTGGTGATACTTTTCCAGCGAGTAATCGCATTTTTTTCAGATTTTTTGGTTTGAGTGCGTTGCACCCGCATGGCGGCATCTGGCCCCCACCCCAGGGCAAATTTTTCCCCAGGGGCAATGAATCCCACAGAGGTTTTGCCGATTAATTCCGTGGTGCGTAATAAGTCTACGGGACCGGCTAAAATAGGAAAATCCGCGCGATTAATTTGTTCGCTTTTGAGGACGACTTGCGGGACGATTTCTGGCATTAATATATATTCGATTTTGGCTTCGGATTCAAAGGTGAATAAGGGGACACGATAGGGACGACCATCAGAGGGAATGGTGGCTTTAGTGCCCGATCGCAATATTCGCACTTCTCCCCCATCATCCACCCCTGGTACGGTGATAGTATCGGGGCTGGGTTCACTGCCTAATCCGGGTTTTTCTACGGTGCGATCGCGTGTTTCCACAATAATTTTTTTCTCTATTTCTTGCAGACTTAACTCATCATCGGTTAATCGGGGTGGGTCGCTACCGAGGGAGGGGCGGGCGGTGGAAAATATTAAATCTACATTTTCCCAATCTTCCCCCGTCCTTTGCCAGACGCAGCCATCACATTTAAAGATCAGTTTAGGCTGTTCTCCTAATAATAACCGGGCTTGGTGCCACGGACGCCATAAAGCATTAGGAACTACATAATCTATGGCAATTTCATAGTCGCCCTCTGTGGGAATCATTAAGTCTATTTCCAGGTAAGTAATATAGACCCGATCCGGTCGGGATAAGCTGGCAAGGCGATAGTTTAAATCGTCGATTTGTTGTTGGAGTTCGGTGCAAATGCGATCGCTGTTAAAACCTTCCAGACGGCGATCGCGCAATTCCTGAAATAGAGTTTTGATTTGTTCCTGCCCGCTATTCAGGTCAAAATTGCCCCAAATCGCATCTTGCATCCACTCAGAAATCCCCAGATTGAGAACTTTATTGACTTCCTGGGCAAATATACCATTTTGCTGCCGGTCTGCGGCGATATTTGTCACCTCATGGGTCAGCGATCGCAACTCCGCTTCTAACTGCTGAATTTCTGCTGGTTTTTCCGCTGCTTTAACAATCATTTCCCGACGAACTCGCACATCATCAATTCTGGCATTAGGATAGTCTCCAGAAAATTCTGCCCGTAGCGATTTATTCGCCATAATTGGTGAAACATTTTCCACCTTAACTCGCCACAAACCTGGGGTTAAGTTTATTTTACCCATACGCTGAACTAAAGCCCGGTCTTCTAACAATGTCACCGTAGCAACTGGTGCATCTAGGGTTAGATTTTTAATCTCTTTTAAGCTGGTTTCCATGTCTTATTCCTCCCGACGGTTGCCCCCGATTAATTCGCGATCCGTTGCGGTTTTCACTATATATGTAACTGACAAAGTTTTCTCTTCTCCTGGCGAGAGGTTTACCCACCAATGATACCCCCCTGCAATCGGTAAATTTCGTTCTGTTTGGTCGTACTTTTTCCAAGGAGGAGAAACCGCATCAATAATAATATCCACTTTAGCGTTTTTTGCCGGAATCGGTATGCGTTCACGGACTTCTATTTTTGCCGGTTTGGATAAATTATTCGCCAGGTCTATTTTAATCTCATGGTGGAATTCATTCAGCCCCACTAAAATATGACCCGACCAATTTTCTCGATAACTTGTATTGCGGGCAACCTTGATTGATTGTTCAACTCCTAACCCTAAATCCAGTTCTCCTTTCGGCGGTACAGTTTTAATCTGAGTCGATAACAGATATTCGCCATTGAGATAGACATCCACAAGTCCGTTTAACAGGGGAGATGCCAAGGGGTTAAGGAGTCTGGCAATACGGAAAACATGATTACCCTTGCGAGGGACGGTGACATAATACATCCCCATTTTTGTATTTTTCGCTGTCAAAGCTACGGAATGAAATTCTCCATCTGACGGCACATCCACCCGACCTTCACCTCGATAAACATAATCAAAGTAACCGGCAAGTTCTCGCACGTCAACGCCGCCAAAAGGTAAAGGCTGATTTAGGCATTCTTTGGCTTTAATTATGGCCTCTTGTACAGTGAACATAACATTGAAGTTTACATCAACTTCCTGGCGTTTGAGAATTTCTAGATATGTTTTTTGCGGTGGCAGTATAGATAATTTGCCGCGTTTTTCTATGTCATCCTCTGCTCCGATTTCCATCATATTGTATGCTAAAATAAGGCTTAAGTTTTTATCGAAGTTAATCAGTGATTTGACAAAATTAAAGTTTTTACAAATTTGGATAATAATTTTTTCTCCAAACTGAGTAGGTAAACAACAGAGCGCGAAATATATAGTCTTTCCCTGAAATATCCGCTGGAACTGACCCTCTTGTATTTGTTGGTGTTGGGCTATGTCCAAATCAGCAATAATTTTAAAGCGAGCTACCAAAGGACTTCGGAATTCTAATGGTAGCTGATAGACTTCTTTAAGCACCCCATCTTTACGCATCAGCACCCGGACACCTTCTTGTTGAGGTTCGACGTGAATGTCAGATACACGGTCGCTCACAGCTTTAGCTAATATTTGATTAATAGTCTTAACAACTGGTGGTGAATATCCGCCTTGCAAAGATTTATTGAGGTCCATGTCATCTTGATCCTCAACGTCAGCTTCCTGAAGCCCCACACTGGCGAAGGCATTCGGATCGAGGCAGAGATCGACAAGCTCCAGATCGTCGAGATCATCATCGGTAGTAATCCCCGCTTCCTGAAGCTCCAGATCGTCGAAATTATCATCGGTCATAATCCCCACTTCCTGAAGCCCCACACTGGCGAAGGCATTCGGATCGAGGCAGAGATCGATTTGATTGGCTTTATCTTGCTTCTGCTTCTTGCGGGCGGCTTCTTCCGCTTGTTTTTCCTGTAAGTATAGATTCAAAAAATGCTGGTAGTCTTCTAGAGTAATTACCCGACGCTGAAATCCCAGAGAATGGGGTTTCAACATTCGCTTAAGATCGTCAAGCGCATCGAGCTTATCTGGATCTACCATGCCCACAACCAGGGAGGGGGGATTTGCTTTTGTTTTATATAGAGGAAGAATGCGATGCAGACGACAGGTTTGAATGGGAATTAGATTTTCCATTAGATCGACGATCTGTTCTGCGGGAATTTCTGCTGATTCAAGATCCAAGGATTCGACCGCATAGATCGCCTTTAATTCAAAGAGTCGCTGAAGTTTGTACAAGCGAAGCCATTTGGGAGAAAGTTTTCTGTTCGTCATGTTTTCGAGGACTTCGGGCAGGGGCTTTTGTAGCTGCCGACTTTGTTTGAGAGCTTCATTCATCCGATTACTATCGATATAACCCGATGCCACCAAATTATTGACAAACGGAGAAAAATTATCTTGAGTCACAATTCCCCATCTCTGGGAGGCATAACTAGGATCCCGTGGTGGGAATAGCTCATACTCTAGATCCTGACTAGGCATGGAATCCTCGAACAACATATCTAAATCATCAGAGTCGCTAAAGTCGCTACTCAATGATTCCAAAATATCATCCAAAACTCGATCGATAGAGTCTTCCTCTTCCTCCTCTTCATTGAATAGGGGTTGTTTTTGCCGATCGCGATCGTAATCTGCAAACAACAATTCTGCCCCCACTGGAGGAAGTCGCCAACCGGATTTTTGCGGCGTTGGTTGCGCCCGACCAAGGCGTAAAGAAGGCAACTCTGGTAGGTCACACCACATCATTGGTTCCGCTGTAGAAAGTTCCAGAGAAACTCCGTTCCAGTCTTCGCCAGTTTTCTGACAAATTAATGCCCGCATCGCAATTGTGGCGGTATTGGCAACCGTATCTAAACGACAAATATAAGTCGGAGTCCAACGAGTACCGGGGACAAAATATTCTAGGATTAATCGTTGGCAGGATAGGGGTTGATTTGACGCAACTTCTGGATAAGTTAGGCGAATAATGGCGATTTTTCTCAACTCATGGGGTCGGGCTTCTTTGGCAGAAGATGCCCGCGATTGTTTCTCTAATAAATCGTTGAAATGTTCTTGGGCTTGGCGTAATTTTTCCCGAATTTCTCGCTGTTCTTGCATCCGATCGCATATTTCTTCGTTTTTATAATTCGCGATCGCCATTCGCGTCATTGTTGGCGAAGGAGGAGGGGCTTTTTCCCCATCACCACTCAGTCTTTGGGGAATTTCTATTCGAGAAATAACTGTAATTTCATGGTCAATCACAGTCAGCAATTCCTCTAATTTTTGCACCTCCGTGCGGGCGGTAGAAATCTCTGCCTCTGCGGGAAATGCTTGGGTTTCAGTCTGCGAGTTCACCCCTAAACCAATCCGCACATCAGTAGCGATCGCGGCAAGGGCAATATTTCCAGAATCGCTTTCCACCCGGACTCGCACGGTACTATCATCCAAAGCTAAAGGTAAACCGGGAATTTCCACTACTTCATTTCGATCGGCTAACTCAGCCACCCGCGACACCGTTGCCCCGGCAGCATAGAGTTTGACGCGATCGATTTTAGAATTTAGTTGCATTTTTACATTACTCATAATTTATTCCCTGAATCTTCCTGAGAATTTCCGTCTTGAATATATTGCCAATTTCAAAAAGCTACAATTTTAAGGTTTTTTTGGGCGCAAGCATTGCGCCCCTACCATTAATCTTTGATTAAAAACGGTATATAATAATTACCCCCACATTTAAATGATTCCTAACCTTCCCGGCAAGGCAACTTAATCGTAAACTCTGTGCCTACCCCTTCAACGGAACTAAAACTTAACTCTCCTTGGTGATTTTTGGTAATAATTTGATAGCTAGTGGCTAATCCCATGCCGGTGGCTTGACCTATAGGCTTGGTAGTAAAAAAGGGATTAAAAATCTTCCCTTGCACCTCTGGACTCATACCGATACCATTGTCTTTAATTGAAATCGATACCCAATGGGATGAATCCATAGCCGTAGTAATAGTAATCAAGCCACAATAATACTCAGGATTCATTTCATTTTTTTGTCGTTCTTCTATGGCTTGAATTGCATTAACTACCAAATTCATAAATACCTGATTTAATAAGCCAATATAACATTCTATTTGGGGGATATTGCCATATTTTTTAATCACTTGAATTTCATAAATTCCCCCAACACCAGTCAATCTATTTTGTAAAAGTATCAGGGTACTGTCAATATTTTCATGCAAATCTACTTCTTTTAAATCCGCCTCATCTAAGCGGGAAAACGTCCGCAGAGACTTGACAATATCGCGAATCCGAGCCGCGCCATTTTTCATCGATTCGATGATTTTGGGGAAATCTTCGACGAGGAAATCTAGGTCAACTTCTTCGATAAAATCAATAATTTCTTCCGGCGGATCGGGATAAGAATCTTGGTAAAGCTGAATCAGTTCTAGCAAACTGTGGGCATATTCCCCTGTCGGGGTTAAGTTACCATAAATAAAACTTACGGGGTTATTAATTTCATGGGCAATCCCCGCCACTAATTGCCCCAAGCTGGACATTTTTTCCGCTTGGATTAATTGAATTTGCGTTTCTTGTAATTCGTGATAGGCTTGTTGCAGTTCTTGGCTTTTCGCCTGGGATTCTTGAAGCAGGGCTTGCAGTTGGGCTTCGGCGACCCGGCGATCGCTAATATCCCGAACTATGCAAAGAACTTGATCGACCCCACATTGCACAAACCGCGCTTCATAGCTACGCTGTCCATCGGCCATGACTACATCATATTCAACCTCTTGAACTTGTCCCGTTTTTAGGGTTCCCTCGATCGCCTCATTAGTGAAGTCAGCCAGAAAACCGGGCAAGACTTCATAGATATTTTTGCCCAGAAACTCCTCTGGTGGGAGCAGCATGGCCACCGACTCCGAGGGTTTATAGTCCACAAAAGCCCTTTGGCTATTGTAGCGCAACATCATATCGGGAATGGCTTCGAGCAGAGCGCGAGTCTGGGCTTCACTGTCCCGTAAAGCCCGTTCTGCCCTCAGTCGTTCGGTGATATCCGCCACCACCGACCAAACATATTGTTGTCCGTCAGCCCCGGTGAACCGCACTGCCACCAGTTCCACTGAGACGCGATCGCCGTTTTTGCGGGTATATTCTTTTTGGTAAGGACCATATCGCCCAGTGCGTTTAAGAGAGGCTAATTTTCGGGCTTCTATTTCTGCATACGCTTTGGGGGTTATGTCCCAATAGTTCAACTGAGTTAATTCCGCAAAGCTGTAGCCGGTGATGCTTTCAAAAGCGGGATTCGCTTCGATGCAATCACGCTGGGTACTGTGCAGGGCAATTCCCAAGGGGCAAAGTTCAAAAAGCGATCGCCATTTTTCCTCACTCCCGCGCAAAGTTGTCTCTGATTGGATGCGATCGCTAATATCCCTGGCAGCGGCATAAACTAATCCGTCGCAAGGATTCGCCAGCCATTCAACATAACGATAACTGCCATCTTTCGCTCGATAGCGGTTGACAAATTTCAGCACCTTACTGCCATGCTGTAAATCTGACATCTTGGCCAGAGTGGGGGCAACATCATCAGGATGGACAAGTTCTAAAAAAAGCCGACCTGTCAATTCCTCAGCGGTGTAACCCAAAATACTTTCCCAAGCCTGATTCAGTCGCCAAAAACGACCTTCGACATCAGTAATGCAGAGTAAATCCAGGGAAATGCTAAAAAATTGCTCCAGTTCTAACTCCGCCGTTTTGCGATCGGTAATATCCATCTCGGTGCCAAACATCCCCACCACTTGACCATCTTTGACCTCAATCTCGAGACGGGCATTCACATAGCGCATTTCCCCATCGGGACGAAAGATCCGGTAGTCAAAACTTTGGGGAACACCTTGTCTCGCGAATGCCAACCTCTGTTGTAAAAAAGTGCGATCTTCCGGGTGCAATTTTTTCAGATATTCCGCAAACGTTGGTTCTCCTTGGTCTGGATTTAAACCAAAAATGCGAAAAACCTGTTCCGACCAAGTGATTTTTTGGGTTGCCAGATCAAAATAGGTATAACCCAACTGAGCGACTTCCTGAGTTTTTTGCAATTGCTGGATTAATTCCTGTCGGGCTAATTCCGCCACTTTGCGCTCGGAAATATCGTAATGGATGCCGATAAACCTGACCGCCTGACCTTGTTCATCCCGTTCAATAATCTGCCCTAGGTCTAAAATCCATTTATACGACCCATCTTTATACCGCATCCGATATTCACTCTGATAAACGGGCGTTTTTCCTTGGATATGGGCATCAATCTTGGCATAAGCCTCTTGGAGATCCTCTGGATGCACCAGACTTTCCCAGATTGGTAGGCGATTTTGAATTTCACCTTCTTCATAGCCCAGCATCGCTTTCCACTGCTTGCTAAAAGCCACCCGATCGGTTAGCGGATTCCAATCCCAAGTGCCAATATTCGCCGCTTCTAAGGCCAGTTGTAACCGGACATGGTTTTCCCGCAGCGCTTGATCCGTCGCTTTTTGGGCGGTAATATCCTGAAGATAGCCATACCACCTGGTGCTCCCATCGAGTTCTCGCTGAGGTGTGGAGTGACCGACGATCCATAACAACCGCCCATCGGCATGACAGATGCGATATTCGCAATGCCACGGGGTGAGGTGGGTGGCTGAGTTAATCACCGACTGCTTGAAACTAGCTACGTCATCGGGATGGATCATGGCCAAAAGGGGGGTAGCGTCCTCCCTGACCGCTTCTGGTGCGACCCCATAAATCTCTTGCAACCCCTCGCTGGAGTATGGGAAACAAGACCGACCATCGGGATACAACGTAAACTGGTAGATCGCCCCAGGGATATGCCGAGCAATTTGTTGCAGGCGATACCGTTCTTCATCGGTTTTCTGCATCGCCTCCAGACTGTCTGGGTGGGACGGGGGTGGGACAGCGGCGGTTTGCGCCAGGAGATTTTCCAACACTTGCACCCGTTGTTCTGCCCGTTTGCGGGCGGTGACATCCCGCCACATTAACAGGTGATAACCGGAGATTACCTTAGCCCTTGCGGTGTATTCGACTTCGTAAACTTCCCCATCAGGTCGAATTAACTGAAACTCACCCCTGTCTTCACCTTGCTCCAGAAATTGCGGCCAAGCGCTTTCAAAGTCAAACCCTTGGAAGGTAAAATCGCTGAGATGACAACCGATCGGGTCAGAACGAGACAATCCGAATAATTCACAGGCAGCGGGATTAGCATCAAGATAATTACCTCGATCGTCGGCGATCGCCCACGCATCAAGGGCAGCGTTAAACAGGGTTTCAAAGGCGTGGGGATCTTGGAGGAAAAACGGAGAAATATAATCGGACACAGCGTTATTTTAATCAGTTAAATTGAATGAATTTGAACGTCAAAAAAAACAAAATAGATTGGCTCCGTAAAAATACGGCCAATAAAATATACTTCCTGGCAAATACCCGATCGTTCCCCCCAAAACCCCTAGATTCCCCCTAGATTCCCCCTTAAAAAGGCAGGCGGGGGGCTTTTGATAATTTTGCCAGAATTGTCTAAATTATACCAAATTGCAAAAATTTTTTCTACGATTTCGAGGTTTATTTGGGAGCAAGTAGGGGCGGTTCGCGAACCGCCCCTACAGCAAATCAACATATATTGTAAGGGCGCAAGTATAACATTCTTCGGGTGGGCAAAAATACCCACTTCACCATATATGATAGGTATATGCCCACCCTACAATATAAATGCTACGATTTCTTACGATTTCTACAGCAAATCAACATATATTGTAGGGGCGCAAGGCATTGCGCCCCTACAGCAAGTATAATATTCTTCGGGTGGGCAAAAAATTTTACCCACCTTACCATATATAATGGTTTCCTTTTGCCCACCCTACAATATAAATGCTACGATTTCGATGTTAATTTGGGCGCAAGGCATTGCGCCCCTAAAGATGCCTGAATTTTTGTGAATGGGATAAAAAGCCTTTGTTTGAACTAAACTATCCGGCAAGGTAACTGAATAATAAACTCACTTCCCAACCCGATCGCCGAATCAAAAATCAACTTTCCTTGGTGATTTTTGGTGACAATTTGATAGCTAGTGGGTAATCCCATGCCCGTTCCTTGACCTACAGGTTTTGTAGTAAAAAATGGGTTAAAAATATTCGCTTGCACCTCTGGAATCATGCCAATTCCATTGTCTTTAATGGAAATAGATATCCAATCCGATGAATCAATAGCTGTGGTAATGGTAATCAAGCCAGAATAATCGCGTTTTTTATCAATTATTGTTCTTTCTTCTATAGCTTGAATCCCATTCATTAACAGATTCATAAACACCTGGTTTAACAAACCTATATAACATTCAACCAGAGGTAATTTCCCATAGTTTTTAATCACTTGAATTCCAGCATTTAACCCGCCACCAGTCAAGCGATTGTGTAAAATTACCAAGGTGCTGTCAATATTTTCATGGAGGTCTACTTCTTTTACATCCGCTTCGTCTAAGCGAGAGAAAATCCGCAGAGACTTGACAATATCCCGAATGCGCGATGCACCATTTTGCATAGAATCGATGATTTTCGGAAAATCTTCGATAATGAAATCTAGCTCGATTTCTTCGGTGAAATCAGTAATTTCTGCCCCTGGATTGGGATAGTAATCTTGGTAAAGCTGAATCAGTTCTAGCAAACTCTGGGCATATTCCCATGTGGGGGTTAAGTTACCATAAATAAAGCTGACTGGGTTATTAATTTCATGGGCAACCCCGGCGACCAACTGCCCTAAACTGGACATTTTTTCCGCTTGAATTAACTGAATTTGCGTTTCTTGCAGTTCCCGATAGGCGAGTTGGAGTTCTTGGCTTTTGGCTTGGGATTCTTGAAGCAAGGATTGTAGCTGGGCTTCAGCCTGTTTGCGCTCCGTAATATCAAAATTAACCCCAATCATTTTTGCGGGATTCCCCTCAGCGTTTCGCAGCACCAGACCAAAGGCTTTAATAAAATGGATGCTGCCATCAGGATGAACCACCCGAAATTCCGGATCGAATTCCGCTTGACCCAAAACCGCTTGGCGAATTAAACTTTCCGATGCCTCTCGGTCATCGGGATGCAGTCCCGTTGACCAAATTTCGTAAACTAATCGGGTATTAGACTCCGGGTTGACCCCATACAGTTCATACATCCGATCGTCCCAAATTAGGGTGTTTTCGATGATATTCCATTCCCAACAGCCAATTGCCCCAGACTTGAGGGATAATGACAACCGCTCCGAGATTTCTTTGAGTTGGGCTTCCGCTTGTTTGCGCTCTGTAATATCCGCAATAATTGACCAGACATATTGCTGTCCGTCGGCCCCCGTGACGATCATCCCCGTCAGTTCCACGGGGACGCGATCGCCGTTTTTGCGAATATATTCTTTTTGGTAAGAGCCGTATCGCCCAGTATTCTGGAGTGATTGAATTTGTCGGTTTTGTGGCTCGACGTACTCCGAGGGGGTTAAATCCCAATAACTCAACTGATTTAATTCGGCTAAAGTATAGCCGGTAATGCTTAAGGCGGCAGGGTTGGCTTCGATGAATTTGCCCTGCATATCATTTAAGGCAATGCCCAAGGGAGATAGGTCAAACAGCGATCGCAATTTTTCCTCATTCGCTCGCAGGGTCGCCTCAGTTTGGATGCGATCGGTGATATCCCTAGCAGCGGCATAAATTAATTCGCCGCAAGGATTCGACAGCCATTCAATATAACGATAACTGCCATCTTTCGCTCGATAGCGATTGACAAATTTCAGCACCCGATCCCCATGCAGTAGGTTGGACATGGTGGCGATAGTGGGAGCAATATCATCGGGATGGACAAAATCCAAGAAAGGTTTACCCAGCAATTCTGAAATCTTATAGCCCAAGCTAGTTTCCCAAGCCTGGTTCAGACGGCGAAAACGACCTTCGACATCAGTAATGCAGAGTAAATCCAGGGAAATGCTAAAAAATTGCTCCAGTTCTAATTCCGCCGTTTTGCGATCGGTAATATCCATCTCGGTGCCAAACATCCCCACCACTTCACCATCTCTAACCTCAAGTTCAAGGCGGGCATTCACATAGCGCATTTTTCCGTCGGGACGGAAGACGCGATAGTCAAAACTTTGGGGAACACCTTGTCTCGCGAATGCCAACCTCTCTTGTAAAAGAGTGCGATCTTCCGGGTGCAACTTCTGCAAATACTCCGTAAACTCCGGTTCTCCCTCGTCTGGATTCAGGCCAAAAATGCCGAAAACCTGTTCAGACCAAGTGATTTTTTGGGTTGCCATATCAAAATAGGTATAACCCAACTGCGCCACTTCCTGAGCTTTTTGCAGTTGCTTGGTCAGTTCCTGTCGGGCCAGTTCCGCCGTTTTGCGCTCAGAAATATCGTGATGGATGCCGATAAACCTGACCGGGTTGCCTTGTTCATCTCGTTCAATAACTTGCCCTCGGTCTAAGATCCATTTATACGAGCCATCTTTGCACTGCATCCGATGCTCATTTTGATAAACCGGCGTTTTTCCTTGGATATGTTGACCAATATCTGCATAAATCCCTGGCATATCCTCTGGATGTACTCGGCTTTCCCACTCGGACAAGGAATTGCCAATTTCATCTTCTTGGTAGCCCAGCATCGCTTTCCACTGTTTACTAGAGGCCACCTCATTGGTTTGCGGGTTCCAATCCCAAGTGCCGATATTCGCCGCTTCCAGGGCTAGTTGCAATCGGACATGATTTTCCCTTAAGGTCATTTGGGCTTGTTTCTCTTCGTGGATATATCGCGCTAGTCCCAAACAGCCAATCACTTGCCCGCGATCGTCAGTCAGCGCTGATACATTCGCCGAATGCCAATAATAATTCCCATCTTTGTGGAGGGCTCGATATTCGGCGTTCCGGGATTTTTTCCCTTGTAAAGAGCAATAAAACAAGTCTAAACATGAGGTTAAATCTTCAGGATATATAAACTCGGCAAAAGGACGATGCCAAAAATCCTCGATCGTATAGCCCATCACCTCTTGAAACGTAGGACTGACATAATTAAACGTCCCATCCACATCAGAGATGAAGACCATATCGTTGAGATTATCAATCAAATTGCGAAACTTGCTTTCACTCAGGCGAAGTGCTTGCTCTGCTTCTTTTTGCTCGGTAATATCCCGAATATAGCCATACCAGGTAGTGCTGCCATCCGGTGTCTTCTGGGGTGTGCCGTGACCGATCGCCCATAACAAGCGGCCATCGGGGTGGCAAATCCGATATTCGCAACGCCACGGGGTTAGCTGTTTGGCTGAGTCAAGAATAGACTGCTGAAAATTGGCGAGGTCTTCGGGGTGGATGGCATCTTCGATTGCGCGGGCATCTTCCCGAACGGTTTCTGGTGCAAGGCCATAAATTTCTCGCAATCCTTCGCTGGAGTATGGGAAAGAACAGCGACCATCAGGATGCAGCGTCCACTGATAGATTACCCCAGGGATATGCCGAGCAATTTGTTGCAACCGATACCTTTCCTCATCGGTTTTCTGCATCGCCTCCAGACTGTCTGGGTGATCGGGAGGTGCAGCGGCTACGGTTTGATTTAGCAGGTTTTCCAAGGTTTGCACCCGCTGTTCGGCCTGCTTGCGGGCGGTGACATCCCGCCATATTAATAGGTGATAATCAGGGATAACGTTAGCCGTTGCCGCATATTCTACTTCGTGAATTTCGCCATCGGGACGGATCAGGCGAAATTCACCCCTTGCTTGACCTTGCTCCAGGAATTTTTGCCAAGCACAGGCGAAGTCAAACCCCTGGAAGGTAAAATCACTAATACGACAGCCGATCAGGTCTTGACGGCATAATCCAAACAATTGGCAAGCCGCCCGGTTAGCATCAACGCAATAACCCCGATCGTCGGCGATCGCGCAGGCATCAAGAGCGGCGACAAAAAGGGTTTGGAAAGCGTGGTTATCTTGGGCGAGAAACGGGGTAACTGGGTCAGACACAGCTTTATTTTAATTAGTTAACTTGAATGAATTTGCAACTGAGAGACTCAATTTAATTGATTGGGTAAAATAGGGGAAATACATAGAATATTATAGAGTCTTAACAAAGCTGATGCCAACTGAGTCAGGCAAAAATTAATCTTTTCCGTCGGATAGGGATTCTGCTGTGGGATCGGATAGTTTGATGGCATGGCTGCACGGGCGATCGCAAAATATTGATTTATTTTCCGTCAAGTTATTAAACCCAGCTTTTTCAGCAACAAAATCAAAGATTAGACAATTCTGGCTTTCGGATCGATCCCCCCAACCCCCCTTAAAAGCGCCAATCGGCTTTTTAGCATAATAGCAAGAAGTCTATTGTTTTTCGGAATTAGATTCATATCCTGAAATCCCCTTGATTGTTAAGTTTTGTTAAAAAATCAGAGGATTTATCAGGGGCGATCGCTACCCCATTAAAATTAAATTATCGGTAAATAATTCCCCCAAGTAAATATGGTTAATTAATCAATCTTGCTAATTAATATGATTTTCAGGTAATATTAATAACATCGCTAATTCATTAAGCAATTAATTAGCAATTTCAGGAATTAAAGTCGATCTAACTCACGCAAATTATTTAGAAAAATGACCGAAAAAACCTTATTGCGATCGGAATATATCCTGCTAAAAACAGGGACTTTATGGCCGAAAATTCAATCCCAAACCGCCCACGCCATAAGCTGTGGAGCTTTGCAATCAATTCCCACCGAATGCGAGTTAGTAAATCAAGATGGCATTGATTGGATCGTGCGAATTTTAGCCAACCTCGTCCGCAAAGATATCGCCAAGAAAAAACAAGCGAAAAAAAAGCAGGAATCGGGCAAAGAGTTTAACCCATTTCTGCCTTACGATCGGGATTTATTTGTCTGTGACATTTCTCCGACCCACTTATGCTTATTGAATAAATTTAATGTGGTTAACCATCACCTGCTGATTGTCACGCGAGAGTTTGAAGACCAGGAAAATTGGCTAACTTGGGCGGATTTTGTGGCAATGTGGGCTTGTTTAGCCGAATTTGATGGACTGATATTTTATAACGGCGGCAAAATCGCTGGGGCAAGTCAAAAACATAAGCATTTACAACTCGTCCCATTGCCCCTAGGGACGGGCAGAGGCAAAATTCCCCTGGAACCCTTGTTTTCTAGTGCCACTTCTAGCCCCACTTCTTGCGCCACTTCTAATGCCACTTCTCCGGGATCCCTACTGCGAATCGCCGATTTGCCCTTTGTCAATGGGTTCGCCCGCATGGATCCTAACTGGATCAATTCCCCCGTAGATGCCGCAGCGCCCACCCTGGAATGTTATCGCACCTTATTATCGGCGGTGGGCTTACTCACCGCAGAAAATCAGCAAAGTCAGCAGCAGTCTGGGCCTTACAATTTACTGGCAACGAGGGAATGGATGCTGATTGTGCCGCGATCGCAGGAAGAATTTCACGGCATCTCCATCAACTCCTTGGGCTTTGCGGGCGCCCTGCTGGTTCGCAACGCCGAACAAATGCAACTCCTCAAAGAAACCGGCCCCATGACCGTCTTAAAAAATGTCGCCGTCTCTATCTAAAGGCTGATAAGGGGCTTTTGGGGAATAATTGATAATTGATAATTGATAATTGATAATTGATAATTGATAATTGATAATTGATAATCAAATATAAGTAATTAATGGTTAGATATAATCATTAATTATTAATTATCAATTGTTTTACGATTAATTGATAGGCAAATACAATTAATTAATCGTAAAACATAATTATCGATTATCAATGGTTAATTTTTAATTGTTTTATTATCAATTAATAACCAAAAATAATCAATTAACTACACAAGCATAATTATCAATTATCAATTATCAATTGTTAATTGTTTTTGTGAATTTTTGTTAAAGCGACTATACTAAAAAGCTACATCACTATAGAGTAATTAAGAGCTTAATCAGCCCGGTTTACGGTAAGTGTTTTTACTTATAACCTTTGGTCGTCCAGAAACTCGGTTTCTGGCCCAAGTACACTATTAGAAGCCATTAAGAATTCAGCATGAGCAGTCAACTAGCCGCCAAACTTCGGGAAGGAACAAAAAAACCGCATAGCACAGCCGAAAATACGGGTTTTGTGCTGTGTTTGATCAAAGGAGTTGTCGAACCCATCTCCTTGAGAAAATTTGTTAGCTACCAATATTTTGTCTACAGTGCTTTAGAACAAAATTTAGAAAAGCATCGGGATCATCCGGTCGTCGGGCCGATGTATTTCCCCGAACTGAACCGCACCGCTAACTTACAAAAAGATTTAGCCTATTATTATGGAGAAAATTGGCGCGACCAAATTACTCCTTCAGAATATTGTGATACATTTGTCGCCCGAATTCATACCGTATCGGTGACTCATCCAGAATTATTGGTTGCCCACGCTTATACTCGCTATTTAGGCGACTTGTCCGGCGGTCAAGCATTTCGGAAAATCTTCCGCAATGCCTTGAATTTACCGGAAGACCAAGGGACAAAGTTTTATGAGTTTGATGAAATTACCGACATACAAGGGTTTAAAGGTCGATACCGCGAAGCATTAGATTCCTTGGTGGTCAGTGATGAAATGGCTGATAAAATTGTCGCCGAAGCTAATGAATCATTTTATCTCAGTCGCAGTCTGTTTAAAGGGCTGGAAGTTGATTTAATCAAGGTCATTGGTCAAGCAGAATTCGATCGCATTGCCAGCGAAACCCATCTGGGAAGTACGGAAACCGTCGGGGCTAGATCGTAGCCAAAATACGTCATTCCCAGGCTATTATTTGCCTGGGAAAAAGATATATATTACCTCCTTGAAAATACTAGAAAATACCGCAATAACGACCATGAAATTATTAACCCAAGACGTAAAATTCGATCGCGATTTGATTGTTAAATACGATCGCCCCTCCGCCCGTTATACTAGCTATCCTACCGCCCATGGGTTAAGCAGTGAGTTTACGGAACCCAGTTTGCACGACTGTATCACCCGGAGTAATCAAAAAAAATCTCCCGTATCTCTTTATTTTCATATTCCTTTTTGCCAGAGTGCCTGCTATTTCTGTGGTTGTAATGTGATTGTCACCCAAACCCAGAAAGCCATTGAACCTTATTTGAATTATTTATACAAAAATATTGCCAACGTTTCTGAGTTAATTGACAAAGACCGGAAAGTTTCCCAACTCCACTGGGGCGGGGGCACTCCGAATTATTTAAGTTTGGATCAAGTGGAAGCACTGTGGAATAAAATTCATCAATATTTTACTTTTGAAGAAAATGCCGAGATTTCCATAGAAGTTAACCCCCGCTATGTCGATCGCAATTATATTTTCCTCTTGCGGGAATTAGGCTTTAATCGGATTAGCTTTGGCATTCAAGATTTTAATCCCCAAGTCCAAGCAGCAGTGAACCGAGTTCAGCCAGAAGAATTGCTATTTAATGTGATGGGTTGGATTCGGGAAGCCGGTTTTGAAAGCGCCAATGTGGACTTAATTTATGGCTTGCCTTACCAAAATCTGAGCACCTTCACGGAAACTATTGAAAAAACCATTAAACTCGATCCAGAACGGGTTGCGGTGTTTAACTTTGCCTATTTGCCCAGCATGAAACCCGTGCAAAAAAATATTGCGGAAAAAGACTTGCCGCAAGCAGAGGAAAAACTGGCAATTTTACAAATGGCGATCGAAAAATTAACCACCAATGGTTATGTATTTATTGGCATGGATCACTTTGCCAAACCGACTAATGAATTAGCGATCGCCCAACGAGAAGGGAACCTGCATCGCAACTTCCAAGGCTATACCACCTTACCGGATGCAGACTTATTTGGCTTTGGCATTACTTCTATTAGTATGCTGGATGATGTTTACTTCCAAAATCATAAACGCCTCAAAGACTATTACCAAGCCATTGATGCGGGAAATTTGCCGGTAGAGAAAGCGGTGTTCCTGGATTCTGATGATATATTGCGACGAGAAGTAATTATGGAACTGATGTGTCAGTTCAACTTGTCCAAACGTCAGATCGAAGCCAAATATATGATAGATTTCGAGCAGTATTTTGGTTGGGAACAAGAACATTTACAATCCCTAGAAAAAGATGGCCTGGTGCGAGTCGATTCCGAACAAATTCAAGTGACACCAGTGGGACGGTTACTCATCCGCAACATTGCCACAGTTTTTGATGCTTATAGCCGCAAAAATAATGTGAGAATGCTTTCCCGTTCAATTTAGAAAACTAACCACAAAAGACATAAAGGACTGCCTTTGTGTCTTTTGTTTCTTTGTGGTAAATCTGCTGATTTTTCTCAGGATAAAAATATGATGAAAATAATGATGATTCAACCCAATTATCACTCTGGTGGGGCGGAAATTGCCGGAAATTGGCCGCCGAGTTGGGTGCCTTATGTGGGAGGGGCGTTGAAAACCGCAGGGTTTACGAATATTCGCTTCGTAGACGCCATGACAAATAATATTCCTGATGATATTTTAAGGGAAATTATTGCCAAAAATCAGCCGGATGTGGTTTTGGCAACGGCAATTACGCCGATGATTTATCAATCGCAGAAAACCCTGAAGATGGTGAGAGAAGTTTGCCCCCAAGCAAAGACGATTATGGGGGGAATCCACCCGACTTATATGTATGCTGAAGTGCTTACGGAAGCCCCTTGGGTGGATTATATTATTCGGGGTGAAGGGGAAGAAATTACGGTGAATTTGATGAGAGCGATCGCCGAGGGAACGGATATGAGCGATCGCCACCAAATTAAAGGAATTGCCTTTTTAGAAAATGGCCAAATTGTTGCCACTCCTGCCCAAGATCCGATCGCTAACCTGGATACATTAACACCGGATTGGAGTTTATTAGAATGGGATAAATATATTTATATTCCCTTAAATGTGCGAGTAGCGGTGCCCAACTACGCTAGAGGTTGCCCGTTCACTTGCCGGTTTTGTTCCCAGTGGAAATTTTGGCGCAACTACCGCGTCCGCACTCCCAAATTGTTTGTGAATGAAATCGAAACTCTGGTGAAAGAACATGGAATAGGTTTCTTTATTTTAGCGGACGAAGAACCGACGATTAATCGAAAACAGTTTATCGCCTTATGTGAGGAATTAGTCGATCGCAACTTAGGAGTTCACTGGGGAATTAATACTCGCGTCACGGATATTTTACGGGATGCGGATTTACTGCCCCTCTACCGCAAAGCGGGATTAGTTCATGTTTCCCTGGGCACCGAAGCAGCCGCCCAATTAAATCTGAATGTATTTCGCAAACAAACCACCATTGAAGATAATCACCGGGCGATTCAATTGCTGAAAGAAAATGGCATTGTCGCCGAAGCCCAATTTATTATGGGCTTAGAAAATGAAACCCCGGAAACCATTGAAGAAACCTATAAAATGGCGCTAAAATGGCAACCAGATATGGTGAATTGGAATATATTTACCCCTTGGCCATTTTCTGAATTATTCCAAGAAATCGGCGATCGCGTGGAAGTGCGGGACTATTCTCAATATAACTTTGTCACGCCAATTATTAAACCCAACAACATGGAACGGGAAGACGTACTCAAAGGGGTACTGCGTAATTATGCTCGTTTCTATATGCGGAAAACTTTTGAATATTGGTTAATCAAAGATAGCTTTAAGCGGAAATATATGTTGGGCTGCTTAAAAGCCTTTGCCAAATCCACCTTAAATAAGCGCTTTTATAACCTAGGGCGCGTCAAACAAAAAGGCTTACATACCGAGATTGATTTAGGGTTCGATCGATCCAAGATTTACACCAGAGAAGAAATCGCCCAACGGAAACAAGAACATCCCGAACTCGCGGCAGATACGGATTTTGCGGGCACTCCTGCCGGGAAAACTAACCCTAGTTCTTCCAGTACCGACTCTTCCGCTTGTTGTCTGTAATGATTATTCGTTATCCCAAATCCGCTAATCAATTAGGGGATTTGGGATAAAATCAAAATATAAAGTAAGAAAATCATCCAGCGATCGCGGCCATATAGCCGAAAATATAGCCTAAAAAGGTTGGTTATCCTCAATCATTTTATCCCCGATTTCTTGATAAGCATCGTCACAGATTTCTGCATAAGGACAACTGCGACAATTACTGGGCCACGCATGAGATCGATAATTTGCCTGTAAAATTTCTTGCACAATTTTTTTCACCTCTTCACCAACGGCTTGGAAATAGTCACGGGGATAAGTGTAAAGCGAGGGTTTTCTTAAGTAAGCAATATAGGCTTGGGGGCGTTCCATTGCTGTGGCATAAACCCATAATTGGCAGCGGTGATGATGCGGTTCGATGATTTGGTCTGTTTTATAATCTAAGACAAAATCATCCCCTAATAAATCAATCACCCCATTAAAAGTAATGCTATCTATTTTTAAACTAATCTTGGTTTCTTTGGTGGTATTTCCTTGGCGATAGGGGGCATAGTCTGGGTATTCATCCCAAGCTTGTACCAGGGATAATACTTCTTGGATTTGTGCCGGGGATAAGCTAGAGTCAAACCGCGATAAAGTTTCCGAGTTTCTGATGTTATTTTCTAAATATTTATGGACTAAAATGCCAATTTTTTGGGCGATCGCCATTCCTTCTCCTGTCCCTGGGTGCCCATCAATATAGCGAAACTTAAACCGTTTAGGACAGCGAATATATTCACTCAAAGCTGTCACCGGCAACTCAAATAAACCCGAACCCACAAAACCGATAATTTCTGGGCGTTCCCCTTCTGGTAAAGGGGGTAATGGCGGTTCGGGGGCGAATAAATCCTCGGCAGTTAAAGGAATTTTTGCTACAGAAATATTCGCCGCATTCAGTCCCGGACGCAGCAAATCTAACAAACTTCCTTTATCACTAGCTGCGGTTAAAATTAGGCGATCGCGACTTCGGGTAAAAGCCACATAAAGCAACCGCAACGCTTCCGCATTTTCTCGTTCTTTCTGTAAATTTTCTAGCCAAACATAGAGGACTGGTTTTTGTTTTTCTCCCTTATCATTAGACAAAGAAACTGCCACTCCCCACGCGGGGTCAAAATACACTGATGGCGCATAATTGGGCTTACCTCTGGTTAAATCCGGCACCACCACCACAGGCCATTCTAAACCTTTAGCGGCGTGAATTGTCATTAACGCAACGGCATTTTCTGCCTCCAAAGGTAGCCGGGGAATTTTCACATCTGCGGCGGCGATTTGTCGCAACCGTCGCACGACATTAAATACATCATTATTTCCCGTTTCTAATTGTCGCACAAGTTCCATAAATCCTCGCCAGTCTGCTTCCCGACGGGCTGCCCCTGGGAGGTTATTAATTACTGCTGTATATCCGGTTAAACGGTCAGCAATTTGCAGTAAACGGGTGGGCGGTTCTACGGTGCGATCGCCTAAAAGTTGCTTTAATATTTTTACGACAGAGAAACCCGGTTTCTTGAAGAAACCGGGTTTCTGTTCCATCTCCAATAAATCCGGTTTCGCTTTCATCTGAATTTTTTCCCACCAAGGAAGTTTTTTTGCCGCTTCGGTTTCCAGATGATTAATAATCGTAAATAAGGTGCGATCGCTAATAGCAAAAAACGGACTCCGGAGCACCGCCACCAAAGCAATATCATCCGTAGGATCCGCCAAAAATCTTAATAAAGCCCAAGCATCTTTTGCCTCCCTAGTATCTAACAAATTGCCGCCCCCGGACAACACCACGGGAATGCCCTCACTTGCCAAAGTTTCCCCATATAATTCTAACGGATCCCAAGTGCGAGCAAGAATCGCCATATCTCCCGGTTTCACCGGACGCAAACCGCCAGTTTTTTTATCATAAACAGGCATTTTTTGCTCTAACATTTGTTTCAGCGTTCGGGCAATATGCCGACCTTCTACCTGACGGCAAAGGTTAATATCATTTACCTCTCCAGCGGCAACAGTATAAGCCTCTAAATAAGTATTAACATCAGGATTAATATCATTAACATCAGGGGCTTCTGTGCGAAAAGCCGTTAAATTTTGGTGCAAATTGCCCAATAGCGGCGCAAAGATTTGATTAATCTGATGAATCAAGCTTTCATGGGTGCGAAAACTGGTAGAAAGTTCCACAATTTCCCCACCTTTTCCTTGTTTACCTGAATCATGCTGAATGCGATCGCACCAGCTTTGAAACACCGCCACATCTGCCCGTCGAAACCCATAAATTGACTGTTTAGCATCCCCCACAATAGTCAACTTTGCCTGAGAGGTTAGCAACTCTAGAAATTCTCCTTGGACGGGGTTAGTATCTTGGAATTCATCCACTAAAAAAGCCTGCCACCGTTGCCCATAATACTCTGTAACTTCGGGATGACTTAGGGCTTTTAGGGCATAGACTTCTAAATCCGCAAAATCTAATAACCGGGCTTTTCGTTTAGCCGCTGCTAAAAACTCCCGCACTTGGATAAATGCCTGTTTAAGTATGGGCAAAATAGCGGTTAATTTATGGTCGAATTCGCCAATTTCTAGATTAATCCTGCCTCGCTTGATTTCTTTGTCTGCCAATTTTTTTAGATTAGCGATCGCCTCTTTAATTTCCGCAAATCCCCCATCAGGCCATTTTTTATTACTGCCACCGCGTAAATTAATATTATTTAGTTCTTCTAAAGCCGCTTGTGGATTAGAATTTTCTTTTAAACTATTCACAGCCTGAAGCGCAGT
This sequence comes from Oscillatoriales cyanobacterium, assembly GCA_011390955.1. Classification (GTDB taxonomy): domain Bacteria; phylum Cyanobacteriota; class Cyanobacteriia; order Cyanobacteriales; family Laspinemataceae; genus Planktothricoides. Next base: position 22,615 of record JAABRM010000030.1, on the reverse strand, counting down.
TTTCCGGGCTAATTCTATGCGATCGCCGTCAATTCCGGTAAACTGATGTAAAGTTTCTGTTGCCAATTGCCATTGGGAATTGCCCAACAATTCACTTAGGGCGGATTGCTGTATTTGGGCAATTAAACTATCTGGATTAATTGCCCGATTCAAAGCTCGTTCAGCCGCAATTGGATCGGCAATTAACTTGGGTAAAATATCCGCTAATTGACTATAAGTAATATCTTGATAAATATCGTCGGGTAACTCTGCCAAAGCCAAAGTTAACTGTTCATTTACCCAAATTTTACCCTCCAACTCATCCAACACGATAAAATCAGCGGGAACCCCTGCCGCTTCCGGGTGTTCCTGACAAATTCGGGTGGCTAAAGAGTGGAGGGTACTAATTTGGGCAGCCTCCAATTCAGCTAACAAGTCAAAGCGATCGGGAAGCCTTTGAGAAACCGTTGCCCGAATGCGCGATCGCAGTTCTGCTGCTGCCTTATCCGTAAACGTACAAGCCACAATTTCCAAAGGGGAAAAACCGTCAACAGTCAGATGATAAAAATAACGTTCTGCCAGCATATAAGTTTTCCCTGTACCCGCACCGGCAATCACCCCTACACTACCCGAAGAATAGGCGGCTTTTTCTTGTTCAGAAGTTAAAGTCATAAGTCATCAAAACTACAAAAATAATTTAACCAAATTATCAGAATTTGGGTGCCATTGGCAACCCAACCGATTCTCTAACATTCTATCATTCTGTAATCCTGGAATCATAAGTTATTTTTTAATTTTTCGTTAAATTAGTCAAGATCGAGCATTTTTTGCGGAAATTTATGGTATATTAGATGATTAAGAAAAACTAAAAATAACCGCAATGACAACTGAATTTAACTTTTGGCAAAATTGGTATCCGATTTCTCCCCTGGAAGACCTCGAATCTGACCGACCCACTCCCGTCACGATTTTGGGCAAATCCTTGGTGATTTGGCAATCCCCGGTATCTAAAAAATATCAAGTATTTTTAGATGAATGTCCCCATCGTTTAGCCCTCTTAAGTGAAGGCAGAATCGAACCGAAAACCGGGAATTTAATGTGTAGCTATCATGGCTGGGAATTTGACACTGATGGCACTTGTCAGCGCATTCCCCAAGCGGAAAATCCCGACTTAGTGAGTAAAAATAAAACAAATTTTTGTGCCCGCAAATTTCCCACCCAAGAAGCGAATGAATTACTCTGGGTTTGGCTAGATCCGAAATCCGAGGATTTAGCCGCTAAAACCCCGCTGCCTTTATCGTCGCAACTTGATGCGGAAAAAGGGTTTGTGTGGTCTTCAATCGTGCGAGATATAGAATATGATTGGCAGACGCTGATCGAAAATGTAGCCGACCCCAGTCATGTGCCTTTTGCTCATCATGGGGTACAAGGCGATCGCGAAAAAGCCGAACCCTTGCCCATCACCATCAGCCAATCAAATGCCCAAATCATCGAAGCGAAAATTGACCGAAAATTTAAAAGCACAATTACCTTTCAACCGCCTTGTCGTTTAGAATACCAAATTTCCTTGGGTGCGGATAAACAAATGGGATTAATCACCTATTGTATTCCCGTTTCTCCAGGCAAATCGAGAATAGTCGCTCAGTTTTCTCGGAATTTTGCCCAAAACTTACACCGCATCACCCCGCGATGGTGGGATCATCTGCAAAATCGCAACTTAATATTAGATGGAGACATGATTTTGCTCCATTATCAAGAAAGAATATTCCAACAAAAATTAATCACAGAAAGTTGGAAAACCGCCTACAAAATGCCCACATCCGCAGACAAATTAATTATTGAATTTCGCAATTGGTTTGATAAATATTCTGAGGGTAAATTGCCTTGGTCGGAAGTAGGCATAAACCCGCCAGATATTTTGCCAATTTTGCCAATGAATCAGAACCGACAACAAATACTCGATCGCTATCATCAACATACCCAACATTGCAGCAGTTGTCGGGGGGCATTAAAAACCGTGCAACGGTGGCAAATCTTTTTGCTGGTTTACTTTATCCTCAGCGTTTCCACGGTGGCACTGTTGCCAGATACCCTCCGACTACCCTGGGGTCTTCCTTTAATATTGACCGCGCTTCTGGGTCTGGGGGCTTATGCTGGACTCAAATTCTGGCTAGAACCGAAATTTTACTTTGTGGATTATATCCACGCTTTGAAAAAATAATCTTGAGTCTGCATAAGTCTGTATGTCAACCCGCAATGGGTGACTTCTGTCCTGGGAAGTGAAGTCTGGTGGGATAGAATTAACAGGGGCAATTCAGCCTGAATATGAGGAGAAGGTGGGCATTCCCACCCGACAAAGGCGATCGGCGGCATCATGTCTGACTGCGGTTTCCAGGGAACTTGCCTAAAACCGATTGGTTCACGGGAAATAACTAAATGTGCGGTCTACCGTCGATCGATGGTGTAATAGTCATAATCCTGGTGTGGGAATAAATTATCCTATTGTCCACCAAAAAGGGGACGATCGTGGGGGCGATCGCTTGCTTGCCCCTACGGGAGAACCGGATTTGGCATGAAAACGATGCTGATTTTTACCTGATAGATTGCCCAAACCCAAAGATTCGTGAGTTAATAGTTAATTGTATGATGAATAACTCAATTCCAGAGCTAGAAAATATTATTACTCAGTTGAAAAGCCTACAACGACGTAACAAAGCCAAAATGCTGGTAGTCGATGACGAACCAGATAACCTGGATCTACTCTACCGCACTTTCCGACGGGACTATCAGGTACTCAAAGCCGAAAGTGGCACCCGCGCTTTAGAATTATTGCGCGAAGAGGGTGAAGTCGCCGTAATTATTTCTGACCAAAGAATGCCGGAAATGAAGGGAACGGAGTTCTTGAGTAGAACGGTGCCTGATTTTCCCAATACAGTCCGCATTATTCTGACAGGGTTTACGGACATTGAAGACCTGGTAGATGCGATTAACTCCGGTCAGGTTTATAAATATATTACGAAACCGTGGGATCCGAATGAACTGAAAAACGTGGTGCATCGGGCCGCAGAAACTTATAAAGTGCTCAAAGATCGCACGGAAGAATTGCGGCGGGCTGAGGCGCAAACCAAACTTCTATCAATTATTTTGAATTTATCTCAAAAGGCGAATTCTTTAGAGGATTGTTTGAAACCGATCGCCGTAGCTTTTGGGGAAAATTTTGCCGCCGATGTTTGTATTTTGCAACTCGTGGAAAATAATCATTTAATCCCCACCCCAGGAGTTTTCTCTACGGGAGGTAATGAGGAAAACTGGTTAGAACATGACCCGTTAACTGTCGCTGCGATCGCCAACAAAACCTTACAAGGATCCGTTAATGTAGAAAAAGATAGCAACCTTGCGGAGCACGAAAATTACCAAAAGTCTGGAACTCAAGCCCATTTAGTCATGCCAATTACTTACCGGGATGAACTTCTAGCAGTTTTATCTCTTCAGTGGAAGCAACCCTTTACCCTCCGAGAAGATGAAGTTTCTACCATCCATTTGTGCGCTAGGCAAGTGGGTGTCACCCTGACCTGTGTCCGCTATCATCCTTAAGCCCGATCTGATGGATTATCTATAATTTTTCGGCAATTTTTCGGCAATTTTTCGGCAATTTTTCGGCCACCTGAATTATTCTTATTTTACCAATGTCTACTGATTCAAAGCGTCCTCTATCTTTATCGAGTCAATCAAGTAAATCGAGTCAATCGAGTCAAATGGTAAACTCTGCCAGCGACATTCAACAGATATTTAATCGCATCGCCCCAGTTTACGATCGATTCAATGACTGGCTGAGTCTGGGTCAGCATCGGATTTGGAAGCGGATGACCATTGCCTGGAGTGAAGTCAGTCCCGGAGATACCTGCTTGGATCTATGCTGTGGCAGTGGGGATTTAACTCTGCTTCTCGCGGAAGAAGTAGGAAAAACAGGTCAGGTATTTGGGGTAGACTTTTCTGTAGAATTGCTGAACCAAGCGCGGCAACGTCCGGGAAAACAAGAGGTGATTAACTGGATAGAAGGGGATGCCCTGGATTTACCTTTTCCTGACGAATATTTTGACTGTGCCACCATTGGCTATGGTTTACGCAATGTTAAAGATATTCCCCGTTGTTTAGCCCAGTTGCATCGAGTGCTCAAACCCGGTGCAAAAGCGGCGATTTTGGACTTTCATCGCCCCAGTAATGCGATCGCTCGTCAGTTTCAGCAGTGGTATTTAGATCATATTGTTGTACCTTTGGCCAAAGCCAACGGATTATATGATGAATATGCTTATATTTTTCCCAGTATAGATCGATTTCCCATTGGCAAAAAGCAAGTTGAGTTAGCGCGATCCGCTGGATTTGCTGCCGCTACTCATTATCCCATTGCCCAAGGAATGATGGGAGTATTAGTTGTAACTAAAGGTTAATCTTTATTGGTTTTATTGGTTGTTTTTTGACATTTTTTTATGAAAAAAATCACCACAGAGACACATAAACCACTAAGCAAATCTCTGTTTCCTCTGTGTCTCTTCTGTATGTCTCTGTGGTTTTTATCCTCTCTATTTGAGGAATTCTTGTAAAATCATTCGCCCTCGATCGCCGATGAATTTATCTAACTTATTTATTTATATTGGTCCGCCCATTGCCGGTGGCATTATTGGTTATTTTACCAATGATATCGCCATTAAAATGTTATTTCGTCCTTATCGAGCGATTTACATTGGCGAGCGTCGCTTGCCGTTTACCCCCGGATTAATTCCCCGAAATCAAGAACGTCTAGCTAAAAGGGTTTCTGACACCATTATGGGGTCTTTATTAACCCCAGAAGAGTTGCAAAACTTGGCCAGAAGGTTGCTGCAAACCGAACGCATGGAAGGGGCAATTAACTGGCTATTGCGAATGGCAATGGATCAGATTAAGTCCGATACGGAAGCCAAAACAGCGCAAATTTTGGCGGGAATTCTCCATGATTTTCTCGGCCAATCTTTGCCGAGAATGTTAAAAGTGTTAGCCAAAGATGAAAGCTTTTTACAAGAACAACTCGATCAAATTTTTGACCAAGTTTTATTAGAAATTCAATTAAATCGCGCCCAAGCCCATCAACTAGCTAATTGGCTGTTAGATGTGGTATTGCCCCCAGATATGATTCGACAAGTGTTGGTGGATTTTCTCACCGATCGCAATATTCATACCATTGATGAAGGATTTCGGGAACAAAGTAGTGGCACTTATTGGGTTGTTGCCAACCTGATTGGATTACGCAGCACCTTGACGCGGTTGCGGACATTTTGTTTAGATGAAAAAGAAAAGTCAAACGATCGCATTCGGGATTTAATTGTTGCCCTGGAACTGCGCGATCGCATCGAAGAATGGTTTCAAACTCTTTCCTTGCAAAATCTGCCCTTATCCACCGTCAAGCAACTGCGGAAAACCATCCGCGATAGTGTCCGCAACTACCTGCAAACCAGCGGCACCGATTTATTATTAGGCTTAAGTAGCTCAATTGACTGGCAAAAAGTATCTAGTTTAATCTTAACTCGCTTACAAAAATCTGCCGTAGTCAGTAAATCCCTGGGATTAGTCAGTCACGAACTAGCCCTAATTTTAGAACGATACTTAGAACGAGACCTAGAAAATTTAGTCGCCAAAGCTATCCCCATTTTAAACATCGATCGAGTAATTATTAATCGGGTGAAAGCCACCTCTCCCGAAGAATTAGAAAATGCCATCAATGGCATTGTCAAAAGTGAATTACAGGCGATCGTTAATCTAGGAGGAGTCTTAGGTCTAATTGTCGGTTGTATGCAAACCATAATTCTCCTTTGGCAATAATAATTTGTTGATTGTTGATTGTTGATTGTTGGTTGTTGTTTGTTCTTTGTTATTGGTTCTTTGTTCTTTGTTCTTTGTTCTTTGTTCTTGGGTAGGGATTCTATTGTTGATTGTTGTTTGTTATTTCTCCTTACTTTTCGCCATCAACAAACAACAATCAACCACCAACCACCAACAAACAACTAACAACCACCAACAATCAACAATCAACAACCAACAAACAACCACCAACAATCAACAAATCATTCATAAATCGTGCCATCGGGCATAATGGCACCACTCAGGTTAATTTTTTCTAAATGAACCCCTTGAAGAATTGCTCCATATAGGTTCGCACCGCTCAAGTTGGCCAGTTTTTTTTCGGCCATATTTTCGGTAGTTTTGTCACCACTCAATTGCCGATAATGTCCAATCATGGGCAATTGTAAGCGATCGCCCACTAACAACAAAGTAAATATACCGATTTGAATCGTCGAACCATCGGTTAAAACCACAGGTTCTTTCACTCTTTGCCGATTAACAAATACCCCATTGGTACTATTTTGATCCTGTAAAATATAACGCCCTCGATCGTCCGTTTCAATAGTCGCATGACGCCGAGAAACCATCGGCGAAATAAAACGCAAATCCGCATTCTGATGACGCCCCAGCATAACAAATTTTTTATCTTTTAAAGAGATTGAATGCGGGATCACTAATTCCGTGGCCATTTGGCCATGAACTTCGGGGAACTTTGAATCATGGCCTTGTCCCAGAGTGCCGATAATTTCCGTTAACTTAGCATCGGTCATATTCGCCTGATTCAGATTCGCCTCACTCCAATTCGCCAGACTAAAATGAACTCTGGTCAAATTCGCACCACTCAGGTCCGCACGAGTCATATTTGTGGAGTATAAATCCGCTCCAGTGAGATTGGCTTTGCTCAGATTCGCCTCACTTAATTTCGCCCCTCTGAGGTCGGCTTCAAGTAAATTTGCTCCCACCATTTTGCTAGAAAATAATTGGGCATTGACTAATTCTACATACTCTAAATTAGCCCCGGTTAAATCGGCATTATAAAGTTGGGCTTCACTCATTTTTGCCCTAGTCAGATCCGCTTCCGTGAGATTAACTCCAGCCAGGTTAGCGAATTCTAATTTGGCATCTTTTAAATGGGATTTACTTAAATCAGCCCCAGTTAAATTGGCTCTAATTAAGTCAGCCCCAATTAAGTGCGCCCCATTTAAATCAGCACAGTATAAATAAGCCCGAAATAAGTAAGCCCGAAATAAGTCCGCTCGTCTGAGATCCGCATAGCTTAAGTCAGCGGAACTTAGATAAGCACCAAAGAGTTTACTATCTCGCAAGTCCGCATGACTCAGGGAGGCTTTTTGCAAATTGGCGCTACTGAGGTTGGCTAATTTTAAATTGGCTCGATTAAGTCTGGCACTATTGAGTCTGGCATCATATAAATCCGCATCACTGAGATCGGCCCCGGTAAAGTTGCTGCTGCGGAGTTCTGTTTCACTTAAGTTAGATCCACTGAGGTTCGCCCCACTGAGGTCAGCACCGCTGAGGTCAACACCATTTAAATCAACCCCTTTGAGGTTAGCCCCTTTGAGATCGATCCCACAAAAATCTCTTTCTCCGGCGGCGTATGCTTTTAACAGTTCTTGAGCATCCATTCAAAAAAACCCTCGCTACTGCGTTGAACCCTGAAATATTGGGCTTCAGTATTTTGTTGGGGCAATTCCCCCGGTTTCCCCAGAATTTCGACCCTTCGTATCCCGACCGTTACATAAGACTTACCCAAAGTTACCCACAAGTGGACATCTTTGGAACCTACTTCCTGCTTCATTCTGGTAGTGTCGGCACTCACCAGTCCACAGGCTAACACCACCTAACTGGCGGCTATCTCCAAATTAATGGAGGCATTGAAATCCCGCTCAATTTCCAGACCACAGTTTTCACACCGGAAAACTCTTTCTGACAAGGGCATTGAGTCTTTTTTGGTGTGACATCTAGAGCAGGTCTTGGTTGAGGGATACCATCGGTCAACCACAATTAAGGTTGCTCCATACAACTGGCATTTGTACTCCAACTGCCGTCTGAACTCATAGAAGCCCATGTCGGCAATCGCTTTGGCTAATTTGTGGTTGGCCAACATACCAGAGACATTTAAATCCTCAATCCCTATTCGGCTGTGGTTCTTGGCTAAATAGGTCGTGAGCTTATGTAATGTGTCTTTACGGATGTTGGCTATTTTTCGGTGCAAGCGGGCTATCTTGATTTGAGCTTTCTTCCAATTGGCCGAACCATACTCTTTATGACGATTCAGCCATTGCAATCGTGAGAGTTTTTTCTCATATTTGCGATAACTCTTAGCACCTTCAAATACCTCGCCAGTTGATAGTGTGGCTAGTGCTTTAACACCAAGGTCAACGCCAACAACAGCATGAGTTTTAGGCTCATTGGTTGGCTCGACTTCAATTTTCCAGCTAATAAACCATCTGTCGGCTGTACGACTAATTGTGAAGGACTTAGGTTGATATCCTGTAGGCAAGCGCTCGAATGTTTTAAGCCAACCAATCACAGGAACTTTAACTCGAAAATGGTCAACGGAGAGCGAACCATCAACAGTAAAACTGTCAGCACGTCCTTTTTTCTTGAACCTTGGTGGTTTCCTAACTTTCTTGAATGCTTGTTTCCAAGCGTCGGACAACTGCCTGAGAGCGTATTGAGGAGCGCATTTACTAACTTCGTAGTACCAGGGACATTCGGGCTTGACCAAGGTAGTCAGCCACTTATGCAGGTCAATCGCTGTGGGAAACTTAATTTTATCCTCTGGATTATCCCGATTGTGGTCTAGTATTTGCTTAGTTAAGTCTAGTCCCCAGTTCCAAGCATGACGGGCGACTCCTGCGTGTTTGGCTAATGCTGTTCGCTCGGAGTTGTTTAGTTTCAGTTCAGTTTTAAAACCTAAGAGCATACATCCTCCACCCTAGTGCTATTCTGCGGAGAAAAGCCGATCCTTTAGAAAAGCGATCGCCTCCTAAATTAGTTTAATCCTAAAAAGTATTTGACGGGGAATCTTAATGAACCTTGGTTCTATGATTAAACCATGACAGAATAATGAGTCACTACCTTTGAAAACCGCTCATGCTCGATCCGCGATCGCGCAAAAGTTAGGCTAAAAAAATTTAATACTGCATCCGATCGCGCATCTTCCCCTTCACCGCATTTTTCTCAATAAACTCAATAATCTTACCCGCGACATCAACTCCGGTTGCCGTCTCAATTCCTTCCAGACCAGGGGAAGAATTCACTTCCATCACCACCGGGCCATGATTAGAACGTAACATATCCACCCCGGCTACTTTCAACCCCATCGTTTTCACCGCCCGAATTGCGGTGGAACGTTCCTCTGGAGTTAACTTAATTTTCTCTGCGGTTCCCCCTCGGTGAAGATTAGAGCGAAATTCCCCCTGAGCCCCTTGGCGTTTCATCGCCGCAATCACTTTTTCCCCCACCACAAAACACCGGATATCGGCACCACCGGCTTCTTTAATAAATTCTTGCACTAAAATATTGGCATCTAAGCCGCGAAACGCTTCAATCACCGACTTTGCGGCTTGATGCGTTTCCGCCAAAACTACGCCAATACCCTGAGTTCCTTCTAACAATTTAATCACCAAAGGAGCTCCGCCTACCATCTCGATCAACCCATCAATATCTTGGGTAGAATTGGCAAATCCCGTCACCGGCAAACCAATTCCTTCTCTGGCTAGTAATTGCAAGCAACGCAACTTATCCCGAGAACGAGAAATAGCTTGAGAACTATTGGTAGAAAATACGCCCATCATTTCAAACTGCCGCACCACTGCGGTGCCATAGAATGTTTTGGACGCACCAATTCGGGGAATCACGGCGTCAAAGTCTTCTAATTGTTTCCCTTGGTACACCAACATGGGTCGATGAGAAGTGATATTCATGTAACAACGGAGGTAATTGATTACCTTCATTTCATAACCCCGTTTTTCACCGGCTTCTTTCAGTCTACGAGTAGAATAAAGCGCAATATCTTGAGATAAGATGGCGATTTTCATAAAATTATTGGTTAAGCGTGTTTTTTTCGGGTGGGAGAAAGATTGCTGCTCACTAAGTATGATTTTCCCGGATCCACCAAGAAGCGATCGCGTACTGCCTGACGTCCCAACAGCATTCTGAAGCCCATCAAATCCCGATTCGTCAAAGTCAGTTCAATCGGCCATTCAGAACCGCCAATCATTAACAATGTGACAATCGTTAATCTTAACTCAGCATGTCCCCCAGAATTGCGGACTTCTCGTTCCTCTAAAACTTCCGCTTCACTGGTGACAGTGGTGTGGCTATCCCGCTGATACGGATGCACTTTAAAGCGCACCATTAGTTTACCTTCCGCAAAGAAAGTCTGGAGATCGAAAGCATGAATCGCCGAGGATCTAGCCCCAGTATCAATTTTAGCCTTCACTGCCACAATTCCCAACTCTGGCAGAGATAGCCATTCTCGCCAACCGATCGCGGGTAAATCGCGCTTTTTTTTCATCTCAGATCGCGTCCGATTCAACTCGTTATACCAATTTCAAAAATTCATCCAACAGCCCCTAACATTCGTAGGGTGGGCAGGCATATTTTACCCACCCTACTATATATGATGGTTAAATGCCTGCCCACCCTACAATATAAATACTTATTGTTGCATAATTTTTGGTAAATGGTATTACCAGATTACTGGAATTTTTCCCAATAGTATAGGGGCAAATGCTGACGCACGCCCCTACTAACCAACCACCAAATACCATCAAACCAACGACAAAATCCGGGATTATTCCGGTAACTTATACTGACTCACAATCCGCTTGGCGAACTCTGGCACATGATCCGCTAATTTTTCTGGATGATTCCGTTTCACATAAAGATAGTTGCGGGTAAAGTGAGAATCAATGGAAAAGCGGGCATATTCTAAACCTTTCGGGCCAATTCTTTCGATCGCCACCCCCATAAGTTTCGCCGCCCACATTGGTAAAGTCACCGCCCGATCGTAAGCGGGAATACTTTGTTGTACGGCGGGTTTCCGGTTGCCTTGGGACATCACCGGCTGAGTATCCAGTTGATCTTGCACCAAATCCAACATTTCTTGGCCGATTTGGTTGCGAACCACAATCCACTGCCAACCAAATGGTGCCCCCATATAACCCACCACCAAATCCGCCAAGCCATTGGTATAGTCAAAGCAACTCATACAAGAAGGGGCAAAAATATCTTTCAGTTTCTTAGTATTCAAACCAAAAAACGGCACCAATTCCACCGAACCATCTTCATGTTTGAAGTGAACCCGAAAATCTTGCATAAATTCATAATGAACCACTGTATCCGGTGATTTACTGGTGGTTTCTAGGAAAGTTTGTAACCCAGCGCGGCTAACATTATCTACACAAGGGGTGCCTAACACATAGAGTTTTTCTAAACCTAGTTGCTTTTCCACCGATCGCAAGGCTTGAATTTGACAGCCGACCCCAATCACCAGTAACCGTTTCATCCCCGATTTTTCTACTTGTTCCAGTACCGATAAGTTGGGGGAAAGGGTGGGTTTATTCACTCTGGCAGCGAGCACTTCTTCCTTGGTTCTCGCTACCACGGGCATGGGTTGAAAACGGTCTTCTTTGGTGTTCTGCACGCAGACCACCCCTTCTACTAGACCGCGATCGAGCATTTCACAGGCAATGCTACTGACAATCCCAGTCCATTGGGCGCCGGGGATCGGGTCTTTTTTCTTGGCCGCCATCATCTGCTGATGGACGCCAAAGTACAGTTCATCGGGGTTATCTAAGTTGCGATCGCGCCCATGTGCTGCCTGTTCTAACTCAGACATCTGCTGATTCAGAAAAGCACAAGCTTCTTTAACATAATGGATATAATAAGTATCACACAGGCCACATTCGCTACAAAGTTCTTTCGCGGGACGCCGCGCACCGGGTCGCAGGGCTTTCGCTTTTTTATGCTTGGGAGTTTCGGGAATAACTGAAGTCATGGAAATTTTTTCTCTGCTCAAATCGCCTATCTTCACTATCGTATCTGATTCCATCACCTTTTTATCATTAACTTTTCATTAACCATGAAAAAATCAGTCAAAAACATTGATTATTCTTTATGAATAAAATCAATTATATCTCTAATTAAAATAATATAAATTAAATTTTAATGCTATAATTAATCTGGCTAGATATACCAAAATTATCATAAAATATCACATCAATATTAATAAATCAATTTATACAGCTTGTTCACCAGTCACTTAACACATTGCCCTAAATCGACGGCGGCCCAACCCTTCGACCCTTCGGCTTCGCTCAGGACAGGCTTCGCTCAGGTGGAGAGGGATTTTGAAAGCAGATCGGATTATTTCTGAACAAGCTGTAAAACATTTATTGTTGGTTGTTAGCTGCTGATTAAATGTCAACCAACAACCAACAATCAACAACCAACAATCAACAACCAACAACCAACAACCAACAATCAACAATCAACAACCAACAACCAACAACCAACAACCAACAACCAACAAACAACAACCAACAACCAACAACCAACAAACAACAATCAACAACCAACAATCAACAACCAACAAATATCCCTTATTTCACCCACATAACCTGAACCATTTCACCAGCAGGAATTATTTTTTTACCCACAGGCACGATCGCTAACCCATTCGTTTGAGCTAAATTGATCAAATTTCCCGAACTATGACTACCGCCAGCTAATTTAAACTGATATTCAGAATCAACGGATTGGATTTGACCCCAAAGATAGGTTTCTCGCTGACCTCCAGCCCGCAAGTCTTGCTGAGTTTTGGCGAAGCTAAATTCTGGCAAAAAGCCATGATTTAATCCAGAGAGTTTGCCCAGGGCAGGCTGGACAAAGCGCCAAAATGTCACCAATGCGGAAACCGGATTTCCTGGTAAACCGAAATATAGTAAGTTTCTGGCAGAATCTCCCTGGCTTGTGGACGGGGGAAATGTAGCGACGGTTAACGGTTTTCCCGGTTTAATCGCCACAGATTTAATCTGAATTTGACCGCCTAATTCCGTGAGGATTTGTTCTACATAATCATAGTCACCCACAGAAACTCCCCCAGTGGAGAGGACAACATCCGCAACAGACAAGGCATGAGCGATCGCCTGTTTCAGCTTGCCCGGATCGTCCGGGACAATGCCCAACGGGACCGCTTCACACCCTGCGGCTATGACTGCTGCGGTCAAAGCATACTGGTTAGAATCCACCAATTGTCCCGGTTTCAGGGATGCTCCGGGGGTCACTAACTCGTCGCCTGTGGAGAGAATGGCCACCTTGGGACGGCGATATACCGGCACTTCCAGACATTGCGCTGTCGCTAAAACCGCAATATCTGGGGGGGCGATCGCAATTCCCGCAGGCAACAGGGGATTTCCCGCCCGATAAAAAGACCCCCCATGCCGAACAAAATCCCCGATTTCTCGTGGGGCGGCCAAAATTTCCACCTCTTGACCTTGGCGTCGGGTTTCTTCTTGGATCGCCACCGTATCCGCCCCTGGGGGCATCATTGACCCGGTTAAAATTCGGGCAGCCATTCCAGGCTTAATTTCTACTTGTGGCGGTTTACCGGCGGGAATTTCCTCAACCACCGTTAAGACGGTCGGCCTTTCTGGGCTAGAGTGACGCACGTCTGCATAACGGACTGCATAGCCATCCATCGCCGAATTATCCCAGTGGGGAAAATCCATCGATCCCACCACCGGCGCTGCTAAAACCCGCCCAGATGCCGATAACAAGTCTAAACGTTCTACGTCCTGCCGATCGTCTAACCGCTTGACCAGGTTGAAAATGATTGACTCAGCTTTTTCAACTGACAACATAAAGCTTTATATTTTTTTGATACTGACCTCCTGATTATTTTAAAGTATCCGTCATTAATTGCAAAATTAATTTCAACTATTTATCGTCTTCTGACTTTTCATCAGTGGGCTTAGGTTGGCCAATTCCGAGATTTTTTTTCGATTGCTTTAACTCACGCCAAAGAGATTTTATTTCTTCATAAGCTTCTTGCGGAGTTATTTTGCCTCCGGTTTCTAAGTTGCAAATATAGTTAACTTTCTGAGCAAATTCCTGCAAGTTGGAATTAAACACCACATTTTCCGGTTTAAAATCCCCATAATAACGACTCTGAGGATAGAGAAAATCATCTTTGTTGTTTGGCATCGGGTTGTCCTTTATTTACAAATAATCGATCGGGATGAATATTTTCTAGTTTGGGTTTCTAGTTTGGCTGCATTGATTCAGGGTTTTATTTTATTTTCCCCTGCTGGATCTCTCGCTAATTCAACTCAAATATCAGGATTTTTTGTCCGCGTACTCCTTGGTGTTTTGCTTCCTTGGAGCATTTTGGGCAAATTTTAACCTAATTTTAACTTAATTTTAAGATTAAATTAATTGACTGGTAAAAATGCCGCATCCTTTGGTCAAGCATTTTAAGTTTACGGGCAGAAATAAATGCAGACCCCACGAGAAGAAAGGCTGTCATTCCCGCGAAGGCGGGAATCCAAAGCGTATCGGTGGAGAACGAAAAGTCCAATTAATTATGTTCACCTACTTATTACCAGTTGGCGACCTAATATAACAACCCGGAAAACCCGGAAAGGTTCTTCTTGGATGTAAGCTAGAAGCGTTGTATGGTAAGCAAGTAATGGAAAAAAACCCCCGAATTCAAGCATCACAAGACAACTGGGAAATAGAATCAACCATCGATTCAACCATCGATTCAAGCATCGATCGCACGTTAAATGCCGAACAGTACAAGCAGAAGATGCAACGACGGCAAGCAGTACAAGCGGAACGGTTGGCGAAAGCTATTCCAGCAAAAGGACTGATCGTTGTTCATACAGGGAATGGGAAAGGAAAAACGACCGCAGCATTAGGAATGGTGGTGCGATCGCTTGGTCATGGTTATCGAGTGGCGATTGTCCAATTTATTAAGGGCGCCTGGGAACCCGCAGAAAAAGCCGTGCTCAGTCAGTGGGAATCTCAATTAGAATTTTATGCGATGGGCGAAGGTTTTACCTGGGATACTCAAGACCGCGATCGCGACACCCAAAAAGCCCAAGAAGCTTGGCAAAAGGCCAAAAGCTTAATTACCAACCCAGAAATTAAGCTAGTTCTCCTCGATGAAATTAATGTTGCCCTCAAGCTGGGTTATTTATCTGTAGAACAAGTCCTCGCTGGTTTAGCCCAAAAACCCGCTGATTCCCATGTCATTCTCACCGGCAGAGGCGCCCCAGCCCCTTTAATTGACCACGCTGATTTAGTCACGGAAATGACCCTGGTTAAGCATCCCTTCCGCCAGCAAGGGGTGAAAGCGCAACCAGGAATTGAGTATTGATAGTTGGTTGTTGTTGGTTGTTGGTTGTTGGTTGTTTGTTGTTGGTTGTTGGTTGTTGGTTGTTGGTTGTTGGGTAGGGATTCTTTGGTTGTTGGTTGTTATTTGAATTATCGGGTTCAAAATCACGAATAACCAATAACTAATAACTAATAACCAAATTTACCAAATTTGCTCTTGATAATTGTCCTTGCAGGTAGCTAAAAGACGCCGATCCAAGTCGCTGAGGTTGGCGATCGCCTGAAATCCTTCTAAAGAGAACTTTGTCTCGCTATTTCCTAGAGGTGGGCGATCGCTAGTTGAGGCGACTGGGTAATCTTCCACAATTCCCAAAGCAAAAGTATGAGTCATGCCATCATAACTATTGACTACGGTTAAAGCTAACTCATTTCCCTGGCGAGTGCCGTAAAAACAATCAAACTCAGAATATGGCATATAGAATGCACCAATCATCTTGCCCCCACGAGATTCAAACACCATATAAGCTTGACCAATTTGATCTAATTCCGGCGATTGACCATAAAGGTAAACGCCATCGGGCAAGGAAACATCGCTCGTGTCGAGCATTTTTTCTAGTTTAATCGATGCCGGATTTGATGACTGAATTGTCTGTGCGATCGCTTCCGTTGTCGGATCGGCGATCGCTTCTGGGATAATAGCCGCCAAATTAGACAATGCCAGCACTTGTGTCGTCAACAATCCAGTCATAAAGCTTCCTAGCAATAAACTAGCTTTTGAATGGAGACTAATTTGTGGCTGTTTGCGAGAACTGGCAAATCCCAGCCACGGAGAAACTGAACCGATAAATGGATGCAACATTTAAGATTCCCCCCAAAAAAATTTTGAATCGTTTAGAAGCGTTAAAATAAAGCGATCGATTAATTGGGTAAATCCCCAAAAATCCCAAATTTTTTTTCCTTATATAATTAGTTTCACCGATGTTTAGGAGGATTTCCGCATTCCTTTACATTTTTTTACATGATGATGATTTCCAGAAAAAAATACCTAGCCACAGGAAAAAATAGCCTCACCGATTCAGCGGGCTGGGGGCATGGTGGTCAAGACACAGGTCATGGTTAGCAAACAACCGCAGTCTTACTTTACTTCCAGCAGTTCAGGTCATGGGCAATTATTGACTATCTATTTGCTATCTATTTGTCATTTATTTGCTATCTATTTTTTTTGTTTTTATCGCTCCCCCAAAACCCATTTTTTAACATGGTTTTTTCGCATTACCTAATAAGTTTAATAATAATTTAAATTGACTCATCACTCAGCAATATTTATCAATAATTTTCCAGGATTTATCTATTTACAATAATATAGCTTTACCAATATTCTTAAAATGATTAAATTGGCAACGCGATCGCGCATTAAATATTCCCGGCAAGTAAATATTCATGGAGAAAAAATGATCCACCTAAACAAATCTAACGAATCCTAAACTCGATCGACCCCATCAATGCTCCCCGCGCCAACGCAAAAAAAGGACAGACATAACGCCTGCCCCATAACATCAAATTTCACCTAAAAAAGGGAAATGATTAGATGATCGAGAGATGATCGAGATTGGCACCTAGCCCAACAGTTGGATATTAGAGAAAGTAAACCGATCGCGGCGATCGCTTTCCGGGTTATGAATAATGCGATCGCTCAGAATTTGATACTTGCCCACCTGGGTATAGTGGTCCTCAAAATTGCTCTTTTCCCCCTTTTGTTCCCCAGTTTTGGGGTCGTGGTACACAGAATCATAACAATGGGAAAGGTAGCCTTCTGGGGTTTGGTGGCTGCTTTGGGTGTAGATTGTCACCACAACCCCGTGGATATGGCGATGCACCATGCAGACCTCATTATCGCGGAGTTGGTAGCGATCGCCTTCCCCCTTACCGCCGATAATAATTTCCACAGCCCCCGTTTCATCGGTTGCCCCATAGGTAAAAGTATTTTCCCCATGCACCGCTTCAAAACCGCGACGCACACGGTGGATCGCCGTTTCCCAAAGTTGCCCATGAATCGCCTTTTGCGCCGCCTCATCAGCAACATCCATAACTTCCGCCTTCATATCCGGCCCCACCTTCGCCCGGCCCTGAATCACCTTGCCCTCATGCTCATAAGTAACATCAGCGGTATAACCGGGAAAATCCGCATCCCAGGTATAACGATTTTCATAAGCAGCGCGGAAAAGTTCGCGGGCAGAAACTTGTGTCGCAACCATAAATGCTCCAAGTGTAACGATAAAATCTATTAACTAGAATAAGCTTTTTTGAGAAATTTTTGTCGGGTGCCTCAGACAGAAGAAATCTCAACTAAACTCTAGACTTGTCAGAATGACGCACCACCTAGACAGAAAAAAGACAACAATATCTCCGGGAGCATTTCAGTTACAAATCCTATACATAAACCCAGAAAGTTTTGATTAAAATCACTGAAAACACCGCCATCTTGTGCTAGGGAATCAAAAGCGAATCAGGCGAGAAGATCAACTTTATCCTCTCATCTCCACAACCCAGCACCTCCTAAAAATAAACCCCTCCCGCAAGCGGGAGGGGTAGTGATTTAACCTAAAACAAAATCAACTTAGGCACCGGCGATCGCAAAATCAACCTCATTAGTGCCATCAGTTTGCCCTTGACCGGAGGTAATTTGCTGACCCGTACTCTCCACTTCCACCGCCATTGGTGTCCCGTCTAGAGAGACATTGTAATCAGTCGCATCCGCTGTATAGCCAACGCTGGCAACCATTTTCCGACCACCATCGGTATATTTGAAAGCCAACATTTGCTTTTTGCCTTGCTGGGTATCGTCAGCCCAAATCACCATATATTGAGTATCTTGATAATCAAAAACTTTCGGCGAACGATTGGGAACGTAACGACCGGGTGCCCCAAAACTGGCATCAAGAAAACCCTGAACCGAACTGGGTTCTACATTGACGTATTGAATAGTCTCTTCCGGTGGGGCGGAAAAAGAAGCCATTTTTGCGGCAACTGTTTCCTCAACAGCCGCTTCGTCTTCTAAGTCGCCTTCGGGGGTTTCTTCTTTGCCTCGGTTGCGTAAATAATCCGTGGCCAGCTTAACCCCAATACCGCCAACCGCAGCGACTCCGGCACCAATCAGTAAATTTTTCAGTTTCACTATTTATTCTCCTGATAGTGAGCAATCCAATGGCATGATAGCAAACGACGCGATCGGGGGTGTGGGGTGTAGGGTGTAGGGCCGCCATCGGGAAGAGGTGCAGGGGTGCAGGGGTGCAGAGGAGCAGAGGAGGCTATGGGGATAAATCTTCCTTTTCCAGGAATTGCCCGGTTATGGGCAAGCGGAAACCTGAGTTTTGGTGCAATGGGGCGACAAGATCATATAGTGTAGTTAAATTCTTTGTACCCTTAATGCGCCTGTATTTGCCGCATGACTTCTGATACTTCTGTTCCATTGTCGGAAACTATTTCCCAGGAAAACTCTACCAACATCCCAGCCGCCAACATCCCAGCCGAAACCCCTCCAGAGCAAGAATTGGCGCAACCGGAGCCAACTGCGACGGAGGAGCAAGTGACTGAGGATAAATCAGCGGAGGAGCCAGATTTCTTCATCGCGATCGATCCGAACTTGCAGCCTCGATTTACCACCAAGGATGGAAAACTCTTATTAATTCTGCCCCCAGAAATCCGGGCAAAAGATGGCGACACCGCCGTTAATGATTGGATGGAGATGTGGCAAGCCCTGAAACATCGATTAAATGGGGGCGATCGCTTCTGGCAAGCCAATACCTCCGTCTATTTGATGGCTCAGGATCGCTTACTAGACGTGCGACAATTGCAAGCGATCGCCGATGCCCTTTCGTTCGCGCAACTAAACCTCAGTCGGGTTTACACGGCTCGCCGTCAAACCGCTGTAGCGGCGGCCACCGCTGGCTATTCCGTCGAACAGCTTACCAACCTAGGTCCCTTTAATCCCAGCAACAATGCCCCAGTCCAACCCCTTGCCGATCCCCTTTATCTAGAAACCACCATTCGGTCTGGGGTAGAAATTCGCCATGAAGGAACCGTGGTCATTCGCGGGGATGTCAATCCGGGGGGTTGCGTGGTTGCGGATGGAGATATCTTAGTCTGGGGTCGCTTGCGGGGCATTGTCCATGCGGGAGCAAGGGGCAATAATGAATCGATCGTTATGGCCTTGGAAATGGAACCCACCCAAATTAGAATTGGCGATTATGTTGCCCGTTCCCCAGAAAGTCCCCCGGAATTCTATCCGGAAGTCGCGTATGTATCCTCGGAAGGTATTCGCATCGCTGGAGCCCTTGATTTTGCCAAGTCTTCCGCCCCAGGAACTTCATCGTAACGGTGATTTCTCCTGTTCGAGAAACGAAAACCACCAAAATTTCTCCACTGAATCCGAAGTTCAAGTCGGACTATGGTAAAGTAAATCGGCTACCAATCGATTAAATGGTGTCATTGTCCAACCCTAATCAGCTTCATCGCTGGTTAAAGAAAAATCACCCATCTGTTCACCCGCAATCTCATAGTCAACCTTATTTATGAGTCGCATTATTGTCATCACTTCTGGTAAAGGGGGGGTGGGAAAAACCACCTCTACAGCGAATCTCGGCATGGCACTGGCTAAACGAGGTCGCAAAGTCGCTTTAATCGATGCGGATTTTGGCTTGAGAAATCTGGATTTACTTCTGGGGTTAGAAAATCGCATCGTTTATACAGCCGTAGAAGTGATTGCCGGTCAATGTCGTTTAGAACAAGCCTTGGTCAAAGACAAGCGACAACCGGGACTCGCACTTCTGCCTGCGGCACAAAATCGCATGAAAGATGCCGTCACCCCAGATCAAATGAAACAAGTTATTCAGCAAGTGGCGCAGAAATATCATTATGTGCTGATTGACTCACCGGCGGGAATTGAGCAGGGGTTTCAAAATGCGATCGCGGGAGCAAGAGAAGCATTAATTGTCACGACGCCGGAAATTGCCGCCGTGCGTGATGCTGACCGGGTGATTGGGTTGCTTGAAGCCCACGGAGTGCGCCAAATTCATTTAATTGTTAATCGCCTAAAACCACAAATGGTAGAAGCTAATGACATGATGTCAGTAGCGGATGTACAGGAAATTCTGGCAATTCCTCTGATTGGAGTAATTCCAGATGATGAACGGGTGATTGTTTCTACCAATCGTGGGGAACCCTTAGTATTAGGGGAGGAGGAAACACTCGCTGGCAAAGCGTTCGATAATATTGCCCGTCGCCTAGAAGGAGAGAAAGTGGAATTATTAGATTTAAGTCTACCTAATGACAACTTCTTTTCCCGCATCCGCAAATTGTTTTTTACCAAAATAATGTAAGCCTCTACCATTTTTGCAAGCTACATGATTAGCGAACTTCTCGAAAGATTATTTCCTCGATCTGGGCCAGACAGTAGTCGCCTGGAAGTCAAGCGCCGCCTCAAACTGGTGTTGGCTTACGATCGCGCTGATATTACTCCAGATACCTTTGAGGCGATGCGACAAGAAATCCTGGAAGTGGTTTCTCGATATGTAGAATTAGACTCCGAAGGATTTAATTTATCCCTGGAAAATAGCGATCGCGCCACCGCGTTGATTGCGAATTTTCCCATTCGGCGGATGAAAACACAGGCAGATTTATCGGCGAAATCTAAATCTGAAATTGCCTTAGATTTTCAGTCAGATTCCCCCGCATCTACATCGGAACAAGAATTAAATTACCCGTCGCGATCGCCATCGGAAATTGAATCGGAAACTGAACCAGAAATCGATCTGGAAATCGATCTGGAAATCGCTCCGGACATAGAATCTGAATATAATTCGACGCCTGAACTAAAATTACAGTTAGGATTAGAGCCACATCCGAATCTAAATTTAGAGTCAGAAAAATTACCAGAAAAACCAGAATCAGATTCCCGCCTAAATTAACCAGAAAATACCAGAAAATACCAGAAAATACCAGAAAATACCAGAAAATACCAGAAAATACCAGAAAATACCAGAAAATACCAGAAAATACCAGAAAATACCAGAAAATACCAGAAAATACCAGAAAATACCATCGAGCGCTCAACGGGAGATTTCTGGGCGCCCGCAGTTCCATATCCCCTATACCATTTCCCGATGCTGGTACAATCGACTTCGATCGACTTTAGTCCAAAAGTAGCGGCGAATATCCGTGTGCCCGCAGACTTGTGCGATCGGATATGGGGTGAGGGGGTGAGGCAAGAGGACAAAAAGAGTTGAGGAGAAACCGGGTTGACAAACCCGCAAAGCCCCGTATATACAAGGTTTGGCCACAAATCAACCTTGCCACGAGATTTAGATTTTGGCAAAAACTATCATCAGGATCCGATCCAAACTTAAATTATAAGTAATTTTACGGATTTAGGGAGCTATAGGCTACAATGACAATAGCTGTGCGATTCGTTCACGCGGAAAGCGGAGGGCAATGCCCGAAGTGTGCGCGTGGTAATGGTTTCGGCAGACGCCGTGTACTAACAGGCTCCCGCCTGGACTCGTAGTCACAAACCATTATAACTGTGGATTTGTTGTCCTAAATGGAAGACAAATACCCGGATTTTCTGGCAAAAGAAGAATCTTAACAAAGATTTAACAATTGCCAGGGGTAATTAGGCATCAGCCCCACCCGGAGACTCACCATCAAAGGCGTGAAGCGGGCTGAAAAGGAGGTAACTCTTAACCAGTAAGGGAATCCCTTCAAGCCAATTAGTCAAGGTCAGCCGTGAGGCAAATGTCCGACTTGAACCCTCTCGAACATTAAGTAGCGAAATCTGGTTGATACGCTGCGACCAAAAGGTCACGGGGAAAAGGTAGGCAACTAGCTATTTGTCTACAAAAAAGATACGGAGCTTGTTATCTCACGTATTAAAGAAATCCCAAAAGTACCCAGGGGGACAGGACAGCATCCTAAAACTAATAAGCCCAAGTCCACGGAACGAAGTAAAGCCCGCAATGGCTCTTAGAGCAGGTCGAATAGTTCTAAGTAGTGAAATAAAGTGTAAGCGCAAGCCACGCGGGTGAGAGATGCAATGCAGAAGCCAACGACCAGCCTAACAACTGGTATATGCTGACAGCTTGCGCCTAGGTTGAAATGTAGAGTCACAAATAGTGATTTATATGTCCAAAACACAATGCAAATTGATGGTGGAATGGAACGACATTCCCTGGAAATTAGTACAGCGGAAAGTCTTCAAGTTGCAAACGAGAAGTGCGACCTGAACTGGTCGTTTGAACTGAGGTATAAGCCTCTCTAGGTTTTCTACCCTAGACCCACATAGAGTAATCCGTCGAGAACGGTACGTCACATCTAGAGTAAGTAATGAAATAGGTGG
>JAABRM010000029.1 GCA_011390955.1 Oscillatoriales cyanobacterium | reverse complement strand
CATTTTATTGGTATTTTATTGGCATTTTATTGGCATTTTATTGGCATTTTATTGGCATTTTATTGGCATTTTATTGGCATTTTATTGGCATTTTATTGGCATTTTATTGGCATTTTATTGGCATCATTTTCTTAAAAATAACCCTAAATTACATGATTTTATTTTCTATAAATGATGTTAGTAAGTATGACAACGTTTTTCTGTTGAGTAGACCACACATCCTGTAGGGGCGATTCGCTTTATCGTTCCTAAATAAATCCCCTAATCACAAGCACTTATCCCATAACAGGCAGTTTAAAAATGAACAAAAACCCTAAAAAATTAATTATAATATCTACCATGACTAAAGTTGGCTTATTGTTAACTCTGTTAATAACCGGCTGTAGTCATACCTCTACTGCCAACAACATTGACCAGATTCAAGCAACTAATCAGAATCCTGCGATCGCAACGAAAACCATCAGCCCCACAGAGGCGGAAAAAGCTTTTAGAGAAATTATTGATGCTGATACTCCGGTAGAAAAAATTGCCGGAAACTTCGAGTTTACCGAAGGCCCCCTTTGGCACCCGGATGGTTTTCTATTATTTAGTGATATTCCCGCGAATACTATTTATAAATGGCAACCGAATAATCAAATTGAGGTATTTCGTAAACCTTCAGGAAACGCGAATGGGAATACATTCGATCGCGCAGGAAGATTAATCACCGCTGAACATAGTAATCGCCGGGTATCTCGCACCGAACTTGATGGTCAAGTGGTGACATTGGCGAGTGAATATCAGGGAAAACGGCTGAATAGTCCCAATGATTTGGTGGTAAAATCCGATGGCAGTATCTATTTTACCGACCCACCCTATGGGATTAAATCGGAACAGCAAGAATTAGATTTTTTCGGTGTTTATCGCCTGGGTACAGACGGAACTTTAACCTTATTAGTCGATGATTTTGTCCGTCCTAATGGCATTGCTTTTTCCCCGGATGAAACCAAATTATATGTGAATGATTCTCAAGCGGGTAATATTCGGGTTTTCGATGTGAAACCAGACGGAACCTTGGCAAATGGACGCATTTTTGCCGCACAAAAAGACCCAAATAAACCGGGCGTCCCCGATGGGATGAAAGTGGATATTAAAGGGAATGTTTATAGTACGGGACCGGGAGGAGTTTGGGTGTTTTCCCCTGGGGGAAATCTCCTGGGAATTATTGAAGTCCCAGAGGTTCCGGCAAATTTAGCTTGGGGCGATCGCGACTATCAAACCTTATATTTGACTGCCAGAAATAGCCTGTACCGAGTCCGGTTGAAAATCCCTGGATTGCGATCGCTAAATTAAAGCAAAATTAAAGCAACTAGACCACTGCTAAATGCACGATCGCATCTCCTTGGTTAACCAAAGGATTTTGCATATAACCAATCACCAACCCGTTACATGACGCATGAACTTCCGAAGTGGTTTCCCCAACCGGGTCAGCGATCGCGCCAAGACTTTGTTTTTTCTCCACCTGTTGCCCCAACTTGACTCGCAAACGCAAAATCCCACTACGAGAAGCGCGAACCCATTGGGTTTTTTCCACCAACAAAGGCGGTTCTGGGAGTTCATTGCCCGGAGAGGGATGCATTCCCAAGCAAGCCATCACCCGCAAAATCCCCTGTACTCCCACTTCAATAGCTTCTGGGCCAAACCGCAGGGCTTCACCACCTTCGTAAAGTAATATAGGGATTCCTCGCTGAGTGGCAGCTTCTCTGAGGGAACCATCGCGAGTGGTGGCATGAATCATCACTGGTGCCCCGAATGCCTCAGCACACCGTTTAGTGTTGGCATCTTTCAAATTAGCTCTAATTTGTGGTAGATTGATCCGATGATCGGAGGCGGTATGCAGATCGATTCCATGAGTGCATTGACTGACAATTTCTGTCATAAATAAATGGGCTAATCGAGCCGCCAAAGACCCTCGCGGCGACCCCGGAAAGCAACGGTTTAAATCACGGCGATCGGGCAAATAGCGGGACTGTTCGATAAAGCCAAATACATTCACAATTGGCACCGCAATTAAAGTCCCCGTCAGTTTATTCGGCTTCACCTGTTTTAGCACTTGGCGAATAATTTCCACCCCGTTAATTTCATCCCCATGAATGGCCGCACTCAACCACAACCGAGGGCCGGGTCGAGTGCCATTCACTACCGCCACTGGCAGGGATAACATGGTTTGGGTGGGCAAACCTGCCACGGGAATTTCTAACCGTTTCCGAGAACCTGGGGGAATAGAAACTCCCGCTATTTCAATTATTTGGTCATTGGTCACTTTTGTTGGTTGTTATTGGTTGTTAGTTGTTAGTTGTTGGTTGTTGGTTGTTAGTTGTTGGTTGTTGGTTAGTTGCAGTGATATAGCACTTGTCAGATTTATGAAGTACAAAAAAACTGTCATTCCCGCGCCCGCTAGAATCCAGAAAACCTCTGTACTTCATCGGAATAATAACCGCTATAATACCATATCGATTTCGTTTTGCGATCGATAAAATATAATTTTCAAGAAACCCGGTATCTTCAAGATGCCTGGTTTCTATTCCTCAGAGGTACTCGGACTTAAAATTAACAGTTGATTGCCTAACTGACTTTCTCTTACCATTAAAACTAACGGGCGTTCATTTTTATTTGCGGCACAAATTAACTGGCTATTCGAGCAAGGTTTCAGGGTTCTAAACAGATAAATCCAGCCATCTCGTTCGAGCAGCAACCGCCACACTTTTTGATTTTTTAGATCGTTTAATTCTGAGGCGCCGCGCACCGCTTCAATTAATCCGCGATCGCCGATCATTCTAAACTTATTTGCCGCTTGTTTGTCCGCTAATGCCTCTGGGGGATCGAATTGGCGGCCAAAACTCAGCATATTTTCTGGGACAATTAAAGTCACTACTGGTAAAGTGGAAGTTTGATTAAAAGCATCTCTTTGAGCATCCGCTAAACCTTGATTACTGGCTAACCAAAATAAGGCGATTAAAGCCAAAGCCACTTTAATCGCTTCATCGACTAAAGTCTGCGAAAGGTCTACAGGTTGGGGCGACCATTGTCGCAGGTTTAATCCCCATAATTTTGCC
Organism: Oscillatoriales cyanobacterium; assembly: GCA_011390955.1. GTDB lineage: Bacteria > Cyanobacteriota > Cyanobacteriia > Cyanobacteriales > Laspinemataceae > Planktothricoides. The sequence goes on along the minus strand of JAABRM010000029.1, from coordinate 85,609 downwards.
CAAGGTTGCAGCCAACGCAGCCGGGAATTTTCCGCTTTTTGGCAGTAACGAATTAAGCGAATTCGCCAGCGGTTTTGCCATTGCACCAACCATAAATCTAAACCCTGAAATATAACGATAATCAGCCAAGCAGCTAGGGGAAATAAGAGGAGTAATAAAAACGCTGGAATGCGGGGCTGGTTATTGACAAAAAAGACTTGAAGTGGTACAATTAAAAAAGATTCAAAGGCTAAATCGAGGGTGGTAATTTCTAGGTGGAAAAAGCCAAAATACGACCAGCGATAAATCCACCCGGTGAAATACAGGGAAGCACTGATAAGACCGACTAATGCGGCGATTCTACTTAAGAAGTTGAAGTTGTTCGGGTTGGTGGCAGACATAATTGTAAGGGATAAAGCAGTCGAATCAAGGACACAGCATTGCTGTGTCCCTACGTTAACATTTAAATTGGATAAAATTATTGAAAAAACAACATTTTTGGAGTATGATATCAACCCGTAGGGACACGGCAATGCCGTGTCCTCAAACCCGCGATCGCCCCCACCAATAGCCTGGGTAGGGTGTGTTAGGCGCTGCTATTATCTTGGCAACATAACCCAGAATTTTTTTTCAGCGCCGTAACGCACCATTAAATTAATTTGTAAATAACTAAGAAACCGGGTTTCTATGATGATTTTGGTGGGGTGACATAGATGGTCTAAAGAAACCCGGTTTCTCAACCCTATGATGATTTTCGTGGGGTTACAGAGATGGTCTAAAGAAACCCGGTTTCTGAACTTTTAATGCTTTTTCTGCCAAAGCATCAAGACGACCTGCTGCCACGTCTGCTTCAAATTGGCGATCCCAATTTTGGGCATCAAACTCGGCAAACCAAACTCTAAAAGCAGCAAGATCCTCTGATGAAAGTTGGCGAACGGCTTGTTCAATTTCTGGCAAAGTATTCATAAGATTGTAATCAATGAAACAACTACAAAATAAGGATACAGCAATCCTATATCTCTAGATTAGCATAGAGGTAGGGTGTGTTAGGCGCTGCTATTATTTTTGCAACCTAACCGAGAATTTTTTTCAGCGCCGTAACGCACCATTAAAGTTAACTTTACATTAGCATTAGAGGTAGGGTGTGTTAGGCGCTGCTATTTTTTGGCAACCTAACCCAGTAATTTTTTTCAGCGCCGTAACGCACCATTAAATTAATTTGTAAATAACTAAGAAACCGGGTTTATATGATGATTTTGGTGGGGTGACATAGGTGGTCTAAAGAAACCCGGTTTCTGAATCTTGGATATCCTGAAGATATTCTTTTAAACTTCGATTCATAGATAAATTACCTCAGCTAGAATGCGATCGCCAATGGTCGGTTTAAGTCCGGCTTTATGAACTAGGTCTACTTTCATCTCCATTAAATCGCTCAACTCATTTTCTAAACCGATAAACTTGAATAAGCCGGGAGTTTTGGAAAATTCCACCAATACATCAATATCGCTATCATCGGTATCTTCCCCGCGTACATAAGACCCGAAAATGCCTAATTCACTCACATGATATTTTTCCTGAATAATTGGCTTTTGTGCTTGTAAAATCTGTTTAATTTCCGCCAAGGTTTTTCGCGGGACAGGAGAGGCACAGGGGACAATTCGGGCAACGGCTACGCCATTTTCCGTAATAATTGCTTCTTCTCCCTGGCGGACTTGTTGCAACATTTGATCCAAGTTGCTTTTGGCTTCATTTACATCAATTTTAATCGTCATTGGTTATTTTTCTATTTAAGTTTATTTTATGATAATCTAGGATGTAGGGAAACGGCATTGCCGTGTCCTCAAACCCGCGATCGCCCCCACCAATAGCCTGGGTAGGGTGTGTTAGGCGCTGCTATTTTTTGGCAACATAACCGAGAATTTTTTTTCAGCGCCGTAACGCACCATTAAAGTTAACTTTACATTAGGGGTAGGGTGTGTTAGGCGCTGCTATGATATTGGCAACATAACCGATAATTTTTTCAGCGCCGTAACGCACCATTGGTGTAAATTAAATTAATGGTGCGTTACGGCTGACATGGAAGATAACTGTTTTCAGCAAAGGTTTTTCGTCAGCCTAACGCACCCTACAACTATGATGATTTTCGTGGGGTGACAAAGATGGTCTAAAGAAACCCGGTTTCTCAACCCACAGCTTATAATAAGAAAAATACAAATAACAACCGTCACGGTTATGAAACATTGGCATAAAATTCTGGCAGTGGCGCTACTGATTTCGGCTGCCTGCTTAACGGGGTGTGAGGCAAAAACCGAGGCAAATTCGCAGCCACGGGGACAAGCAGAAACCGCCCCAATTTCTGAGGCAGCATTGCCGGTGGTGTTGCCGGAAAAGGCAGAAGCAATTCTCAGAGAAGGAACGGCGAAACAAGGACAGTTAAGTCGGGTAAGTGCCGAACAGTTAATCTTGGCTTTGGCAGGGCAGGAAATTTCGGTTCCGATTAAAGATGTGACTGAGGTTAAGTTTACTGGGGAAGTCCGGTTTATGAGTAACGGCAAGTTGGTGGTTCGCGGTGAAGATGACCAGAAGAGTGAGGCAGAGAATTGGCCGAATATTCCTTTGACTGCTTTTCAACTGGTTGAGGGAACCACGGGTCAAGCAACGGTGAATTTAACTTTGTCTTCTTTGCCGCAGTCAAAGCAACAAGGAATCTTATCGGTAGCGACTACGGCAACTTATATGGTTGAACAAATGCAGTTTGAACCAGAGGGGAAAGTTACTCTGACCGTTAAACCTGTTTTGAAATAATCCTTCCCACCCTTCGATGGCGGCTTCCCACTCTTCCATAATTCTCGTTCCCAGGCTCCAGCCTGGGAATGCCCAAGGGGAGGCTCTGCCTCCAGTGTCGTTTTCGTTCCTACTCCAACCTGGGAACGAGAGACTCTTCCCACCCTTCCCACCCTTCCATAATTCTCGTTCCCAGGCTCCAGCCTGGGAATGCCCAATGGGAGGCTCTGCCTCCAGTGTCATTCTCGTTCCTACTCCAACCTGGGAACGAGAGAAAGTACGCTTATTCCTCGTTCCTGGGATGTTATCTGCTCGCGAGGCAGAGCCTCTCGACTGGCATTCCCAGGGAGACCCTGGGAACGAGAGGGAACGAGAGGAACGAGAGGATAAATGTAGGGGCGATTCGCGAATCGCCCCTACACCCCACACCGATGGCGGCCCTACACCCAAATCACCGGAGGCAATACCCATGCAACGGCATCATCTCAAGTCAATCAAATGGATTTTCGCCAGTCTGGTCGCCCTGGGGGTGGGGACAATGCCCCTAAATCCTGCGGGGATATGGTCTCTGGTTGGTAAAGGTGGGTTTGGGGGTGTCGCTGCTTATGCACAAAATGAAAATTCAGAGGAACAAGCCCAGCAATTTTTACAAGCACTGAAGCAACTTTTAGACCAAGCATTTCAACAGACCCAACAAGGTCAACACCAAGAAGCTATAGCAAGCTTTCAGCAATTTTTAACTATTGCGCGACAACTGGAAATTAAAGAATTAGAAGCATCCGCTTTGTTTGGAATAGGGCAAAACTATAATGCGATAAGACAACCCCAACCAGCTTTAGATGCTTATAAGCAAGCATTAGTTATTTTTAGAGAGATTAAGGATCGCAAGTGGGAAGCCACGACTCTGAATAATATCGGTTTGGTTTACGATGACATCGGTCAACCAATGGAAGCCTTGAACTATTATCAGCAAGCTTTGCCCATAGTTCGAGAACTACAACACCGCAGGGGAGAAGCCACGACTCTGAACAATATTGGTGGGGTTTACCGTGATATTAGTCAGCCTCAAGAAGCTTTGAACTATTATCAGCAAGCTTTGCCCATAGTTCGAGAACTGCAAGACCGAAGCGGGGAAGCCTCGACTCTGAATAATATCGGTCTGGTTTACCATGCGATCGGTCAACCAAGTGAAGCCTTGAAATATTTTCAGCAAGCTTTGCCTATCCGTCGAGAAGTGCAAGACCGCAGCGGAGAAGCCACGACTCTGAATAATATCGGTCTGGTTTACAATGCGATCGGTCAACCAAGTGAAGCGTTGAAATATTATCAGCAAGCCTTGTCGATTAGCCGAGAAGTGCAAGACCGTCAGGGAGAAGCCGCAACTCTGAATAATATCGGTGCAGTTTACCGTGCGATCGGTCAACCGAGTGAAGCTTTGAAATATTATCAACAAGCCTTGCCTATATTCCAAGAAGTGCAAGACCGCAGCGGAGAAGCCGCCACTCTGCATGGTATCGGTGGGGTTTACGATGACATCGGTCAACCGAGTGAAGCATTGAAATATTATCAGCAAGCTTTGCCCATTCTCCGAGAAGTGCAAGACCGAAGCGGAGAAGCCGCCACTCTGAATAATATCGGTGGGGTTTACAATGCGATCGGTCAACCAATGGAAGCCTTGAAATACTATCAGCAAGCTTTGCTTATCCGTCGAGAAGTGCAAGACCGAGGAGGAGAAGCCACGACTCTGAATAATATTGGTGAGGTTTACCGTGCGATCGGTCAACCCCAAGAAGCCTTGAAATATTTTCAGCAAGCTTTGCCTATCCGTCGAGAAGTGCAAGACCGCAGCGGAGAAGCCACGACTCTGAATGGTATCGGTGCGGTTTACCATGCGATCGCTCAACCAAGTGAAGCCTTGAAATATTTCCAGCAAGCTTTGCCTATCCGTCGAGAAGTGCAAGACCGAAGCGGAGAAGCTATAACTCTGAGTAATATTGGTGCGCTTTACAATGCGATCGGTCAACCGAATGAAGCCTTGAAATATTACCAGCAAGCTTTGCCCATATTCCGAGAAGTGCAGGATCGAAAGGGAGAAGCCACCACTCTGCATGGTATCGGTGGAGTTTACTATTCGATCAGTCAACCAAGTGAAGCATTGAAATACTATCAGCAAGTCTTGCCCATTCTCCGAAAAGTGCAAGACCGCAGAGGAGAAGCCATCACTCTGAATGATATCGGTTCGGTTTACGATGCGATCGGTCAACCAATGGAAGCGTTGAAATATTATCAGCAAGCTTTGCCTATCCATCGAGAAGTACAAGACCGCAGAGAAGAAGCCACGACTCTGCATAATATCGGTCTGGCGTACCATTTGATCGGTCAACCAATGGAAGCGTTGAAATATTATCAGCAAGCTTTGCCTATTCGCCGAGAAGTGCAAGACCGTCGGGGAGAAGCCGTGACTCTGAATAATATCGGTGGGGTTTATGATGCGATTGGTCAACCGAATGAAGCATTGAAATATTATCAGCAAGCTTTGCCGATTAGCCGAGAAGTGCAAGACCGTCGGGGAGAAGCCGCAACTCTGAATCATATCGGTGGGGTTTATGATGCGATTGGTCAACCGAATGAAGCATTGAAATATTATCAGCAAGCTTTGCCGATTAGCCGAGAAGTGCAAGACCGCAGCGGGGAAGCCACGACTCTGAATAATATCGGTCTGGTTTACCATGAGATCGGTCAACCTCAAGAAGCGTTGAAATATTATCAGCAAGCTTTGCCTATTCGCCGAGAAGTGCAAAACCGCAGCGGAGAAGCCACGACTCTGAATAATATCGGTGCGGTTTACCATGCGATCGGTCAACCAATGGAAGCTTTGAACTATTATCAGCAAGCTTTGCCTATATTCCGAGAAGTGCAAAACCGTCGGGGAGAAGCCGCCATTCTGAATAATATCGGTGAGGTTTATCGTGCGATCGGTCAACCCAAAGAAGCATTGAAATATTCCCAGCAAGCTTTGCCTATCGGTCGAGAAGTGCAAGACCGTAGGGTAGAAGCCACGATTCTGAATAATATCGGTTTGGCTTACGATACCATCGGTCAACCAATGGAAGCGTTGAAATATTACCAGCAAGCTTTGCCTATCGGTCGAGAAGTGCAAAACCGTCAGCAAGAAGCCGCGACTCTGAATAATATCGGTCTGGTTTACGATAACATCGGTCAACCAATAGAAGCTTTGAAATATTACCAGCAAGCTTTGCCTATCAGCCGAGCAGTGCAAGAGCGTCAAGAGGAAGCTGCGATTCTGAGTCATATTGCTTTTGCATACCGGAACATCAACAAACCCACAGAAGCTATAGACCACTGGGAAAAATCCCTCACCATTACCTTAGATATCCGCAAAGGGTTGCAACGAGACTTACGCAAAAACTTTATCGAAGATAACCAATGGAAAGCAACTGCCCTCGCAGATATTTTAATCGACCAAAAACAGCCGGAAAAAGCCTATGAATGGATCGAACTTGTCACCACTGCGGAATTAGCCAACTATAACCGCTTAATCAATGCTAAAGTCAATGACCCGGAAGTGCAAGCAGCCCTGGATGCTTGGAACCAGAAAAACGAACAACTGGAATTTCAGCGCCAACGACTTCAAGAAAACTTTTCCGAGGAATTTAGTAGCCAAATTCGCCAACTGGAAACAGAAGTTTATAGCGAAGCGGAAACCCTGGGGAAAAAATATCCCATTATTGCCGAACTGTTTGAAACTACCCCCACGGATATCGCCCAATTACGTCGCAATATTCCCCAAGGCACTTTAGTGCTGCATCCCGTCTTGCTGACTAATATTAAAAATGTGCCTGATACCGTTGCCCTGTTTCTCCTGACTCAAGATAGTTTTCAGGTGATTAAACATCCCGTCGATCGCAAAAATTTGGATAAGCTAATCGACGACTACTATAAACAACTGAAAAATCCTCTTGACCGCGACTTTCTCACCACCAGCCAACAGCTTTATGACCTGCTGATTCGTCCCGTAGAAGATAAAATAGCCGCCCAATCTCCTAAAAACTTGGCAATTATTGCCCCGAATAAACTGCGCTATATTCCCTTTGAAACCCTCCACGATCGCGAACAATATTTGATTTCTAAATATCCCATCCATTACTTGACTCGCATTTCCAGCCAATCAGCCCTAAAATCAGCAAATTTTCCCATATCCCCGGTAAAAATTAGCACCATATTGCTAATCTTTGGCGGCATTAATATGCTTGGGTTTCAAAAATTTGGCAAAATTCGCGGCATTGTTATTCTAGTCATTTCTCTGGCAGGGCTGGGAATATTCTCATTGATTCATTCTGACCAAACTGCGGCAATTTTAGCATTAGGAAATCCCGTTCCCCAGCAACCTTTTAACCTCGATGGTGCGGAAACAGAAGTGAAAAATTTGGGCGAATTACTTAAAGATAGTCAAATTTATGTCCGAGAAGCGGCAACATTAGAACGGTTTAAAAATGAATCCCCCAAGTTTCCCATTTTGCACTTAGCGACTCACGGTTGTTTTCAACCTTTGGGCTGTTGTTTGAGTGGTGACTGTAAAGATTATGACCCAGATATGTCGGCGAATACTCTGCTATTTGCTAATCAAGAATTTTATAATATTGCTGATGCGGCTTTGTTGGGCTTAAAAGATACTCAGTTAATTACTCTGAGTGCTTGCCAAACGGCGATGAATAGTTACCTGGAAGGGCAGGAAATTTCGGGAATGGCTTATGTTTTGGAACGGGCAGGGGCACGGTCAGTGATGGCGACTTTGTGGAATGCTGCTGATGCTAAAACGGCGAATTTGATGGTGGATTTTTATCAAAATTTAGGGGCTGGTGATTCCCAGGCTGCGGCGTTACGGGAGGCGAAACTTAAGATGGTGGGGCGAAATTTGCATCCGTTTTTCTGGTCGCCGTTTATTTTGATTGGTCAGTCGGGTTCTTGAGGATATAATTTTACCACAGAGACACAGAGAACACGGAGAATTTGCTGATGCTATGCTATCTTGGGCGCGGGATAAAATTCGGGTTTAGGGTGGGCAAAATATTGCTTACCCTACATTGTTTAATTGGACGAAAAAGCGCAAATCAGAATAGAAATGATCGGAAAGATTAATTTTTTCTGAAAAAATACCCCGAATTGCGCCAAAATGTATTACGATCGCAGAATGCAACGACTCCAGGGGTAGGCAAAATAAGGAGAATCGATATGATCGCAAAAAATGATTTGAGTTCAGAACAAGCGTTGACCAATGAATTTCAATCACATAGCCCGATAAGAGGTGACGATGACAAAATTAATGAAAAGTATAAGAGAGGTGAGATCAGAATTGTTACAGAACAAGCTCGTTATCCACTAGATACTATACAAAGTATGCTTGAAAGTAACAAGTATATTTTAACTCCTGAATATCAGCGCAGAAAAAGATGGGATATAACTCGCAAATCTCGTTTAATTGAATCATTCATAATGAATGTACCGATTCCTCCGATTTTTTTGTATGAAATAGATTACTCCATCTATGAAGTAATGGATGGACAACAAAGGCTGACAACTATTGATGATTTTTATAAGGGAAAATTTCGACTAGAAAATTTACAATATTGGCAGGAACTTGAGAATCGAACTTATCAAGAGTTACCAGAACAAGTTAAAAGAGGAATCGATAGACGATATTTGTCGTCGATTATTTTGTTGCAAGAAACAGCTAAGAGTCAAGCAGAAGCTGAGAAGCTGAAAAAGGTAGTTTTTGAAAGATTGAATAGTGGAGGGGAAAAATTAACTCCACAGGAAATTAGAAATGCTTTATATAATGGTAAATTTAATCAATTATGTATAGAACTTGCTCAAAATGATTTTTTTCGGAAAATGTGGAATATTCCTTTAGAAAGTGAAGGGGAAAAAAAATTACTTGAGAGTGAAGCTTATCGGAAAATGGAAGATGTAGAATTAGTTTTGCGGTTTTTTGCTTATAGAAGTTTAGATGAAATTACATCACCTCTGGATAATTTTTTGGATGATTATTTAAAGCAAGCAAATAATTATGATGATGCCAAAATAAAAGACCTTAAGAATCTTTTTAATGACACCATTAATCTAATTTATTCTCTTTTTGGAGAGTCAGCTTTTTTGTCACCAAAACCAGAAGAAAATCGCAGATATAATGCTCCAGCAAAAATTGTTTATGATTCAATGATGCAGGCTTTTGCCAATAATCTTTCTGAGCAAGAAAAACTAATCCAGAATCGAGAATATATCAAAAATAATTTATACTCAGATCCACAAGGGTTATACTTTAAGGAAGAAACAGATCGAAGCGATCGATATCTTTTTGATTCTAAATACGTTATCGGAAAATATCTAAAATTGCGAATCAAATATTTTCATAATTTTCTCCAACAATCTATTATTTAAATGAATTGATTTAATAGAACCTGGAGAAATTATGGAAATAACATCATTAGAAGACTTTAAAAAAGAACTGAATCATATTCGAGACTACTTGAAGCATATTGAGTATGTCAATAATGTGATTAGCTATTCAGGTTTAGCAAATGATAGTGACGAAATTAAAAATTTGCTCAATACCTTAAAAGAACATTCTAAAAATTTTAGCATCGCCCGAAAAAGATTTGAATATAAGGCAACTATTATTTCATTGTATGGCTTATTGGAAAAATATATTGAAGCTTGGATTAAGGAATATCTTGATTCTCTTTCAAGATTAGTACCTGATTATAACCTCATCGATGAAAAAATTAGAAATCATCATTTTGACCTCTCTTTAAAATTAATCAATACGATTACAAGTCGGGAAAGTGCCAAATATCAGCACATCACGAAAGAGGAGGTTTTAAATAATTTAAATAGTTGTATTGTTAGTCCAAAAAATTATCAAATAAATTCCGAAGCCTTTGTCTTATTATCTGGTAATTTAAAACATAATAAGATTGTCGATTTATTTAAACCTTTAAATATAGACTTAAACGAAAAATTAGTTAATAATGAAAGCTTAAATAACCAAATTGGTTTATCAAAAGAGAGAATTACCCAAACACAAAAAGATGTTTTATATGAAAAAATTAATGATTTAGTAGAAAGAAGAAATGAAATTGCTCACGGTTCAGAAAAATTAGATAATTTATTAACTATATCTGAGTTAGAACCGTATATTGATTTTTTAGAAGTATATGGTCAAGCTATTTTTGAAGTGTTATGTGAAGAATTGATTAAACAAGAATCAGTGCATACCTTTCAAAAAGTAGAAAAAGTTATCGATATTTTTAATCATCAAATATTAGCGTTTGAAATTGAAAACTATAGCATTAATGTTGGGGATATGATAATTATCGAAACTCCCGAAGGTAAATTTGAAAAAAAGTCTATTTTAGAAATTCAATTAGAGAAAAAATCTTATTTAACACTTCAGATATTAGGAAAAAATAATATTGCGGTAAAGCTGAACCCAAAAATTAAAAAAAATCAAATTTTTTACATTAAAAAAATCCGCTGATTCATCCCGCGTCTATTGGTTCTAGGTTTGAAAACAAGAAACCGGGTTTCTGCGTCAAGTTTGGGGATCAAACCAAAGATTCTGGAAAAAACCCGGTTTCTTGTTTCTGTGATTATCTTCTACTTAGGAAAATGTTGCCGGAGAAATGCTTCGGCAGAAGTGCGATCGCATATTTCCCCGTCTATAGTTGCCGCTAATAAACGGTCTAACATGGGTTTAAACTGTTTTCCCGGTTTATAGCCCAAGGCTTTTAAATCATTGCCATTTAAAATGGGTTTAATCTGACCGTAACGGCTTAAATATCGCCAAATATGACGGCGCACGTTTTGAAATTTCACCGCGATTAAAATTAAGGTGCAAATATCATAAGAACGTAATAGCAAGACTATTTCACTGGGACGGTTTAAGTCCGGTAATTTTTGCACGGCTTGGCTGATATTGCCAAGCTGAGTCAGCCGTTGAATACTCTCGTGAGTTAATTGTAAATTAGTGGCAACTTTTACCCGATATTCTGGCGCTAAGTCGGCGATTAAGACTTCTAATCGCAGTTGCCAATGGGGAAAATTTTTCTCCGGGTCAAACCATTTTAAGGCGCGATCGCATAGCCGAATTTGCCGCCACAATTCTCGACTTAACTGCAATTGAGGATGAATACATTTCAGCGCACCTAAGTCACCGATTAATTTTAATGCCGGTTGCCAATAGGGGGCTTCTAGAATATATTTTAACTCACTTTTTAACCGAGTTTCCAAAGCCGGGGCGCGACCATTGCTATCTTGAACGTGATGATAAATCCCACATTCCAAGGCATTTCTAATATAATTTTCCGTTTCTGAATCAATGTGAAACCCTAAGCGCACCGCAAACCGAACAGCCCGATAAATTCTCGTGGGGTCTTCAATAAAACTATTAGAATGCAATACCCGAATTCGGCGGTCTTGCAGGTCTAAAAAACCCCCGAAAAAGTCCAAAATTATTCCAGGGCGGTCCGACCGTGTTGCGGCTGTCATATCGCCTCCCCGACCATTGCCGGTAAGCCGCAATGCCAAGGCATTAATGGTAAAATCCCGGCGATAAAGGTCTTGGCGAATCGAAGACGCCTCTACTTCTGGGTTGGCTGCGGGATAGGGATAAAATTCAGTCCGCGCTGTGGCAATATCAATCCATAAAGAATCTAGTACCGGGTCTTTGTGCCACAACAAGGCTGCGGTTTGAAATTGACCGTGAATGTCCAAACGGGCACCGGGATAGAGTTTTTGCAATTCTTTGGCTAATTCTACTCCAGCCCCCGCATCCGCTGCTTCGTTAAATCCATCGACCACTAAGTCAATATCGCTGAGTAAAATAGGAGAGAGGGGAGAGGGGGGAGAGGGGGGAGAGAGGGGAGAGAGGGGAAAATTTCTCCCCACACCTCCCACACCTCCCACACCTCCCACACCTCCCACACTTCCCACACTTCCCACACTTCCCTTTCCTCCCACACTTCCCTTTCCTCCCACACTCCCCTTTCCTCCCACACCTTCCACACTCCCCTTTCCTCTTTCCTCTTTTGGAGATATATCGCTTTCTGCCTCAGTCCAAGCACTTTGGAGAAACAAATCTCGCACCGCCCCGCCGACTAAATATAGATGCCAGCCCCGTTGTTCCGCGAGTTGTGCCGCATGATTCAGCAGTTGTCGTTGTTCTGGGACTAGGCTATGGGACAACATTTTTTCAATGGATTCTGGCAATGGACAATAAGGACGTTTTGGCCCAATGGGAACGCCGTGATCCCCGATCGCCTTATCTTGGTGCAGTTGGCGCAAAACATCGGTGCGGGTGACAATTCCCACTAGGCGATCGCCGGACAATACGGGCAATCGGCCAATATCATAAGTCACCATCAGGGATTCTATCTCTGGCAGCAACGTCTCTGGGGTAATAGTTTTCAAATTAGTGGTCATATATCCCTTCACGGGAGCATGAGAAAAGCCGTGATGCAGCGCAATCTCAATATCTCGACGGGCAATCACTCCCACCAGCTTATCGGCACTATCCACCACGGATAAGCCCGCATGACCATAGCGTAATAAAATCCGTTGGGCTTCGTTAATGGTCGTTTCTGGTCGAATGGTTCGCACTGGAGAAGACATCAAATCTCTGGCTACGGGAGGACGGGGAATCTGCATTTTCAGCTTAGAAATCAATTCGCCAAAAGTTTGGCTCAAATCCCCTTCATGTAAAATCGCTGAGGCGGCGCGAACGTGACCCCCTCCACCAAAGCCTTGAAATAACTGATTCAGATCCGTGCCACCAATGCGCGATCGCCCAATAATCGTCAAGCGTTCATCCCCAGATTGTTTCAGGGGATAACGACTGCCCAAAATCAAGGCATCACTTTCCGTCAGATCCAATAGTCGGGATGCCAGACCGGACAAACCGGGAATATATCCCTCGGTTTCCAACAAGACCCAAGAGACGGTATAGCCATAAATCGTTTCCGTCGCTAATTCCCTCAAAGCCACAATCAATAATTCTTGCAACCGGGGGGATAAGCTTTGTTCCACATATTCCGCGATCGCCGCTAAACTGGCTCCTTGTTCCATCAACCAAGCCAAAGCCCGAGCATCCCTGGGGGTACTATGGCCAAAAGTCAGCGAACCCGTATCCACATGAATGCCCAAAGCCATCACCGTGGTTTCCACCGCAGGCAATTTGCCTAATTTTTCCCCATCCAACTGCCGCAGCTTTTCCACAATTAACGTAGTCGTCGCCCCCACTGCGGCAATATGTCGGTCCATAGCGGGAATATCCGACTCGGTATTCAAATGATGATCCCAAACCTGGATCGGCACTGGCAAATCCAGCCATTCTGCCGCTTTCCCCAAGCGATCGCGCCGTTGGGCATCCACCACCGCGATCGAGCGAATCTTTTGGGGATTCACCGATCGCCGTTCCAGCAAAGGATACTCATCCCGGTGCAACGCCAAAAAATCTCGCACAGCAGGATGAGCGCCTCCGGTCAAAACAATTCGGCTACCCGGTTGCAGTCGCGTCAATCCCACCGCAGCACCCACGGTATCGAAATCAGCGGTCGTATGGCACAAGATTATATCCATTTTGTTGTTTGTTGTTTGTTGTTTGTTGTTTGTTGTTTGTTGTTTGTTCTTTGTTCTTTGTTCTTTGTTCTTTGTTCTTTGTTCTTTGTTCTTTGTTGGTGGTTGGTGGTTGGTGGTTGGTGGTTGGTGGTTCTTTGTTGGTGGTTGGTGGTTGGTGGTTGGTGGTTGGTGGGTAGGGATTATGCCTGTTGGTGGTTGTTCGTTGTTCGTTGTTCGTTGTTCGTTCAACAATCAACAATCAACAATCAACAATCAACAATCAACAATCAACAATCAACAATCAACAATCAACAATCAACAATCAACAATCAACAATCAACAATCAACAATCAACAATCAACAATCAACAATCAACAATCAACAATCAACAATCAACAATCAACAATCAACAATCAACAATCAACAATCAACAATCAACAATCAACAATCAACAATCAACAATCAACATTACATAATAGTAATTAGTAATATTTAACTTAAGTCTATGACAAAGGATCATTTTTTGGTAGCTTAAGGATCGGAATTAATCACAAAAAACTGCGATTCGCTGGTCAGCATTCGTTGTCGATTACCGTTTCTTTGGGAGAATAGGAAAATGTCAGTCATATTTCAATTTGCACTCTTAGCTTTAGTTCTCGTGTCCTTTGTGATGGTAATTGGGGTGCCGGTAGCTTATGCTTCCCCCCAAAACTGGGATCAATCTAAGCCCCTGCTGTACATCGGATCGGGACTTTGGGCAATCCTGGTGATTGTGGTTGGTGTCTTAAATTATCTGGTTGCTTAATTCCTCAGAATTACAGCTTACATCGACGGAAGCTGTAGAGACGTTATCCAACGTTTCTACAGCTTTATAGGTAGAAAACATTAAATTAACAATTCTTATGGCAGTTTTCGAGGGTAATTTTACCCAGACCGAATCATTAAAATTTGCGATCGTGATTGGTCGGTTTAATGACCTGATTACCGGCAAACTCTTAGCCGGTTGTCAAGATGCCATGCAACGTCATGGCATTGATGTCAGCGAACAAGGCAGTCAAGTTGATTATATATGGGTGCCTGGGTGTTTTGAGGTCGCTTTGGTAGCGCGTCAATTGGCGATGAGCGATCGCTACGATGCCGTCATTTGCTTGGGCGCCGTAATTCGCGGTCATACCCCTCATTTTGATTATGTCGCCGCCGAAGTTTCTAAAGGAATTGCCGCTGCGGGTTTTCAAACCGGAGTCCCGGTGATTTTTGGGATTTTAACCGCCGATACCATGCAGCAAGCCCTGGAACGGGCGGGAATTAAAAGTAATAAAGGCTGGGACTATGGCATGAATGCCATAGAAATGGCCAGTTTGATGCGCCAGTTCAAAATTTCTTTGGGGCAACGCAACTCTACAGCGATCGCTTCTGGCAGCCAGACTTTACCCGCAGCGGGATCTCTGAAAAGCGCGATCGCTCAAGAGGGGATGTAGGGAATAATTGATAATTGATAATTGATAATTGATAATTGATAATTGATAATTGATAATTGATAATTGATAATTGAATAAAATTATCAATTGTTAATTGTTAATTATCAATTATTCCCCACAAAAAGCCCCAAAAAAAATTTTTTCCCAAAACTGTTGACAAAATCTGAAAAATCTGTAAATATAGAAATCGTCATGGAAATGCGGGTATAGCTCAGTGGTAGAGCGCAACCTTGCCAAGGTTGATGTCGCGCGTTCGAATCGCGTTACCCGCTTTAAAAGCGAAAGTATTATAAACTGATAGCCAAGCCTTTAACGGCTCAGTTGCTTTTGGCGGTTCAAACCAGTTAGCCAAAGCAGCGAATTTTTCCATTATATATTTTGTGAAACATATTGTGCGATTTAAAAAAGAGCATAAAATTGACTGCAACATGGACTATCCTTGTCCGTGTCCGCGCCAAGGTCGATTAATCCCGATCGCCTTGACCGAAGCATTTGGCTGCAATTCCTGCCAGCAAATCTTTGTGCTTGAAGAAGAGGGATATGTCCTAGAACAATTGCCCACCCACTATCCTTATAAACGGTCTTGGCGCTGGAATGGCCATCACTGGCAAACGACCGATGATAATTTCCGAGAAAGCTATCTATCTGTAGCAATCTTGGTTATCTTAATGTTATTAGTAATTTGGCTGCCTTTGGCGTTGCAATTGCCCCAGGGCGCAAATATTGTCCCGTGGGTGATTCTGGCAGTATTGCTGGCAATTTTCCCCGCCTTAATGGTGTGGTTAGCTTATAGGCGTTAGCGTAATGACAAAAGATTCTTTAATTTCTTCGTCCAATCTGATGGAGAGGGTTCAGCGCTGCTATGAAGCGTCCTTGATTCTAGGAGCCACTAAAGGCATAGAACGCTCTAAGGCTGTCCGGGCAATTGCTGATGCTTTGGATGATGCGACGGATGATATTCTCGAAGCCAATACTTTAGATTTAGAAGCCAGTCGGGAAATGGCAGTTCCCGATTTGATTTTGGAATGGCTGAAGCTGACTCCAGAACGTTTAAATAATACGGTGGAGACCCTTTACCGCTTGTCGGAATTGTCTGACCCTCTGCGTCGGGTGATGAATGCTTCTTATCAGTTGGATCATTCTCAAACTTATTGTCAGTTAATGCCCCTGGGTGTGATTGCCTTAATCTATGAAACTTTGCCAGAGTTAGCCGCGATCGCTGCTGGACTTTGTATTAAAACCGGCAATAGTTTGCTGCTGCGAGGTGGGACTGAAGCCAGTCAATCCAATCAGGCGATCGCGCAAGCTATTTGTGGGGCTTTAGAAAAGCTGGGATTTCCCTCTGGATCTGTGGAATTAATCCCAGCGGACTCTGGGGCAACCATTCGTGATTTAGTTAAACAAGATGACTATATTAATTTAGTCATTCCTTATGGAAGACCGAGTTTAGTCCAACAAGTTGTGCGGCAATCTACCGCCCCGGTTTTGCGATCGGCAATGGGCAATTGTTATCTTTATTGGTCGCCTACGGGAAGTTTGGATCTGACCCGTTCTATTATTATGGATAGCCATCAAAGTGAACCAGATCCGGTGAATGCGATCGAGAAAGTTTTAATCCATAGCAATCAAAAACCCTCTTCTTTAACAATGCTGTGGAATACCCTAAAAGAAAATGGTTTTGAGATTCGCGTCGATGAAGAGTTACACCAAGAATTTCCAGATTTAGAAATTGCCCAAGAAGACGAGTGGCATCAATCTTATTTAAGCAAAACTATTGCCTTTAAACGGGTGAATAACATTCAAACCGCGATTCGATGGATTAACCAATATAGTAGCGGTCATGCGGATTGCCTAGTCACCGAATCTTATTTAGAAAGTTCTCAATTTTCTGCCGGAATTAACAGTGCTTCAATCTATATTAACTCATCCCCGCGATTTTATCGTTACAACAAACAACAGGGTGATGCTATTTTCTTGGGAATGTCCAACCAAAAAGGTCATCGCCGGGGTTTAATTAGTCTGGAAACTTTGACCACTCTCAAGCATATTGTTCAAGGAACGGGACAAGTTTGATACGTTTTTTTGTAGGGGCGCAATGCATTGCGCCCCTACAATTTGATTTTATTTGTAGTAATATAGTGTTTTCAAATAAAAATAATACATTATTCTGTAGGTTGGGTTGAGGAACGAAACCCAACATTAGAATCCTTACAGGAAATAAACCGGTTTTTTTTACATATAGCGATCTCCAATAGCTGGAGAAATCTTACTTGAAATAACTATAAACCTGGATAATCGAGACTTATTTGTTTATTAAAATTCGCAAATTGTGGCAAATTTATGAAGCTAGATATTTTGGCATATCAGTATAATCAAGGTCAACGGAGTGCATGGCGAATCGAGAACTGTCGGTTAGACAAAATTAATTTAATTGTTGGTAAAAATGCCAGTGGTAAATCTAGAATTGTCAAAGCCATCTATATGCTTGCGGAGTTATTATCAGAAAGCGGCACTCTAAATCCACAGCCAAGAACCGAAGAATGGCATTTATCGTTTGATATCGAGCGACCACACCAAACCACAAAATATGTATTAAAAATAAAAAATGGTCTGGTAATTCAAGAAAAACTGGTCATAGGCGATCGCGAATTATTGAACCGAAATGAATCCGGTGAAGGGACTATCTGGGCTGAAGAATTTAACCAACCGATGCGATTTCAAACTCCTCAGACAGAATTAGCCGTAGTCAAACGCAGAGACGCGATTCAACATCCTTTTTTAGAAAATTTATATCAATGGTCTGATTCCCTAAGATTCTATCAGTTTGGTTCTCAGCTTGGTAAAGATAATCTAGCTAGTATTATGCCAACAATAGACTTACTAAAAAAATATACCAATTTGAAAGATTCTAATTCGGTTATTTGGATATTTATGCTAGGCCAAAAAGAA
Source organism: Oscillatoriales cyanobacterium (assembly GCA_011390955.1). Lineage (GTDB taxonomy): Bacteria > Cyanobacteriota > Cyanobacteriia > Cyanobacteriales > Laspinemataceae > Planktothricoides. The sequence continues at coordinate 67,784 of JAABRM010000029.1, read as the reverse complement.
ATTGGCGATACTTTTATTGAAGCAATTTTGATGGATATGAAAAAAATGGGTTATCCCATTACAAAAATTGCCACAAAAGTGCCATCAGGACTTAATCCAGAATTTCATCATGTTTTAAGTAAAGAGAATTTACCAAGATGGCTATATGTCCAAGAAGCAGATTTACTTTCTGTCACCGAACAATCAGAAATGTCCCAAGGGATGTTTCGTGCTTTATCCTTGTTTATTCAAATTAACTACTCTTTACTAGCCAGCAAACCGAGTTGTATTATTATTGACGATATTGGGGAAGGGTTGGATTATCAAAGGGCGTCATCGATGATTAAAATTCTGATTGAAAAAGCTCAAACCGGCTTAGTTCAATTAATTATGACTACCAATGATGAGTTTATTATGAATGGGGTTCCTTTAGAGTATTGGTCAGTCATTGAACGAAAGCCCGGTAGCGCCAAATTACACAATCGTTTTAACTCAAAAGATAAATTTGAGCAGTTTGATTTTATTGGGCTGAATAACTTTGATTTCTTTACCAGTGAGTTTGCCTTACAAGAAGAACTGGATACCGAGGAAGTGTAATGAACCCAACTACACCAAAAAAAATAGCTTGTTTTGTGGAAGGGCAAACAGAACAGATTTTTGTGGAAAGGTTATTTCAGGAAATTGCTGGATATAAAAAAATCGCGATCGCCACTTATAAATTTACCGGCAGTAAATCTAATCGAGTCAGTCAACCGCTGAAATCAACTACAGTAAACAACGCGGCTTTTTTTGTACTTATATATGATTGTGGGAGTGATTCTCATGTTGTCTCTGATATCAAAAGCCAGCATAACAGTCTAAGTAATAATGGATATGAAAAGATTATCGGGCTTAGAGATTTATATCCCAAGCCTTTAGATGAAAAAGAAAACATCGAGAAAGGAATCAGAGGGCTTTTGAAACCTTTACAGAAAACGGGAATTCCCATTTCGGTAATATTAGCGATTATGGAGATAGAAGCATGGTTTTTAGCCGAATGGCATCATTTTGCTAAGATTGACTCGCGCTTAACTCCAGAATTTATCCTGCAAGAATATGGTTTAGATATAAAAAATAGCAATATTGAGGCAAGACATCATCCAGCAGAAGATTTAAAAGAGATTTATCAGTTAATCGGCAAAACCTATAATAAAAGTCAAGCAACTTCTCAAGAAATAATCGATTTTCTTGATTATGAGTGGTTGTATCTAGATTTAATCAAAACCGTACAACAGCTAAAAAAATTTATTGAGGAGATAGATAGTTTTTTAGTGTAGTTTAGTTCGATATTTGTGTAGGGGAAATTTTTTTTGCGGTTACTCAGTCTCTATGACTCATGGCAAATAAGGGTTTTGGTAATTTTTTTTTCAGTGAACGGTTGACTTATTCTAATAATAGTCAACAGTTCACTGTTAAGGGTTCACTGTTAACAGTTTACGGTGAACCGTCAACAGTAAACAAAATCATTTTAATGATTATGATTCTGTTTTAGGCAGTTTGATATTTTTAGCCAGACCCACTGCACTAAGCAACTGAATGGTCATCCAGGTGATGTCAATTTCCCACCAAGCCATACCATGACGGGCAGAGTATTGAAAAGCATGGTGATTGTTATGCCAACCTTCGCCGTAAGTAGTCAAAGCCACCCACCAGCAATTAGTAGATAAATCCCCAGCATCATAAGTTTGATAACCAAATTTATGGGTGGCGCTATTCACAAACCAAGTGCAGTGATAGACCAGCACTAAACGCACGAAAATTCCCCAAATGACAAAAGACCATCCCAGTCCTGGTGTATAAGCTTCTCCGACAAAATAGAGCAGCACACCCAAGACAATTTGGATTGGTAGCATATAGGATTGGCAAAACCGATAAACCGGATCGTCAGCGATATCTTTAGTGAATTTAGGGATATCTTTGGAATCTGGATTCTTATAAAATAGCCAGCCGATATGACTCCACCAAAATCCTTTGTTGGCATCATGGGGATCTTTGGGTTGGTCTGAATATAAATGGTGCATCCGGTGCAGTCCTACCCAGTCAATTGGCCCGCCTTGACAGGTGAGGGTGCCGAATAAAACCAGAAAATACTCCAACCATTTGGGCGCTTCAAAACTGCGGTGAGTAATCAGGCGATGAAATCCTAGGGTAATGCCCAAACCCCCAGTCACCCAGTGCAGAAATAAAGCTAACCCGACCCCAGCCCAACTAAAAGTACCAGGAATGAAAGCTAAAAGCACACCGGCATGAACGATCAGCATAAAGATGACGATCGGCCAGTTGTAAGCTAAAGGTTCTGGGGTAGTCTGTTTTTCTGCGTTTGTTGCAGGAGCAATTGTCATTAAATTAACCTTTCCACGAATAACTCGAAGATAACCAACCCGGAAAGACCTAGAGATTTCACCTCGGACTGTCACTATCTCGTGTACAATCCTTTTTGATCGTTTCCAAGGAAGAATTATCAACCGAAATGAATAGCTCCGAAAAGCTGCGAGAAGCAGAGAAAGAGCTCTTACCTATTTTCTCTAGAATTGATGCTCAGGTCAAGCAAAATCTCAAACGAGTGCTGGATGCCTTGCGGCGTCATCGTGTGGGAGTCCATCATTTTGCTAGTGTTTCCGGCTATGGCCATGATGATTTGGGCCGCGATACTTTGGACCGGGTGTTTGCTGAGGTGATGGGGGCTGAAGCGGCAGCAGTCCGCGTCCAGTTTGTGTCCGGTACTCATGCGATCGCCTCTGCTTTGTTTGGGGTGTTGCGTCCTGGGGATGAAATGCTGGCGGTAGCTGGTGCGCCCTACGATACTTTAGAGGAAGTGATTGGTTTGCGGGAACAAGGGCAAGGTTCCCTGATGGAATTTGGGATTCAATATCGACAACTGGAGTTAACGGATACGGGAGAAATTGACTGGGAAGGGTTGAAAACCGCCGTCCGGTCAAATACTCGGTTGGTGTTGATTCAACGGTCTTGCGGTTATTCTTGGCGCAGTTCTTTGTCGATCGCCGATATTGAAAAAATTGTCCAAATTGTCAAAGCCCAAAATTCCCAGACTATTTGTTTTGTGGATAACTGTTATGGGGAATTTATTGAAGACCGGGAACCGCCCGCAGTGGGGGCGGATTTAATTGCCGGTTCTTTGATTAAAAATCCCGGTGGGACAATTGTGACTGCTGGGGGCTATGTGGCAGGACGGGCTGATTTAGTCGAAGCTGCGGCTTGTCGGTTGACGGCGCCGGGTATTGGCAGTAGTGGGGGGGCAACTTTGGATCAAAATCGGCTATTATTTCAAGGCTTATTTTTAGCCCCCCAAATGGTAGGAGAAGCCATGAAGGGTACTCATTTAACTGCTTATGTATTTGACCAGTTAGGCTATCCGGTAAAACCCGATCCTTTTGCCCCTCGGCGTGATGTAATTCAGGCGATTAAATTAGGTTCTCCAGATAAGTTAATTGCTTTTTGTCGGGCGATTCAAAAGTATTCGCCGATTGGGTCTTATTTAGATCCAATTCCCGCCCCTATGCCGGGATATGAGAGTGAGTTGGTGATGGCTGGAGGGACGTTTATTGATGGCAGTACGTCGGAGTTTTCGGCGGATGGGCCATTGCGCGAACCTTATGTGGTGTTTTGCCAAGGGGGTACGCATTGGACTCACGTCGCGATCGCTTTAGAAGCGGCGATTTCGGCGATCGGTTTTGCGTAACAAAACCTAGAAACCGGGTTTCTTTTTCTCATGCCACAGTAGGGGCGAATGGCCATATAGCCTGACGGCATGGGCTCCGCAAGGACGCCCCTACATATTCACAACAGAAACCCGGTTTCTTTTCTTAGGATAGGTTATTGAATTATTTAGAAAAGGTTAGTTCTGTAACCCCAGTAAAATCAGTGACAAATCCTCCTTGAAGTTCACCCAAGTATCCTAAAGCGGCGGCAAATGCTGCGGCATTTTGGTGGCGATCGATCTGCGCGGATCTAGGATTACCCAAATCGTCCTCATAAACTAAAGCGATCGCCCCTTCTGCTTTCCATTCCAAGGCACGAATTTTATCTTTATCAATTTGAATTGAATCGTCCCCATTCTTGACTAATATTGCATCCAAAATCAGCTTGGGTGCGTCGGAAGCGATCGCAATTTCTCCCCATTCTCCGATCAGGTGATATGTGCCATCATCAGCCATAAAAAATTCATCGATATTGCCCCAATCAATGCTACCATCTGGATTGGGAATAGGATTCATCGGATTAGGAATTAAATGATAGCGTTGCGATCGGGGAAATTGGATTTTCATCCGTCGATAACAATATACTTCCCCTGGTAATGGCTGACTATATAACGGATGTTTTTCCGTAATCACCGCTTCAATAAAGATTTCTACCGAGGCTTTTTTCGCCTCACAACCGAGAACATAGCTATCTTCTAAATAAATATTTTCAAATCCCGGAAACTGCCAATAATTTAAGTGTTGCATGGTTAAATATCCCAATTAATCGGAGTATGAGAACCCAGAAACCGGGTTTCTTTTTCTCATCCCACAGATAACTCCTGATATGCACAACAGAAACCCGGTTTTTTTTCTTGGCAAAAACGCGATCGCCTCTATCACCCTCTTAAGAAAAGTGATGTTGCTTGCCTTATATATATGTCGGCACATTTTCCCATTTTACCATTAAATATAGTATAGATAATGTTTTAAAATTTGTCAAGAGTTTTTCCAATATTTTTTCACCATAAACAACCAGAAGATATCGGTTTTATAAGATACCGGGTTGTGAAATCAACCCGGTATCTATGATTATTTAGTTAATACTTAATCGATCTCACCGGATATCGGCCAAATATTTTCAGGGTTTCGGTGCAAGCAGTAAGTTCATCTAACGCCGAATGAACTAATGGATCGTCTGCATCAGCTTCGATATCAATAAAGAACAAATATTCCCCGATCGCCCGTTTGGTGGGTCGGGATTCAATCCGACTCATATTAATGCCTCGTTCGGCAAAAACTTGCAAAGGTTTCACCAAAGCACCGGGGATATTTTTTGGTAAACTAAAAGCCAAAGAAGTATGAGTTCCCCCTTGAGAAGGTTCTAAACTAACGACCCAAAACCGCGTACAATTATCCGGGCGATCGCCAATGGGATAAGCGAGCACCGGCACCTGATATAATTCTGCCGCTCGCATAGAAGCGATCGCCCCGCCAAACTCATCTTTTTCTAATTGTTGAACTGCCTCAGTAGTAGAATTAGTCGCCACTAATTTAACCTCCGGTAAAGACTTTTCCAACCACTGCTGACATTGCCCCAAAGCTTGAGGATGAGAATACACAGTTTTAATCGCTTCATAATTGCTAGTTCTTGCCAGCAAAGCATGAGCAATGGGCAACAATAACGCTTGCTGAATTTGCAACCGATCTAGTTGCCAAATACTATCCAAAGTGTTAGCCACACTGCCTTCAATCGAATTTTCCACCGGCACCACCCCCAGGGAAACCTCACCCTCTGCCACTGCCCGCAAAGTTTGGGCGATCGTCGGATAAGGACATAAAGAACATTCCCCAGAAAATTTTTCCGCCTGTTGATTCAGATATGCCAACGCAGCAGCTTCGCTATAAGTCCCCGCAGGACCTAAATAGGCAATTGATTGATTCATAAGAATTTTTGATTCTAGATTACAGAATTATTGATACTCAAAATCATAGCAATTTATTTAAGTATTTGTACTGATTTAATCCCGGAAATTCATCAAATTTCCCGAATTTCCTAGGGATATCCCCGGATATTTCGATTTAGTCATTACTGACTCAGCGATGGATAAGTTTTTCATTATCTAAGGATTTCTGATAATTATGTGGAATTGTCACCATAATGCCCTAGGATGATCGGAAAAAAGTCTAATCATCTCCAGAACGACCAAATTTCAGCCAAATTATTTAATAGTTTGAGTTTCCATCGCTGATTGACGAGTCAAAAATTCTCAAAGCGCCAATTACAACTCGCCAAGATTATTAAGATTTGTTACAATTTATTACAAATTATTTGAACAATTATTACCGTTGTCTCATGTTGACTCATTTTTTTGCCTCACAGTCGGTGGAAATCGCGGTTCCTCTGGAACCCGCACCAATCAGTCACTATTTACGCCAACCGCAGCGTCTGGTACATAGCCTGGTGGAACCCAGTCGGATGGAACAGTTAAGCCCGGAAAAGTTTCGCCTGAAAATGCGTCCTCGCGAATTTATGATGTTTCGGCTTCAGCCAACGGTGGATCTCAGAGTTTGGGCAAAAGCAGATGGCACCATTCATTTAGCCTCCGTGGGCTGTGAAATTCGCGGAGTGGACTATATCAATCAGCGCTTTGCCTTAGATTTAGTGGGCAAATTGTCCCCTTGTGAAGTCAACGGTATCACCTATCTGAAAGGAAAAGCAGATTTAAATGTCCAGGTTGATGTACCCCCACCCTTGGATATGACCCCTCAGATGATTTTGGAAACTACCGGCAATGGTTTGCTGCGGAGTATCTTGCTCACGATTAAACAACGGATCGCCCAGCAACTATTACTCGATTATCGTCGTTGGGCTTCCGATGAAATTGACGCACCGAATTTGTCCCCCCAGCCAGTATTTGCCCCCAATGGTCAAAGTGCGTAATGTTATTGGTTATTTGTTATTGGTTATTGGTTGTTTAGTTATTGGTTATTTGGTGACAATAACGAATAACCAATAACCAGAATTGGAAAAATTATTCCTGAGAATCTTGCAACATTCCTTAAAGTATTGTAAATTTTATCAAATCATCAAAACTTCCCTGTATTTTTGCGTAGATTTATAAAATGTATAACAATTTCTTTGCCTCTCAGTCCGTAAAATTAGCGGTTCCCGCCCAACCTGTACCGATTCATCATTACTTACGGCAGCCAAACCGGATCGTGCGGGCGATCGCTTCCACCAGCAGGATCCACCAAATTGGTCAGGATTGTTATCGCCTGACCATGCGACCCTTGAAATTTTTTGCTCTGAAAATTGAGCCAACGGTGGATTTAAAAATATGGGCTGATGCCAATGGGACAATTCATTTAAAATCCGTGGGTTGCGAACTGAAAGGCATTGAAACGATTAACGAACATTTTGATATCCAACTTCAGGGGACAATGCAGCCCTGTAAAGTGGGTGGAGAAACTTACTTGAAAGGTGGGGCAGAGTTGGGGTTAAAGATTTTTCTACCCCCGCCGTTTTCGATGATGCCACAGCAAATGGTAGAGTCTACGGGTAATAGTTTGCTGCGGAGTATTTTGCTGAAAATGAAGCAACAATTAATGCAGCAGTTGTTGTTGGATTACAGCCAGTGGGCGATCGCGCAAACCGAAGAGGCGATCGCGGCTTAATAAAGCGTAGGGTGTAGGGTGTAGGGTGTAGGGCCGCCATCGGCCGCCATCGGGGCAGGGGAGCAGGGGAGCAGGGGAAACAATTAACAATTGATAATTGACAATTGACAATTAAATAAAATTATCAATTATCAATTATCAATTATCAATTATCAATTATTCACTCTCCCCTCTGCCCCGAAAGCCCCTCTGCTTCCCTGCGTAGCCTTTCGCCAATACCTCGTAGGCTGACACAGATTCCCACTATATCTTGATAAGATTATTTTGGCATAACTTGGCGGAATTGTCAAGAGAAAAGCTAATTTTTTTTTGAATTAATGATAGCAACTGGTCGGGAGCAGTGCTTCCTTAACGTTAGTTCCGATCGGAGGAACGATAGGGTTGAGGGTAGTTTTATCCTCTAAAATAATCCCAATTATCATTTTAGAGCGAATATTCATCTCAAAATAGTGAAAGCTGATTTGGTGGGGAAAAATTACCCTGACAAGGACTAAAAGAAAGCCGATGTTGCGGCGATGCCCCATACAAAGCTAAGGCGTTTTTATGGGCTTTTGTGCCATAACCTTTATTATTAATTAAGTCATATTCAGGATATATATCTGCCAAACGAACTATTAACCGATCGCGCCAAACTTTAGCCACAATACTCGCAGCAGCGATCGCCAAACATTGACTATCCCCTTGAACAATAGTTTCTTGGGGTAAAGATAATCCGGGAATGCGCTGATTGCCATCTACCAAACAAAGTTCTGGCTGGGGAGAAAGTTTTAAAAGCGATCGCCGCATCGCCAACAAAGAAGCTTGTAAAATATTTAATCGGTCAATTTCGGCCACGGAAGCGATACCAATCTTACAATCAATTGCCTGCGATCGAATTAATTGAACCAAACGTTCTCGTTGATTCGCCGTCAATTTCTTACTATCTGTAACCCCGGCATTTTCTAGAGATTGCCAACCATCAGGAGGCAAAATCACCCCTGCTGCCACCACGGGACCAAATAAACAACCACGCCCTACTTCATCCACCCCAGCCACCAGGCGATCGACCAGGCGATCGGGTTTTTTTCCTTGTTGAATATTCACAATAGTAATATCTGCTTGAATCAAAAGTATTTATATTGTAGGGTGGGCAAAATTTAACTATCATATATGGTAGGGTGGGTAAATTTTTTTGCCCACCCTACGAATGTTAGGGGCTGTTGGCTGAATTTTTGTCAATGGTATAATATCTGCTTAAATCAGAAGAAGATAAGGTTAACAGTTAATAATTAACCGTTAACCTTACCTGCGGGAATTTGCCTAGACTGGATCAATGTTAATCGTTCAAACTAAATCACTGAAGACTTACGCATCACCCCTAAGGGCGAATGACCAAAAAGCCATTAGATGCCTAGGATCTGAAAATTTGCGTAAGTATTGTCACCATTACAGCGCGGAAGAGCGTCGGCGCCGGCGCCGTAAGTTAGGTGAAGTGGCACCGAGGCTAACATTAGACTCCTCAGACATCGAGGAATCATCAAGATCGTCAGAATTATCGAGATCGTCGGCATCATCCAGATCGTCAGAATCATCGAAATCGTCAGCATCATCAGAATCATCGAAATCGTCAGACTCATCAGCATCATCGAGATCGTCCGCATCATCAGAATCATCGAGATCGTCGAGATCGTCTTGTGCGATCCGGTTGCTGGGCAAAACTTCCACAACTTCCAAGGGTTTAGATGCAGAACTGGTCGAAGCTAAGGGGATCTCCGGTGTGGTTCCCGGTTCATAAACAGCAATCATCGCCGATTTAGGATTTTTCACCTCGCCATCAAACAACACTAGAGGAGAAATTCCCATCAAAGCATAAACATCTTGTTCATCTTCGGTCATTTGTACCGGAATAATTTCCGGGGGTTCTGTCGATGACTTGCCATAGTCACGCTTAGAACGTCGCTCGGATTTTTCCAGGCGATCCTCTTTATGAATCGGCAGAGTAGCAGGTAAAGACTCACTCTGGTCATCCCACTCCGCTTTATTTTCCCGCGTAGGCGACAGGGTAGGCGCCGCACTGCGTCCCGATCGCAGAGTAACTTCTTCTGTAGCCTCTTTTTCCCCAACCTCGATCCGGCGACGGCGACGGCGACGACTAGCTGCCCCACCAATTTCCTGATAGCTGGGATGATTTAGCAAATCAAGCTCTTGCAAATCATTGGTCGGTTCCAAATCCAACAAATCACGGGCTGAGGATTCCAGGGGTTGAACTTCTCGGCTAGGAATGGGAACCGAACGTTCTCGTTCTCGTTCTCGTTCTCGTTCTCGTTCTCGTTCTGGAGGGACTTGAACCAGAGACTCACTGACAACCGGGCGACCAACTGGCTGAAAGGTTTCAGCAGCGATCGAGATCCCTTCACCGGGCAAATGAATCACATGGCCTAAACCGCCGCAAGTCTGACAAACCCGACCAAACAACTCATAAATATTTTGACCTTGGCGTTTGCGAGTTAACTCAACTAAACCCAGTTCAGACAATTGGGCAATTTGCGGTCTAGCTTTATCGGCTCGGAGACACTTCGTAAAATGCTCCAACACCTGCAACTGATCCCGCCGGGAGTCCATATCGATGAAATCCACAATAATCACACCGGCAATATTGCGTAGTCGCAATTGACGGGCAATTTCTGTAGCCGCCTCACAGTTAGTCCAGAGAACCGTTTCCCGTGCTGTAGACGAACGAGTAAAAGAACCAGAGTTCACGTCAATCACCGTCAGTGCTTCCGTGGGTTCAATAATAATGTAGCCCCCAGAGGGCAAATCCACTCTGGGTTTCAGGGCTTCGCGAATTGCCGCATTGACCCGGAAATATTCCAAAATCGGCAGACGGGGATCTCGGTGTTCGTCAATCAAGACCCCTTGGGGTGACTTCCCACTGCTCCAGTTGATTAACTGTTGCTTAACCCGACTCACGGCGATCGGCGAATCTACCACAATCCGATTCACGTCGGTGCTGTACATTTCGCGTAGCACCCGTTGAATAAAATCATCATCCCGGTTGAGCAGGGCAGGAGGTCTGATAGACGCCGCTTCTACCTGGATTTCTTCCCATTCTTTTTGGAGAAATTCCAAATCTTCCATAATGGCTTCTTCGGCCATTCCTTCCGCTTCGGTACGGATCAACAAACCCATCCCCGACGGCTTAATCAGAATTCCCAGGGCGCGTAAACGGCTGCGTTCCGCTTCCGAGCGAATTCGCCGGGAAAGATTCACCCCGCGACCGTAGGGCATTAAGACCAAATAGCGACCGGGTAGAGTGATATTGCCCGTGAGTCTAGGGCCTTTATTGCCCGTTGGCTCTTTCATCACCTGTACCAGCACTTTTTGCTGAGGTGCCAACAGTTCGGTAATGGCGCCCGCAGAACGTTTCAAGCGCAGGGGACCGAGGTCGCTGACGTGAATAAATCCATTGCGTTCGGCGTCGCCAATATTGACAAAGGCAGCATCAATTCCAGGAAGTACATTTTCCACAACGCCCAGGTAAATATCACCAACCTGATGTTGTCCTGTGGCAACAACCAGTTCCTGGATTTGATCTTCAGAAAAAACGGCAGCAAGTCGATATTGCTCCGCGATAATAATTTGTTTCGGCATTCAATTTCCTCAAAACTTGGCTGAACAGTAATTCACTATCAGCTATTTGTTTTTTGCGGGCGGAGGTTGTCACCTTACATCAAATCCGGTTCTCCTAGACTGACTACGGTCATCCCGTAAAACGCGCTCTGGATTCCCGCATATAGCGCTAACGCCCCAGGCTCCGAAGGAGGCGGGAATGACAGATGGCTTTATAAACGGGTTTTGACAACCGGATTTGATATTGCATCAGCATTGATTTGATTACTGTGTAGTCAGAGCCTCCGGTTGTCCGTGGTCTAACCAGGGGAAACCATTTCTTTCTAATCAACACAGAATCTTGATGGTAAAAATCATTACCCAATCATCAATGGAGAATGTCAACAACCATGACCCAAAAACCGATCCATCGCGCCGGAAAAGTTTCTGGTTAAAGAATTCAAGCTTAGGGACTCGATCGGCCACATTGGACCCCCCGATCGCGAACCAAGGAGCCGATGGTTGGATGGAACCAAAGGACTGTCCATGCTTTTGGACTAGATGTTTCCCAGTTGCCGGAAGGCTAATACTGGCAGGCGATCGCTATTTTCCCAATTTTACCAAGAATTGATCGAAAGCCTGAAATTCTTTGTAGTCGGAATTACGCCCAGTTTCTCTAACTGCTGCTTTCTTGAGTGCGATCGGTTTAATTGGCTTCTCAAGGCACAACAGTCCCGACCCTAAACCGATCCTAATATGAGTTGTTGCCGATGGATACTTAAAAGTTGAAATTGCTCCTGGGTGACTTGTTCCAATAAATAGATAATTTGATGGGGACGCAGGTTGGTGCCATCATTGCGGCAAATGCCACGATACCGGATTTGGCTGGTTTGAGCATCGGGATTGACTTCTCGCAATGCTAGTTCCAGGAGGCGATCGCGCAGATTTACCTGTTTCACCTGGCCTTTTTTCGTAGTCTGTTCCCAGAGAATTTCTGGGGTCCCTAAAATCTGGTCAAGCCACTGCTGCCACTGGGTTGCACTCAATTGCTCGTCAACCGGATTTGGGGACTGGTCTGGGGACGGCACCCAAGCCACCGTCAATAAATACTCCGCTTGTTCTAACAACTGGGTGGCGGACGGCGACTTAACTTCCACTGCCTCTACCCGATAAATGGGAATTTCAGCGGGCAGTTGAGCCGCCAATAGGGAATGAAAATCCCCGATATCCATCGTCTGAGTCAGTTCAAAATCGACAATTTCGCCGCTAGAGGTGGCACCTAAACTCAGGGCATTAGCCGGAGAGATTCTCGGACTGGGGTGATAGCCCCCAGAGTAAGAAATGGGTAATGCTGCCCGTCGGACTGCCCGGTCAAAGAGACGCATTAAATCTAAATGGCTGAGAAATTTCATCTCGCCGAGTTTGCCTAACCAGACGCGCAGCCGTTGGGCGCGGTCTTGTAGGGGTTGAACTTGACCGAGAAATGGGGGAATTGGTGGGGCTTCAAAGACAATATTATGGCCGAAATCTGTGCCACAAACCCCACAGTGAGAACAGCCATCAAAAGAACAATCGGGGACTGTGGCAGCAGCCATCGCTCGTTTCAGGTCTTCTTTGAGCCAATTTTTATCAATGCCCGTATTAATATGATCCCAAGGTAGTGGGGCATCTAACTGGGCATCGAGGATTTCTGGAGTCTGAGTAGAATCTGGATGGCTGGATCCGGGAATTAAATTCCATTCCCCATTTTCAATTTGCCGGTATTTCCAGGTTAAACCCGATTGGGCGATCGCCTCAGTCCAGGCTTTAAAAGCATTATCCAAACTTTCCCACCAGGAATCCATCCCGGCGCCCAACTCCCAAGCCCGACGCACCACCGGGGCAAGACGGCGATCTCCTCGACCAATAAAATCTTCCATCGCCGAAATCCGCACATCCGTAAAATTCGCTTTAACTCCCCTCAGACTGCGAAAACAGGAGCGCAACATTTCTTGTTTGCGCTTAAACTCTGCGGTAGAGACAGAATGCCACTGAAAAGGCGTATGGGGTTTCGGCGTAAAGTTAGAAATGGTCAAATTAACACTCAGTGGGCGGCGTTTGGGGGCGCGACATTCCTGCTGCAACCAGCGCACGGTTTCGGCAATGCCCAGAACATCCGCATCGGTTTCTCCTGGTAAGCCAATCATAAAATAGAGCTTAACTTTATCCCACCCTTGCTCAAAAGCGGTTTTCACCCCGCGCAAGAGTTCTTCATTGGTCAGCCCTTTATTAATAATGTCGCGCATTCGCTGAGTCCCGGCTTCCGGGGCAAAGGTCAGACCGCTTTTGCGGGTGCCGCCAATAATATTAGCGATATTCTCATCAAAGCGATCGACCCGTTGGGACGGCAAAGAAAGGGAAATATTTTGGTCTTTCAGCCGATTCTTGATTTCCATCCCCACTGCGGGCAGGGACAGATAATCAGAACAACTCAAGGAAAGTAGGGAAAACTCATTATAGCCCGTGGCTCGCATTCCTTGCTCGATCGCCTCCACCACCACCGTTGGTTCTACATCATGGGCTGGTCGGGTCAGCATTCCGGGCTGGCAAAAACGACAGCCTCTGGTACAACCGCGCCGAATTTCCATAGTCAGCCGGTCATGGACGGTTTCCGTATAAGGCACCAAACCAATGGAATAAGCGGGAATGGGAGTAGCCACGCGCCGCAACACCCGCCCGGGCACCCCAGGGCGGTTGGGGTAAACGGCGCCATCCGCAGCTAGATCGTAGAACTGAGGCACATAGACCCCAGGGACTTGGGCTAAATCTAGCAGCAGTTCTTCCCGACTGAGGCCAGCATTTTTGCCGTCTTCCAGGACTAAGCCGATTTCTGGCAGGAGTTCTTCCCCGTCTCCCAGGGCAATAAAGTCAAAAAAGTCGGAGAAAGGTTCTGGGTTGCCGGTGGCGGTTTGACCCCCGGCAAAAATCAGCGGCCATTGTGGTTGCCCTGCCCCTGACTCCCCGGTGGCTGGGGGGTTTTCCGCTCGTTCTTTCCAGGTGAGGGGGATGCCCGCCAAGTCCAACATTTCTAGAATATTGGTGGCGCCCAGTTCATAGCTTAAGCTAAAGCCGAGAATATCGAAATCCGTTAAATAACGGCGAGATTCCACGGCAAATAAGGGGGTTTGGCTGTCTCGAAGTTTTTGGGCTAGATCGCGGGCCGGGAGGTAGGCGCGATCGCACAGTTGCCTCGGTTGTGCATTTAAGATGTTATACAAAATGATATGACCGAGATTAGATGCCCCAACTTCATAGACTTCTGGATAAGTCAAAACCCAGCGCACCGTTGCGGATTCCCAGGGCTTGTGAACTGTCCCTAGTTCTTTGCCCAGATACCGAGCCGGTTGTAGGATGTCAGTGGAAATAAGTTTTTCGATTGCGATCGCCACGATATTACTCTACCTTCTCTATGCTGCCTCTATGCTGCCGCTGAATCTCAAGTCACTACCGAGTCTATTTAACATTTAATTTATATAAATTTTTTTATGTCCGGTTCCGTTAAGCGCGACATCAAAAATCGTTCCAGACAAATAAGACTCGGTGGCGTGATGAACATTATATCGTGAACTTCAAATTTTATCTTCGGGTACGTGAAGAGATCGCGATCGCGGCGATCGGGGCGATCGGGGCGATCGATCTGTTATTTCCGGCGTCCAGGCCAAAATTGACGGCAAAACTAAACGGCAGCCCCAAATATGCCAACTTTCCTGATGGGACTGCCCGGTGTTTTTTTATTCACTTGAAGCGTTAAGCACTTTCATTGCCGTTTTTGATTTGCCAAACAAATGATTTAAAAATGACCCATCACAAAAAATAATGATTTTTCCCGGTCTCACCTCCAGCCGAACACCACCCTCTGAACTAGGTGGTGTTTTCAGCTTTGGTTAGACGTCATGTATGTAAACCTTAGCCAAATTTAATCAATTGCAGCTTCAAAAGCGGCACGGCTTTCATACAGTTCAAAGACTCTCTCCAACTGGGTCAACTCAAAAATCATCTTGATTGCTGGATCGACGGAACAAAGACCAAATTTCCGCTGCACTTTTTGCGCTCTACTCAGCGCTGTCACCAAAACCATCAGCCCTGCACTATCGAGAAATTCTACCTTTTGCATATCGACCAGCAATGGAGAATCGGCGGCTGATTCTACTGCCCAATGCAACTCAGACCTAAATGCAGCAGCATTGGCGGCATTAATTGGCCCAGATGGCTGAACCACCGTAATTTCTTTGGCTGAAGCACAAACCGTTCCGTACATAATGAAACTCCCAAGAGAAAGCTAAACCATAGATCAACTTAAATACAGCAAGCCTGTGCCGATTAAACAATATTTTTTAATAACTGTGTTGCCAGATTGGCAATACGTTACAAAAGTTTATCGGCTTAAGGCTTATAAGCGATCGACACCGAGTAATCATCGTTGATACTTCTGAGCATAATCGCTTTTTGCCTAGTTTGGCTACAAAATAGAGTCTATTTTGCCAAATCTTTAAAAAAAATGGATATTTTATATCAAAATCTTATAGTTTATAAAGATTTGGCTAAAAAAAGTAATTTTGTATTCTACTTGACAAACAAAACTAGCAGCCCTGGAGCGTCATTAACATCCCAGAAGAATCGCCAACACTTTCCGCTGAAGCCACCCCGATAAATTAAAATAATTTTGCATAATTTTGCATAACTTGGCAAATTGGGCAAAATTATCCGTGAATTTACGCAAGTGATTTAGATCACTGATAAAATACCGATAATTGTCTAAAATACAGTCATAGATTATAAATTGGCAAAAAACAGCTTTAATAAACCGTAAGCATTCAGTTATTAGCTACCAGCCTTCAGCGATTAGCTTTTAACTTTTTGACTGATAGCTTAATGCTGATAGCTTACATTCATTGATTTCAACACGGTAAAAAAAATGATTCGTCATTTAGTTGAAAAAGCTCTTTACATTAAACGATTAACCCCAGAGATTGAGAATGCCATTAATGTAGAGCTTACCAGGCTTGGTTATATTGATGATGCTGATTATGAAGCCCTTGAATTACTGATGAGTGAAATGGATGCTGGGCGGATTGAGTTAGTGGCTAATTGTCGATAAAATTTGTCATAAAAAGCTTCACAAAGTCATAATTTTGTCACTGCCATTACCAGACTGTGCCAGAAAAACACAGTTTCCCCGATTCATTGCTAATTTGTAGAATGAATCAATTTCACTTGCCCATGATATTCAGCCCGTAGACGAAATCCAGAGAAAAAAAGTTTCCCGATCGCCGGTGGTTCTGGGAAATAGTCCGCCGCTGATTCCTGCATGGCAAATATTTGCCAACCAGGATCGTGAACCCCGACGGATCCTGGATCCTAAAAATAGGCCAATCTTAATCTCATTCCTTTGAGGATTTAGGGGTCAACTTGGGGGTAAACTTTGCAAAGGCTTGATTAAAGACTTGATTATCGTCACCATCTGGAGTGGGTTGTCACATTGTCATGCAGTTTGCCAAACGTTTAGAAAAAATTCCCCCTTATCTCTTTGCCGAAATTGACCGCAAACGCCAGGAGCTAATCGCTCAAGGGGTTGATATTATCAATATGGGAGCCGGAGATCCAGATAAACCCACGCCGGAACGGATCCTCAAAGCGATGCACGCAGCCCTGGACGATCCGTCTAATCATAGTTATCCGCCTTATCAGGGCATCCTTGAGTTTAGAAAAGCGGCTGGTCAGTGGATGGAACGGCGGTTTGGGGTTTCTGGATTAAACCCGGATACGGAAATTATTTCCTCTATTGGGGCGAAAGAAGCGATTCACAATACTTTTCTGGCATTTGTGGAAGCGGGTGACTATACCCTGATTCCCGATCCTGGGTATCCCGTCTATCGGAGTGCGACGATTTTTGCCGGTGGTGAGCCTTTTCTGATGCCCTTGACGCCGGAAAATCATTTTTTGCCAGATTTGAAAGCGATTCCTGAGTCGGTGGCCCAACAGGCGAAATTGCTGTGGGTGAATTATCCCAATAATCCCACGGGGGCTTTGGCAAGTTTGGCTTATTTTGAGGAATTGGTGGCATTTTGCCGTCATTACGATATTTTGCTCTGCCATGACCATGCTTATTCTGAGATTGCTTATGACGGGTATCAGCCTCCTTCGGTGTTGCAAGTTCCGGGGGCTAAGGATGTGGCGATCGAGTTTCACAGTTTGTCGAAATCCTATAATATGACCGGCTGGCGGATTGGCTTTGTGGTGGGTAATGCCGTGGGGATTCAGGGTTTGCGACAGGTGAAGTCGAATGTGGATTCTGGGGTGTTTAAGGCAATTCAAAAAACCGCGATCGCCGCTTTTGATTCTACCGAGGCAGAAATCCAACCGATGATTTCTCTGTATCAAAAACGCCGGGATTTGGTGGTGGCAGGATTACAATCTCTGGGTTGGCCAATTGAACCCCCTGGGGCGACTCTTTATATCTGGGTGCCGGTTCCCCCAGGTTATACTTCCCAGGAGTTTGTCTCGTTACTTTTGGACAAATGTGGGATTATTGTGCCTCCGGGTAATGCTTATGGCAAAAATGGTGAGGGTTTTTTCCGTATTGCCATTACCCTGGGAGAAGAACGGATCCAAGAGGCGATCGCTCGCATGAAAGCAGCGGGAATTCGCTACCAATAGATTACAGATAAATTACAGATATCTGGAAAACCAATCACTTTATGGCAATTGTCATAGTTATGAAGTACAAAAAAACCTGTCATTCCCGCGCCAGCGGGAATCTTTGAAAACCTCTGTACTTCCGAAGGGAGAATAACTGCTATATGGCGATCGCTCCCATATCCTTTTTGGTATTGGTATATATTAGACGGGTTCAGAGGAAGCTTGCCAAACTCGATCCACAAAATCTCTCAGTTGACGATGAGCCAAAATCGGGCGATCCGGGGATTGTTCCAAAGTTTCCAACTGCATCAACAGGGGAATCACCTCCGTGTCCCAGGCTAACCGAAATCCGGTAGTAGGCCAAACCAGATCTGCCCCTTGACGCAGATCGTAGAGTTCGCCGGGAGGTTGGGTAAAACTCAAATCAGCATCCAATGGCCAAATGCCCAGCATCAAGGGTCGCAGCCAAAAGCGACCCCGTGATGGCAAAACTTGAATAATTTCGGCGTATAAACAGCGATTTTGATGTTCCAGGCAAACAATCTGACAAGGTTGAAAAGCTTCGGTGTCAGAGTCCATCGTTCCTAAGTTGGCGATCGCACACATCTTTGCTTGATTTCTTTAAATCCGATCTAAACTTATCTAAAATTTTTACAGAACCCGAACCGACCAGGGGCTAATATCTGAGACACTAGCCAGGGGCCGCTGAATATTGGTCAAGTAGAATCCCACACACTATATATACTAGGATAAATCACATCAACGTCCATTTTTGCCAAAGAGGTTATCAGCCGTGTCAGTTGAAACCATTGAAAAACGTTCAACAGTCAGGAAGTTAGCACCGCGTTATCGGGTGTTGCTCCATAACGATGATTTCAACTCAATGGAGCATGTCGTACAAACTTTGATGACCACGGTGCCGAGTCTGACTCAGCCCCAAGCGGTCAGCATTATGATGGAAGCCCACACCAATGGCCTTGCCTTGGTAATTACTTGTGCCTTAGAACCGGCAGAGTTCTACTGTGAAACATTGAAAAACCACGGGCTAACTAGCACAATCGAACCGGACGAGTAACCATTTAAGCATTAATCCTGTGAAACTTATTTCCACCAGTCTCAGTGAATATTCAGCACCGCTGAGGCTGGTAATTTTCGTGCTGACTCTGCTGTGCCTCTGGGCACCCTTAGCTATCCCCATTTATTGGCTTGTCAGTGACCCGAATTGGCAAAGCATCCTGACAATGGCTATTTTATATGGTGAATTTATTTTTCTAGTCAAATATTGGGGCAAGCAGGTTTACCAAGAACCCAAAATTCTCCACTCTTATGGTCTGGAATTTACCAAACGCAATGGCCAAGAATTAATCAGAGGCTTGGCTTTTGGTTTGGTGGTTGTGATGAGTTTGTTACTTTTAGAATCCGGGTTAGGTTGGTTAACCTGGCAGTTGCCAGAACCAAGCAATTTACCCAAGGTAATTTTAGAAGGTTTTTTAGTGTCTCTGGGGGTAGGGTTTGCGGAGGAACTGTTATTTCGGGGTTGGCTTTTGACTGAGTTGCAGCGGGACTATAGTTTGACTGCATCCCTGTGGGCTTCGGCATCAATTTTTGCCTGTTTGCACTATATTAAACCCGTTGAAGAAATGGTGCGAAATTTACCGGCTTTTCCGGGTTTATTGTTGTTGGGTTTGACCTTAGTCTGGGCAAAAAGAAGTCGTCAAGGTCGTTTGGGTTTACCGATGGGTTTTCATGGCGGTTTAGTCTGGGGTTATTATATTATTAATACGGGTCAGTTAGTGGTTTATTCAGACCAGGTTTCTGACTGGCTGACGGGAATTGGTGAAAATCCGATCGCCGGAGTAATGGGTATTTTATTCTTGGGTATAATTGCGGTGTTTATGCGTCGTGGGGCGACGCGAGGGTAATTTGGCATAATTACCAAAGGAATAGGCAACAGGGTGTAGGGGGTAGGGCCGCCATCGGTGTAGGGTGTAGGGTGTAGGGTGTAGGGTGTAGGGTGTAGGGTGTAGGGTGTAGGGTGTAGGGTGTAGGGTGTAGGGGGTAGGGGGTAGGGGGTAGGGTGTAGGGTGTAGGGTGTAGGGAAGAGGGAAGAGGAATAAGGTTAAAGGCAAAGTCTATTTACAAATATGTCTGTACTATTTTGAACTAAAATATTGAACTAAAATATTGAGCTAAAATCTTGAGCTAAAATAGATAATATCGGGTTTTAGGAGAAAAACATCATGGAAACCGCAGGCATTTGTTTACCCCCAAGATTAGAGCTAAAACTCAACCTGACTGACGAACAGTTTTGGCAACTCTGCCAGGAAAACGACGATTTAAGATTTGAAGCTACCGCAACTGGAAAATTAATTATCATGCCACCTACAGGGAGTCTTACCAGCGAACGCAATGCGGATCTAAACTTTCAATTAAAAGCTTGGAGTCGTCAGAATAATCTTGGTAAAGTCTTTGATTCTAACGGTGGGTTTCGACTTCCCAATGGAGCCAAACGTGCTCCTGATGCTTCTTGGGTAAAAATAGAGCGTTGGAATGCTTTAACTCCCGAAGAACAAGATAAATTTGCTCCTTTATGTCCTGATTTTGTCGTGGAACTGATGTCGCCAAACGATACTTTAGCAGAAACCCGCGAAAAGATGGCAGAATATATGGCCAATGGCGCCCAGTTAGGCTGGTTAATTAACCGAAAACAGCGACAGGTAGAAGTTTATCACCCGGATAAAGAGGTAGAAATTTTGGAGAATCCCGATACGGTATCGGGCGAGGATATTTTACCCGGTTTTGTCTTAGATTTATCGACAATTTGGTAATAGTTCGATCGCTCCTTGTGTTCTATCCAGCCCTAGTCCATATTTCCCTGATTAATAGTTATTAATCAGTATGGTTTTTCTTAGTATTAAACTAGGCAATTAAGATGCAAAAAATGAAATATAGTATTATTCCTTTAATCAGTTTGATGCTTTGGGTGGGGAGTAGTTTGCCGGGGCGATCGCGCATCCTCGCCGCTGCGCGATCGCCGCAAATTTCCCCAGAAAACCCTGAAACAGTGGCACAAAATAACCCGCCGCAAACAGAAATTACCAAAGCAGAAATTCTCAACGCTTGTATTCAAGAACGAGCGGAAAATTTGCCCCAACTATACAGCGATGTCCCGGCGAATCATTGGGCATTTAAAGCCGTGCAAACAATGGCTTATTGTGGGGCGTATCGTTCCGCCACACCCCCCGCTTTAATTGAAGAATTACTCAACAGCGAACCGAACGAACCGCTTAATTTTGGTGACAATTTTGGGGAAAATTTTGGGGAAAATTTTGGGGATAGAATATTTCCCGGTTCACCGGAATAATCCAGAGATTTGCAAACCATAAGTTTGATGGCTAATCAATCAGGAAATAATACTAAATTCGCCCCTACGATCGTCCCTTAAAAGGCTTTTGGATTCCCGCGAAGGCGGGAATGACATCTGATACCAAATCCGGTTTTTATGTACGGGCTAAGGAGTGCGAATCGCCCCTACGATCGTCCCTTAAAAGGCTTTTGGATTCCCGCGAAGGCGGGAATGACATCTGATACCAAATCCGGTTTTTATGTACGGGCTAAGGAGTGCGAATCGCCCCTACGATCGTCCCTTAAAAGGCTTTTGGATTCCCGCGAAGGCGGGAATGACATCTGATACCAAATCCGGTTTTTATGTACGGGCTAAGGAGTGCGAATCGCCCCTACGATCATCCCTTAAAAGGCTTTTGGATTCCCGCCTTCGCGGGAATGACATCTGACGAGTATGAAATAAGGACACGGCAGTGCCGTGTCCCTACAGAAAACCCATAATGGAATTAAACAGTCACCAGTTGTTTAGGCGAATTTTTACTTTCAATCGGGGCAGACAAAGCCTCTTCTAAATCTGCACAGCCGAGACGTTCTTCGAGAATTTGCATCACTTCACGGCCAAAATCATTGGGATTTCGGCGCCAAGCTTCCAGACAAACTTCCCCAAAGAAAGACCCTAACGGTTCAGGATTCCAGAGTAATTTCCGGGCTGTCCAAGGCATTAAACTCATTGGATCGTAACCGGGTTCGATCATATCGTTTTTGAAAGCGTATTCCTCTAAATGGGTATGGGGTTGTAACCCAATAAAGAAAATCGCTGGTTCAACCTTATCAGCCCCAAAAATTCGTTCTAGTTCGCGATGATAGGCGATGGTTTGGCGAATAGTTTCAAAGGTTTCATCAATTACATTAAAAGAGTAATTGACGGAAACTAAGTCATTAAATCCAGCGGCTTTTAGGTCGCGGCAGTTTTCCAAGACCACCCGTAAGTTATAGCCCATTCGCATTTTTCGCACCAATTCTTGAGAACCACTGGTAATGCCAATCTCAAAATAATTCATCCCCGTTTTGACCATCAGATCGCACAATTCGGGCGTCAGGTTGTCAGCGCGGATATAGGCAGCCCAGTGGATATCATCCATCCCCGCATTGATGATTTTTTGCAGCAGTTCCACCGCATCATCAATAAATCGACGGGCGGGGATAAATTGAGCATCGGTAAACCAGAAGTTACGGATCCCCCGGTTATATAATTGGCGGATTTCTTTGACTACTTCATCCGCAGGGTTAATGCGGACTTGTTTGCCTTCAATGACGGTGTAAACGCAGTAACAGCAGTTATGGGGACAACCGCGCTTGGTTTGGACGCCAATATAGAAGTCTTCCTCTTGGAAATAATAGGGAAATTCTGGCCAGATCCTTTCGATGTAGTCGTAGTTACAGGCGCTTTTTTCAATGTTGGCGGGTTGTTCGTGAATTAGCCGATCGCGCGGTTGTGTTTCTCCGACCACATAACAGCGTTCATCACTCAAATCTTGGCCTCGCAACAGTTTTTCTAGTAGCGCCTCCCCTTCACCTACGGAGATAATCGTCCCGTTGGGCAGGCTTCGCCCTAGCTGTTCATAAAACACACTCACGGCGCCACCCCCAACCACAGCCCGGGCTTCAGGATGATATTGGCGAGAACGGTTCAATCCCCGTTTGATCAAGCCAATATTGCGCCAAAGTTCCCCATAGTAAGCGGTGGCGACTTTTAAGCCGCCCAGGGCTCCCCGTAGTTTAATCAAGGGGTTTTTGGCGTAGTAGAACTCAAAAGCGTTTTGTAACGGGTTGCCAGCGCGTCCTCCCACTGGGGCGTAGATTTGAATATCTCGCCAGGAGAACACCAACAGGGTTGGTTTAAATTCATCGATGCAAGCATCCAGGGCTTTCCCAAAGTCTAGGGGAGGAATAGTCCCCAGATCGAAAATGCGTTGCTCAACTTCGGGAAAGATTTTGTGGACATGATCCGAGAGATAGACCACCCCAATGGGAAAGATCGGATTACACGGAAGGCGAACGTAAAGGATACGATTTTCCATACTGTCTCAAGTGTCACAGTTTTATGAAAGCGCGGTTCATATAACTTAACAATACCACTCTATTCTTGACACAAGCATGATTTTGGTCGCCCTTGCCGATCCAGATTCCCAGAGGCTCGCGATCGCTGAAACTATCCCTAATCAAGAGTTTGCCGGTATCTTGCCCCGTCCGGTGCCAACACAAGAAAATCTAATGATCTCTATCAGAATCTCTCAAGCCTAAAATCCTTGAATCAATGATTCTCAGATTTTTGAGAAAAATTTTGGCGATTTATTGGCAGTTGGTATTCCTCTTTACAGCGATTCGGGATCGGTGAATGTTATTTCTTTTATACGATAAGAGGTTTTACAATAAAGATTCCTGTGCAGATATGTCTCAAATACTAGATCCCGTTCCATCCGATCGCCCGAATCACATTCTTTGCTGCTATGTGAATGCCACCAGCAAGATTCAGATTGCTCGCGTGACAAATATTTCTAATTGGTATTTTGAGCGCGTGGTCTTCCCTGGACAGCGGCTGATTTTTGAAGCGTTGCCAGAAGCTTTGTTGGAAATCCATACAGGGATGATGGCTAGTGCGATTTTATCAGATACGATTCCCTGCGATCGCTTAATCATTGGCAGACCCAATGACGATCATCAGCAACCTGACTCAGAAAATACCTTAGAGGCGGTTGCCAAATCACTTTATCATACAAAGGCTTTTGCCACACCGAATAAGGTAAAAGAGATCGCAGAATCCTTTATGGAACCGGCTCTAACCTTAGTGGATTGATTAAAATCAGCAGCGTTTTTTTGGGTTTTGAGATCGGTGCTGCTGTTGCTATGGAACGCTGTAGCGGATAAATCTGCTGAGTACATCAGAATCAAGCTTTTAGGCTTGAAAATTATCAAAGAAAATTTAGTTCCGCCAAAATTCAGCGATCGACCTGAATGGTCAAGCATAAGTGTCAGAATTTATCTCGGATCGGCCTACATCAAGCAGGATTTAATCTGACAGTGATTTCGCGAAATCAATAGCAAGCTGTTAGTTAAAGGCTTTATCGGTGTTAAGGGCTGTGTATGTGATGTCAATTGCGAGGCTGATGCCGAATAGTTGTAAGCGTAATGCTGACATTTTTTTGACCTTTTATCAAGATTCCTAGCTAAAATAGTCACTAGCCATGTTTTTGTCTTAGGCTTAATTGTATCTAGTTATCTAGTGACGAAATGCTGAGGATTTTAGGTTGATATTCGTATGGGATTTTGGAGAAATATCTCCCATTTAATATCCCTTAAACCAGGACAAATCAAAAAAATAGGTGGCTCAAGGCAACGATTGTTGTTTGTGCAGCCTAAAAATCAAAAATCAGGTTGAAAACTCAGGAGAGTCGTTGGTGGCAAACCCCAATGACTCTCCTTTTTTGTCGGGTTTTGGCGAATATTTTGTCTAAAAATTGGCGAGGGGAATTTGATGGGGAGGATTCCCGCAGGGTATGATGAGTGTAAGTTTATCTTTGTTTTGCAAATTGGATCTGCCTTCTTTTCTTTGGTTGTGGAAAATCGCCGCTTGGTCAATGGGTTTGTCCGTGTTGGCTTATGTTCTGTTGGCTGCCAGTGGCGGATTTATGTTTTGGATCGGAACATTTAGCCCCAAACTTAGCCCCAAACTTAGCCCCAAACTTAGCCCCACCGCAGGATATCAGCAAAACCCGATCGCCGTCGGAGTGGTGCGATCGCTTCATTATGCGATCGGCTGGATCCTAGTCGCCCTAGTCTTACTACTGCTGGGCATAGGCATCGTCGGCACTTTGGGCCACTATGGAAACCTGGGACATTCCCCACATTTGCTGGCTGGTTTAATGGTAGTGGCTTTGGTCTTATGTTCTGCGGGGGCTGCCAGCCAAATTTCCCCAGAACGTCCTTGGGCAAAACCGCTACATATCAGTATTAACGCTTTACTCTTTTTCGGTTTAAGTTGGGTTTCCTGGACTGGTTGGACGGTGGTACAGAAATATTTACCTTAATGTTGGTTGTTGGTTGTTGGTTGTTGGTTGTTTGTTGTTGGTTATTTGTTGTTGGTTATTTGTTATTTGTTGTTGGTTATTTGTTATTTGTAGGGTGGGCAAATTTTGCCCACCCTACCGATGAAATGACCGGGAACAAACAACTTTCCAACAAACAACTTTCCAACAAACAACTTTCCAACAACCAACAACCAACAACCAACTTTCCAACAAACAACTTTCCAACAAACAACTTTCCAACAAAAGAACCAATTAATCCCGTGAATCCTAAGAAAATGAACCAAGAAATTCCTACCATGACCAGTGATTTTCCGGCGGTGTTTCGCCTTTCTCCTTTAATTAGAATCACGCTTTTATCTTTATATGTCGCTTTAACGGTGCCGTTGCCTTTTCTGGCGGAAGTCACCGCCGCGCCCGTGGATCCTCGGATGTTATGGGTGGGCTTGGGATTGGGTGCCGTGGCTTTGTATGGGGCGCTGAGTGAGCGCGTGATTTTGGATGACCAAGGAATTCAGGTGACTTATGCTCAATGGGTGCCGCGTTTTTTTCGCTCTGGGTGGTCCCTACCTTGGGCCGAGGTGAAAGAGTTGAAACCTCGCACCACGGGTCAAGGCGGATTGGTTTACTATTTTTTGAGTGAGTCGGGTAAAGGATATTTATTGCCCATGCGGGTGGCTGGGTTTGCTAAGTTGGTGAAGCTGGTAGAAGATAAAACCGGAATTGACACCAGGGATGTTCGTCCTTTGGCGCAACCGTGGATGTATCTGATTTTGTTGGGCTGTACTTTGTTGTTATTGCTGATGGATGTTTGGACAATTTCCACGGCGATCGCTCATAATACCCCATAAATAATATATGAACCAATATTTAAACCAATATTTCAGCTATGGTTGTTATTAGTTATTAGTTATTGGTTATGCTTGAATCGAATCAAACAACAAATAACCAAGAACCAAGAACCAACAACAAATAACCAATAACCAAGAACCAACAACAAATAAATTATGAATTTGCCAAGTTCTCCGAATTCTTCTTTACTCCGCTTAGAGCAAGTGAGCTTAACCTCAAAAATCGGCAATAGCTATTTACTGAAAGATATTTCTTTTGAGGTGTGTAAAGATGATGCCTCGAATAAAGAGGGTGAGTTTATTGCTGTTGTGGGGGCTACGGGAGCGGGCAAAACTTCTTTATTGCGGCTGTTAAATCGGCTGAATGAACCGACTTCGGGAGCGATTTATTGGAAAAATCGGGATTACCGCCAGATCCCCGTGATGGATTTACGGACTTCAGTCACTCTGGTACTTCAAGAGTCGAAGCTTTTGGGGATGTCCGTCAAAGAGGCGATCGCCTATCCGTTGAAATTACGCGGCATGGCGGCTCCCGATATCAAGCAAAAACTTGCTATATGTTTAGAAAAGTGGCGCATTCCCGATCGATGGTTGGAAAGAACAGAACCCCAACTATCGGTGGGTCAACGTCAACTGGTGGCCTTGTGCAGGGCTTGGGTGATTCAACCGGAGATTTTGTTATTAGATGAACCGACTTCTGCATTAGATGCGGGTCGATCCGCTCATGTTTTAGAAGTTTTAAAAGAATTGACCACTACGGGCCAAAGTACCATTTTCATGGTGAATCACCAGTTAGAATTTGCTGCACAATATTGCACCCGTGTCTTGCATTTAGCACAAGGATCGTTGATTCAAGATGTGCCGGCAAGAGAAATGGACTGGAACCAATTACGGCAAAGCCTGAAAATTGCCGAAACTCAAACGGTGGATGAATGGAATTAAATGATTCCAATGATTCCCAGTCATAGAAATATCCACCTCAGTATTAAGCCCGAAATTAACCCCGGGTTGCTGAAGTGGAACCCCACACTTAAGAGCAGTGCGTCATATTTGGTTTGCTTTTTTATCGAGGGTTATTCCGGCTGCCCACCTCAGAAAAATGACGCATGGACATTTTTTGTTGGCCGTGGGAATTCACCTGCAAGGATTCCACTTTCGATATGACGCGATCGCTGAGAATCTCCATATTCAAGCGATAGCCCACATTTCGCACTGTCTGAATTAAGCTCGGTTGCCTCGGGTCGAGTTCGATTTTCTTTCGCAAAGACAAGACATGAGTATCAATCGTGCGAGGATTATCAATGGCTTCAGGCCAAGCTCTCCGTAGCAGTTCTGGACGACTCATGGGCAGTCCCCCAGCTTGAGCTAAAACATAAAGCAAGCTAAATTCCTGGGGAGTGAGTTCGATGAGATCCCCTTTATAGCGAACCCGACGATGCACCAAGTCAATTTGCAAATCCCCATAATCCAGCGAAATAGGTGGGGCAATGCGTTTTTGTCGTCGCACCAAGGCTTCGACTCGAGCCAGGAATTCTTGCATTCCAAAAGGTTTTTTCAGATAATCATCAGCGCCTGCTTTTAAGCCGTTGACAATATCCGCTTCGTTATTGCGAGCGGATAAAATTAAAATCATGCTTTGTTGCTGCTGATAGAGCCACTGACAAAATTCCAAACCATCCCCATCAGGCAGTTCGGAATCAAGCACGATCAGGGTTGGCTGATGATTGGAAAATAAATCGCGTCCCTGCCGGATATCATTGGCTTGATAGACGCTGTAACCGACTTGCTGCAAATGCCAACCTAATAGCGATCGCAGATGAGGATTTCCCTCAACAATCAAAATAGAAATTGATCCCACCACTACCTCCTGATTGTCGGAATTACCGACTGGTTTACCTAGACAAATTTATTTATACAGAAGATATGTGCCTTCTGTGAACTGGCTAGTTCAGCGAGATGTTTCATTCAAAGGATACTTTGTTTGAGTCATCTCCGATGATTTGGTTCGCGCTCATGGCAACTCAAGAAATTACAGGACAAGTATGCTTGATCCTTTTGATGAGCAACATCATAACTAACCTTGGGTTTACCTTACTGTATGAAAATAGGTTCTGCCTAGGATCAATTACAAGCGCCTGTTTTTTAGAGTGCTGACCGAACTTTTCTGAATTGGGCTGATAGAGCAGATGCTTCAAACCCTGAATATCAGACAATTTATCGCGGTTATGGGAGCGATCGCCATTGCTGGTTGACAAATTGCCTGTAAAACCCTCTTTGTTTATGTTTCCCTAGGCGCAAATTTCCCATAAGGGTTGCTCACACAAGACTTCCGCTTGGCAAAAGAGTGATTTTCACGTTAACAGAGCTTTTGTCAAGGTTTTGTCACATTTGTTACTCTAAATCTTAATTTATTATTAAATAATTGCCACACCACCCATAAGATTCATCTCGATCTTCGGCTTAAATTTTGAGAATCAGTAACAATCTGATTCAGAGAGCAATCTCCGGTAAACGCCTCGATTTTTCGGGGATTCTTGCCCGCGATCGCCGCCGATTTGCTGCCATCTCCACGAAAATCCCTTACGGGACGAGAAAGCGAATCGCCCCTACTTAAGACTAATGCACAATCTCTATATTTGGTGTAAAATTGGGGTATTTACGGGAAAAATTACCATATATCTAGGGTAATTCGCTCATTTTTAAAGGGATAGCCATCTTTAATGATTGCCTCATCTGAATTCTGGCTAAAATGGGTATAACAGATTAACATACCCAGAAAACCCCATTTCCCGGTGCCATTTCCCGGTGCCATTTCCCGGTGCCATTTCCCGGTGCCATTTCCCGGTGCCATTTCCGGGTTAAATTCTGCCACAGCTTACAATTGATGCCTCTTGATGACGATCCACTCTCCTGGGTTCAACAATTCGGGTACGGATCATTGTAGATTCGCTGTGTATATTCGCTGTAAATGCGATCGTTCAGACCAGAGCATTTTCATAACCTGGATCGCTGCTGCTGATATCTTTTAAGGTTCTCGTTTTTTCAGACGAGTTTTGTGGAAAATGTCACCCAAAGCGATGGCTACAGGAGACTAAGCCCAATGTTTTAAATCCTTAGAGCGATCGACGGCTATGTTTGAGCTTGACAGCGAACAATTTTGAGAATTTTTTCGTCTTTTGAGTCAAGTTAATTGATTCAATTTATCACTTAGCTAATCTATTTTAGCATTCTCAATGCCATCGGCGATTACCTACGGTAGGCTACGCCAAACCCTGCAAGCTGTTAAATTTGGGTTCGAGGAAATCACTGAATTTGAACAACCTCTGAAGATGTTCAACCAGAAATAAACCTACCGATCCCCCGGTGATAAAAATCCACTTCTAATTTGATATCTACCCAATCTTAAGAGGCTACCATGCTACAAGATACCGCAACTATCCGTCACTACCAAAAACTTTCTGACGCCCTCGTAGAATTATGGAATCGGGGCTATCGTTATGACGATATGCGAATGTATTTAGACGGCTATTTAGCTGCATTGCGACAGACCAATACGCTCGAAGCCTATCTAGTTAACAGGCTAGAGGAAGAAATTCATCGGTTTATTTACGATTCCTCCAATTTTGCCATGCCTGAACTTCAGCCAGAAACTGAAGTAAAGTATTATTGACGACAGGGCAACAATTCTTATAGCAATTGTCATAGTTATGAAGTACAAAAAAACCTGTCCCGAACCCCGCCCGCTAGAATCCAGAAAACCTCTGTACTTCCCGAACGACAATAACCGCTTTAATCTGATTAGTTTTAAACTTTAATCTTCAAAAACCGGGTTTTCTTAGTCAAAACCCGGTTTTTATTGGTTGGCACATTTTTTTGAGTATTGCGGTTAATTTTGTGGGCGGTTAATTTTTTTTAAACCGTTCTTGGGCGGCTTTAAATGCTTCTTGCATGGCTAGTTGAATTTTCTGGGGATCGGGTTTTTTGCCCCCCATTAAATCACCGAAATAGACACAAGCCCCTTCCCCTAATGCCCAGGTATAAGCAGCAGCCCAGGAAGCCGCGATCGCGCTGCCAAGTACCGGGACAAATTTCACCAATTCTCGTCCTACTGCTTGGGCCAAAAATCCCCCCGCGATCGCGCTGACCACCCCTCCCGCTTGAGATGGGGTCAAGGTTTGGCCGTACAATTTGCCCAATAAACCCACCATTGACACTTGCAATGCGGTCAATACGGGCATGGTGGCAAAAGGCAGGGGAACTGCTGCTAGGGTGGCCGCCATCACCGCAAAGGCCAAAATATAGCGCCGACCGACATCTCGGTAAAGATTGCCTAACTGTTTGCTGGCATTTTCATCTAATAGTTGATAAATCGCTTGGGCTTCGGCTTTTGGCAGCAGTTCCGCCAAGGTATCCCGGAGAGTTTCTAGGCCATAAAATACCGGAGTATAACCGTCTTCTTCTAAGGTAAAATCGATCAAAATGGCGCGATCGCACAACTTACCAAAAGCCTCTTGCAAACTAGCAAATGCTCGCTGAATTTCTGGATATTCCGGGGGATATGTGGGATGATTTTCCACCGACACTGGATAAAGTTCATGCAGACAAGTCACCACCAATAAACAAGGAATATTTGGCTCTAGCTTTCGCAAACTATCTCCAATATTTTTTAGAGTATCTGTAGCAAAATCGTTAATTTTTACGGTGAAAATTAAAATTTTTGCCCGCTGACTAGGCTGTTGCAAATCTCCCACTAATTCTTGAATAATCTCTTCTGTATTTTGACTCACATCACCGAGTCCGACCGTATCGGTAAAAATCAGCAACGGCAGGTCATTAGAAGGATAAGCATAGCGTTGAGTATGTTGGGTGTGGGGACGAAAACCTTGACCGACAATCTCCGCAGAAACTCCGGTTAGTCCCCGGACAATCGAACTTTTTCCCGCTTGAGGTTTGCCAATTAACGTCGCTTCCGTAGTCGGTAATTCTGCCCGAACTTTCTCCAGAATTTCGGCAATTTCCGCTTCACTGACCGTTAATGATTGTAAAATTGATTGCAACAGTTTTTGACCAGCGGCTTTGCCCACGGGAAAAAGTTGTTTAATGCGGTCAGTGGAGTTATGCCAAATCCCACTTAGGCGGTTTTTCCATCCTAGGGGCGATTCGGGAATCTCTTCTACTTTGTCATCATTCCTAGATGGGTCGGAAATGGGTGCCGGGGACGGCTGAGAATTGTCTGTTTGGGAGTTAGGTTCATGTTGCTGGTTCATTATGTATCAACACCACCGATACGGCTGAGATTATATTGTATTTATCACATTTTATCGATCGCATTATACTTCTTGCAAAATTCGCGCAAAGCCCCCCCTTTTTATAGCATTTTATAGCATTTTTCAGCTTATTGAACCACAAATATCCGTAGGGGCGAAGCATTCCGGCAGATATTTCTGGTTAAAAGCTTCAATTTATTCCCGGAATGCTTCGCCCCTGGTCGATTATACTCCATTAAACGCCATTTTTCGCGATCGCCTCTCGATACCAAAAAGCACTTTCTTTGGGAATGCGTTTGCCCGTTTGCGGGTCAATTCGCACCAGTCCAAAGCGCGGGAAAAAACCATGCGCCCATTCAAAGTTATCCATTAATGTCCAGACATAATAACCATTCACGTTCGCGCCCCTTTGAATCGCATCATGGACGGCGATTAAATGTTCTTGTATGAACATAATTCTTTGGCGATCGCACAGATATCCGTCCGCATTAGGAATATCTTTGATGGCACAACCGTTTTCCGTAATGTACATTTTCGGATTGCCATAATTTTCTTGAAAATTCCGCAGAATTTTGGTAAACCCAGCGGGATTAATTCCCCAGCCCATCTCCGTTTTGCCCCAACCGGATGCGGAAATTGGCGTGGTGCCAAATTTGAGCAAACCGCCCCAGGGTTTAAAGGCGATCGAACATCACCCCGGCATAGTCAGCAAACCAATCCGTAGAATCCCGATTCGGCCAGCCACCCAAATCTTGCAACGCTTCGGATTAGTCCCCAACTATACGATCGCGTTCTTGACTTATCAAACGAAAATAATTCTCTCTGTCTCTGTAGGGACACGGAAGCCTAAGTCCCTACGGTGGTGATGATTTTTTACCACAGAGACACAGAGAAACACAGAGAATATGCCGCCTTTGTGTTCCTTTGTGTCTTTGTGGTGTTATTTTTGAACCACGAAGACACAGAGAAACACAAAGAATATGCCTTTGTGTTTCTTTGTGTCTTTGTGGTGATGATTTTCGCTATTAGCTAAGGGGGTTTTTAACCCCTGCGGGCATGACAGTTTTTTTGTACTTCATAACCATGAAAATTGCTATAATTATATAGCAATCCGTTTAGAGGTTTTGGTAGGGGTAATTCATAAATTACCCCTACGATATGGGTTAAATTTCCCAAAATATTACAACTTAAATAGGATTGCTATATAGCGGTAGCAATGCGGATGAAGTACAGAGGTTTTATGGATTCCCGCCTGCGCGGGAATGACAGATTTTTTTTGTACTTCATAACTCTGACGATTGCTATATATCACCCGTTGAGATCCGGCCTTCACTCTGACCAAACTGGACAAAATGGTCAAAGGCACTATCAAAACCTCCATTTTGAATCGCTTGAGCCACATCAGGATTTTGAGTCAAATAGAAATTACTATCAAATCCTGAGCCTGGGTTACGTCCCTCATCACATCCATATTTAATAAAGTGTTCCGCCCCTGATTTAAACATCCCTTCAGCCACCGCTTTACTAACATCGGGATTACTACTCAGATAGTAATCTTCGTTAAATAAAGAATTTCCTGTCCGACCTTCTTTTTGACCATATAAAATATAGTGTTCTAACCCAGAATTAAATAGTCCCTGGCGAATCGCTGCATCGACATCTGGGTTATTCTGGCGATAAAACTCTTCATTAAAGTAGGTTAATAAATTATCCTGTTCCTCCAGGTCAGATGAAAAATCATTTAGACTCATGCCCGTGAGATGATCCACATCATTGTTATCTCCATAGTTAGAATCATCATAGTTAGAGTCATCATAGTTAGAGTCATTTATGTCAGAATCATCATAATCATCATAGTCAGAATCATTTATGTCAGAATCATTTATGTCAGAATCATTTATGTCAGAATCATCATAGTCAGAATCATCATAGTCAGAATCATTTATGTCAGAATCATTTATGTCAGAATCATCATAATCATCATAATCATCATAGTTAGAGCCATCATAGTCAGAGTCATCATAGTTAGAATCATCATAGTCAGAATCATTTATGTCAGAATCATCATAGTCAGAGTCATCATAGTTAGAGCCATTTATGTCAAACTGCTGATTAGCCAATGGTTCTGTGTCTAATAAGTTGGCTTGAATGATTTGATTGGTTAACATGGTTAAACTGCCTTTTTTCGATTAAACAATCTTTGAACTTGAGATGGCAAGCTGAAATCACCGCCTCTACTTTGAACCGTAAACCTAAAAAGTAAAGAACTAGGAAAGAAGAAAAGCAGATATCTAAACGATCGCGCTTCAAGACAAAGTGATGAATCTCAACAGGTAAAAAAGCAGAATAATTTAAGGGTGATGCTAAGGATTTGTATTCCGGCGGATGCTGGAGAACAGTTAAATACTTCAACAACCAATAACAACAACCAATAAACTGACGGAAATGATGGTGCAAATCTATAATCGTCAGCATCCTGGAGATGACCGATTAATCTCTCTGGCGTAGCCTACCGGAGGTAATCGCGGGATATCATTTCTCAACAACCTTCTCATCTTCCGGCATATTTCCCGCTAGAGTTATGGTAAATTTTTGCTGTCTAAAGCTTTTAGCGCCAATCCCTGCCAGCCGCTTGCCTCAAGAATGCCCATAAATTAAGGCTTACGGACAATTTCCGCCAAAAATAGCCAAAAAAATCTCAAAAAATCTCAAAAAATCTGGACAAAAACCTTGACCGATTTGGATTTTTATCTTTAATATATTAAGAGAATAGCTAAAATTCAGCCTGTCATTAATATGTTATCTCAGAACCGTATTTCTGGATCGGTCGATTCTCTCCTGAAACCTGTCACCTTTTTTTCCTGGACTAACTGTTTAGGTTTTATGATTGGCTGTGGTTTCGCTTCTAGTATAATTGGGTTAGTGGCTTACCTGATTTTCGGCTCCCAGTTCGGGCAGAATTTGTTGGCCACAAATTCTGCGGTGGAGACTAAGCCACCAGAAAAAAAATCTGTGGTATCACCGGGATATTCTAACTCTAAACAGTTTAACTCTAAACATTTTAATTCTCAAGATTCTAATTCTCAAGATTCTAATTCTCAAGATTCTAATTCTAAAATCTTAGCGCAAATTGCCCAAGCAAGTGGCCTATCAACCAAAGTAAAGATTACCGTTTGTAATCTTCAGAGAACCTGTTGGTACCTCCGAGGCAACCAAGTCCCAATCAGTGTCGCCAGTTTAATGAAACTACCGATCGCCGTCACTCTTTTAGATCGAGTGAATCGGGAAAAGATTAGTCTGAATAACCAGATTTATATCAGTGAAGGTAACTTTACCGAAGATGCCTCCGATCTAGAAGTAGAACAAAATTATCCCCTGGGTAAATTATTATCAGAAATGATTGTCAACAGCAGTAATATTGCTCCCAATCAACTGATTGACTACTTAGGCAGAAATTATATTAACCAAGTGTTAGAAAGTCGCGGCTACCGAGCCACCCGCGTTCATGCTAAATTTATTGGGGATATTGTCATCCCTGATGATGCGGGAGAACAGTTAAATACTTCAACGACCAATGAACTGACGGAAATGATGGTGCAAATTTATCATCGTCAGCATCCTGGAGATGATGGATTAATTTATCTGTTGGGGCTACAACACGATCGCGAATTAGGATTTGCCGCATTAAAAGGTTCCTCTGCCAAGTGGTTGGGGGAAAAAACTGGGCAAAATTCTTGGGTAATTGGCACAACTTTAGCGATGGAAATTTCGGGAAATAAATATATTTTAACCGTAATTGATGATGGGGTATATGCCGATACAGCGATGCGTGATGCCATCAGGCAAATTGCGGATTATATTGCCCAAAAAGGTCATTTGTAGCCCTCGAATCTGTCGATCGCCTGCTGCTTATAAATCAAAAGCAAAATGATTCTTGGCTGTATGTTACTATGAAATTAATCAGAAAAATGGGACTAATTTCTCTTAGAGAAACTTGGACATTAACCCTGAAAGGCTGGGTATTTTTTGGGCTATTATCGCTCGGTTGTATGCTAGGAATTTTTAGCAATATTTATACTTTTTTATCGGTGAATGCTCCTTTGCCGCAAGCGGATGTCTTGGTGGTGGAAGGTTGGCTGCCAGATTATGGCATCCAAGGGGCGATCGCCGAATTTGAAAATCGCGGTTATCAAAAAGTGATTACCACCGGCGCCCCGGTGCCCATTGGTTTTTACTTGGCGGAATATAAAAACTTTGCGGAATTGTCAGGGGCCACATTTCAAGCATTAGGTTTAAATCCCGACCAATTAGTCGCGGTTCCAGGCCCAAACGCGATTAAAGATCGGACTTATTACTGCGCGATCGCTTTGCGGGATTGGCTATCGACCTCTGATTTACAGATCGATTCCATAAATTTATTGTCCCTCGGTCCCCATACTCGCCGTAGTTGGCTAATATTTAAAAAAGCACTAGAACCCTCAGTCAAAGTCGGCGCGATCGCCCTGCCGCCCCAGGACTACGATCCTCAAACTTGGTGGCAGTACAGCGAAGGAGTTCGCTCAATTTTATCTGAGGCAATTGCTTATATGTACGCGCGTTTTTTTTGGAGTCCGTAGGGTGCAAGAACGGGGAGAAGAACGAATTCAAGAACGGATATTTTGGGTCGCTTGGTCACAAATTCCTGGAGTTGGTCCGGTGACACTGCATCGTTTAAATCAACAGTTTGGTAGTTTAGTCGCCGCGTGGTCAGCTTCTCCCACTGCCTTAAGTCGGGTGGAAGGATTGGGTCAAAAAATGATTGCCACCATCATGGAACAGCGATCGCGGATTCACCCCAACACCCTGTATCAGCAGCATTGTCAAAAAAATCCCCACTTTTGGACGCCGGTTGACCCGGACTATCCGCGTTTGCTATTGCAAATCCCCAGCCCTCCGCCCCTGCTATATTACCGAGGCACCATCGACCCAGAGGAAAATTTGGCCAACCGCCCAGCGATCGGCATCGTCGGCACCCGCAGTCCCTCGGACTATGGCAAACGCTGGACGCGGCGTATTGCTACAGTGCTGGCCAAATGTGGCTTTACCATTGTTTCCGGCATGGCCAAAGGCATTGATACGGAAGCCCATCACGCTTGTTTAGCTGCCGGAGGACGCACCCTGGCGGTGTTGGGCACCGGGGTGGATGTGATATATCCCGCAGAAAACCGCACCCTATATCAACAAATTCTGGCTCAAGGACTGGTATTCAGTGAATACCCCAGGGGGACTACCCCCAACGCCCGCCACTTTCCGCAGCGGAATCGCATTATTGCCGGACTCAGCCGTGCTTTATTAGTCATGGAGGCGCCAGAACGGTCGGGGGCGTTGATTACGGCTCATCAAGCCAATGAATTTTGCCGCGATGTTTATGTGTTGCCCGGTCGCATTGATGACTATAACTCCCAAGGCTGTTTAAAACTTTTGAAAAATGGTGCGGAGATGATTCTGAGTGAGGCGGAGTTACTGAAGATGCTCGGTGCGATGCCACCTTTGGATCTGTCGCAGCAATCGTCTCTATTTTCTAATTCGATCGCGGGGGATATTCCCACGAGCGAGATTGCATCCGCGCCCCTTCGCCAACGCGCCACGCGATTAAACAATCCCGCGCCATTAAATAATCCGCCGCCGCCCCCTGCCGCGCCAACCATTAACCTGGAACCTAATTTAAAACAAGTATTTCAGGTCATTCCTCCAGAGGCGATCGCTTTCGATCTGATTGTGGAACAAGCGGGAATGAATGCCGGTGAAGTTTCCAGCGCCTTGTTACAGTTGGAATTATTGGGTCTGGTGTCCCAGTTACCCGGAATGCGCTACCAACGGAACTAGACGCAGCTAGAAACGAGTGAATGAAGCGATTAATGGCAGTTAAGGCTTGAGGGCTGATAGAAATCGACCGTCAAGCCTCAACAATTCTGACCATGAATATAGACTGAAGTAACTGAATCAACGAAATCAACTCTAAGAGCGTAAGGGGAAAAAGATCACCGGCTGACTGCTGCCTCGCAGAATATCGCGCCGGACATTGCGACCCCACTCCCAAGAACCGCCTAAACTTTTACCCGCAACAGCGATCGCGCAAATATCGCTCAGGGCGGCAATTTGCAAAATATCGGGAACAGGTTCTCCCAACCGCACCTCTACATCCACTTGTAAACCCAGCCGAAGCAACTCGGTTTTGATCGCCGCTAATTTTTCCTGGGCTTCTTTAAGTAAAGAATCTTTCGGGACTTCTCGAAGAATCCCGGCATCAATAATCCAACCCAGCATACAGCGTTCCAGCGAATTCGCGGGACGTTGTGCCGCATAGCGTTTAAATTCCGCCACCAATTGTTGGGAAGCATCCGTATCATCATAAGGAATGCCCACATAGCGGAATAAGTGCCGACAGCGTAAATCCAGTTCTTCGGCAGTCAACGCATATAACAACGGAGTGGGAAAATTGATCAAGGGAATATTGATCCGAGCCGATAAATCAATGATCGTCGCACCAAACAGTTGGTCAGTGAGCAAAGTTTTCGGTTCCGTCCCCACGAGAATCGCTTCACTTTGATAAGTTTGAGCGACTTTGAGAATATGATCGATCGGTAAACCGGATTTAATTTCGATCGCCACTTCCATCCCATTGGGAATGTTTTCGGTAATGAAAGACAAGCGCTCTTGTGCTTGCTCAATTTTTTCTGTATCCTCGCGGGGAATCTGCCCTTTTGACCAAAAGGGGACACAGTGGAGAAATACGATTTGTTCGATCCCACCAGCGGCCAAACTTGGTAAAAATTGGCCTAGACGATATAAACCGTCTGTTAAATTCGTAGAAACTAAAATTCGTCTAAACATGAGGCTTTTCGCGACTGATTTAATTTAAGTCCCGTCAACGGGAGGTTGGGATGGACTCTGGTTCAGAGTCGAGTTATCCAAGTTTATCCTGATTGCACTGATACTCGATCGCTTACCGCTGATATCGACCAATTTTATTGAGGATTTTATACATTTAATTGATCCAATTTTTTGGCGGATCTAAAGGCGGTAATTTGACCAATTATCGGCGGGCGATTACCTACGGTAGGCTACGCCAACAGCAGATTTATCATCGATATTGCGATTGCCTGGGCTATTTAAATCAATATTTCACAGTGAATTTACCCACAGCCACGGATTGGTGGAGGCGATCGCTAAATTCCCAGTAATCCAGCAAATTAGATGTATGAATATTTTTTAAAGTAGCCGAAGCATCGATTCAAGAAATTATGATAATCACCACGGTAATATTGTCTCGTCCACCTTTTTCCTTAGCCGCTTCTACGAAGGTGGCGGCAGACAATTCCATCGCTCGCATTGATTTCAGTTGATGGGCGATCGCCGCATCGGATAATTCTTCCGTCAAGCCATCAGAACAAAGCAAGAGGCGATCGCCAGCTTGCACGTCAAACGATGTCACCGTAACTTCTTCCAGATCCGGACGACCAATACATTGAGCCAGGACATGGCGCATGGGATGATTCCGCCCTTGATCTGGAGTTAAGTGACCCGCCTGAATTGCGCGAGCGACCCAGGTATGATCCTCAGTAATTTGCAGCAATTTTGACTCGCGGGAACGATAACGATATAAACGAGAGTCCCCCACATGGGCACACCAGGGCTGGTCATCGCGAAAAATCACAGCCACAGCGGTGGTTCCCATATCATTCAAAGCGGGATGTCTTAATTGCTCTTCCACAATGGTCTCATTAGCGAGGCGAAAAGCCTGCTCCAGCATTTCAGGGGAAGCGATCTCGGAATTCCACTGACTTTCCAAATGATTTTTGATCGTTTCCACCGCAATTCGAGATGCTTCTTGACCCCCAGCATGACCTCCCATGCCATCAGCGACGATAAAAAATCGTCCTTCAGGGTCGTCAATATAATAAGCATCTTGATTAACCGAGCGAACGAGTCCTGTATCTGTTAGACCCGCAAAATAGCGTTTCATAATTCAACTTTTTTCAGCATCAGGCGACAGTAAGTATGAAAAAATCGATTCAGGGGGAATCATTGCCGGTTACAGCATTTTATCCATCCGATCCAATCCCATTAATAGGCGAATCAAGCTACCCGCCAGCAAAACCGCGATCAGGGCGATCGCACCGGCCAGCCATGCCCAATTATTCACCAACAAGATCGTCGCGGACAAGGTAAAAGCGCTCACCAACAAGGCCAAATTCGTACCCATTTGAATACTACCTAGCCGTCGGATCGCTCGGTCGGTTTCCGTAGAGCGGACACGCAAACGGATATCACCGCGATCTAATTTTTCAATCGTATCCTCAATTCGACCCGGTAAACCGAAAGCAGTGCTACTGACTTCCGCTGCTTGGCGACCTAATTGATCTAAAAAGCTATTTTGATCGAGTCCATTGCCATTACTCATAATCTGTAGAGCAAAGGGTTTTGCTACCTCCATAAAATTAAACTCTGGATCGAGCCCTTTACCCACCCCTTCTAAGGTAGAAAATGCTCGCATCACAAAAGTAAAGGTGGCCGGGAAGCGAAACGGCTGGTCATAAGCGATTTCATATAAATCATCGCTAATCTGTGTCACCGACTGCTCCTCAAAGGTTTGATCCATTAAATTATCTAGAATGTACTGGATCGATCGCCGCACTGGGCCTGGGTCTTCCATTGGTGCTAGGGCACCTAATTCTACCAAAGAAGTCACCACTTTATCGGCATTTTTTTGGGCAATGCCAAAAAACAGATCCAGCAGTCCTTCCCGAACATCTCGGCGGATCGACCCCATCATGCCAAAATCGTAAAAGATCAAAGCACCATCAGGGCTGACCGCAATATTCCCAGGGTGAGGGTCTGCATGGAAAAACCCATGATTGAGCAGTTGACGTAAATAGGCTTCTGCCCCCAAGTTGGCCAACGTTCTCCGGTCTAGTCCAGCGGCTTCGATCGCTTCATAATGACTAATTTTAATTCCGGGAATATATTCTAGGGTCAATACCCTGGGCGAAGCATAGCGCCAATAAACGCGGGGGACTTTGACCCATTTCACGCCGCGAAAATTCCGGCGAAAGGTGTCCGCGTTCCGCCCTTCGTTGAGATAATCAATTTCTTCGTAGAGAATTTTGTAGCATTCATCATAAATGCCCAACCAATCTCGACCTTTACCCCAACGGGGATGATTTTTAAAGTATTGAGCGATGGTTTTGGCGATCGCCAAATCAATGGAAAAGAGTTTTTGTAAGCCCAGGCGCTGCACCTTGACCACCACTTCTTCCCCGTTGATTAGCTGCGCCTTGTGAACTTGTCCCAAACTAGCTGCGGCCAAAGGAACTGGGTCAAAGCTGCGGAACAATTCATCCACGCTGCGGCCAAATTCTTCTTGAATAATTTGTTGCACCTGCTCATAGCTAAAGGCAGGCACTTTATCTTGCAGCTTAGAAAGTTCTTCTACATATTCCGAAGGAAACAAATCCGACCGCGTAGAAAATAGCTGTCCGAGTTTAATAAACGTTGGACCGAGATCCAAGAAAGTTTCCCGCACCCAGATCGCTTGCTTACGACGACGAATCCCTTTAGCTTCTTCGGTATATCCCTTTCGGTAGCTCCACGGTTTGCTATTGAGCCACAGTTCAGTGGTAAACCTGAACACACAACTCCAAATATGAATTCGTCGCTGAAAGCGAGAATAGTTGGGACGACTCCAACGGTAAGTTTTCTTGTGAGAACGTTGGGTAATCCCGACGGCATCAGTAGTCTGTGCGTCCCTATCAGAGTTGGCTAAATTTTGGCCATTTAAGGGACGCTGACGGTTTCGAACATCAGTTTCAGTTAGAGGTGACACGGGCAAAAGCGCAACTCGTTTTTCAGAGGGGATCTAAGGGTATCTAAATTAGTTTAACCTGCGATTGTCACTCTTTATTTTATCAGTGACAATCGCCATAATTCATCATAATTAATCAAGTGCGGGAATTGCTACGATAACGTTGCAATTCCGCTCTGACTTGGGCAATTTCTGCCCTTAATTCATCAATGGTGGCTTGTAAATCTTCTGATTCTGACCCATTGGCGCCGGTGACTGACCCGGTGCTTTCTGAAGTCACCGATTCTGAGTCTTGGCGGGCACGTTCCATGACTTCTTCCGTAAACTTGCGTAAGTTTTCCCGTTGTTCTGCATCAAACTTACCCAGTTCGCTTAAGGCGTTCGTGATGGTTTTCTCAATCGTCTGATTGACAACTTCTGCCAGGGCTCGGCCTACAAAGAAAGCATT
This sequence comes from Oscillatoriales cyanobacterium, assembly GCA_011390955.1. Classification (GTDB taxonomy): domain Bacteria; phylum Cyanobacteriota; class Cyanobacteriia; order Cyanobacteriales; family Laspinemataceae; genus Planktothricoides. The sequence goes on along the minus strand of JAABRM010000029.1, from coordinate 26,284 downwards.
AACAAGAGGATTCATTTTACTTACATCTGTTTACACATACATCCGCAGATGATTATAACAGTGATTTACTTTTGGGTGTAGGTTCTGGGCATTTATTTTTTTGTTATTCGTTATTCGTTATTCGTTATTTGTTATTTGGTGGCAAGTTGTTTGTTAGTGACTAACCGATCGCTTACCACTTTGCCCGATCGCGAAGCCGAAGGACAAGCACCAACAAACAACAAATAACAAATAACAAATAACAAATAAGATTAGCTTCTGAGGGACTCATCCAGAGTCAGGAGCAGTTTTGACTGATTATGTAACCTTTTAATATGGGGAATTAGAACTGTCTTGATCTTGAAACATGGTTTTCGCAAATTTTGAGCGATCGCCAGAAAGGTTTAAAAAACTTGACATTCATCCGCCGGGAAATTTTTGATTTTTACTGATTTAACCCTGAATCAGTCATAAGTTCCCTATCAATCAGCTTTTAGCCGCTATTTTTTTGGGCTAAACCTGGGCTAAAATTGCCAAAATGGATTGGGCAGCGCGATCGCACGCACCAATTTCTCCCAGACCTTGACGCATTTTTTGATAATCCTGGAGGAGTTGTTCGCGCTGGGGAGTATTTTGCATCAATGGGAGAGATTCACGGACAATATTTGCGGGTGTGACTCGATCTTGAAGTAACTCCGGCACAATCGATTTCATTAATACTAAATTTACCGGGGACATAAATGGAATGGAGAATTTGAACAGCTTGGCCAAAATCCAGGCGCTGATCGGGTTGAGGCGATAAGTCACTACTTGCGGGACATTTAACAAGGCAATTTCTAAATTCACTGTGCCGGATTTGGTAATAGCCAAATCCGCCGCTGCGATGCCTAGGTGATTGTTTTCCCCTGTCAATATTTTGGCTGGTAATTTAAATAAAGCGATCGCTTTTTCGATATCTTGGCGATACATTGGGTTGGACAGGGGAATCACAAATTGCACGTTGGGTAAATGCGCTTGCATTTCCCTAGCGGCGGCAAATATCACTGGCAATAAATATTTAATTTCTTGCCGTCGCGAAGCGGGTAATAAGGCGATCGCCGGCTGGGAAGCATCAATCCCTAAAGCGGCGCGGGCTTGTTCCCGGTTGGCTGCCCCTTGCATCAGGTCAATTAAGGGATGACCCACCCAGGTGACTTGGGCGCCTTTGGCTTGATAATAACGAGCTTCTTCGGGAAAAATCGCGATGATGCGATCGCAAATCTTGACAATTTCGCTGGTATTTTTGTGATTAAAAGACCACACCCATTCTTGGGGGGCAATATAATAAACAATCGGCACTTGGGGAAAATGCCGCCGCAGATAATTACCCAGTCTTAAATTTGGCCCGACATAATCAATCAAAATCACTAAATCCGGGGGATTTTGTTGCAGATATTGGTAGATTTTTGCTTGCAGTTTTAAGGTGGGCAAAATATAGGGCAAAGATTCCAGAATGCCTACAGAACCAATGGCGGTTGTATCCGCCCAAATAGTTGCCCCCGCTGCGGCCATGCGATCGCCCCCCAGGGCAAAAATTTCTAATGTTTTGCCCATTGCCCCTGCTTGACGGTTCAGTGCCTCAATGAGTAAAGACCCTTGCAAATCACCGGACACTTCCCCCGTGCCAATAAAGATGCGCCAGGGTCGGTTATTTTCCTGATTTATGGTTGCTTCTGTTTCTGGTTCTGGTTTCATTGACTACTTTCAATTTTTTTCTCAAACTTTCCGGGAGTCAGTCCGCGTCTACCGTCTGCTAATGACTGCTTCATAAACTCATATAAATGGGTTAAATATGAGTTTTCTGGGAGTAATTTTAACTGTTCTAAGGCATCTTCTAAAGGCAATCCAGACCGATACAAAATCCGAAAAGCTTTTTTCAAAGATTGACTTTCTGCTGGGGTAATTCCTGCCCGTTTCAGGCCGACGGTATTCAGGACGCGAACTCGCGATGGCGTTCCTTCTACCAACATATAAGGCGGAATATCATTGATAATGCGACTGCATCCGGCAATCATAGCCAGTTCGCCAATATGTACAAATTGATGAATTCCGGTTACTCCACCAATCACCGCTCGTGATTCAATGTGAACATGACCGGCCATGTTCACCGAATTGGCCATGATTACATGATTGGCGATCGCGCAATTATGGGCTACATGGGAGTATGCCATCAGGAGGTTGCGATCGCCAATGGTTGTGCTTTCTCCCTCTCCGGTGGCTCGATTAATTGTCACATATTCGCGAATCGTATTACCATTGCCAATCTTGGTAAAACTGACCGCTCCTTTATATTTTAAATCTTGAGGTTCGGTGCCGATCGCCGCACCGGAAAAAATTTGATTTTCTTCGCCAATTTCTGTATAGCCATCAATTACCACATGGCTAGAAATTTTGGTATTTTTGCCAATTTTTACGTTTTTTCCAATGATAGAAAACGGGCCAACTTCTACTGTTGGATCTAGTTCGGCTTCGGGGTGAATAATTGCTGTTATATGAATCATATTAATTATTAACTTATTGGTTCTTTGTTGTTGGTTGTTCTTGGTTCTTTGTTCTTTGTTCTTTGTTGGTTGGTTGTTTGTTGTTTGTTGTTGGGTAGGGATTCTTTAGGTAGGGATTCTTTAGCTGTCCCCCCTTTGAAGGGGGGTGGGGAGGTATTGGGTAGGGATTTTTTGGGTAGGGATTCTTTGCTTGATGAACAAAGAACAAACAACCAACAACAACCAACAAAGAACAAACAACCAACAACAAAGAACAAACAACCAACAACCAACAACAAAGAACAAACAACCAACAACCAACAACAAATATGCTAGGCTTTTTTTGGCAAATGCGGCGGTCAGTCTGCCAGAGAAAACATCAGAGTTCCTTCGCAAACTTTATGGTCATCAACGAAAGCGATCGCCTCCATTTTGGCGACTCGTTTGCGCTTTACCACCAGCAGTTTTGTGGTCATTTTCAACCGATCTCCCGGCACCACCGGACGGCGAAAGCGCACTCCATCAATTCCGGCAAATAGCCAAATTTTCCCATGAGGTAATTCAGGATGTTGACTCAGAACAATTCCCCCCACTTGAGCCATTGCCTCGACAATTAAAACCCCAGGCATAATGGGTTTTCCGGGAAAATGTCCCTGAAAATGCGGTTCATTGAACGTGACATTTTTAATCCCCACCGCCAATTCCCCTGGGACATATTGAATAATCCGATCCACTAGGGCAAAAGGATAGCGATGAGGCAGCAACTTGTGGATTTCTTCCACATTAAAGCAGACAGTTTCTCTAGCAATATCTTCAGACAATTTTTTTTCACCCATATCCGTTGTCGAGCGAGCAGTGGTTTGCTGCTCAATGGTTGTTTACATTAAGCTTAAATCAAGCTTGACTAAGTAAGCGAGTAAGTTTGATATGTAGGTGATGGCTGGCTTTATAGGCCACAAAATGAGCCACCGGGAAGCTGCCCAGCAAGCTCAAATCTCCCACTAAGTCTAGAATTTTATGACGGACTGGTTCATTTGCAAACCGCAAGGGCGGATTTCGCCACCCAGATGGGCCGCAAACCAAGGCATTTTCTAAGCTGCCACCTTTAATTAAACCAGCGGCTCGCAGTTGGTCAATTTGGTGGGCTAACCCAAAAGTGCGAGCGGGGGCAATTTCTGCGATAAAACTTTCGCCAAATCCTTCCTGCCCCCTGACGCGAGATGCCTGCGGCACCCTAACGGGAACGGGCGACCAACTATACCACTGCCGACCGATCGCCGGTAAGTCAAAATCGATCGCATAACTAAAGCGCAGTTCGCGAGAGGGCAAAGCGACCACAAAAGCATCATCTTGGCGCACCCACACTGGAGCATTAAGCTTTTTGGGCTGGGTCAGGGAGTTGGTTGGGTCTTGTGGCGTTTTGAACTGAGTGGCTGGCACCAGTCCCACCCGGCGAATTTCTTGCGCCCAAGGTAGGGCCGACCCATCTAACAGCGGCACTTCCGGGCCATCAATTTCAATTCTGGCGTGGCTAACCCCCATTCCCGCTAGGGCTGCGAGGAGATGTTCTACGGTTCTCACCCTAGCCTCACCACTGGCTAACTCCGTAGAAAGGGTGGTTTGATGGACTGCATCTACATGAGTGGCGATCGCCGGTTGTCCCGGCAAGTCAACCCGGACAAAGTAACGCCCGGATTCCGCAAGGGATGATTTCTGGGCGGGCAGCACTTTGACCGTGGTGAAATTCCCCGTATGTAAACCCACCCCAGACAGTTCAAAACCTGCGGCCAAAGTCAATCCGGAAAACGGGAAGGATCTGGGAACGGGGAATATTGCCTTCCCGCCCTGCCCGGACTTCTTCCCTCTTTTTAATTCATACATTAGAACTTCTCTCCAATGCCAAAGTGGAAACGACTATCACCCTCATCGTTGAAACCATAATCAACTCTAATCGCCCCTAGGGGAGACTGGACGCGAATTCCCAGACCATAGCCAAACCCTTCACCGGGCTTACCCCGGACTCCGGCGGGGTCTCCGTCCACTTCACCGCCAGTACCCAAGTCAGAACCCACATCAAAAAATAACGCTCCGCCGATTAATGAATAAACCGGAAAACGATATTCAGCGGTGGCTTGAACGTAACTCCGACCAGTACCTAGTTCGCCTTCCCCGTATCCGCGCACGGTACTGCTGCCGCCGAGAGAAAAGGCTTCATATGGGGGTAAGTCCCCAATTACCGTTCCCGCTTGGAAATTCACCGCAAAGGTTTGTGGGCCTTGGGAGAAACGAATTAAATTGACGGGGACATAATGACTGACGCTACCTCGCAGGCGATTTAAGAAAATACTGCCGCTGCCTACGGGAATTGATTGCTCGCTACTCAGACGCAAGACCGAACCTCGGGTCGGTTGTTGGGCGCTATTGCGGCCATCATAAACCGCTCCCAAATCAAAGGTGACCAGGTCATCTTGCCCGTCTTCGTTAAAGCTGAGTAGGTTGCCCAGTTCGTCGCGGGGGGTAATATCCCCATCCCCGTCTCTAACACTGATTCGTTGATATTGCAATCCCAGAGAACCCCGCCAGTTGCGAGCTAACGGACGGAAAAAGCTGACGCCACCGCCGAGTCTTAGTAATCTGGGGCGATCGCCATTTTCCAGGGTGACTTCGTTTTCCCCGCCATCGAAAATTAAAGAAATGGAACGACGCCGGAAAGCGTTGACGGTGTAAGACAGATTTTGGGTGCCCGCAATCCAAGGATCCGTAAAGCTGATATCGTACAACAGGGCTCGCTCGCCGATTTGGACTTCCGCGCCAAATTTTTGGTTGCGGCCAAACATATTTTGTTCTTGATAGCTGACGGTGCCAAATAAACCGCTGGCAGAACTGACCCCGGCACCAGCGGCGATCGATCCGGTGTTTTTTTCAATTACATTCACGACCACGACTACCTTACGGGGGTCTGTACCGGGATTCAAAGATAGTTGTACGTCCTCGAAGATGCCTAAACCAAAGACCCGCTGCAAGTCTCTTTCTACGAGCGATCGGTTAAACACCCCGCCGGATTCCAGTCCGAGTTCTCTGGTGATGATGTATTCTTTGGTGCGACCTTTAATTGGTTCACCATTTTCATCGACGGCCTCGCCGTCTTTATTCAAGAACCGAATCTCGATACTTTCAATGGTTCCTTCGGCTACTTCTAATGTCACCAAGCCATCAGGACTGACTTCCGGGGCATCGATCGTTTGGGCCAAAATGTAGCCATTTTGTTGATACCAATTATTTAACCTTTGGATCCCCTGTTGTAAGTCCCGAAAGTTAATGATTTTGCCGTACTGATTTTCAAATGCGGCGGATATTTCACTCTGGGGCAGTACGCTATTGCCGGTTACTTCTACCCTCGTCAGCACGGGGTTGGCTTCTACTACAAAGGTGACTCGGACACCGAGAGGGGTGTCTTCGGGCTCCGCTCGCACTTTGGAGAAGTACCCCGTGGCAAAAATCGCATTAATGTCTTCTTGGAGTTGCGATCGCGTGGTGGTGCGTCCCGGTCTTAAAGAAATTACCCGATAAATCTCATCTTCGAGTTCTCCAGATACCCCACTCACCGCCACCTCTGCCACCAATACATCCGGCTGATTCGCGGGAGATAGTGGCGTGGGCAGAGGCTGGGGGGCAGAGGTGGGGGGGATCGCGGGAGAGAATGGTTCCGCTTGTGGAGTTTCCCCGGCTGGAGTTTCCCCGGCTGGAGTTTCCCCGGCTGGAGTTTCCCCGGCTGGAGTTTCCCCGGCTGGAGTTTCCCCGGCTGGGGTTTCCGCTGCGGGGGTTGCCGGTGCGGGGGTTTCCCCTGCGGGGGTTGTAGACCGATCGCTCTCAGGAGTGGTCTGGGGATCCGATGCTTGAGCCAACCACTCATCGCCAGGGGCAGAGGAGTCGAGAAGAGAGGAGAGGGCTTCTCCTTCCTCTTTCTTCTTTCCTCTTTCCTTCCGCGAGGGCGCGAGGCTGCTGTTCTCTGTCAAAGCGGTTCGTAATGCCAAAATGGCCGTACTGCGATCGGTTTCTGCCACAGACGGTAAATGATTCATCCCTGGGGAATTTTCAGGGATTGAGACATAATTAACGGTTGGGTTGGAGGTTTCACCCTTGCTGGGGGTAGCAACACTCAAAATTGTTGAGGCAGTGAATACGGCTCCCAACAGCGTAGATAAGCGCATTGTTTTATTTTCCGACACCTTCACACCATGTAAAATTAAGCTAAAATTAAGCTAAAATTAAGCATTTTTTGCCCGAAAAGCAACAACTAAAAAATGATTTTAGGTGATTCACCTATTTCGTTTTTTGTTTAAGTTTTCCGGATAAAATTTGACGTTTTCACCCTTGAGTTTTACTGTTTAAAACTCGTTCTAACACTTTTTGATAAGCCGATTCTACTTGGCCTAAATCTTGGCGAAATCGGTCTTTATCCATAATTCGTTTGGTTTGATCCGTTTCCGCTTCATCCCACAGTCGGCAAGTATCGGGACTGATTTCATCAGCCAGCAACAGTTTGCCGTTGACATCTATCCCAAATTCAAGTTTGAAATCCACTAGGGTAATGCCACACTGGTGGAAAAACTCTGTGAGGATTTCATTGATTTGTAAAGTCATTGCTTTGAGTCGATCGAGTTCTTCTGGTGTTGCCAGTTCTAATAATAGAAGGCGATCGCGGGTTAACAGGGGATCTCCTAATTCATCATTCTTATAGAAGAATTCCACCAAAGGATGTTTCAAGACCGTACCCAAGGGCAAACCCGTTTGCTTGCAAAGGCTACCAGCAGCAATGTTCCGCACTACCACTTCCACGGGGACAATTTTCACCCGTCGCACCCGCATAAGGTTCGGGGCGGGTTGGTCAATCCAGTGGGTGGGAATGCCTTTCGCTTCCAGCAGTTGAAACAGTTCGGTGCTCATTCGACAGTTGATTTCACCTTTGCCGATGATGGTGCCACGTTTCAGGGCATTAAATGCGGTGGCATCATCTTTAAAGTGTGTCAGCAAAATTTCTGGATCTTCGGTAGAATAAATAATTTTGGCTTTACCTTCGTAAAGTTTTTGCATATCTGCCATAAGACAAGGTTAGGTTTTTGTCCCTAAATAATGGATCTCGCCTGTATTCTGCCATAACCAGGGCAAATTTTGATCGGTTCTGAATTTTTTTTGCCATGAGTTCTTGAATTTTGCTTAGTTAAAAGCGTCACCGCATATATCTGGGCATATATCTGGGCATATATCTGGGAATTTAGTCGCTCCTCGGTTTGTCATTAATAAAATTTGATTAAATATCTTGATTTTTAGCACAATTTATGATTAATTTATGATTATTTAGTTGTCATGGTATGTACTCCATCCCAAGAATCCGGCGGGGGTAATTGAATGTAATTGAGCGATCGCTGAATATGTAAGCTTACCGCTCGGTCTTGTTCTTGCAATCCTTGAGCTTTTTGGAATAGTTCTAAGGCTTGCTGAAAATCGCGATTCATATAGGCAGTACGTCCCTGGGCATAAAGTTCCAGAAATTCTGTCATTTCTGGCGCTAAAGGATGGCTGGCTAATCCGATTAGTTCATAGATGCTGACCGCTTGTTTTTTGCCTTTTACCCGAATTTTATCTAATTCCCTGACTCTAATGCGATCGCGGCATAATTGATAAGTGAATTCACTTAAAATAATATCACAATGGTATTGTTTGGTGATGCTTTCTAAGCGAGAACTTAGGTTGACTCCATCGCCAATTACTGTATAGTCCATGCGTTTTTGGGAGCCAATATTTCCCGAAACTACTTCCCCGGAACTAATGCCAATGCCAATGGCAATTTTATGCTCGGTTTGGCGATCGTTAAATTCCTTCAGGCGCGATCGCATATCTAAGGCAGACTGCACCGCTTTCCAGGCATGATCTTGAATCGGTAAAGGTGCCCCAAATACCGCCATTAAAGCATCACCAATAAATTTATCTAAGGTGCCATCATAATTAAATACCGCCTCGACCATTGTTTCAAAATATTGGTTTAATAAAGAAACCACTTGACAGGCTTCAAAGTTTTCCGTCAGGGTGGTATAACCGCGAATATCGGAAAATAAAATAGTCACTTCTTTGCGTTCCCCGACCATCAAAGCATCTTCCCCCAAAGCCATTACTCTTTCGGCAACTCCAGGGGTCATGTAACGATACATGGTGGTTTTCATTCTTTTTTCTTGACTGATATCTTCTAGTACCACTAAACCCCCGCGCACTCCCCCTTCCGGGTTGGTTAACGGGTTAACGGTTAGATTAATACTGCGTTCGATTTTTTCAATTTGACTGGCATCAATTCTGGGTTGATGTACGAATTCTGAGGATTCATTCCAGAGGAGATAAAGTTCAGGATTTGTGCGATTCTCGTTCCGAGACGCTTCGCGAACGCTTATGGCTAAACTAAAATTTTCAATATCACCAATTTCATTACCTCCGTTTAGTTGTGGTTCTATATACAAACCCACGGTTAAACTTTGCTCTGGGACATAATGTTTGGCGGCATTTTTTAAGCTATCTTCTAAACGCCACTGTAAGTTTTCAATGGGTACTACTTCCCACAGTAAGCGCCCGATTAATTTGTGCTGCCAAATTAGTAACTGTTCTTTTCCCCGATCGCCCTTAGTCGGACAACCTAATAAGGCGATCGCGGCTTCATTAATCGTCACGATTCTTCCCAGCATATCCGTAGAAACCACCGCATCAGAAAGACTTTCTAAAATATCCTTTTGATACTGCTTTTCTACCATGACACTTTCAAATAACTGAGCATTTTCTAATGCCATGCCTGCTTGAGCATTAAAGGCTCTTAGAAACGCTTCATCGGCAGTGGTAAAATTGCCTTTAATCTTATTAATTAGTTGAGTTACCCCAATCAAATTGCCTTGGGCATTAAAGACCGCCATACAAAGAATATTCCGGGTTTTATATCCAGTACGTTCATCGGTACTCGGATCGAAACGCGGGTCTTGATAAGCATTGGGAATATTCAAAGTTTGGCCGGTAGATGCTACATATCCAGCAATGCCTTTATCGGCAGGAATGCGGATTTCCATCATGGTTTTACCATCGGCTTTGGCTACTTTTGTCCAGAGTTCATTGGTTTCTTTACTGAGTAAAAATAAGGTGCTGCGATCGGCTTGCATTAAATCTTTGGCTTGATCCATTACCGCTCGTAAAGTGGTTTCTAAATCTAGACTTTGCCCCAAGGTTGTGGTGGCTTTCACCAGGGCATTTACTCCCCTTTGATTTCTCGCTGCCATGTAAAAAGATTGGCAACTATCGAGAATAATCCCGATCGCCTGAGCAAATTCCCGAAATTGCTCCTCATCATGCTCATCAAAGGGCAGGCGATCGGTTCTGTTTAAAAGTTGTACTACTGCCAAAGCATTCGTCTCATCTTTACGGCTAAAAATTGGCATACATAGCAAATTTTCCGCCTTAGTTCCTAGGGGTTCATCGACTTCGGCGTTAAATAAAGGATGATTGTAAGCATCAGTAATATTGACACCTTTGCCAGTTTTGGCCACATAACCCAAGATGCCAATATTCATCGGCTTACTAATTTCTATAGTTTGCCCGGTTTGATTATCGGTAATCTTTGACCAGAGTTTTCGTCTTTGGTCATCTACCAAGAAAATTGTCGTTTTTTCCGCTTTCAGGATTTGGCCAATTTTTAGAGTTAACGCATCTAAAATTTGCTCCAGAATACTTTCTAGGGATTCATTTTCAATCAGATCCAGTGCTCTGAGATATTGCTGAAATTCTGCGGTAATAAAATCCAGCAGACAGACAAATTCTCCCACTGGCAGTTTTTTGACTAAATTAGCCAGGACGCCGGTTTGATTCACCTGCGTCAGCCTAGCTAAAACACTACCAGCATTAGAAAAGGTCATGGGGAAGTATCCGAGGTATAAGAAACTAAAGCATGGAATAGTTCAGAAACCGGGTTTCTTTTTTGTAATTTACCGTTATAGCAATTGTCATAGTTATGAAGTACAAAAAAAACCTGTCATTCCCGCCGATGGCGGCCTTCGCGGGGGTAAACTCCGACGGGAATCCAGAAAACCTCTGTAATTCGGACAATAACCGCTATAGCTCTGGAATTCACCGCAGAAACCCGGTTTCTTTTTTTATTATCCAGGATAGCTTAGATTATGTAGGGTCTAGGCTGTGGGCAGTAGAGACTTGATTGCCCACCCCTGGATCGGGAAGTTATGCCGCATTCGGCAATGATTCAACATCCATCACCGATTGATAGTACCGACGCAGTTGGGCGGTTGCCGCCGACCAGCCCCACCGTTCCGCTTCCTGGCGGGCATTTTGACGCAGGGTTTCTCGTTCTTTTTGGTTGGCTAATAACCTTTGGGTGGCCAGAATTGCCCCGTCTTCCGCTTCCGGGTCAAATAAATAGCCGTTCACGCCATCGGTGACAATATCCAAGATGCCCCCTCTGGCGGCGGCTACTACGGGACAACCGGCAGCCATTGCTTCGAGTAGGACTAAGCCCAAGGTTTCGGTCCGGGAGGGAAAGATGAAGGCATCCGCAGAGGCAAAGGCGCTGGCAAGTTCTTTGCCCCGCAGATAGCCGACAAAGTTAGTGGGTGTCCCGGCAAAATGTTCTTGCAGTTGTTGGCGGTTTGGGCCATCACCGACTAGGGCTAAACGAGCATCGGGAATGGCCGCTAGGATGGGTTTGATGCGATCGATTTCTTTTTCGGCACCGAGACGACCTACATATAATAGTAGCGGACTTTCTGGGTGGCCTTGGCTGAGGCGATCGCGCATTTCTGGACTGGCTAATTCGGGTTGAAATAGTTCGGTATCTACTCCCCGTTGCCATAAATCGACTCTTTCAATGCGGTGCGATCGCAGTTCTTTGACCATTGCCGTGGAAGTACAGAGATTCAGATCCGCTTGATTGTGGGCGCCTTTGAGCAATTCCCATAGCAAGGGTTCCAGAATCCCCAGGCCATAATGTTGCAAATACTGGGGTAAATGGGTATGGTATGACGCCACCAGGGGAATTTTCATGGTTTTGGCGTAATACAAGCCCCCTAGACCCAAAATTGCCGGATTGACTACATGGATTAAATCCGGCTGGAATTTTTCCAATACGGGACGAATGGAAGGATTCGGGGGCGCCAGTTTTAATTCTGGGTACATGGGTAAGGGAAAACCACTGACTCCATAGACTTGGGAGCCTTTGTAGTCTTGAATGCCGTAATCCGGTGAGATGATTAAGACGCGATCGCCAAACCGTTGGAGATGATCGATCGTCTGACAAAGACGGGTGACAATCCCATCAATCTTAGGTAGAAAAGTTTCCGTAAAAAGAGCGATTCGCATGGGGTTGCGTCTTTAATATTGCTGCTGTGAATATTGCTGCTGTGAATATTGCCTGGGATAATTTATTGCGGATATTCGGCGCTAATCTTGGACTAAAGTTAATTTTTCTCGTTGAGTGCCTGGTAATCCTTTTGATTCTTTGAACGAGAAAAATTAACTACATAGTTTTTACGGTTTGTCTGAAGCCATAATATTTATTATGTTATTTATTATATTGGCTTCAGAAAATACCCGTTTTCTGGCAAGATTAATCAGGGAAAATCGCTCAATTTTCCCTGATTCATGTTAGCGCCGCCAAGAAACTTTGGGCAGAATATGCTTTTTATCCACCCGATCTTTGTACTTAATCGCGAATTTCAGCAGGGAATCAATCAGCGAATCGGAGAGATAGTGCGGCTGTAAGCCCAAATCGAGTAAATTTGTGTTTTTGGCTTTAAAGTAATGTTCCTCTTTTTCGACCCGTGGGTTTTCGATGTTGTGAACTTCTACATCTAGGCCCAAAGATACGCCTGCTTGTTTCACTTTCATGGCCAAGTCTTTGACACTGAACATTTCCGTGAATTGGTTAAAGACTCGGAATTCACCAGGTGCGGCTGGGTGGCTAAATACACCCCGTTCGGCGGGATTTCCTAAGGCTAATTCAATACAACGCACCGTATCCCGAATATCCAGGAAAGACCGCGTTTGTCCGCCACTACCGTAGACGGTTAGGGGATGTCCCACTGCCGCTTGGATGCAGAAACGATTTAACGCCGTCCCAAATACGCCATCGTAGTCCAGACGGTTAATTAGCATTTCATCCATGCCAGTTTCATCGGTGAGAACGCCATAAACGACGCCCTGATTTAAGTCGGTAGCCCGCAGACCCCAAACTTTACAGGCAAAGTGAATGTTATGGCTGTCGTGGACTTTACTTAAGTGATAGAAACTGCCCGGTTGTTTGGGATAGGGGAGGGTATCTTTGCGGCCATTATGTTCAATGGTGATATAGCCTTCTTCAATATCAATATTAGGAGTGCCGTATTCACCCATTGTCCCCAGCTTGACTAAGTGGCAGTCTGGGAAATGTTCTTTTATGGCATAGAGGATATTCAGATTTCCCACCACATTGTTCGTCTGGGTGAGTACCGCGTGTTCTCTATCAATCATGGAGAACGGGGCCGATCGCTGTTCCCCAAAGTGAACGATCGCCTCTGGTTCAAACTTGATCAGGGATTTGATCAGGAAATCGTAGTTGGTGATATCCCCAATAAACAGATCGATATGTTTGCCGGTCAGGTCATGCCACCGTTGGATCCGTTGTTGGATGGGGGCGATCGGGGTTAGGGTTTCCGCACCCAGTTGCAAATCCCAGTGCCGACGCACCAAACTATCTAATATGCCTACTTCATAACCTCGGTTGGAAAGGTAAAGGGCGGTTGCCCAACCGCAGTAACCGTCACCACCAATGACTAAAACTTTCATAAATTGATAAATTTTGCTTGCCGATACTCGGTAAATTTATCAGGTTTTGTGCCTCATGTGACATCTTTCGGGGTGGGACTTCTGTTGCGGGTCTGGTCTGGTCTGGTTTTTGCGGTGATTTGACTATGAGTTAGAAATGAGGAAAGGTAGTCTAGGCTACATTCCGGTAATCGTTGTTGGTTGTTGGTTGTTGATTGTTGATTGTTGGTTGTTGATTGTTGATTGTTGGTTGTTGATTGTTGGTTGTTGATTGTTGATTGTTGGTTGTTGATTGGTAACGGATGGGCGACTTTGTGTTCTTTGTGTCTTTGTGGTGAAAAAAATAGGCAACGGATAAGGATAAGCAACGAATTAGCGTTAGGATTAGCTATGACAGATGGCTGTTGCAATGTCATATATCGGATTGAATCGCTCTATAATTATGGGGGCTTGGTGGTTGATCGGCTTCTGATTCCGGCGATCGCGATCCATCGCCCCAAGTTTAAAGAAATATCAACGCCAATATGATGACTCAATGCCTTAATCCTAATTGCCTGAAGCAAAACCGGGCAGAGAATCAGTTTTGTGAAAAGTGTGGCGGGAAATTGCTCCTGCGCGATCGCTATCGTGCTCTATCTATGATTGGAGAAGGCGGCTTTGGTCGCACTTTTAAAGCTTGTGATGAAGACAAGCCATCCAAACCTTTTTGTGTGATTAAGCAGTTTTTACCCCAAGTTCAAGGCACCGCTAACCAAGAAAAAGCCGCTGAATTATTCAATTTTGAGGCAAAAAGATTAGAGACTTTGGGTTCCCATCCTCAAATTCCCGAACTGTTTGCTTATTTTACTCAAGAAGGACGCCAATATTTAGTCCAGGAGTTTATCGACGGGGAAAACATACAAAAGGAACTTGAGCGAAACGTCTTCACAGAAGAGCAAATCAAAGAACTACTGGCTGATTTGTTACCAGTGCTGCAATTTTGTCACGAAAAACAAGTGATTCACCGAGATATCAAGCCAGAAAATATTATTCGTAGAAATAGCGATCGGGCTTTGGTTTTAGTGGACTTTGGGGCGGCTAAATTCGTGACCGATCCATCTTTGTCTGTGGGAACCGCGATCGGTTCACCAGGTTATCAGTCTCCTGAACAGTCTTTAGGAAAAGCTACATTTGCCAGCGATATCTACGGTTTAGGATCCACCTGCATTCACTTGTTAACTGGGGTTAATCCTCGTGACTTGTTTGATGCCTATGAAGACAAATGGCTGTGGCGCGATCGTTTACCTGAAGCCATCAGTGATGAACTGGCTCAAATTCTCGATAAAATGCTGCAACGAAGTCTCGATCAGCGCTATAAATCAGCCGAGGAAGTTTTAGCAGCACTAAATCCCCCAAGGTCTGCAAAACATAATCGGAATGTGGTTCTCGAAAGTGATAAGGGCATTGACTATACTCATCTACGCGACCTCTTGGCAGAGGCAAAATGGCAAGAAGCAGACGAAGAAACCGCTAAAAAGATGCTGGAAGTAATGAATCGAAAGTCTTTACCATTTATCCGACGTAAAGACATTGAGAATTTTCCCGCTAAAGATTTAAGCACTATCGATCATCTGTGGGTAGAATATTCAAACGGTCACTTTGGCTTTTCTGTTCAAGCCCGAATTTATGAAAAACTGGGCGGAACGAAAAAATATAACAAGAAAATCTGGGAAGTTTTTGGGGATTTCGTTGGCTGGCGTAAACAAGGAGTGTGGATGAATAATAGTAACGAGTATCTTGCCTTGAATAAAAATCAATTCCCTTCTTATAATCTGCTCCACGGGTATCTTCCTACCACTGCACTTTTGTGTTTTCGTGGTATGAGGCCTTCTTTTTTGGTTTTGTGTTATGATGTGTTTCTTTATGCGGGGTACTATATATTAGTTTCTATATTAGTTCCATTGGTATTTGTTGGTTTCTTTAGTCTGTATCTGTTGGACGTAGACTTAGAGAGTGAGATATTGGATGGATTCCTTGGAGTGATGATGATCATCGGAATATTGATCGGAGGATGGATAATGACATGGAGATATTTTAAAGATAGAGATAGCACGCCTCCTTTTCACTCTCTTCTTTCGCACAAAGGCTTAAATCCTGTAAAATAATTTATTTAATTTTAGATCATTGCCTATCTGTAGTGTCGTAAGTGTAGGGAGAAAGCGATCGCTATTTTATTTTCCGATAAGCAACGGATCGTTGTTGATTGTTGATTGTTGATTGTTGGTTGTTGATTGTTGATTGGCAACGGATGGGCGCCTTTGTGTTCTTTGTGTCTTTGTGGTGAAAAAAATAGGCAACGGATCGGAGTGAGGATCGGAGGCGATCGCGCAAAGCGGATCCCGAAGCGCGAATCGCGCAGCGTCCCGGAGGCGATCGCTATTTTATTTTCAAATAGGCAACGGATGGGCGATCTATGCCCTTATTAAAATGAGTGATATAATCCGCTTGATAACTCCTCATCAAACCTAAGAGCAAAATTATAAATATGAAAGCAATTACGACTACTGGAAAAATCGATCCATCCGGTCAATTATCTTTAGACCAACCAATTGAAGGAACTGCACCGAGGTCAGTTCGAGTAATTATTCTGTTTGAAGAAACCGATTTGCCAGTAAGAAAAAACCTGATGTCAGCCGAAGAATTGCAGCAAGAATTAAAACAGGCTTTCACCGAAGCAGGCTATGATTCAAAGGAAAAAATTATTAATCTAGTCCAGGATATTAAACGAGAAATATCTCAAGAGCGTGAATCAAAAAACCACCAAGGTAGATAATGGCCATTCCTCAGTTAATTTTTTTGGATACGAATGTTTATCTGATCGGGGCAATTGAACCAGAAAGCCCGGAAGGAATAATTTTGCGATCGCTTGGCTGGCAAGTTCCAAATAATCAGGCGGCTACTGTGCTGATATCTGAAGAGCTAATTGACCAAATTGCCAGAGTCGCTAAACGTTTGAAAAATAAAGATTTAAGTGGAGAGATTATTAGCAGAATTTGGCAGAATTTAAAAGTTTCTTATGTTCAGATTGATAACTTTGAGTTAGCGAAAATGGAAGCTTTAGGGGTCATTCCCCGTGAAGATGTTGGGGTGTACCTAACGGCGAAAACTGGTCAGGCTGACTGTTTTGTTTCCGCCAACCATAAATTAATTAAGGTTTTAGCTCAAAAAACCGGAGAATTTGAATCTTTAACGCCATCGGAATTTGTGAAGAAGTATATCAACTGAGGTTAAGAGGCGATCGCTATTTTATTTTCAAATAAGCAACGGATCGTTGTTGATTGTTGATTGTTGATTGTTGGTTGTTGATTGTTGATTGGCAACGGATGGGCGACTTTGTGTTCTTTGTGTCTTTGTGGTGAAAAAAATAGGCAAAGGATCAGCATGAGGATCGGAGGCGATCGCGCAGCGTCCCGGAGGCGATCGCTATTTTATTTTCAAATAGGGGAAAGATGAGGGAAGTTAACTTTTTTTGAGCAATGGTAAAATGAGAATAATCTGTAACCCACCATGATTTAAGGTTTGAATCAAATATGACTGAGTTACTTCAAAAAGCGAAAAGCCCTTCGGGCATGGCTTCGCTTACCGCCCAAATTGAGAAACTTCCTATAGATGAACAAAATACCATTGCCAGTCGTTGGCTGGCTGAACTAGAAGACGAGGAAGCATGGAAATCTCGATTTCAGTCTACCACAGATGAGCAATGGGATCGAATCGCGGAAATGGTACATCAAGAAATTGCCGCTGGTGACATTGATTCAATTGATGATGTTTTTCCTCCAAAACCATGAAGTCAAGTATGACGAAAACTTTTCGGAAGAAATTAATTCAGCTTCCCGAAGAGGTACAAGAACAGGCAAATAAAGCCTATGAATTATGGCGTTTAGACATATATCATCCAAGTCTTCAGTTTAAACAAGTTAGTCAACGACAACCGATTTACTCCGTTCGCATTGGATTAAATTATCGAGCGTTAGGTTTAATTGAAGCCTAGCATATTTACTGGTTTTGGATTGGTTCTCATGCCGAATACGATCAATTTCTGAAGCGTTTATAAACCAACCTTGTTTGACTGATGATTTTTGTTGAGGCGATCGCTATTTTATTTTCAAATAAGCAACGGATCGTTGTTGATTGTTGGTTGTTGATTGTTGATTGGCAACGGATGGGCGCCTTTGTGTTCTTTGTGTCTTTGTGGTGAAAAAAATTGGCAACGGATGGGCGATCGCTATTTTATTTTCAAATAGGGGAAGGATAGGCGATCGCCAAATTATGCACAGGAGAACCCCACCACCTCCAATCTTCTCTTGTGGCAAGTCTGACGGGGTGACAGTATAATCAATCAGTGCCGCATTATTCCCTGCCGTCTAACTCACTGCAAGACCTAATATGAACAGCGATCCGTACAATCTAAAACGTTTCCTGGACGCACAAGCTACAACCTACGATCGCGCCTTAGCCGAACTCAAAGCCGGTCAGAAGCGATCGCACTGGATATGGTACATCTTCCCCCAATATCGAGGCTTGGGTTTTAGCGCTATGTCACAAAAATATGCCATCCAAAGTCTAGACGAAACCAGCGCCTATTTAGCCCATCCAATATTAGGCGATCGCTTGCTGGAATGTACTACAGCGGTGTTGGGGATTACCGGGCGATCGGCCTATAAAATTTTTGGCTCCCCCGATGACCTCAAATTGCGTTCCTGTGCCACTTTGTTTGCCGTAGTATCACCGGCGGATTCTCTGTTTGTGCAATTGTTAGATCGCTTTTACCACGGGCAAAGAGATACCAAAACCTTGCAGTTGTTGGGGTTGGAAGAGTGAAGAATAGGGGCGATCGCCAAAATTAAATATCATCAAACTACACCAAACAACTTAGTGATTTAATTATGAAAATCAGCTATAACCCAGAAGCAGATATTTTGAAAGTCTTTTTTCAAGAAAGTGCCGTAGAAAAAAGCGATCGAGAACAACCAGATAGAATTCTAGATTATGACAAACATGGGAATCTGGTCAGGATCGAAATTTTGAATGCTCGAAAGCGAGTGGCGAATCCTCAAATCGTTGAATATTCCGTAATTTTACCGAATAGTGAAGCGATAGAAAGCCCAGTTGCAGAAGAACCAGAACCTCTCTCGTTAAGCGATCGCCGTGCTTTTATGCAGTTGCCTTTAGCAGAACGCCGCCGCATTTTGGCTTCACAAGCTGAGGCAATGGTGGAACATTACGAACAAGAAACAGAATGGCGCGAATTTCAAGGGGGGTGACATTATTGACTACTAATTCTTCGATTCCTTTACGGGGTGAAATCTGGATTGTTAATTTCGATCGCAGCTTTGATTGAGTATGAATAGTGACGCACAAATTTAAGAAAAATACCCGAATCTCTCCTGTAAGGAATGAATACAACCATCAAGGTCATGGCTGATAAGCTTGGTTAATAGCGATCGGGTGAGGAGGATAGTCATATGTGGCTCAATTGTATAAAAAATATAACTCCATTTATTCAGTTAAAGGAGTTGTTTGAGTTCCTGAGTGAAAGTTTTAAAAGAAATGGCATTACCGAACCAGATAACATTTACGATCTGGTGCAGATAGTCGCTCTTCTGGAGATATCTAGCAATGATGAGTACATTGACTGTCCCAAAATGCCTGAGTGGCATCTGGAAAATGCTGATGATGACGTTTGTGAACCAGAGGCATATTTGGCAGATATTTACAGATATTATTGGTTCGATTTTAACATATTGGATCGCGATCGCAATATTTTACCGTTGCGAGCTGTGTTTAATAGAGGATATGCCGATTATAATGATGGCATTTGGGGAGTCGCATGGGATCGTAATACTGGCAGGGAAGTAGCTCATTTCAGAAATATTGGAGGGGATACAGGTGAGACAGAGGTTATTTCCCAGCAGCACATCGACTCATATCACCCCCACAATCTTTGCTTCCCTGACCAATTTGGTTCGAGTATTCGTCGTAATATTAATCTTAGTAAGCGAGAGGATTGGACTGAGCCTTTAGACATAGAATTTCAATCTCCTTATACGATTTACTTTGCCCGATCTTTGGAGTTAGAAACACTCATCGGACTAACACTCCGATGGTCTGCTGATTATACTTTTTATCATTTTTCCGATGGTTTAATGGTAATCGCTTATAAAAATTTCATGGCAAGGGTTTCTAAAGAAAAGTTATGTCGGGAACAGTTCGGAGAACTAGCAGAAAAATGTTTTGAACAAGCGGAATTGCTTGGTTCCCTCTGTCTTGTACGAGACTACGATATAGAGGCTAGGTTTGAGAACATATTATGCGGAGATTCTCTGAAAAAGGTTTATTTTTTTTCTAAACGGCCAGAGGCATCTCTTAGTACCGATAACATAACTAACGCTCGATGGAAATTCTTATTTTATTTTGCCCGCGATTACTTAATCAAGCAAGGTTATGATATGGAGTACAGTCTAAGTCTTGAGGAGGAATGCGGCAAATACTCTGATGAAGTTAAAGCTTTTTCGGATAAAGTTACTTATTATTCGCGTTCATACAGAAAGCGCTTTGATACTATTAACAAATTTGCTGTCTGGTTTGAGTATAATTGCTGCGGAATAGATTTTGATGAAACTGGCTGGGGAATAAATAATGAAAATATCTATATCTTTTTTAATTCTCTCTCGGCAAAGCTCAACTCATCAGGTCATCCTATCAGTGTCTATGAACTGAATGATGGAGATAGAAACGAGAACTACAAGCATACTGTTTATGCGATTATCGGCACGTCATGCTTGATACTTGTCGTCAAGGAATGGGCTCTTTAGTCGTTAGATATTGAACTCTATCTCTTATTCAGGGCAACAGATAACTTTGGAATCGTGCAATCTACTCCATGCAGCTATCCCAACCCGATCGCTAATTGTGCGATCGAACCTTACTTGATTTTATGGTTATGCGATCGCCCTATCTAGCGCCAGGTTGGGGGGCAACAACAGCACAATAATTTGCTTGCAGTAGAACCTCCCAAGCCTTGCGAAGCACCGCCTTAGCATTGGTTTCAATCAAATCGCCGTGAGCCAGGATAACTCGCTCAAAATCCCATTGCAAGATACTCTCAAGCGATCGCTATTTTATTTTCAAATAGGCAACGAATCGTTGTTGATTGTTGATTGTTGGGTAGGGATTCTTTGATTGGCAACGGATGGGCGACTTTGTGTTTCTTTGTGTCTTTGTGGTGAAAAAAATAGGCAACGGATAGGATAACGCTATTTTATTTTCAAATAGGTAACGGATAACCATCAACCATCAACCATCAACCATCAACTAATAAACGAAAAATGCCCAGGAGAACCCCCGCCAGAGGGTTCTCCGGTTGTGAAGCTATAAAGGGATTTGCCTGACCCGGAGAGGAACTCGATGGCTCCTAAAATTTCTTAACTTTCTTGATGTTTTTGTTGGTGTTAAGAAGGGCAACTCCGGGCCGGGCGCCCCTGGCGATCGCTTGGGCTTGTATTACATTTGCCCCAATTCGCCTTCATGTCTTTATAACTATTATTATTGTCCATTTATTTATATTTGTCAATAGGTATTAAAAAGTTTTTTTTGACACCTATTGCCTGATTTAATTGGATTATTTTTATATTTTTTCCCCCTGTTTATTGGAAAAAATATCGCTATTTTATTATGAGATAAGTTGTTTCTCTGTGTTGATTTGTGCCTCTGTGGTGAAAGCGGCCAAAGCTTTATGCTAAAATTAAGCTAAAATTAAGCTATCCACTCACAGGCAAAATCGGGAGGAAATTATGAGATTTATTAATCCCAAGGTCGATTACGCCTTTAAAAAAATCTTTGGTTCAGAACAAAGCAAGGAAATCTTAATCAGCTTTCTCAATGCGATCGTCTATGACGGGGAGAAAGTAATTCAATCTTTGACTATTGTTAACCCCTATAACCCCGGTCAGGTACTCACCTTAAAAGATACTTTCTTAGATATTAAGGCTGTTTTAGCTGATGGGTCAATTGTGGTAATTGAAATGCAGGTGGCTGCGATGACTGCTTTTAACAAACGGGTGGCTTATAACCTAGCTAAAGCCTACAGCAATCAGTTAGTCACAGGGGAAGATTATCCTCTGCTGAATCCAGCGATCGCGGTGACGATTACCGACTTTATTCTTTTTAAAGAAACCACCGATACGATCAACAAGTTTGTTTTTCAGGAAGTGACCAAAAAATTCAAGCTGCTGGACGATCAATTGCAGTTAGTCTTTGTGGAGTTGCCGAAATTCCATCAAACTCTTGAGGAGTTAAAGACTTTGACCGATAAGTGGCTTTATTTTTTGAAAGATGCTGCGAGTTTAGATAGTATCCCGGAAAGTTTGGGGGCAGTTTCAGAGATAAATTTTGCGCTAAATTTGGCTAACCAAGCGAATATGACCGTGGACGAGTTGGCAGCGGTCGATCGCCGGGGGATGATGTTACAAGATGAACGCGGACGACTTGCTTATGCGGAAGAACAAGGAAAACAAATAGGGAAAGAACAGGGACGACTGGAACAAGCGATCGCCCTAGTAATGCGGTTACTGCAAAAGCGGTTTGGCGAAATTCCCGCTACCATTAGCAACAAAATTGAAAACTTACCTTTGGGGAATTTAGAAAGTTTAACGGAGGCAATTTTCGAGTTTGAGAGTTTATCGGATTTAGAAGTTTGGTTAAGCGATAATTGTTGATTGTTCGTTGTTCGTTGTTCGTTGTTCGTTGTTGGTTGTTCGTTGGCAGGGAATCGCTATTTTATTCTGAGATAAGTTTTTTCTCTGTGTTTCTCTGTGCCTCTGTGGTACAAAAGGCCAAAGCTTTATGCTAAAATTAAGCTAAAATAAGAATATCCACTCACAGACAAAATCGGGAGGAAATTATGAGATTTATTAATCCCAAGGTCGATTATGCCTTTAAAAAAATCTTTGGTTCAGAACAAAGCAAGGAAATCTTAATCAGCTTTCTCAATGCGATCGTCTATGACGGGGAGCAAGTAATTCAATCTTTGACTATTGTTAACCCCTATAACCCCGGTCAGGTACTCACCTTAAAAGATACTTTCTTAGATATTAAGGCGGTTTTAGCTGATGGGTCAATTGTGGTAATTGAAATGCAGGTGGCTGCGATGACTGCTTTTAACAAACGAGTGGCTTATAACCTAGCTAAAGCCTACAGCAATCAGTTAGTCACAGGGGAAGATTATCCTCTGCTGAATCCAGCGATCGCGGTGACAATTACCGATTTCATTCTATTTAAAGAAACCGCCGATACGATCAATAAGTTTGTTTTTCAGGAAGTGACCAAAAAATTTAAGCTGCTGGACGATCAATTGCAGTTAGTCTTTGTGGAGTTACCGAAATTCCATCAAACTCTTGAGGAGTTAAAGACTTTGACAGATAAGTGGCTTTATTTTTTGAAAGATGCGGCGAGTTTAGATAGTATCCCGGAAAGTTTGGGGGCAGTTTCAGAGATAAATTTTGCTCTAAATTTGGCTAACCAAGCGAATATGACCGTGGACGAGTTGGCAGCGGTCGATCGCCGGGGGATGCTGTTACAAGATGAACGCGGACGACTTGCTTATGCGGAAGAACAAGGGGAACAACAAGGACGAATCAAACAAGCGATCGCCCTAGTAATGCGGTTACTGCAAAAACGGTTTGGCGAAATTCCCGCTACCATTAGCAGCAAAATTGAAAACTTACCTTTGGGGAATTTAGAAAGTTTAACGGAGGAAATTTTCGAGTTTGAGAGTTTATCGGATTTAGAAGTTTGGTTAAGCGATAATTGTTGATTGTTCGTTGTTGGTTGTTCGTTGTTCGTTGTTGGTTGTTGGTTGGCAGCGGATAAGCGATCGCTATTTTATTTTCAAATAAGCGCTCACCCATCCACTGCCCATCCGGTTAATTTTTCTTTAAACGAAATAGCAGAAATTGAGTCACTTGATCGGCATTAAAGTTATCATCGCTGACCAAAATTAAACTTTGACTGCCATCGGGCAAACGCGGCCCCAGAGTCATGCCCTCTAAATTATCTAAAGTAATCCCTAAATCCTCCAGATTTAACAACAAATTTTTCTGGACGGGTTGGACTTTATTTTCTAAGCCAATAAAACTGGGAATACTACTCGTATCCGTCGCCCCACCCAAATTTATTTGATAAATCTGCGCGTTGTACCCTAAAAAGCCAAAAGATCGCTCCAAACTCAACAAATGACCCCCCGGATCTAGGGCTAATAATTCCGTTAAACTGTGAATTAAACTCCAACGGGGGTCTTTGCTCATGGGGTAAGCATATTCCCCAATTAATAACGGCGGCCCATCACTAATTAAGTAATGCAATAGACGGTTAATCGCAGGTTGTTCGGGATTGGTGGCGTCTTGGTCCTGTTGTAGGGGAGATTCGGTGGCGGTAAAGATGCGGAACGGATCCACGGTGGCATCCCCAAACCCTCTGGGATTGATGGTCAAAGATTCAAACCCAAGATTATCTTGAACTCCGACGGTTTGTTCTGAACCTTTCGCGTCTGGGATATAACTTTGGGGAATGGGCAAAGCTGAGACAAACTCACCAGTTTCCCGGTTGAACTCATGGATAAATGGGGGAATGCCCCGATCGCTCACTCCCTCGCTGGAAATAAATAGACTATTGGGGGCAGCAAAAGCAATCCCTTCTGGGTTAATTTCTCCCCTGGGATAAGGTTCCCCGTCTTCTTTAGTGAGAAATGTCACCGCTTCAATGTCCAGATTTTCGATCCGAGGGGCGGTAGGGATCTCTGAGTTTAGATTCAACTTTAAGGTGTAAAAACGGGCTGGGGCAAAGTCTCCTCGGTCGTCGGAAATGACATAGAAGCGATCGCGCTGCCGGTCGTAGGTAATTCCCGACAAACCCCCCACGGGAGTTTTGGCAAATGATTGTTTCGGAAGTTGGTAGGCGTCAAGAAATTCTAAAGACCAATCCAAAAACATTCTTTCTTGGGCGGAAACTTGCGGAATACTACAGCCGACAAGGAATACTAAACAGGTGAGTATGGCTGCGAATAGCCCAGAAATTACTTGACGATTTTCTCGATTCACCGAAATCCTCCCAAAATTTTTGCAGGCATCAGCATCTATGTCAGACTGATGCGAAATCGCGAGACAATTATTAGGGGTCGATGGGGAAATCGCTCTCCCCACCTCCCATTCAGAACCCATCGTGCCACTTTCACGGCAATAGGCTCCTACCTAATTTGACCCTTTTCATGGGTACGACTACCAGAGTGGCTGGTCTTCTTCCTGATGCCCTTGGGCGCTTCCGTCATGTCTTGACTTTACGTCGTGACAGTGTGCGTGAAGCAGTTGCAGGTTTTTGTGTTCATCCTTTCCGCCTTGGCTTCTAGGAGTGATGTGGTCTACTTCCAGCAAGTCGCTGCTGGTGAAGTATTGCCCGCAATATGGGCATTTGCCCTTCTGCTTTTCCAGCAGTTTTGCCACTCTTGTAGGGGCTTCGATGTCTTGTCCTCGCCTGGTACTCCAATAAACCCAATCTCCGTCATACGGGGATTTGTCAGGCTTGACTAAGGTATGTCGTTTGATTTCGGTATCCGCGTGTTTTAGTAGCGTCATTCCGTCTGCTGTTGCAAACGTCCAGCTACCATGTCGGCCTTCGCGATAATACTTGTGTATTGCTTGGGCTTTCTGTTTTCTTCCACGTCTACTTACTGACCATGCTCTAAGCATTTGCCAAAGGTTGTGGTCTTCTGATGAAAACGTTTCTTTGGCTGCTACCCCTGAGTAGTAGTTTGCCCATCCTCTTATCATTGGATTTAATTTACCAATGAGTCCCGCTTGTGGGGCTGTTTTGTGGGTCTTAATGACTGCTTTTAGGGCTACATGGTGGGCTTTGATTGCTTTCTTGCTTGGCTTAATCAGGGTTTTGAAACCTAGTAGTCCAAGTTCTTTGGCCTCTTTGGTTCCTCTTATGCTTTTGGGTGCCGGGGCACCTGTTTTGCCTGACTTGTGTTTTCCCATTGGGTATTGTCGGATGTTGAATCCCAAGAAATCAAATCCAGGGGGTACAATCAATTCACTTTCTGGAACCTTTATTTGATTCAGAGTGTGACATATCCTGGTTTTCTCTGGCTTTAATTCCAACCCAACTGGCTGTAACCAAGCTTCGATTGCAGCTTTAGCTCCTAGGATGACTTTCAATTCTGGGTGTAATACCACAAAATCGTCGGCGTATCGAATGATTCTTGCTGGTGGGTAGTTCCCTTTCTTTGGGAACTTTGATTCCACTTCGCGAATCATCCCATCTAGTGCTATATTGGCAAGTAGTGGAGATATCACCCCTCCCTGGGGTGTTCCCGCTACTGGCTTTTCAAAGGCTCCTTTGTCCATGATTCCGGCTCGTAACCAGGCTTTCACCTGTTGCCGTATTATCTTTGGACACTGGAGCTTTTTCAGTAGGTAGGTATGGTCAATTTTGTCAAAACACTTGGATATATCCGCATCCAGAACGTAATTTGGTTTCTTGTTAATCACAAGATATATTCTGGCTACGGCGTCGTGTGTTGACCTACCCGGTCTGAAGCCATAGGAAGTCTCCTCGAATTTGGACTCCCAGTATGGCTCTAGAGCCATTTTTACCAATGCCTGACGCGCTCTGTCCTCTACTGTAGGTATTCCTAACGGGCGTTTTTCATCCCGTCCGGGTTTTGGTATCCATACTCTCCGAACTGCCTTTGCCTTGTGAGACAATTTCAGCCTTGAGACTAGACTGAGCCTTTGTACGGGTGTTAATGATTTCTTCCCGTCTACCCCGGCTGTCTTTTTGCCTCTGTTGAGTTGGGTTACTTGCCTTACAGCGAGCAACTTTGCGTAGTATGACTTCAATAGAATTATCTG
>JAABRM010000080.1 GCA_011390955.1 Oscillatoriales cyanobacterium | reverse complement strand
TACCCTACACACGAGGCAGAGCCTCTATTCGGGCATTCCCAGGGAGACCCTGGGAACGAGAATACTTTGTTCTTTGTTGGAAAGTTGGTGGTTGGAAAGTTGGTTGTTGTTGGTTGGTTGTTGTTGGTTGGTGGTTGTTGTTGGTTGGTTGTTGTTGGTTGTTGGTTGGAACAAAGAACAAAGAACAAACAACTTTCCAACAAACAACTAACAACAATCTCTGGTTCCCAGGGTCTCCCTGGGAACCCCACTAAGCGAGGCTCTGCCTCGTATCCGTATATACTACCCTACACACGAGGCAGAGCCTCTATTCCGGCATTCCCAGGGAGACCCTGGGAACGAGAATACTTTGTTCTTTGTTGGAAAGTTGGTGGTTGGAAAGTTGGTTGTTGATGGTTGATGGTTGATGGTTGATGGTTGATAGTTCCGCTGATTTCAGCTTAACTCTTTAACTAATAAGGATTTATGTCTTATTTTTAAGCATCTGCCACTCGATCGCCATTGCCACAGTTAATCCCACCCCATAAGCCACCAAGTCCCAAACTTCAAAATGCGACCCCAAGGCAATTTCCGCGATCCAGTGACCACTTTTTGGGGTCAAGCCAAATAGTTGGGCAAATTCGATCGAGACGGCAATCATCCCAATAATTGCCCCCCGGACAAGCATCGGCCCGCACCAAAAAAAACTCAGCCCAAAATACAAAAAAGCCACCGCTACCACATCCCCCAGATAAAACCGAACGAATTGCCAACCAGGTGCAGAGATTTCGGTATAAAGCAGAATTCCTACACCGATTAAAAATGCGCCCACAGCGGGGAGCAAAAAACGTGGATATATTCCCATATTGTTGATGGTTGATGGTTGATGGTTGATGGTTGATGGTTGATGGTTGATGGTTGATGGTTGATGGTAAGCGATCGTTGGTTCTCTGGTTCCCAGGGTCTCCCTGGGAACCCCACTAAGCGAGGCTCTGCCTCGTATCCGTATATACTACCCTACACACGAGGCAGAGCCTCTATTCGGGCATTCCCAGGGAGACCCTGGGAACGAGAATACTTTGTTCTTTGTTGGTTGTTCTTTGTTGGTTGTTGGTTGTTGTTGGTTGGTGGTTGGTGGTTGAAGAAAGTGAAAAGTTAAAAGTGAACAGTTAAAAGTTATGTATAAGTATCACTATTCACTATTCACTATTCACTATTCACTATTTATTTGTTGGTGGTTGATGGTTGGTGGTTGGTGGTTGTTGGTTGTTGGTTGGAACAAAGAACAAAGAACTTTCCAACAAACAACTAACAACAATCTCTGGTTCCCAGGGTCTCCCTGGGAACCCCACTAAGCGAGGCTCTGCCTCGTATCCGTATATACTACCCTACACACGAGGCAGAGCCTCTATTCGGGCATTCCCAGGGAGACCCTGGGAACGAGAAACGAGAATAAAAGACTACCCAGAAGATTCTTTAGAAATAGCTTCGATAATTACCGGGAAATCCTTGAGAGTCTTAGGCAAATTATTCCAATCAAACTCTTCTAACTGCTGATGAAAAACCGCCGCATAATTTCCTAGAATATCGCAAGAATATGTTTCCGCAAAATCTTCTAGCTTTGACACAAAAACTCTAATATCTCTTTGTTTTTGAGTGCGGCATAATTCCGGCCATATTTCTGTTTTCTGTTCTTGCAGTTTTGCCAATAGTTCTGGTAAAATTTTTCTATTTGTTTGCCGATCGCTTAAAAGATGATTCTCCTGTATATTTAATCCTAAATCACTGCTAGGTTTAGCAGATTCTTCAAAGATTAATTGGCCGTCCGCCAAAACTAAATCTGTTGCCACGATATTTTCTATATCTACTGAAATCAATTGAGTAACGCGAGGAAAACGTAGATAAAAAGTTGTGCCTTTGCCTACTTCACTGGTGAGGTCAATGGTTCCTCCTAATAAGTGAGTTAGCCGTTTGGTAATCGCTAAACCCAAGCCAGTTCCTCCGTATTTGCGAGTGCTTTTGCCATCCCCTTGGACAAAGGAAGCAAAAATGCGCTCTTGCTCTTCAGGGGCAATGCCAATTCCGGTATCTTCTACCTGAATTTCTAAAGATAATTTTTGGGGATCGGTGGCACTCTCTTGAGCATTTACTTTTATTTTCACCGAGCCCTGTTCCGTAAATTTGATGGCGTTGCCGATGAGATTAAAGAGAATTTGCCGGAGGCGGATTTCATCAAATAAAATTGACTGGGGGACTGATGCGCTAATTTCTAAACAAATTTCTAAGTTTTTTGCTAATGCATTTGGGGTAAATAGCTGTTGGAGTTTCTTCACCAAAGAGTGTAAATCAATCGGTTGATGGTTAATTGCTAGTTTTCCCGTTTCAATTTTTGCCAAGTCCAGAATATCATTAATTAAAGCCAGTAGAGTTTGGCCACTGCTGCTAATACTGCTTAAGTAATTGCGATATTCTGGATGGTTAATTTTGCGGTTCAGCACATCGGTAAATCCCACGATCGCATTCAGAGGTGTCCGAATTTCGTGACTCATATTCGCCAAAAATTCACTTTTTGCCCGGTTAGCATTTTCGGCGGCTTCTTTGGCTTCTTTTAAAGCGATTTGTGTTTGTTTAATATCGCTGATATCCGTGCAAATTGATACAACGGATTCTATTTCACCTTTGTCATCATAAATGGGTGCCAGACGAACGGTGTAATAAGCTGATGTTTGATTGTCACCCACAGCAATGGTTTCAATACTGACGATTTCTCCGGTTTGAAAAACTTGTTCGATCGCTGCTTGGTAAACGGATTGACTTTCTACTTCCAGATAGGCAAAAACAGACCTGCCGATCGAGTCTGAAATCGATAGTCCCATGCTGGCTCGATTCACAAATAAAAACTTGCCTTCGCGATCGCATAAGGAAATAAAACTGGGAGCATTTTCTAAAATAGTCCGCCACCGAGTTTCTAATGATTTTAATCTTGCTTCTACTTGTTTGAGATCCGTGATATCTCGTCCGACGGATTGAATTTCTACGAATTCACCTTGGTCATCAAAAATCATCCGGTTAATCCACTGAGTCCAGCGAATTTCCGCCCCAGCCATGACGCGGTTTTCAATGATGACTACGGGGTTTTCTCGGCTCATATTGTCGAGGAGTTTGGCTACATAATCCCGGTCTTCTGCATAAATTACTGGTTGAAAAGTATCCCCTAATAATTGTTCGGCGGACTGGCCAAAATATTTACAGTATGCCTGATTCACAAAAGTTAGGGTGCGATCGCTGGCATGGAAGCGAATAATCAATTCGGTTTGGTCTTCGACAATTGCCCGATAACGCGCTTCACTGTGTTTTAAAGCCGCTTCTGCCGCTTGGCTTTGCTGATATAAATTGGCTTGATGAATGGCAATTCCCAAAGGTTCGGCAATTCGACGGGCTAATTCAATTTGATCCTCTGACCAGGTAGTCGTGCTTTGTTTCCAGATACTCAAAGAACCCCAAATCGATCCATTGACAACGATCGGCACTAATAACCAAGCCCCCGGACGGGACTGAGAAAGTTCCCGGTTAATCGGATCTTCAATGGTGTTAGTATCTTCAATTTTCACTACTTGTAATTGCTTCAGTTTGGCAGCAAAAGGATTTTCGCGATCGGGGATTTCCTGGCCGATATCGTCTGGGACATTTGGATCGGGATGATATCCTGAGATATGCCGCCAAACCCCTCGTTCTGCTTCGTAGCAAGTAATCACAGCCCGGTCTAGTTCTAGTAATTCGGCAATGCCACGGGTCGCATGGGAGAAAATGGTAGGCAAATCAAGGGATTGGTGGATGCTTTGAATTACCTGGTTTAAGATTTGTTCTCGTTGTTTTTGCGTGGCTAAGGCCAGAGAAATCTGTTTACGATCGCTGATATCTAGAGTAAATTGATTGACAAACCAAGAGTCTGTCTCTGGATCGTATTTGGGGGTGAGTTGGGAAGATAACCAGCGGATCCGACCATCTTTGTGCGTAAAGCGATATTCAAACTGAGTGGTTTTTTCTTGAAAAATGTCTTGAAATAACGGCAAAATAATATTTTCTAAATCATCAGGGTGGATGTTGGCCATCCAAATCGATGGAGAGGCCATAAATTCCTCAGCGGTATAGCCAAAAATATGTTCTGAACCGGCAGAAATATAATCCAGTCGCCAATCTTGATTGGTAAATACCTGAGTTCTGACGATCGCCGCGTTCGGGGTATTAATAATGTCATTTAATTTGCGTTCCGATGCAGCCAAAGCCAGTTCGAGATTTTTTTCCTCGGTGATATCTTCCGCTAGGGAACAAACCCGATAGACTTCACCAGTTTCATCGCGCACGGGATAAGCTTGAATCCGTACCCAACGCATCTCCCCATCTCGGCGAACGATCCGAAATTCTGCGGTCAACGGTTCCGTCAGGGGAACCGATAGCCGATCGAGGATTCTTGCCCGGTCTCCGGGAAGCATATAGCTATGCCAAGCGAGGGGATCGTCGTATATTTCTTGGGCTGAATAGCCGGTAATCTGCTCAACTCCCGGACTGACATATAACCAGCGATTCGCTGAGGCGGTGCGTAAGCCCAAGAACATCGGCAGATTTTCCGTTAGCTGGCGTAGCTTCGTTTCACTTTCACTCAGGGCCGATTGGATTTGTTTGATTTTACTGATTTCTTTGCTAACGGAGAGGACGACAGGCTGACCATTCAGTTGGATGATTTCGCAAGAAACCAAGGATGTAATGATTTCCCCGGATTTATTTTGCCAGTCTAGTTCTTGGTTACGAGCGATTCCAGTGGTTTGCAGTTGCTGAAAGATCGCCTCCACCTGTTCTAAATTGGGCAGTATATTCAGTTCATCAGCGGTCCGACCGATGATTTCCGCTTCGGTATATCCAGTTAACTCCAGAAAACTGCTATTGACCGAAATCCAGCGACTGTCTTCTAAGGTGGCGATACTAATCGGATCGGGACAGTTGCGAAAAATTTTGGTGTATTTGGTTTCGGATTCGTTGAGGGCTTTTTGCACTAAGTCAAAAGACTGGCGCAACTGGGTAGCCATGAGGTTAAATGAACTGGCTAGGCGATCGATTTCCTCAATGCCCAACATTTCCGACATTTGTTGATTTAAATCCCCAAGGGCTATCGCCACAGATTTTTCGCTGAGGGTGCGGATCGGTCGGATCGCCCATTGGGCGATCGCTGCGGCGATCGCTACGGCAACTCCCATTGCCCCCAGAGATAGCCATAAAGTATGACTCACGTTCTGGGTAATTTGGGCGGCAAAGTCGGATTCTGGCACCACGATCAAAATCAGCCAGTCCAAGCCATACTCGTCCTGATAGGGGGTAATCCGAGCAAAATGCTTTATGGCATCGTGCTTAAACTGAAACCGCTGAGGTGCTTGGATTTTGCTTAAGTCGATCTGCTGTTGGCGGAGAAACTGCATCGCTGCCTGAGTCAGGGGATCTTGGCTGTCTATGGCCGCCAGTTCAGACGCTTCCAACCCTTGAATACTGACAAAAGGCTGCTCTAAACTTGAGGAGGCGATCGACTCCCCCGACCGTTCGATCGCAAAAGCTTGACCGGAGGGAGCAAAATTCAGGTGATGGAGAAATCCGCTGATATCTTCTAACATCAGACTCGCGAACATCACTCCCTGGAACTCGCTACCTTGGTATATGGGAGTCACCGCAGAGAGACAAGCTTTCGGCACCGCGAAACAGGGAACAGTCTTTGTCCAGGTTGATTTGCTTGGCTGGTTTGGGGCGGACTTTGGGGCCGACTCCAGGGCCGATTTTGGGGCCGATAGCGCGGTTTGATACCAGTCAGTCGCGAGGGGATTGTAGTTGGGCTGGGTTTGCAGTAGCTTGACGCGATCGCCCCGTTCATTGAGTAAATAAAAGTTAAAAGTGCCTGGGTTTTTTTCTTTAGGGAGGTTCGCTGTCATTCCCACTTTGGCATGGGCAACTCCCAAAACTCCGTCGCGATCTACGCCCAAACCCACAAATTGCCCTTGTTGATTGGCAAAGCCAATGGCGGTTATGCGATCGAATACGTTAATTTGCTGCCAAAAATAATCCTCCAATTGAGGAAAATTGCTCGAGTCTAAATTATAGTCACCATGAGCCAAACGGTTCAGGGCTAGGACTTGATGCGGCGTTTGTAGGTAGTTGTCCAGGCGATCGCTGATGCGATCGTGAGTTTCCTCGATCAGGCGATCGGCCAACCCTTGAACGGTCTGTTCTCCATTCCGCCAAGACAAATATCCCGTCACTCCAGTGAAGACAAAGATTTGCAGCACCAAAGGTGCCACCAGAATTAGTTGCAGCGAAATTTTTAGGGGTTGGCGGAATGGGTACGGCATACGGTGGCCTGTAAGAATCAGTCATTATTTTTTGGCAATGAATCAGAATTAGTTTTTCCCTGGCAACCCATCAGCCCCGTCATCACAAGGGATCGTCAATTGGCAATTCAGTCGCTATATTTTATCCTGACAGAAACCGAGGAAAAATCCTCGGTTTCTACTTAAGCATTTTCTTCCTTATTTTAT
Organism: Oscillatoriales cyanobacterium; assembly: GCA_011390955.1. Classification (GTDB taxonomy): domain Bacteria; phylum Cyanobacteriota; class Cyanobacteriia; order Cyanobacteriales; family Laspinemataceae; genus Planktothricoides. Next base: position 23,361 of record JAABRM010000080.1, on the reverse strand, counting down.
CAGAGTTGGTCGATAGGCGCTCGACCAAAGGACCTAGCGGTCACATCCCACCGTAGCGGATCGGGCCAAAAACAAGGTGGCTCCCTGGGGACTTTCAAAACACGATCCACTTTCCGGGCATTACGATCGGGAACAGACTATGATAACTACAAGAAAACTTTCCCGGTTCCTTGATGCTGTACAACTGAGGCACTGCCACGGCAAAACAGCCACGGGAAAACAGTGAAAACCTGAACTCGAAAGCGATTCGTGTTCCGCGAAGCCCTAGCGCGATCGCGCTAGGGGAAACCTTAGAAAGGATGCGTCTTAGGTTTGGTAGATTGGCCTGCCGATATGTTGTGACTCTTAACAGACCTCGATTAAGCTTGATATGTTAAGCACAAATGATCCAGTAGTAAACAACAGCTATGCCGTTAGCGAAGCTATCCCGTCAGCGAATCGGAACAATCTGCAATTGCCGAATTAATCGTGAGTCAAACTCCCCTTGCAGCAGGAGAGCGGTGCATGAGTGCGAAAGCTAAAAATAAGCCGAAAATTTTGCTTGTGGACGATGAAGCATCAAACCTGGAGCTACTTCATCGCACGTTATATCGAGACTATGAAGTATTTCAAGCGAATAACGGTCTGCAAGCCTTAGAGACTTTGGCGACGGTTAGCGATATCGCTGTAATTGTCTCTGACCAGCGGATGCCGTTAATGAGCGGCACGGAACTCCTCAGCCTCACCGCCACCCAATACCCGGATATCATTCGGATTATTTTAACCGCCTATACGGATGTAGAAGACCTGGTAGAAGCCATTAACTCTGGCAAAGTGTTTAAATATGTCACCAAACCTTGGAAAACTGACGAACTGCGAACTTTAGTCAGTCAAGCGGTAGACACCCACAATGTGCTGAAAGCTCGCACCACCGAACTCTGTCGCACCTTACGCCAAGAGTCCCTGTTGAATGCGGTAATTAACACCATTCGATCGCGCACCAGTGAAGCAGAAATCCTCCAGACCATTGTGGAAACCGTGGGGCAAATTTTTGATGTGAGTTACTGTATATTGCGGCCTTTGCACGATGGTCGCTTGGCGGATGAATGGTATCTCTACCAAAATAAAAAAAATCAACCCATAGAGGTGAGAGGAAAGAAGAAAGGGGTAGGGTGGGCAATGCCCACCACTCTGTCCTCTGATGCGGATATTCCCGAACGCCTGCTGGCGGAAACTATTTGGGAAACCACAGATATTCAGGTGATTAATGATGTGGCAACGGACGCGCTGTTTCAAGAGATGACCCCAGAAGTCGCTCAACGACGGCAAACTTACGCTGCTTTAGACATTCGTTCTAGCCTAGTTGTCCCCCTAATGTTTCGCTTGGATGCCCTGGCATACCTGGCATTACATCAATGCGGTCAACCTCGAATCTGGAAAGATGATGAGGTGCAACTGGGGTTTATGGTGGCGGATCAAGCTTCCCTCTCTTTGTCCCAGGTGCGGGCTTATGAACAAGTCCAAGCTTTAGCCAAACGAGAAGCCCTGATCAATACGATTACCTCGGCGATTCGCTCTAGTCTGAATCCAAAAGATATTTTTGCGGCTATTACCCAACAACTCGGAGAAGCTTTGCAAGTTGACGGCTGTGCTTTGTCTCTCTGGACCGAAAACGATGAGTATGTTCAATGTGTGGGCTTGTATGAAACAGGTCGTTCCTCGCTAGTCAGAAGCGAAAGCCCGGACTTCCCCCCTCTTGCGGCTTTTTCCCAGGAAGAGGTAGGGGAGCAGGGGAGCAGGGGAGCAGAGGGGCAGGGGAGCAGAGGAGCCCAGGAGCAGAGGAACCCAGGAGTCCAGGAGCCATCTTTGCCGCGATCGGTGGTGCCAATTTCCGGCAACCCGGTGCATCAGCAGCTACTCGCTACCCAAGAACCTGTAGTCATTCGCGACCTGCAAGATACACCGGAGTTAAGTATCTTGGATATTCCCGTAGGCATCGATCGGACCCAAGAGCAATTTCTCTCCCCATCTAGAGCCCTGTTGGTGGTGCCATTGCTGTCTGATGGCAAAATTATCGGCAGTATTTCCCTGCGGCATCATCACAGCCCCCGTCGCTGGTTGCCGAACGAGATTGATTTAGCCCAAGCGGTGGCGGCCCAAGCCGCGATCGCCGTGCAGCAGTCTCGACTATATCAAACCACCCGACAACAAGCGGAAAGACTTCTGGAACTCGATCGCCTCAAAACCGAGTTTTTCCAGAATATTTCCCATGAATTTAGAACCCCTTTAACCCTCACCATTGGGCCATTAGAATCAGCGGTACAACACCAAAAAAATTTATCTTTAGAACAAGCAGAAATTGCCCTGAGAAATTGTCGTCGCTTACTGCGCTTAGTCAATCAACTGCTAAATTTACAGCGTCTTGATGCCGGTCGGATGCAACCGACTTTTCGCCCCTGCAATTTTACCGAATTTGTCGAGCAAACTGTCGATACTTTTCGCCCATATTGTGAGAAAAAAGGACTCAGACTGGAAACCAGAATTAATCCTTGTTCTCCCCTTTATTTGGACTTAGAAAAGTTTGATAAAGTCCTCTATAATTTGCTATCTAATGCCATGAAATTCACCAACGCTCCCGGTAGTATTACTGTCACCGTAGAACAAAGTGGCAATTATTGTATGTTGCGAGTTAAAGATACGGGGATTGGCATTAGAAATGACCAAATTCCGCATTTATTTGAGCGGTTTCGCCAAGCGGAAGGCTCCGTGAGTCGCTCTTATGAGGGTAGCGGTTTAGGGTTAGCTTTAGCTAAGGAGTTGGTGGAATTACACGGCGGTCAAATTACCGTTGAATCCGTGTATGAAAAAGGTAGCAGTTTTACGATTTGGCTGCCCATTGGTTGCTCTCATTTACCCCCAGATAAAGTTATTGAAGTGCCTACGGGAGTTATGCCCAGTCGGATTGATGTAGAATTGGCGGATTTAGAGTTAGAAACTGACGCGGAAATTATCGATGAAACATTACTGAATTTGCCTACTTCTCCCGCAGCTACGGATGGTTTAGGGCGGATGCAAGAAGGAATTGTTAGACAGCATCCATTGATTTTAATGGTTGATGATAATCACGATTTGCGGCATTATGTGGCATCTATTCTTAAGGAACAAGAATATAGAACTATTTTAGCTCGCAATGGCGCGGAAGGCTTTCAATTAGCGCAAAAATATCAACCAGATTTAATTGTGGCCGATTTAATGATGCCTTTGGTGTCCGGTTTAGACCTGATTAAAATGATTCGACAATCAGCACAATTAAAAGGAATTCCGATTATTTTATTGACGGCCAAGGTGGATGAAGATACCCGCGTGGAAGGGGTGGAACAAGGGGCAGATGCTTATTTGGGCAAGCCATTTAATGACCGGGAATTGTTGGCTTTGGTGCATAATCTTTTGGCGTTGAAAGAAAATGAACGCCGGATTAAGGAGTTGAATAGTTATTTAACTGAGTCGGTGTTAAAACGGTTTTTACCCCCAGGAATGGTACAAAAAGCCGCGAGAGGAGAGTTGCAGTTAGATTTAAGTCCAGAACCGCGATTGATTACGATTTTGTTTAGTGATATTGTGGGGTTTACCCAAATGTCTAATAATTTGCGATCGCGTCGAGTAGCGGAGATATTAAATGAATATTTAGACGCGATGACTCAGGCAGTTTTTGAGCATTCGGGGACGGTGGATAAGTTCGTAGGAGATGCGATTATTGCCATTTTTGGCGCACCAGAAGAATCAACCCCTAACGAACAAGTTGCCAATGCTTTAGCAGCGGCTAAAAAAATGCAGCGATCGCTGATTCAACTGAACGAAAAATGGCAAGCCCAAGGACTACCGGAAGTTAAGTTTCGCTGTGGCATTCATCAAGGAACTGCGGTGGTGGGAATGTTTGGTAATGCGGAACGTTCCGACTATACGGCGATCGGGCCGAGTGTGAATATTGCCGCCCGACTTCAGGAGGCTTCTGAACCGAATCGGATTTTAGTTTCGGCAGCAGTGGCGGACTATTTAAATGATGATGAAATTATCAAATATCAACCCTTAAAACTCAAAGGCATTGATGAGACGGTTTTAACATTCTTGGTAAAGAATTGATTAGATTTATTGTAGGGGCAAAGCATTCCCGCCGAAGAAACCGGGTTTCTTGTATGATTAGATGAGCGAATTTGGTGTTATTTGATGACGAACGATACTTTGGCTGGTTCGGCGATTGTTTCGGCGCAATGGCTTTCAGAACATTTGCAAGATAATGAAATAGCGATCGCTGATTGTCGATTTTCTTTAGCAAATCCCGACCTGGGATATCAACAATATCAAGCGGGGCATATTCCCGGCGCCTATTATCTCAGCTTAGATCGAGATTTGGCCTCCCCGGTACAACAACATGGGGGACGGCATCCCCTACCCAACCCGGATCGATTCGCTGCCAAACTATCCAGCATGGGGGTCACGTCCCCAAACACCCTAGTCGTCGCATTAGACGATTCGCGATTTGCCTTTGCCTCCCGTCTGTGGTGGCTATTGCGCTACATGGGGCATGACCGGGTGGTGATATTAGACGGCGGTTGGCAAGGTTGGCAAGCTGGGGGCTATCCCGTCAGTCAAGCCATTCCTGCCCCTAAACCGGGCAACTTTATCCCCCAGTTAAAACCGGATATGGTGGTAGATATCGATACGGTAAAAGCCCGGAAAGATTTACCAGAGGTGGTTCTGGTCGATTCCCGCGATCGCGATCGCTACCTGGGCAAACTTGAACCCATCGATCCGATCGCCGGACATATTCCTGGGGCGGTCAACTACTGCTGGCAAGATGTCACCGATAGCGAAGCCAAAGCCAAACCCCCCTCGGAACAACGGCAACGCTGGAGTGACATCGAAGCCGCTAAAGAAATTATCGTTTATTGTGGTTCTGGGGTCACGGCTTGTGTCAATCTTTTGTCCCTAGAAATGGCGGGCATTCCCAACCCCAAACTCTACGTCGGTAGTTGGAGTGATTGGTGTTCTTATTCCCTATTGGTTGATAGTTGATTGTTGATTGTTGATTGTTGTTTGTTGTTTGTTGATGGTTGGTTGTTATTTGTTGATGGTTGTTTGTTGTTGTTTGTTGTTTGTTGGTTGTTTGTTCATTATTGAATCTGTAGGGGCGAAGCTATGCCGCTAGGCTATATGCTTTGCCCCTACAGGTTTAATTATCAACCATCAACCAACAACAAACAACCACCAACAAACAACAAACAACCAACAACAAACAACAACAACCAACCACGAACAAACAACAAACAACAACCAACCACGAACAAACAACCACCAACAAACAACAAACAACCAACAACAAACAACCAACAACCAACAACAATCAACTATCACTTGAACTGGAATAGTTGTCCAAAAGACGGGCTAACAGTTGAGTGCTTTTATACTCGCGCTCGAAAGACTGGGGGAAATTAGGAATAACTCGGCGGCATCTTTGAATAAACCTTTGCAACCATAATTGCAATTGTTTCTCTTGCCAGAGATTTAACCGTGACTGGTGGAAATTTTGACATAAGATTTGCCCTGATTCCACAATTTCAAAGCGATCGAACCATGCTAAATCAGGACGAGTGCATCGCCAATAATGAGCAATTACCGCAGTTCCTAAATAGCAGCGAGCGCATTCACTAAGCCGATTAAACAGTAACAAATATTCCGCTAGGTCTGCTTCCGTTGGGTTTTGGGAATCCAAAGCCTTAACCACCCGTAGGGGCGGGTCATGCTTCGTCTGCTGGTTGTTTTGTGGGGACAAGTCTGGTGACAAATTGGACGCGGCTTCCGGTTCCCAAGCCCACAAACCATAGCCGGTAGCGAGTTGAGTCACGATCGTGCGATCGCCATTCCAATCTAATTTGGCTTTTGCGGCTAATGTAGATTCAAGGTCAGAAAAAACTCTCACTAGACTAAAATAATCCCGATCCACAAATATCGCCGGACAGCGCTTTTTCGATCCAGGCAGGCGAATATGGCAAGTTTGGTATTCACTTCTAGACAATAAAATTTGAGGCGATCGCGGGTTTTGAGGCGATCGCAGGGGGGTCGTCTCTAAAGAAGGTTGAGATCCCGATAACTCAGGTGGGGAATTTTCCTCACCTGCACCCAGGGATAAGTTGTTTTCTGTCGAACTGGCGGCGGTTTTGCCTCGTTCTTTTGCTGCCTGTTTTTCCAGCCGCTCGGCAATGCTTAATAACTCCCTTGCTTTTTGTCTTAATTGTTCCACTAAATCATCAGAGTTGGCACCAAAACGATCCCCAGAATTCCCATCAGAATTGCCATCAGAATTATCACGCATCCTACTTACAGTCCTTATATTTAAAGCCACGCTATTTGTTAACTTTTGTAAAAAAACCGCTACTGGCGGATCGAGTCTCAGGGTAATATTCTTGCGACTAGGGCGAATTATCGGTTAACCTAGAAGCGAAGCATCTGCTGCTTGCTATCAGTCACTCCCGCAAAAGCGGGAATCCATTGTAGTTGCCCCAATGCTTGCCCCTACAGGGTTTCCATAGATAAATTAATTAATTCTAAAATTCAGCGATCGCAAAAGTCAATTTATTCAGAGAGAAAGTAACATTTCCACAAACTTAAAATTGTCTTCGATCTCGATTCCGTATTAACTCGTATTTACTGCTAACCTAATACTAATAAATTGGGCAAAATTACGCGAATCTACGGATGGGTTTTCGGAGCGGAGGGGCGGAGGGGCAGAGGAGCTTCTTGTGCGGAGGGGCGGAGGGGCTTCTTGTGCGGAGGGGGCCTGCCATCGGCAGAGGAGCAGAGGAGCAGGGGAGCAGGGGAGCTTCTTGTGCGGAGGAGCCCGCCGTCAGCAGAGGAGAGAGTGAATAGTAGATAGTCGATAGTAAATATTGGATAGTAAATAGTGGATAGTGATACTTTTTTGTACGGGCGTTAGGCGGAGCCCCTACGAATGCATCACTTTCCCCAACCAACAACCAACAACACCCCCCCCAACCCCCCCTTCAAGGGGGGGCAACCAACAACCAACAACAAACAACAAACAACCAACAACAAACAACCATCAACCATCAACCATCAACCAACAACCAATTAAATCTGTGAAAAAGTCCAATCCAACAGGCGATCGCTCTGGAGATAAACAGGCTAACTCAGCTTCCTCAGTAGTAGCCGAATTCCATGACTCTTACAACCATCTACCCTTTACCTGTTTTCTCCTAGATAAACGAGGAAAAATCATCTCCCTAAACTCAGCGGGAGCATCTCAGCTAGGTTACAACGCAGAAGAATTAGAAAATATTCAAGTTTCTTCCTTAATTTACTGGCCAAAAATTACTAAAAAACATCAATTAACCCGCTGGTTATCAAGTTGGATCAAGAAATCCTCATCCTCATCGGTTGCCAAACGTAGGGGCGAACAGCCGTCGGCCCATACAGAAGATTACCTAGGTCAAATTAGGGCAAAAAACGGGCAGATTTTTTGGTTTAAGACCATACCGATCGCGTTTAATTTTTCGGGAAAGGAAAATTCGGAAAACCAGACCACAAAAATTTGTCTAATTTGCCAAGATGTCACTAACTTCCTGGGAAAACAGCAATCTTACGAAACTGATGGAACAGCAGGGACATTTCTGGAAAAACGAATATTATCAGAAAATATCCCAGAAAATATCCCAGGAAATCTCCCGGAAAATCTCCCAGAAGATCGGCCAAAAAAACCGCGAATAAATATCCCAGGAAATCGGACAGAAATATCGGTAAACTCTAGTCTGGAACAATTGCCGGATGCTGTAGCAATTTTTGACAAAGATTTACGTTGTACCTATGCAAATTTAGCGTTTGTCACCGCACTAAACATCAAAGTCGGTCAAGCGATCGGCCAAACTAGCAGCGAGACAAATCAGCAATTAGATATGCCCGATGATTTGGTAAAATTCTGGGAACAGAAGCTGCATGAAGTTTGGCAAACCAAAGAACCAATTCAGGAAAGTTTCTTGTCGCCAGTTGTGGAACTTAGGGGCGGGGTTGAAACCTGCACCTACCATCAATGGTATGAAGTTTGCTGGCTGCCTTTGTGGGGTGCTAGTAATTCAGTGGAATGGGTTTTTACTGTGGCTAGAAAAATTAGTCATGCGCCGGTGGAAGCTGATAACTCATTGTTGCGGTATGGGCAGGAAACTATTGAACAAAATATTCAGATATATTGGGAAAAGCTTGATAATTTACTGATAAATAATCTTCCAGCAAATTTAAATATTTCTCCAGAAAATTTATGGCTATCGTTACAAATTCTCAATAAAAAAATCAAGAAAGAAATTGCTGATAAGCTGAAAACAGAGGCAGCTTTAGAAGAAAATCAAGAGCGCTTAAATCTGCTGATTAATACCAATGCTGATGGGATAATTATTCTGGATTACCAGGGCAAGATTTTGTTTGTGAATCCAGCAGCAGCGGCGATATTTGGCCGCCATAAAAAAGATTTAATCGGCACTTGGTTGGGGCGACCAGTTGCCACCCATGAAATAACTGAGTTAGAGATTTTACTGCCGAATGGGAAAGTAGCGATCGCCCAAATGCAGGTAGTAGAAATTCCTTGGTCGCAAATAGAGCAGGACTTTGCCAGCGCATTATCGAGAGGCGCATCGTCGGCAGGCGCATCGTCGGCAAGGAAGAGTGTTGCCTATTTGGGTTCGCTGCGAGATGTCACAGACCAAAATCTTGCCCTCGATCGCCTATTGTGGATGCAACAAGCGATCGAAAGTGCTTCTGATGCGATCGCCATCACCAATCGAACCGGCCAAGTAATGTATCAAAATCCCGCATTTTGTCAACTATTTGAATATCAAGATTGCCAAGACATTAATCAGCTAAATCCATCGCCAAATATTGAAGTATTCACCTCAAGTAATTATCCTAAATTTTTATCAAATCTTTTACGGCATAGTCCCCTGATTTCTGCCCTTTTTGCCGACAAAAAACTGGCGGAAGAAGTGCTAAAAGTCGTGCGAAATGGTCAGTCTTGGCAAGGAGAAGTAACGATGCGATCGCAGACTGGCAAAGTGATGCAAATTGCCCTAAAAGCGGACGCGATTGAACATTATCCGGGGCATATTATTGGCTTAATTTGCACTTACACCGATGTCACCGAACGCCGCCAAGCGGAAGAAATGTTGCGAAGATCCTTGGCGCAAAATCAGGCGATAATTAAGACAATTCCCGACACATTATTTAGAATCAGAGCCGATGGCACTTATCTAGACTGCATCCAAGGAATTGGTAGACACTTATATAAAAATTATCGAGAATATATTGGCCAAAACTGCCAGGATGTTTTGCCACCTTTTTTAGTTCAAGAACTTATGGCAGCTATCGAAAAAGCTTTAGTCACTAAAAAAGTGCAATTATTTGAATATCAGTTAGTATTGCCCGGAGAAAATGGCGCACACCGGCTCTATGATTATGAAGCCAGAGTGTCTGCGATTGATGACCATGAAGTATTAACAATGGTGCGGGATGTTAGCGCCAAAGCCGAAGCCCAGCGCTCCCTAAAAGAGTCGGAACAACGCTATCGCACCCTCACCGAAACATCCCAAGATATGATTTTTATTTTTAATCGAGATACGTCGATTAACTATGTAAATACTTATGCAGCCCATAAATTAAACAGTGTTCCGGGACAACTAATCGGTCAATCGGTGCAAGATATTTTTCCCCGCACTTTCGCCACGGAACTTGCCAGTAAAATTTACCAAGTTTTGCGGGATAAACAGCTTTGCACCTTAGAACAACAATTGAATTTTGGCCATCAGCCGGTTTGGTGGCATTTTTCCTTAGTTCCCCTGCGGAATGAAACCGGAATTCTCACCACCGTTTTGGCCGTAGCGCGAAATATTACGGAACGGATTAAAGCAGAAGCAGCCCTGCAACAAAGTCAGGAAAAACTCCGCCAAAGCGAACAGCAGTTAATTAGAACTTTAGCCACTGCGCCCATTGGGATTACTACTTGCGATCTTAATGGGGAATTCAAGAGTGTTAATCCGGCTTTATGTCAAATGTTGGGCTATTTTCCCCTGGACTTGCGGAAGATGTCTTTGTCGGATTTGGTTCACCCAAGCGATCGCCCCCGGTTGAAATCCTGGATTGCTACTTTTCCAGCCAGTAAACTTTCTCAGTCTCAGAAAGAATACACGCTAATTCGCCAAGACGGTAGCGAAATGATTGCCACGATCCGAGTAGCCCTGGTGCGAGACGCGGCAGAGGAAGCGCTACAGTTGGTGGCCACTATTGAAGATATTACCGAACGCAAGCGATCGCAGGAACAATTACTCCTTTTAAGTAAAGCGGTAGAAAGTGCTTCGGATGCGATCGCGATTACCGACTCTCATGGCCGATCCACTTATCACAACCCCGCATTTATCGAGTTGTTTGGCTTTTCAGCCCCAGACTTGGCAGCGGTCGGTGGCCCACAAGTCCTCTATCGAGATGCCAGTATCGCGGCGGAAGTTTTTGACACCATCTTTCGGGACGGTTCTTGGCAAGGGGAGGTGGAAATGCTCTCTACTCAGGGTGTTATCCGACAAATTTTTCTGCGTACTGATGCCATTCAAGATGCTACGGGAGAAATCATCGCCCTCCTGGGGGTTTACCGGGATATTACCGATCGCAAACAGGCGATCGATGCCCTCGCGGAAAGCGAGGAACGGTTCCGCACCCTGGCAGACACTGCCCCAGTGTTAATTTGGTTAGCGGACCCTCATGGCAACTACACCTTTTTTAATCAAACTTGGTTGGAGTTTACCGGGCGCAGAGTGGAACAAGAACAAGGGCAAGGCTGGATGAGTCAAATCCACCCCGACGACTTCCAACATTGTTTGCGGGAATACCTCAACGCGATCGAACAGTCAGAATCGTTTCGCCTGCTGTATCGCTTGCGCCGCAAGGATGGGGAATATCGATGGCTGCTGAATACTGGGGTGCCCAGCAAGACTCCAGGGGGAAATTTGGCCGGTTATATTGGTTCCTGCATTGATATCAGCGATCGCAAAAAGCTAGAAGAAGAGTTAGCGGAACGGGCAAAACAACTAGAACAGTCCAATGCCGAACTTGAACAATTTGCTTATGTGGCTTCCCACGATTTGCAGGAACCCTTGCGAACCATCGCCAGCTATACTCAGTTGTTGGCCCGACGCTATGAGGGGCAACTGGACGAGAAGGCGGATAAGTACATTCATTATGTGGTGGATGGGGCGCACCGGATGCAGACTTTGATTGATGACTTGCTGAAATATTCGCGAGTGAGTACCAGTCGCCAAGAGTTGCAGCCGGTGGATTGTCAGGAAATCTTTGATATTGCGATCGGTCATTTAAAGGTGGCGATTCGCAAGTCCGGGGCAGAGGTATCTCTCGATTCCAGTTGTCCGCGTTTGCCCGTGGTTCTGGGGGATGCAACCCAGTTACTTCAGCTATTCCAGAATTTGATTAGCAATGGGATTAAGTATCGACAACCAGAGGTAAAGCCGGTGGTTCAAATTGCCGCAAAGCCCTCGCAGTTGAAAAACTCTGTAGGGTGTTGGCTATTCGCGGTTAAGGATAATGGAATTGGTATCGACCCACAACATCGCGATCGGATATTCTTGATTTTCCAGCGGCTGCACACTCGCAACGAATATCCCGGTACTGGCATTGGTTTGGCGGTTTGTCATAAAATTGTGGAGCGCCATCACGGTCAAATTTGGGTTGAATCCCAAATCGGTCAAGGTGCCACGTTTTATTTTACTTTGCCGCAAGTTTAATTTGTTCAAAACATTCAATTGTCTTTAAGGAACAGAACTGCTAATCTGGAAGTACCAGTTCAATATTTTTTTGGGTGGCAATCCAAAAGGGTCATCATCTAAGCCTTGATTGGCTCATAAGTTTTTGCGGCAAACTCGGGCTAATGTAATTTTAAATACAATTAAGTATGCTCCACTGAGTTGTTTGATTAAATTTTCGGGAATTTTTCGGGACTTTTTCTAGTTAACTAGGTGATTTTTGCTTGGCGCGATCGCGTCCGCTATCGGCTTTGCTTCCATCGGGCAATGATGCTGCCTCAAACCTAGCAAATCAACCTACTTAATCAATTGGAGCGAGACAACACGATCGGGGAAATTTATGGTCTGGGTTTAGGACTGGCGATCGGCAAACATTATTTCGACTAAAATGGAGGTTAAATTCTCTGCCAAATTAACTGAATCTAGGAAAAACTTCTCCTCCTACCTTACGGTCAATATAGTCAAAATAAATGAGTCAAAAGTTGATTCAGGTTAATTTAAGCGGTCAATGGCAAATGCTGAGACGAAAAATAAGTTTTTTCCCGTTGCTGGTAAAATTAGCCCATCAATCCGCCAACTATTGAGCAATCAATAATAATTTTTGTTAAATTCATGTCTGGTATTTGGGTGATAGCAGCAGTCCAAGGCGTGAAGCGAAGCTATCCCGTAGGCGCTTCGCCTGGTGAGAAACCAGAATTTATTGAATTTATTGGGTATAATAAATTTATTAGATACAGTAAAATTATCCGAGCGAGTTTGGGGATTCTATTCAACCACCTTTGCCAAAATGTTTAGCTTAAATTTGGCATTTTTTCAAGATCCGATCGACTTGCTTAATTAATATAGCTTTCGAGCGCGGCTGCAACGAGTCAAAATATCGACAAAAACCAACTATTCTAATTTATTGATTCGGCCAAATTTATTGAATATTCAAAAACACTTAAGAATTTTTTCTAAGATTAGCCATGAATAAAAAAAGGATCGATCTTTTATTAGTCGAAGATAACCTAGCCGATGCCGATCTGATTTCTGAACTATTGGCAGATGCCCAGTTATCCACATATAAAATTACCGCAGTAGATCGCTTGTCTGACGCGATCGCTCATCTAAAATCAGAGTCATTTGATGTAATTTTATTAGATTTATCATTACCCGACAGTCACGGGTTGGAAACCTTAGAACAGGTGGTATTAAATGCTCAAACTTTGCCCGTTTTAGTGCTCACGGGATTAACCGATCGCGAACTAGCAGTACAAGCGGTGCGGGAAGGGGCGCAAGACTATTTAGTCAAGGGAAAATTTGACTGTGATTTGTTGTTGCGAGCCATCAGCTATGCGGTCGAAAGAAAACAAACGTTAGAAGAACTGCGTCGCAGTGAAGATCGCTATCACAAATTGGCCTCTGAACTAGATTTGCAAGTGCAAGAACGTACCGCACAATTGCAAAAATCCCTAGAAGTTGAAGCCATGCTAAAACGCATTACCGATAAAGTGCGGGATAGCTTAGATCCCAATCAAATTATCGAAACAGCGGTGCGAGAATTGGCTCAAGTGATTGGGGTGAACCTGACTCAAGTATCTCTTTACGATCCTAAAAGTCAAACTTTTACCATTTCCTATCAGGCAACGGGTCAATCCAGCGGCAAAAATCAAAAAATGTCGGCAAATAGAACAGAAAAAGCCGGGTTATATCGTCAATTTTTTCCCTTGAATTTCCAGTCTATGCCTCAACTTTACCAACAATTAATGAGGGGAGAATCTTTCCAGTTTTCCGATATCACCGACTATCCTAACCAAGAAGCAGAAACCATTCTCGCTTGTCCCCTGCAAAATGTATTGACCAACCAAAAAAATTATGAAAAGCGGGATAATCAACCCAATATTGCCACAGAAAACTCTTTAAATCAACAGGATGAGAGAGTAATTTTAGGTTATCTTTGGTTAAGACATGATGCGAATTATGTATTTAGCGATCTTGAGGTGAGACTGGTGCAGCAAGTGGCGGCACAATGCGCGATCGCCCTGCGGCAAGCCCAACTTTATCAATCTTCCTTAACCCAGGTCAAAGAACTAGAAAGATTGCATCAACTCAAAGATGACTTTTTATGTACGGTGTGTCACGAACTCCGCACCCCAATGGCCAATATAAAAATGGCCTTGGATATGCTGGATATGTTCAGTTCACAGCAAAATTCTTTAGTTTTATCTTCCACAACTACAGGAAATTCTCTGAAAGCTGAACCAGGGCGATCGTCCACCTTAACCAATCTCAACACCGCCTCAGCATCAGAAAAAATCACCGCTTATTTACAAATGGCACAAGTGGAGTGCGATCGGGAAATCAAACTGATTAACGATCTATTAGATTTACAGCGTCTAGATGCAGAAATAGACACCCTCGATGGCATCCCCATTCAACTGCAAAATTGGCTGCCCCATGTCACTGAAGCATTTCAATACCGCATTGCGAAATCTGAACATATTCTAGAAGTCGCGATCGATCCAGAGTTACCCCCCTTGGTGACCGATCCCACTGCTTTGGGACGGATCGTTTCCGAAATGCTGAATAATGCCTGCAAATACACTCCAGCAAATCCCGGTGAAGTGATTCGCCTAAGCGCCACCTCTAGCCAAAATAAATTATATCTATCCGTGAGTAATTCCGGCGTAGAAATCCCCGAATCAGAACGGGTTCATATCTTTGAAAAATTCTACCGAATTCCATCTCCCGATCCTTGGAAACAAGGGGGCACGGGTTTAGGTTTAGCCCTAGTGAAAAAGTTAGTTTCTTATCTGGGCGGTTCAATTTCCGTCCAAAGTGGCAATGGTCAAACCACCTTTACCCTAGAATTTTCACAGCACGATCCATACGAGGAATAATACAGAAATTAAATCAGAAACCGGGTTTCTTTTTCGCATTCCACAGATAACTCCTGATACCAACAGCAGAAACCCGGTTTCTTTGATGCTGGGAAAACACCCCAGAAACCGGGTTTCTTTTTCGCTTCCCACAGATAACTCCTGATACCCACAGCAGAAACCCGGTTTCTTTGCCCCAACAGCCAGAAATTTATTCCGTCCAATCTTCAATAACTAGACCCGGAATTAGGGAAAAATCCCGCTTGTTACGAGTTACCATTACCGCATTCACCGAAATAGCAATTGCGGCAATTCGTAAATCTTTCTGGAGTCTTTTTTTATTAAGTTGCTTATTTTCTTTAAGTAGACGATCGTAACAATTGTAAGCATCCGCATCAAAATTTAGTATCCTAACCTGCTTAAAGAATTCCAAATTAGTCCATAATTTTGTGTAAAGTTTCACCAATTCTGTAGAGTCAGAAGCACTGTTAATTTTAACAATCCATCCGTTAAAAATTTCCTGAACTGTAACGACGGTAATAGCTAAGTTTGGCAAGACTCGATTCACCCTAGAACTGACAAGCTTGTTTCCTTGGAGTAGATGGGAAACATGATCTGTATCAAGTATCCAAATTGTCATTATTTCTCCGATTATTAGCTCTATAGCTAAATTTCTGCAATTTCATCATCGTTAGCTAAACGCTCTTTTCTCAGACTTTCTGCAATCTCAGCAAAGTCGGGATCGTCCTGAAAAACTCCGGCAAATTTTACCCAAGGATTCTCCGGTTGTTTAGGGGCTTGCCATTCAATTTCAACTGGAATAATCTCTAGTTTTTCCAGACGATTATGTAATATTTCGTTCAATTTGTCGATCGCTTCTTCTTGTGTTGAAGCTTCTACTTGGCAGTTAGGCAGTTCCAGAAAAGATGCGCTGATTTTTGTTTCACTAGAGCGATCGAGCAAAATATGAAACTTCAGTGGAACTGACTGAGATATATTTTCTGTTGACACTTGGCTAACCATAAAGTCCTTATTAGGTCAAATTTTATTCAATTATAGCAGAAAATTTCTGAAACCGGGTTTCTTTGTTGCCTCCCACAGATAACTCCTGACATTCACAGAAGAAAACCGGTTTCTTTGCCCCAACAGCCACCCCCAGAAACCTAGAAACAGGGTTTCTTTGAAAGCTGCCCACAGATATAGCTATTTCAATTCTGCTCGATCCAATTGAAACAACTATAGAAACCAGAAACTGGGTTTCTATGGGATGGGGATATCTCGTTTTCGGCGAAAATTTCTCGAATAAACCCGGTTTCTTTGGCCTAAAATATTAAAAGCCAGAGAAATATTTCCCTGGCTATATTACGGCAATAATATGGGCAAATTTGCTGCCAAATTTTACTTTGAGATAACTGGTTTTTGATGTGTTTCCCCTTCTTGACTTTTCCGGTTTAATTCTCTAATCCGCCGCGATAAGAGACGAATAATATTAACCGCAATTCCTGGGGTTTCATCGATCGCATCATAAAGTTGCTGCTGAGTCAAAACTAAACACTCACAAGGCTCTAAGGTAGTAATAGAAGCCGAACGGGGCTCAGAATCAAACAAAGACATCTCCCCAAAACAAGCGCCCTCATCCAGTTCGGCTAAATCTCGATTACCCAGGTGAACCCGTACTCGACCCGAAACCACAATATACAGAGCGCGTCCTTCTTGTCCTTCGGTGAAAATAGTATATTCTTTAGGAAAAGACAATTCATCCATCACCGATGCTAACCGCACCAGAAAATCGTCACGCAGTTCTTTAAAAATTGGAACGCCCCTGACAAATAGTAATCGCTCAACGCTCGTCAGCATTTATCTACACCCTTATATTTTATTTTTATATAATAAAAAACAAGCATTTACAAAGATTTGAGATTCGGGTCTACCTAGCTTGGGTGGGTTGACAATCGATATTGTACTGCTTTCGGGACTTGCTGAATCCAAGAATGAGTCTAATAGGCTTGATTGTCTACCTTTGCTGATGGGTTGCGATTAATACAGCACTGACCCCAAAACTCTAACCAGAGATAGGGGTTCAGGGGTCAGCCCGGGCAAATTTAGGCGCCTTCAAAACCAGCCATTCCGGGATAGTTGACAATCCGGCTATCCTGCAAAGAATTGCCGTAACGGGATGGGGTAGAATCACTCACCCCTAAATCTTGCATCATTTCTCGCACTTGCGCCGCCACCAAGCGATCGGGGTCGTTTTTCATCATCGGCAGTAATTCCGCCAAAGTGCGAGGGGACGCTAATCGGAGATAAGCTAAGACCGCTTCGCGGACAAATCCCTTGGGATGGCGCAAACAGGCTATGGTGGATTCCGGGGTCAGACTCCAACGCTGGGTACGGGCTAGGTGAAAACAGCAGGCTAAGGGCCAGTCGGACAAAAAGTGTCGTAACTCTAATAATCGGCGGACGCGATCGCAGGGGATCATACTCTGATATTCAATCATCGGGGATAAATGCTCCAGTTTTTCGCGATCGGATTGGCGATCCAACACATTCAGCAAAACGCGCTTGCTGGGAAGATCGAAGGTATTGTCTAAAATTTCTAAACCGCGAGCAATATTTGACCGTTGACCGGACTTGAGGTTAAAGGAAGCCGCCTGAATTCGTTCTACGGGATAGAGAAATCGCATCAACAAAAAGAGGCGATCGCTCCCGTCGGACAACAAATCTCTCAACCCAGAACGGAGCAAATTCGCTTCTCGACCAGAAACAGCTTCCTCGGAAATTTCCACCAAAGCCGCATAGACCTGACCCATAAACATCAACTCTTGCTCAATAAAAATCTCCACCCCGGAACGACCAAACACATCTAAAACTCGTTCAATCCCGGAATCATTCGGTCGCTTCAGCAAAATCCGCAGAATATTCCGGCGAGTATGCCCCCAAGAACCAGCTAAATGCAGCACCAACAAATCCAGAGATTCCCGGGTTCCCATTTCCCCCAGGACATTCCAAGCTTGCAGTCTGACTAACTCCGGTTTATGCATATCTTCCGCCAAAGCGACTAATCGCCCTGACACCTCATTGCCCAATCGCACCAAGGCTCGCATCGCTGACTCACGAGTAGACTTGTAGTAAAGTCCCCGCAACAAAGAAGAATAATATTCCTCTAACCGGGTGGAAGCAATCACTTCCAGCAAAGCACAGCGCACTCGAATCGACTCGTCCTGTAACAAATTAGGAATATAAAGTCGTAATCCTTGTAAATAATCTGCTTCTCCCAAGGCACGGCAACCCATCACTCGTTCTCGTTCCTGTTTATGAGTCACCATCCGCCGTAACGTATTCGTGGCTTCCGCTTTTTGTTCGCGGTTGCCTCGCCGCATAATCAATGCGGCAGCAGTGCCTCGCACCACCGGATCGATTTCCGGTTGTAGATAGGGTCGCAGTTGCTCTAGGTCTTGATCCGACTCCATCAACCAGAAAAACCGTAACGCCAAGGCCAAAACTTCCGGGGAGAGAGAAGGTTGATCGATCAAGGCTTTAACGGATTGGAGTTGGGCTGGTTTCGGATGATTCAGCATCGTCTCCAGACTTTGACGTTGTAAGACGGGTGGCATCTCTAGCAGCAAGGGTGCCAGCACTTCCCCAACATTTTCTGGGTCAATTTGACTCAGAAGTTCAATGCAGGAACGTTTATCTTCCAAAGAACCGGGTTTTTCCAGGTTGTCAATCACCGTGCGCTTAAAGGTACGCATATCCACGTCTGACACACCCAGACGGCCTCGTTCCGCACTGGAAACTAATAAGCGCACATAGCGGGAGCGAATAATCCAAATAGCAAATAGCCAAATCACCGCACTGATGACAATCAACCCTAAAAACAATAAATCTTGTAAATGGTGCCACTCCTCTGCCCCGTAGACGTTGTTGACTACCCAGCGGCATAAGGCGATAATCCCCAGCATGGTTAACCCGGTGAGGCCATTACATAGGGGTTTGAGGACTCCGCCAATGAGTGACTGTAACCGATTGCGATTATTGTCTGGGAGGGGCTGGTATAATACAGGGCCACTGGCTTCGGAAAGGGTGTAGTGAAACAGTTCATTCCAAAATTTCAGCGCCACTAAACCGGCAAAGATCACAAAGGCGATTTGCCCCTTGTCGGCAGGAAACCAGGCGATGATGAGGAGTTCTACTAACCCGATCGCCACAATGCCAATGGGTAGGACTGTCGCCGAGACAAAGACGCCAAATCGTTCAATTAATCGGCTGGCAATAAACCATTGAACTATGACTTCAAAAATACCTAAGCTCCCATTGAAGATGCCGATAAAGCTGGCGATCTTTTCTTCTGATGGGATTTGGGCTTCCAACATACTCAGGAATTGGAAGTCAATCAGCAGATAGAGAATGGGGGACAAAAGAAAAAAGGTAATTAGTGGCACCACATAGCCCCGTTGTTCTCCCTGGAGGCGTTTGTTCGCAAACCGGGTTTCTTCGTCTTCGATCAGATGAGCCGGAGCGTCAGGAAAGGCTTGTTTGTAGCGATCGCTCAAATAGTAAAGAATGCCAGCCCCAGTACAAAACATCACAAATGCGGCCAAAATCACATTAGACAGGCCAAACCATTTGAGAATAAACGGCAGAGAGAAGCCGCTGACCACATCTGCCAGTAAGATCCCACTACTGACAATGGGATAAGTCCGCTTGATTTCCCGAATATTAAATAGTTGGTTGGCGGCGATCGCTGTATTCAGGTCATTGAGAATGTAAATACTTTCCACCCACAGTCGTAACAAGAAGACCGTGACGCCGTAAAGAATCGAAGCTTGCACGCTCAAGCCAAAGCGACAGAAAATCAGGGGAATGGCGATTAACAGGGCGATCGCCACAATCACCCGACGCAGAGGCAGAATTTTTTGCAGCCAAGAATAAAACAAGCCCAAAGCCGAACCCAAGCCCGCTCCGGCAATATAAATCCAAGGCAATGATGCCGCACCATATTGTCCCAACAGCAGACCCACCGCAGTTGCTTCCAACCACAATAAACCCACCGAAGTGCTGGTATAAAACGCGAACATCAACCCAGTTCGCTCCGCTTCATCAGGCCGCAAATTCAGCCATTGCAGCACCGATCTTCCAAATACACCCTTAGCTAAACGCCGATCCTTCAATTCCATGCAGCGCTGATTCCCTCCGCCTTGAGATGTTTCCCGATCGCATATATATAACTATCATGCTGACTGAATAACCCAGTCAACATCACTTATTTTGATTGACTTTGACTGACTTATCCTCAAGTCGCGGCTTAAGTCCGCAACTCATCGGTATCCCTGGGGTTTTGCCTTGATGCTTAAACAATTCTTGCCTATGCGATCTTATCATCAATATTATCATCATTTTATCCTAATTAAATCAGAATTATATAGCAATCCTAAATCAATGGAAACATAAGCCATCACCGCCAACCACTGTGCCAAAAGGGGATATTGTTGCTCAAGACTTGATAAATCTTGTCCGGATAACTATATTTCGGTTTCTTGATTTTTTCACCGTGAAAAAAACGTAAAAAATATTTTGATGATTTTAAATTAATTTAATAATTAATTATTGAATTAATTTTTTACCCCAAAAAACAGTTAAAAAAAAGGTCGATCCATAGAAATAGATGTCGATTAAAACATCTATTTTGCCGTGATGATGGCCAAGTCATTTCGGCGACACAATCACCCAGCACTCTTTGGACCGAACCCGTTTATGTGATATTGATTGACTAATATCTAAGCGTTATTTTTTAGGAGCGAGTAACATCATCATCATCCGTCCTTCTTTTTTCGGACTTTGCTGAATATCTGCTATTTCTTCCAAATCTTTTGACATCCGTTGAAGCAGAGTTTCGGCCAAATCGCTATGTTGAATTTCGCGACCTCGGAACATAATGGTGGCTTTCACCTTGTCCCCTGATGCTAAGAAGCGCTTGGCTTGATTCAGACGCACTTGGTAATCGTGCTCTTCAATCTTATAGCGCATCTTCACTTCCTTAACTTCAGCATTATGCTGTTTTTTCTTGGCTTCTCGTACTTTTTTCTCTTGCTCAAACTTGTACTTGCCATAGTCCATGACTCGGCAGACTGGTGGATCCGCCTTATCGCTGACTAAAACCAAGTCGAGTTCTTGTTCTTGTGCAATCTGTCGCGCTTCTTGAGGAGTTAAAATCCCCAGTTGGTCGCCGTTCGTGTCAATAACCCGAATTTTGGGAAAGCGAATTCTTTCGTTGATCTGTGGTAAATCTCGATTATGTTTTTTGTTAATCACAGGCATTAGAGATGATGCAATTCATGTTTCCGATCAGTGGGAGCTCAGTCTTGGTTGCGATCTCCTGACAATTCAGTATTGCTACTCAAAAGCTTTAAAACACCTAACCTTGTAGGTGAAGGGGAGCCACCGAGCAACTTTTCCTGAGAATAGCTATGGTCAATAGCCAATTGCCAAGAACTTAAAACCAATTTTTTGCCTACAGATGTTTGCTCACTGTGAAATCGACTTTCTTTGTCATTCCACCTTAGAGAGAGCTAGGGAGACTCAGACATTCATTCACTCAGATAAAACAGTGTGTCACTGGTACTTGCTATTTTACTGAGTTTGATTCGGTTCGGCTGAGGATTTATGTCATTTTCCACAAAGCCAGCTATAAATCACGGTTGTTGGAAATAGCAGACTCCCAGCTACATGGCTAGTCTACGTTAAGCAATAACATCATTATATTAGCAAAAATCTGGGAATGCTATGGGGCGCACTCTATAGAAGAGTTGTTCTATGTTGTTGCGTTAATGATGTTTCGATTAATCATAACATATATTTTTCATGGCTTTTCCCCAAACCTGCCCCGGATTGATTCCGGGAATATTTTTCTAGCTATAGATTATGATGCTTTTAGCCGGGGAAAACCGTCAATCGGTATCAGTGCTATTTAAATGAAAAATTAACTGCTGGGAGTCCCTAGTAAATATCTCGTATATAATTCTTAACAAACAGGGGGTTCGCGAAGCGTGCCGGATGGCATATCCCTGGAAATATCTAGAGTGGGACTAGCCCGGATGTGGGACTTCCCCTGGGTCAAGACTTTTGCGGCTATACATGGTTGTTACTCTGCAATTTCAACGCTACATGATTTAGGCTGGTCCGGTGGGTCCGATAGTTAAGTTAGTTATCTTATCGATAGCTGTTTTGTCTGACGGACTTTAAGCAATAAGCGATCGCCATTAACCATGATGAGTTGGCAGTGATGAAATTAGTCAGCGATATGCCATCCGGCACGCGAAAGCGATCGCCCTAAATCTAAATTTACAGGATAAATCTCTATTGCTGTGGATTTTGCGAAGAGAGCAAAAACCGTCTAATGTGAAAAGCAAAAATTTTATGTTATAAAGATATTAGAAAAAGCCAATAAAAAGGATGATAAATTATGAAATTTACCCTTGATATTCCCGATGATATTGCCGATAGACTAAAACTGCAACCCAGCAATATTTCCCGCCGATTTTTAGAACTGATTGCAGCAGATCATTATCGTCAAGGTCGGATTGGATCCGCCGAATTCCACCGAATGCTCAATTTTTCATCGCGATGGGAAACCTATCAATTCCTCAAAGATGAACAAGCTTACTTACCCTATAGTGAAACAGATTTAGCAGCCGATGTCCAAGCCATAAGTAACTTACTGGCAACTGAATGATTTTTGTTGCTATTTTTTTTTATTTTCGGGTATTCTGGGAATTTTAGATCGAGTGGCAACGATGCAGTTAATCGATTTACCGCCAACGATTCAAACCCTGCAAAACACATCTTTTTGGGCATCCGATCGCTTGTTACAAAAATTGTTATACAAGCATTGTTAAATACATTGATAATGGAATGGTGGTACAGGTTGTTAAGTTGATTAACTCAGCGATCGCCCATCCGCGCCGAGAAAGCGATCGCCCATCTGCAACGCTACGCGATCGCCCCATCCTTGATTGACTAACTTGATTTACGAACTTGATTTACTAATAAGATTTGGGCGCATCCCGATTGTGGGGCTGTCCCAATTGCGCCTACAACTCGGTCAGATTTTAGCCAATATCCACAAAACCACATAATCCGCTAGATAAAACTTACCCAAACTTACTCATCAAGTCTGAAAGCTTGATTTTTACTACGCTTGAGTTGGTTTTACAACAGTTTCTACCAACGGAGTCGGTGAGTCAGTGCGGTCTTGGGGTCTCCCCAAGTAGAGAAGCCACTGCGGTCTTGGGGTCTCCCCAAGTAGAGCAAGTGGCGTCAACTGACGAACCCGTAGGGCTCCAAATTGTCCACAGGCGTAGATTTGGCCGTAGCTCTCCCGATTTTTTCGAGATTTCTTGCGGCATTTAAATCCCGATCTATTTTGAGATGACAATGCTCGCAGTAAAATACTCTTTCTGATAACGGTAATGAGTCTTTAATTGCACCACAGTTTGAACAGGTTTTACTAGAAGGATAAAACCTGTCAACAATTATGAGTTGTGACCCATACAGTTCACTCTTATATTCCATCTGTCGCCGCAACTCATAAAACCCCATATCGGCGATTGATTTCGCCAATTTATGATTCGCTAACATCCCTGATACATTTAAATCTTCTA
>JAABRM010000028.1 GCA_011390955.1 Oscillatoriales cyanobacterium | reverse complement strand
AATCAACCTTAATACAGCGCCGTAACGCACCAAACACCGATAAGTAGGTGAACATAATTAATTGCACTTTTCGTTCCTCGCCGATAGGCTTTGGATTCCCGCCCGAAGCGGGAATGACAGTTTTTTTTCTCATGGGGTATGTGGTGTATTTATTTCTGCCCGTCTACTTATTTTAGTAGGGTGTGTTAGGCGCTGGAGTGATTTTTGCCTCAAATAATCAACATTAATACAGCGCCGTAACGCACCAAACATTTAGGAACTTAATACCATTTGTGGTGCAGTTAGGTGTTCTACGGTTAGGGAATGACAAAGGGCTTCAATTTTATTGTCGCCACCGATATCAAACTCTAGATGCAACCAATTTTCTGAAGGCAAACCCAGATTTTCTATCCAAGGAGAGGGAGTAATTTGCCGCCATCCGATAATTGTACCGAGATGAGTGGCAGACACCGAATGTTGGTCGAGGTGAGGGTTGAGTTGTATGTCAAGCCGAATGCACGAATGCAGCAGGAGTTTTAGGGGTTGGTCAACCGTTGCGACTTCGGCTGAGGAGTCCGGTGAGTTGAGTTCCCAGTAGTAATTGAGGTTGAGAATGTAATCGTTGGGAGGTTCCCAAGTCATTGAGAGTAACTCGGCTTCGGTAAAATCGTATTGCTGCCAAATTTCTTCAAATTGCATATTTTTAGAGGATAAAGATGTTTAAGGAATCAGGATAAAATGTGTTTCTTGACGAGAAGCCGGTTTAGCCAATGGGTTTAAAGCTTGTTCTCCTGGTGCGCCGCCTCCGGGTCCGTTGTAAACGCGGGCGTATGACGAACCATCGGTTTTGTTCATAACTCTAACACTACATTGCAAATTTGGACTGCTCCAAATTGTACCGCTACCGCTTTTTGAACCGCCTCGGGCGGGAGTGGCAGTCCAGCCTGACGCGGTAAGTTGTTCTTCTAATCTGGTTTTGTTAATGCCATTGACAAGTAAATTAATTACATCTTTGGCAGTAAAAATGTTGCTTGATGGCATGGTTGATAGATGCTTGGTTTTAAAGACTTGCGATCGCTTCCTGGAAAAGAAACCGGGTTTCTGTGACAATGTTTGCATCACCACCGAAATATTTGTGAAGAAACCCGGTTTCTGCGTTCCTTGACTGTGGTGAAACAAACCCTATCCCAATTTTGCATAAAAAAATCAGAGATAACCGTTAAAGCAGTAGAAACTTAAATTTAAGGAGTTTCACCACAGAGACACAGAGAACACAGAGGTTTCTCTTCTCTGTGCTCCTCTGTGCCTTTGTGGTTGATATTTTAGGAGAATATAATGAACTCACAAGCAGGAACAAATCAAGAAACCTTAGCTTTTTTCTGGGCTTTGTTTCAAGCTGAGGGGAAAGGTGGCGAGACAGCAGTTTATCAGATACTAGACCAACGGGGGGGACAACTTGACCCCCAATTACCCCAAGCCGCCCAGACTTTTCTGGAAATGGTCAGCACGTCTGAACCAGAAATGCGAGATGATGCAGTAGGACTGATTGGCAACTTGGCAATTAGTCTGCAACAGTATCCTAGGGGGCGTTGGCAAGTAAATCTCGCGGTGGCTATTGGTCTTTATCATTTAGTCCTGGAAGCCTGTCCCCGCGAGACTGTCCCCAATAAATATGCTCAAACTTTGACTAATCTGGGGATTGCCTACTGGAACCAAGCCGAATTGGGAGAACAGCCATCGGCGAATCTCCAGAAAGCGATCGCAGCCTACGATGAAGCGGCTAATATTCGCCGTGAGTTGAAACTGGAGAAAGACCTTTCTGGCACTTTGAATAATCTGGGGAATGCCTACCGGAACCAAGCCGAGTTGGGAGAACAGCCATCGGCGAATCTCCAGAAAGCGATCGCAGCCTACGATGAAGCCGCTAATATTCTCCGTGAGTTGAGACTGGAAAAACACCTTTCTGGCACATTGACTAATCTGGGGGTTGCTTACTGTATCCAAGCCGAATTGGGAGAACAGCCATCGGCGAATCTCCAGAAAGCGATCGCTGCCTACGATGATGCGGCTAAAATTCGCCGTAAGTTGGGACTGGAAAAAGACCTTTCCAGCACATTGACTAATCTGGGGAATGCCTACCGGAACCAAGCCGAATTGGGAGAACAGCCATCGGCGAATCTCCAGAAAGCGATCGCAGCCTACGATGAAGCCGCTAAAATTCTCCGTAAGTTGAAACTGGAGAAAGACCTTTCTGGCACATTGAATAATCTGGGGAATGCCTACCAGACCCAAGCCGAATTGGGAGAACAGCCATCGGCGAATCTCCAGAAAGCGATCGCTGCCTATAATGAAGCGGCTAAAATTCGACGTGAGTTGGAACTGGAGAAAGACCTTTCCAGCACTTTGACTAATCTGGGGGTTGCCTACCGGAACCAAGCCGAATTGGGAGAACAGCCTTCGGCGAATCTCCAGAAAGCGATCGCTGCCTACGATGAAGCGGCTAAAATTTTCCGTGAGTTGGGACTGGAGAAAGACCTTTCCCGCACTTTGACTAATCTGGGGAATGCCTACCTAACCCAAGCCGAATTGGGAGAACAGCCTTCGGCGAATCTCCAGAAAGCGATCGCTGCCTATGATGAAGCGGCTAAAATTTTCCGTAAGTTGAAACTGGAGAAAGACCTTTCCAGCACATTGAATAATCTGGGGAATGCCTACCGGAACCAAGCCGAATTGGGAGAACAGCCATCGGCGAATCTCCAGAAAGCGATCGCTGCCTACGATGATGCGGCTAAAATTCGACGTGAGTTGAAACTGGAGAAAGACCTTTCTGGCACATTGAATAATCTGGGGAATGCCTACCGGAACCAAGCCCAATTGGGAGAACAGCCATCGGCGAATCTCCAGAAAGCAGTCAACTGCTACCGGGAAGCCCTGAAATTCTTCCAACCCCAACTTCTGCCAGTGGAATGCCTGGTAGCTGCCCGGGCTTTAGGCAACCTGGGTTTCCAGCAAGGTGACTGGCAAATGGCATTGGAAGGCTACCAGACAGCAATGGCTGCTGTTGACTATAGTCGCACACAGCGGGTTAGCAATGCGGAACGGGAAGAAGTGGTAGTTAACTCTATTTATATCTATGAAAACGCCATCCAAGCGGCCATCAACCTCAACGATATCCCCACCGCCTTGGAAATTGTGGAACGAGTCCGGGCTAAACGCCTAGTTGACCTGCTGGCAACCGCTGACCTGTATCAAAATGGCGATATCCCCGAACCAGTACGCAAGTATCTGCAACGATTAAACGACCTGGACGACCAAATTGCCCAAAAACGGGGCGAATTGGGCGATGATTCACGGGAAACCAAGCCCGACGGCAGTAAAACTCGTCAACTTCGCGCTGCTACCGCCGTTTCTGCGGACATTGCCCAACTAGAACAGCAAAAAGCCGTCATTCTCGACCAACTCAGCAACCTGGATGAAGTGGTAGCTAAACTGCGCCAAGTCCAACCGCCTAAACTAGCGGACTTTATCCCCTTGTTGCAAGATAGCCCTGGTGCAGCCTTGGTCAGTTTCTATACTACTCGTGACGATACCCATGTTTTCATCCTGCGTCACGGGGAAACGGTTCCCACTTGCTTCACCTGCCAAGGACAGGGCTATAAAACCTTGCAACTTTGGCTGCGGGAAACTTGGGTTACTCCCTATATCAAGAATAAAACCCAATGGACAGCCCAAATGCCCGCTACTTTGGCGGAACTGTCCCGACGTTTGGAGATTGACCGTTTAATTGCGGAACAACTGCAAGGTTTAGATGAGCTTATTCTCATCCCCCATTTGTTCCTGCATCAAATTCCCTTCGCCGCTTTGCCGGTGTCTGGGGAAATCCCCCCTAGCCCCCCTTTGGAAGGGGGGAACCGGACTGAAATCCCCCCTAGCCCCCCTTTGGAAGGGGGGAACCGGACTGAAGTGCCGATGAAACAAAAAATTGATTTATCTGGCTTCCCCCGGACAAATAAAAACATTTCCTCTGGCTCCCCCCTTTCAAAGGGGGGCGGGGGGGGGATAAAGGGGGACGGGAGGGGGATTAACCGAGATTTAGGGGGATCGAAACCATCCTATCTTGGCGATAAATTCATCCTCCGCTATGCCCCTAGCGTGCAAGTTCTGGGTTTTTGCCACGGTCGCGACTCCGTGACTGCCCAAAAATACGGCACCGCCGAAAACGCCACCAACGACTTGCCCTGTAGTGGTTTTGAAGGGGCTAATGTTGCGCGGTTATTTGACATTAAACCGGAACAACGGTTAATCGGCAGTGATGCCACCCGCACAGCTTATCGGCAATTACTGGAAACTACCACCCACCTGGTCAGCACTCACCACGCCCAAAGCCGCTATGATAATCCCCAAGAGTCGGGACTGCTGCTGAGTGATGGCCGCATTACGGTGAGTCAACTGCTGTCTCCCGGTTGGCGGTTTAAAGATTTAGATGAGATTTTCCTCTCCTGCTGCGAAACCGGGTTATTTTTGCCCAATAGTGCCTTAGATGAACCCGTAGCGGTGAGTACCGGCTTTCTCTGTGCGGGAGCAAGGGGCGTCATTGCTAGTCACTGGGCAATTTATGACTTATCAGCGGCGTTGCTGTCTATTTTGTACCACAACCAGCGCAAAGCGGGCAAAAATCGCCCAGTTGCCTTGCAAGCAGCCCAACAGGAGATGCGGCAAATGACTGGGGCAGAGTTTAAGAGTAAGTATAAGAAGGCATTAGAGGCGCATTTCAAAGCAGAAAAAGCCCGACTTAATCCTATTCTTGAGAATAACCAGTCTCTGGCAAATAAGATTAAGGATAGCGAGAAAAGTATTAAACGTTATGCGGCTGATAAAGGTTGTCCCTTTAAGGAACCGGTCTATTGGGCATCTTTGGGTTGTTATGGGTTGAGGTAGGGTTTCACCACAAAGACACAAAGACCACAAAGGAATTTCTTCTTCGTGTCCTTTGTGCCTTTGTGGTTCACAACATGGCTCAAATCAGCGATAATTTTCTCAAAGTCAGCATTGAGGAGGTGCAACGGATCAAACCAGCGTCCCATCCACTACAATCTGTGTTATAATCAGAGGGCGAAATGAATGATTAACCATGAAAAACTTCCCTTAAACATTAGAGCATTAGAGAGAAAATTATGGCCAATATCATTATTCCAGTTGATGAAGAGATTAAGGTGGCCTTTGAACAGGCTAATCCAGAAATAAAAAGACAGTTGAGTGATATGATTCAATTGTTTTTGCGAGATAAATTATCCGGCCAGACTTTGACTGAGGTAATGGCAGAAATTTCAGACAGAGCACAACAACGAGGCTTAACGCCAGAAATTTTACGAGAGATTTTGGCAGATGATAATGACGAATAGATTTGTCATCGATACGAATGTTTTGATCGGTGCTTTGCTTTTTAAATCCTCAGTTCCGTTTCGGGCGATGGAATTGGCAGAAAGGCAAGGAATAATTTTATATTCTGAAGCCACTTTAAAGGAATTAGAGCGAGTTCTGAATCGTCCCAAGTTTGATAAGTATCTTGAGCCAGCAGAAAAAGAAATATTTCTGCAAAAATTTATCACTGTATCTCTGTTAGTAAATGTCACCGAAACAATCGCTGTTTGCCGAGATGAAAAAGATAATAAATTTTTAGAAGTGGCTGTTAGTGGCCATGCCAATATCATAATTACGGGCGATTTGGATTTATTGGAGTTAAATCCTTTTCAATCCATAGAAATTTTGACTCCAGATAGGTTTGTTGATAAGTTGGCTAGGTAAATTTGCTAGGTAGGGCTTCACCACAAAGACACAAAGACCACAAAGGAATTTCTTTTTCGTGTCCTTTGTGCCTTTGTGGTTCACAACATGGCTCAAATCAGCGATAATCTTCTCAAAGTCAGCATTGAAGAGGTGCGAAGTGGCCGAAGACTGTCCCCATGAGGAACTAAAGGAGATTTTCCGGCAAGCGAAGCGGGCAAAATCGGAAAAAGAGCGTTTGCGACTGCAACGGAAGGGCATGGATATGATGGCAAAAGCGTCAGAAAAGTGTTTTTGGCCGGGAATGCCGCCAAAATACCGCCACGATCCTTTATATATAGAAGCGGCGCAAACTGCTTGGGAGTACATTACTCGTAAAATCTATGGCAAATTGGAGCGTGGAGATATTTACGATCCAGATAAAGGTAATGCCAGCCCCATTTCCCTTTGGAATCAACGCTGCGAAGGGGCATATTTAGATTTATTAAGAAATCAGCAAAAAGAGCAAAAGTTAATTAATCCTAATCCGATTGATTCTCGCACAGGTGAACCTCTGAATATGGATGATGTTGCCGATGATGTTGCAGCGTCAGAAGATGATAAAACATCCTGGTTATATCAAGTCCGGGAAATTATTCAACAAGATGCTGAGGGAATATATCGTAATAGTTTTGTCCGCAAAAAGCCACCACCGCCAATTACTGCCCAAGCTGCTTTATTAGAAATATGCGATCGCACTTCCCGTGGGGAAAAATGGGAATATGACAACCTAGCCCAGCATTTTAGTATTCCCAAAGGAACGATGAGGTCTGCCTGGTCGCGGACTCTCTTGCCTTTGTTGCGAGAAATAGGCGATCGCTTGAGAGATGAGATTTAAGGACACGGCAATGCCGTGTCCCTACGAAGGGATAACAAATGTTTAATTAGGAGAAAAAAGGATAATTATGAATATTCAACAATTTGGTCAATTAATTCCCATTCCTTCAGTTCCGCGTCAGCTTTGTGAAGCTTTTGCCCGACAAATGCAGCCAGAACGCGCTGAAGCCGTCAAGCAAAGAGCGATCGCGGTTTGGGTGGTTTCGCAATATCTCGATCGCTATGGTTATCAATCCGATTATACCCAAAGTAGCGCCTGGAATTTAGCCTTACAAGCCCTAACAGAATTAGCGGATTTAGAAATAAAAGAAGACGGGCAATCTTTGGGAATAGTTGAATGTATTCCCATAGCTGATTCGGCGGAGATTTTAGAGATACCCGAACAGGCAGTGATAGGCGATCGCATAGCTTATATTGCCGTAGAAATAAATCCCGAAAATACCTGGGGGGCGATCGTTGGGTTTACCCCAGCCTTAGAAATAGAATTTCCCGAATTAAGCATCGATCGCGATAACTTATTGCCAGCGGATCAACTCTTGGATTTATTAGATCATGCTAAAAATATAGCAGAAAAAGCAGAAAAAGCAGCAAAAGATATCTGGGAACCGTTAAAAAATTATGATTGGCTAAAAAATCTTGGGGAAGAATGGTTTACGGAAAACCGCCAAGCAATTATCGCCCAATTAGAACGCGCTCTATTATTAGAAAATGAGGCGGTCTGGCAAATTGAATCTGTTGCCCAAGAAATTGAAGCATTGATAGGTCAATTTGCGGCAGTAGAATCAAGCAAAGAATTAGTGATGAATCGAGAAGATGCAACCGATAGCAAGCGCCAGGAGTTGCGTCAGATTATTGGGGGATTATTCCAATCTTTAGAAGATGATGATGATTCGGAGTAATAGATTTATTGTATTAGGACACAGCAATGCTGTGTCCCTACGGGTAAATTTTAAAATGTTTAAAGATGTTTAAAGGTGCGATCGGCTATCGCCAAACTGAGATTCCCATCACGTCAAAGTGATAATCGTAAGTCCAGACAGAACATTGCAACCGTTGGGAGATCGCTCCTGTCAAAGCGTCAAACAGAGTAATCCGTTGATCGGGATAAAGACGAACTCGTGCGATCGCTGTTTGATAATCGTCCCTGGTAGGATTGAGAAATTCTGCTCCCAATTCCAAACTATCAATAAATTGAATCGCCAAAACCGGGCCTAACCGCTGCATCACCAAGCTGTAGGCTTCCCAAACAACAGGATAGGGAACGATCACCCGAAGTTTTTCCTGTTCTAACTGATTCAATTCTGCTTGAGCGCGATCGTGGTACCGATCGCTCGGATCAAAGGCTGCATAAAGCGGCCCTGTATCTGCAATGACTGTTCTCACTTGTGTTCCTCTGCGCTCTCAGCCAAAACTCTGTCATGGTCGATCGAAGTATTGGCATAACCGCTTCCTTTGGGTGCAGGTTGGATCCGCAAAAAGCGAGTTTTATCCTGACTTTTGTTTTCTTTATGCTGGAGAATTTCCTCCAGTAAGCTAGACAAGCTTTCGTGAGGATGTTGTTGCAGATAACCCTCTAATCGATTAGCGAGATGCTCAGAAATTGCGATCGTTCGTTCCATAGTTGCTATTGCTGACACTGAGTTCAGTATAACCAATCTGGTAGGGGTGATTCGCTTTCTCATCCCTACCTAAAATGGTTGCATAAGGCAATTTGCATAAATTTTCCCCAATTGACCGATAACGCTTTAGGAGAAACCTAGAGCGTTTTTTTATGCCGGTTTTTCTCTGGAAATGTCTGGAGATAATCCGGTCAGCAGAAAATTTTGCATAAAAAATTACCGGACTAACGTTAATTATGTAGCAGGCAAAAAAGGATTTCCGTAATCCATTGTTTTCCTACCAAAAATTTTAACATATATTTCGAGGTTGGATCGATGAAAGAGCTTATTTCTTTGCTTTTCAGAATTTTTGACCAAATTTCTTTACTAATTTTTGGTCAGATGCCGCAGCCGCATCAAATTCAGCCCCAAAATAATCTCCCGGCTTTATTTGGCCAAAAACTGCAAGTTGCCCAAGTATTTAACCGCCGCATTCGCATTCTCATACCTAGCACCGTGGCGCTTAATATTCCCGCTGATAATTCAGAGTTTATCGAAAAAGCAAATAGGCTTTTTTCTCGCTTATGTGGCGGCACGATGTGTCAGCCTCGGATGGGCTTTTACGAAAGCGAAAATTTGGGTTTAATCAAAGAGATGGTCTTTGAAGTCGAGGCATGGACTAATGACCTGGGGCTGAAAAAATCTCTCGCTGCCCTGGAGCATTTTATTGTGGAAATTTTAGTCCAATTGGGTCAAGAAACGGTGTTTATATCGTTAGACGATCGCGCCTATTTGCTCAAATTGCCTAAGTAGTTTCATTCAGTAGTTTCATTCATTTGTAGGGGCGCAATGCTTGCGCCCCTACTGTTGCATTTTTAATTGGAAATAGAATTAGAAATGGTATTAGTTAGGGGTTTGGATCTTTTTTGTAAGCAACCCAGTTGTTACCTCCTCTGCTCCTCTGCCCCTCTGCCCCTCTGCTCCGGGGCAACCACGGGGGGGATTGCCCCTACCTTTACTAATTCGCCCCTTCCATGCCTTCTAATAACTTTGGTAAATACCAGATTTGTTGGTCGGTAGCCACTTCATTTGCTTTCAAGAAAACGCTGCCATCTTGAAAGTTTAATGGTCCTTTAAATAGCTGGATGCTGCCATCTCCCAATCCTTGAGTAAATCGATTGAGAAATGAGGTGCGATCGCCCAAACCTTGACCGGCAATAAAACCAATCGCAGTGGTTTCTGGGCTATTAATATCTGCCCAATCTGGACCAGCTAAAACAAACTCACTGGTATATTCACCAGACATCGCTTTTTTCACCGCTTCCTGATAAGGAACTGCCCAGTTATAATAAGGAAGTCCTAAGCAAATATCTGGGGCAATTTCACAGCCTTTGGTATAATCATAGTGAACATATTTGACTTTTTTGCCCGCTGCGGCGGCTTTTTTTCCTTGCACAGCAGCTTCGGGAGTATCAATGCCGGACATGACCACATCAAAGCCACTATTATAAAAGTCATCGGCAACTTTTGTCGGGTCTAAAGTTTTCCCCGGAATATTAAACCAAAAACCAATCCAGGTAACTTTAAAAGTTAAATCTTGCGGGTCTTTTTGCCGATAGTTTTGCCAACAATATTTAGCCCCTAAATAAGCAGATGCGGCATAGCGTCGGGTTTCATCATTAATTAATGGCCCAAGATAGCCAATTTTGCCGGTTTCCGTCCCCAAGGCAGCGGCACATCCGGCCATCATTTTGCCATATTCCATCCGTCCCATAATATTACCCAAGTTGGGAATTGGTTGATAATTTTTCCCTTCTTTCCAGGCAGAATCCCCAGAGGTATGAATTACGGTAATTTGAGGATATTTTTTGGCAGTTTCCAGGGCATCATCTTTAAAATCATCGGAGTTAAAAATAATCATTTTTGCCCCAGAATCAATTAAATCATCGGCGACTTGGGAGGCTTTCACGTTGGGCCGATCGCCGGGATTAACTTTATCCACATATTGAAATTTCACTTGAGGAATTTTTGCGGCAACGGTCTGCATTCCCTCATAATTGGACTGGTTCCACCCCGCGTCATTGTAGGGCCCGACTAAAACCATCCCCACGGTAAATCGATCGGAGGTGGCATTCGGGGCTGGTTGGCAAGCGGTGAACAGGAATAACCCCGCGATCGCAGTCAGGGAGAGAAGACGAGTTCGGGCGATCGCTTTTCTGGTTGGTAATTTATTTTTCATAGTAAAATCCTTGGGTTTGATTTTAAACATAAAATAGTCAAAGGCTTTTTCCTTAGCCAGGGGCGGTTCTGATTTATGATTAGCTATTAGCTAGTCATTGTTAGATAGCTAACAACCAACAACCAACAACCCACAAACAACAACCAACAACCAACCAACAACCAACAACCAACAACCAACAACCAACAACAAACAACAAATAACAAACAACAAATAACTATGCCAGCGATCGCCGGATATAAAATTCTTCAAACCATCCATGAAAGTCCCAATTCACGGGTCTATCGAGGGCTGCGTGAATCAGACAGTCAACCAGTGATTCTCAAAGTGCTTAAAGAGGACTATCCGACCCCGGAAAAAATCCGCAAATATAAGCAGGAGTATCTGATTACGCACAATCTGAATTTTCAGCGGGTGGTCAAGTCCTATAGCCTAGAAACCTATCACAATACCCTGATGATTGTTTTCGAGGATTTTGGCGGCGAATCCTTAAAAAGTTTCATGGCTTACCGCCGGTTTACCCTAGAAGAATTCCTAGAAATTGCGATCGCCTCTGCTGATAGTTTAGCAGAAATTCATGCGGCTAACATCATCCACAAAGATGTTAATCCATCTAACCTAGTTTACAACCCAGAAACTAAGGTTTTAAAGCTAATTGATTTTGGCATTGCCGTGGATTTTGCCAAAGACCGTCACCTGCTGGAAACCCCACAGATATTAGAGGGAACTCTCAGCTATATGTCCCCGGAACAAACCGGCAGAATGAATCGGATTTTGGATTATCGCACGGACTTTTATTCTCTGGGTGTAACTTTTTATGAACTCCTGACGCACCAGTTACCATTTAAAGGGGCTGATGCAATGGAGTTAGTTCATTGCCACTTGGCTAAACAACCCCAACCTCCTCATTTAATTATACCCAATAATGGAGAAAAACAGCTAGATAAATTTGAGCCAATTCCTCAAGCAATTTCCGATCTGGTGATGAAACTTTTAGCCAAAACCGCTGAAGAAAGATATCAAAGTGCTTGGGGGCTGAAAGCGGATTTAGAATTTTGCTTAAGTCAATTAAGATCCACGGGGATTATTTGCCAATTTGCTTTAGGTCGTGAAGATATTTCTGACCAATTTCACATCCCGAATAAACTGTATGGGCGATCGACAGAAATTGCCCAGTTATTAGCCGCCTTTGAACAAGTAGCGGGCAGAGTTAAACACCCCCCAAATTCGGCAAATTTGGCCAATATTTCTCCCGCAATTTTTTCCCCCAAAGCCATAATGATTACGGTTGCCGGGGCACCGGGAATTGGCAAATCATCCCTGGTGGCGGAAATTTATAAACCAATTACTCGGAAAAAAGGATATTTTATTTCGGGAAAATTTGACCAATATCAGCGGAATATTCCTTATAGTGGAGTGATTCAAGCATTTCAGGAGTTGATTCGACAACTGCTGACGGAAAGTGAAGACCAGTTAAATGATTGGCGGGAAAAAATTAGAGAGGAATTAGGGGCTAATGCCCAAATTATTATTGATGTAATTCCTGAATTTAAGCGGATTATTCCCCCGGAATCTGTAGGGTCATTTTTGCCTACGATGAAAGCGGAAAACCGGCTAAATTTACTATTTCAACACTTAATCCAAGTTTTTGCTAATGCCTCCCATCCTCTGGTGATTTTTTTAGATGATTTACAGTGGATTGATTCCGCTAGTTTAAAATTGCTGAAAATTTTGCTGAGTGGCGGCTTAGATTTTGTCTTGTTTATTGGCGCTTATCGGGATAGTGAGGTCAGTGAGAATCATCCCTTAATGGAGGCATTAACTGAACTGGAAGCACAGGGGGCAATTATTTCGTCAATTTGTTTATCCCCGTTATCATTGGGAGAAATTAATCAGTTAGTTTCTGAAACGGTTAAGCAACCTTTGGCGGCTACGAAGTATTTGGCCAAATTAGTGGAAAGTAAAACCGGGGGAAATCCATTTTTTGTCAATGAATTTCTCAAAGCCCTGCACGGCGATCGCTTAATTTATTTTGACTATCAACGGGGGGCTTGGCATTGGGAAATTAATCAGATTTCGGCGCGGGAAATTACCGATAATGTGGTAAAATTGATGGCTAGTAAAATTCAGAAATTGCCCAAGCCTAGTCAAAAGCTGCTGAAATTAGCGGCTTGTATTGGCAATCAGTTTGATTTAGCTACTTTGGCAATTGTCAGCGAAAAGTCATGGGAAGAAACGGCGGCTATTTTGGCGGCAGCAGTGGAAGAAGGTTTGATTGTTAAGTTGAGCGATCGCGATCGATTATTGCCCGAATCTCCAGAAAAAACCAGCGGAGATTTATCCCCATCTCATCAATTTAGTCTGCCGGAAAAAAATGCGATCGCTTACAAATTTGTCCACGATCGCATTCAACAAGCGGCTTATTTTTTAATTCCGGTGAAGCAAAAACAAGCAATTCACCGGCAGGTCGGGCAATTATTATTAGAAAATACCCCCCAAAGCGATCGAGAGGCCAAAATCTTTGATATTGTCAATCAACTGAATTGTGGCATAGAACAAATCAAATTTCAAAGCGATCGCGATCGCCTAGCGGAATTAAATTTAACCGCTGGCATCAAAGCCAAAACTGCGGCGGCTTATGAACTGGCTTTAAATTACCTCACCACCGGCATCAACTTATTAGGAATTCGCAGTTGGCAAACTCAATATGACCTAACCTTAGCCCTTCATGTAGAAGCGGCGGAAGCGGCTTATTTAAGTGGACATTTGCCGCAAATGTATAAATTTTCCTTAGTGGTTTTACAGTCGGCGAAAAATCTGCTAGATAAGGCAAAAGTTTATGAAATTAAAATTCAAGCTTATCAAGCCCAAAACCAACTAAAAGAAGCGGTGCATACAGCCTTACCCGTGTTACAATTATTAGGTGTCACCTTTCCCCAAGTTACCGCCAACGGGAATAACAATCGACTACCTTTATATCAAATTTGGTTCGGGGTTTTGCAGATTCAACTCGCCATGTTTGGGCGAAAAATTGAGGATTTAACTCATTTGCCCACCATGACCGATCCCATTCACCGGGCGGCTATGAGAATTTTAGCCACCGTTGCCACACCGTCTTATATTGCGGTTCCCGAACTATTCCCCCTGATTATTTTTAAAATGGTCAGCCTGTCTTTAAAATATGGTAATTCCCCAGAATCCGCTTTTGCTTACGCGGGCTATGGCGTAATTTTATCGGGTTTTTTAGGGCAAATTAATCCGGGATATCGGTTTGGGCAGTTAGCGTTAAATCTGTTGCCAAAATTTGACGATCGCCAAATTAAAGCCAAAGTTGTCCAGACCGTAAATATTTGGATTGTTCCCTGGAAAAAGCATATCCGAGAAACTTTACAATCCGTGCGCCATTTGTATTTAATGGGACTGGAAACCGGGGATTTAGAATGGGCAAGATATGCGGCGCATACTTGCTACTATTCCTATTTTAGCAGTCAGGAAGAACTCGCGGTTTTAGAACAAGAAATGGCGGGTTATAGTCAGACTCTTTATCAACTCAATCAAACTACCAGTTTTTATGGCAATGAACTATTCCGCCAAGCGATTTTAAATTTAATGGGGGAATCAGCGAATCCCTGTATTTTAACTGGGGAAGCCTACAACGAGTTTAAAATGTTGCCGGTGCATCAGCAAGCCCAAGATCGCACTATTTTGCACTATTTTTATTTAAATAAACTGATTTTGTGCTATTTATTTGGCCAATACCAAGAAGCTTGGCAAAATGCTCAGTCAGCCCAGAAATATTTAGCCGGAGTGGTGGGAACGATCGCCCTGCCAGTGTTTTATTTTTATGATTCTCTGATCCGGTTAAGCAAAGAAAATCAAGGCAGTCAGTTTCAAAGAAGAAAAAACTTTCAAGAAATTCAGCACAACCAAAAGCAAATGAAGCAATGGGCTAAATTTGCCCCGATGAATTACTTGGCAAAATTTTATTTAGTCGAGGCAGAACGCTACCGGGCGATGGGTCGGGAAGCCAAAGCGATGGATTTTTATGAAAAAGCGATCGCTGCTGCCAAACAATATGAATATCTGCATGAAGAAGCCCTAGCCAATGAACTTGCGGCTAAATTTTATGCGGATAAAAGCCAAGTTAATATTGCCCGGACTTACCTGCAAAATGCTCGCTATTACTATTTAAAATGGGGGGCGAAAGCTAAAGTAAAACAGTTAGAAGAAACTTACCCGGAACTGTTGCCTTATAAATCCGATTTACGGCGGAAATCGGCCATAAATAATCACGGGGTAACTTCCTTAACCTCTACGGAAACTCGGATGGCATCGGCTTTAGATTTAACCACGGTGGTGAAAGCTTCTCAAGCCCTATCTGGGGAAATTGTCTTGGATAAATTATTGGCCAAGTTAATCACGATTGTGCTAGAAAATGCGGGGGCGCAAAAAGGCTTTTTAATTTTGGAACAAAACGGCGAATTAGTCATTGAAGCCGCTGGGGGGGTGGATGATTCAGAAATTTCGGTGCGGCGATCGCTGCCCATTGAAAAAACGAAGCTATTGCCCAAATCGATCGTGAATTATGTCGCCCGAACTCACGAATATGTAGTGTTTAATGATGCGACCAAAGAAATTGATTCTCCCTTTTGTAAAATTCAAAATCCCGATGAATCTTATATTCTCCTAAATCAACCCAAATCGGTGCTTTGCGTGCCGATTATTGGTCAAGGAAAATTTATCGGCATTCTCTATTTAGAAAACAATCTCACCCCTGGGGCATTTACTCCCGATCGCCTCTTAGTTTTGCGCTTGTTGTGTTCTCAAGCGGCGATTTCTTTAGAAAATGCGCGGCTTTATGCAGCGGAAGAAATCTATTCCCGCACTTTAGAAGCCAAAGTGCAAGAACGGACGGAAGCATTAGAAGAGCAAATTAGAGTGCGGGCGCAAACCGAAGCGGCATTAAGACTATCAGAAGAAAAGTTTTCCAAAGCTTTTCGGTCTTCCCCAAATCCCATCGCCATTACTACTTTTACTCAAGGAAAATTTATCGAAGTAAATGATAGTTTTCTCACCTTTACCGGCTATAGCAAACAAGAAGTAATTAACCAAATTAGTCATCAACTAAAAATTTGGCAAAATCCCCAAGATGAAATGGCTATTATGCACATCTTAACTACGGCGGATTCCGTGCATAACCAAGAATTTTCTCTGCGGCTGAAATCGGGAGAAGTTAAGACGGTTTTATTATCCGCTGAACTGATTAATTTAGGGGGAGAAGAATGCATTCTCTATTTGGTGAACGATATTACGGAACGCAAACAAGCGGAAGAAGCGATCGCTGCCAGTGAAAGAAAATATCGGAATTTAGTAGAAACTTCTCAAGATATGATCTGGTCTGTAAATGCCGCCAGTGAATTTACTTTTGTGAACCAAGCGGTGAAACAAATTTATGGCTATGACCCGGAAGAAATGCGCCAACAAAAGTTTACCGACTATGCGGATCCGCAACATCAATCCCAGGATATGCAGATGCTGCAAAAAATTTTAGCCGGTGAATCTTTATTTCAGTATGAAACGGTTCATCGATCTAAACAAGGTCAACCAATTTATTTAATGGTGAATGCGATCGGGGTGCGAAATTGGCAAGGTCAGGTGGTGGGAATTACCGGCACCGCCAGCAATATTACTTATCTCAAACAAGCAGAAGAAGCCCTCAGAAAATCAGAAAGTAAATTGAAAAAAGCCAAAGAAGCCGCCGATGCCGCCAATCAAGCTAAAAGCACTTTTCTGGCGAAAATGAGCCATGAATTAAGAACTCCTTTAAATGCGATTCTAGGGTTTACCCAACTGATGAGTCGCGATCGCAGCTTAACTCGGGAACAGCAAGAATATCTCAAGATTATTAACTACTCTGGAGAACATTTACTGGAACTAATTAACGATGTCCTGGATATGTCCAAAATCGAAGCGGGTCATCTGGAACTAAACCTCACCAGCTTTGACTTATTCCGGCTGCTCAATTCCATCTTTGAAATGTTGCAACTCAAAGCCACGGGCAAAGGCTTAGAATTCATTTTCAATTGCGACCCCAATGTGACCCAATATGTCCAAACCGATGAAAGTAAATTACGTCAAGTTTTAATTAATCTCCTGAGCAACGCCATCAAATTTACCCAACAAGGATGGGTGAAATTATCCGTAACAATGGGGCAGAATTCGGCGGATACGTTGCAATTCCAAGTCGAAGATAGTGGGCCGGGAATCGACCCCTATGAAACGGAGGATTTATTTGCGCCTTTTGTGCAAACAGACACCGGGCGGAAATCCATTGAAGGGACGGGTTTAGGCTTGTCTATTAGCCGCCAATTTGTCCGGTTAATGGGGGGAGATATTCTGGTCAGCAGTTGTTTAGGGGGCGGGACTTTGTTTAGCTTTGAAATTCCCATCATTCGCACCGTTGCCGCAGCGGTGAAACCGAAAATACCCGCCGCACAAATTGTCGGCCTCGCACCGAATCAGCCGGAATATCGTATCTTGGTAGTGGAAGATCAAATGGCCAATCGGGTGATGCTAGTTGAGTTGCTGCGATCGATTGGGTTTCAGGTCGGTGAAGCGGTGAATGGCATTGAGGCGATCGCCTTATGGCGCAGTTGGCGTCCTCATTTAATTTGGATGGATATTCGGATGCCGGAAATGGACGGATTAGAAGCCACTCAACAAATTCGCCAACTGCAAGACCCCAGCGAAGATCCGGTGGTGATTATTGCCCTCACTGCCAGTATCTTTGAGGAAGAACATCAAGAGATACTTGCAATTGGCTGCAATGATTGGGTTCGCAAACCCTTTCGCCAGGAGGTAATTTTGGCCAAAATCGCTGAATATTTAGGGGTGCTTTATGTTTATGAAACTAAAGATGTCGATCGCCGTTTTCAGGCGGATCAATTATCTAGTAAAAACCATTTACTGCACACGGACCAACTCAATGGGGATCATGTCAAAGCCATGTCTTCGGAATGGCGATCGCAACTCCGAGAAGCGGCCATTTGTGCCAGAGATCAACGATTGTTTCGACTCATTGACGAAATTCCACCAGAACATAGCCCCCTCGCGAATGTTTTAGTTGATTTAGTCAATAATTTTCGCTATGACAAAATCATGGATTTAATTCAACGGGGGGAGCATGAGTAACCAACCAACGTCCGGGTCAAAAGCAGATATTTTAATTGTCGATGATACGCCAGAAAACCTGCGGTTTTTATCTACCATGCTGGCGGAACAGGGCTATGAAGTCCGCAAAGCCCTGAATGGTCTGATGGCTTTAGCAACGGTGCAGGCAGACCCCCCAGATTTGATTTTACTGGACATTAAAATGCCTCACATGAATGGATTTGAGGTTTGTGAAAAACTGAAATTAGCAGAAAGCACTCGTGATATTCCGGTGATTTTCTTAAGTGCTTTGGATGACGTATTGGACAAAGTAAAAGCCTTTCATGTTGGCGGCGTAGACTATATTACTAAACCGTTTCAGTTTGAAGAAGTCTTAGCCAGAGTGGAAAATCAACTCTCGATTCGTCGCCTGCAAAAACAACTGACCCAGCAGAAAGAAGCGGCGGAAAAAGCGGCCAAAGCCAAATCGGATTTTTTGGCGATGATGAGTCACGAAATTAGAACTCCTTTAAATGGGGTTTTAGGCATGACTCAACTGTTAGCAGAAACCGAACTGACTCGCGAACAGCAGAAGTTCTTGAAAATCATTGAAATGAGTGGAGAAACTCTGCTCACGGTGATTAATGATATTCTGGACTTTTCTAAAATCGAATCCGGTCAGTTAGAGTTAGAAAAGCGTCCGATTAATCTGCGAGATTGTATTGAGAATGTTTGCGATTTACTCAGCTTAAAAGCCCAAGAAAAAAACCTAGAAATCGTATATTATGTGTCCCCAGATGTGCCCGTTATGATTATGGGGGATGTGACCCGACTGCATCAAATTTTAATGAATTTGTTGAATAATGCGGTGAAGTTTACGGAACAAGGGGAGGTGTTTATTGAGGTGAAGGTGCAGCCAGAAACCCCAGAGTTTCAGTCACCAGCAATTAACCTCAGCTTTGCGGTCAAAGATACCGGAATTGGGATTCCTCAAGATAAAATCAGTCGGTTATTTAAACCATTCTCTCAGGTAGATTCCGCCACCAGTCGTAAATATGGGGGCACGGGTTTGGGTTTGGTAATTTGCGATCGCTTAGTCAAATTAATGGCTGGGAGTATTGGCGTAGACAGCACCGAAAACCAGGGGTCTACGTTCTTTTTTAATATCAAAACTCAGGCGGTGCCCGGACATCCTGAACCCTCTTTAAATCCGGGAATTCCCGAATTAATAAATCGGCGAGTTTGGTTGGTGAATTCTCATCCCACAACCACAAAAATTTTCCGGCAACAATGCGAGTATTGGGGCATGGTGGTGGAAACCTCGACCACCGCTGTGGATTTCCTAGAAAAATGGCAGAACAGCGATCGCCCAGATGTGGTGATTTTGGATATGCAGCTTGAGGATATGGACGGCTTGAGTTTGGGAGGTAAACTATTCCAACCGGAATCAACAAAAAAGATTCCCCTGATTTTATTAACTACCCTATTACATCACGAGGAACATAGTGAGGCGATCGCGGCGATTTTTCATAGCTATTTATTTAAGCCGGTGAAACCCGCCCAACTTTTTGAAGCCCTGCTGAATGTTCTCTCCGATATTCAAGCCCCGACCCCAGTCAACCAAAGAAATAAAGCCAAACTCAATCCCAAATTAGCGGAAAATTTACCCTTAAAAATTTTAATCGTCGAAGATAGCGCAATTAATCAGGAATTATTAATGACTATTTTAGCAAAAATGGGCTATACCGCCGATGTGGTTGATAATGGATTAGCCGCCATTGAAGCGATGGAAAAGCGTTCTTATCAGATTGCATTTATGGATGTGCAAATGCCGGGAATGGATGGGTTAACTGCTACTCGCTATATTGTCAGCCATTGGTCAGAAAAGCAAAGACCGAAAATTATTGCTATGACCGCCAGTGCATTCCAAGAAGATAAACAAAATTGTTTAGATGCGGGTATGGACGATTATATTAGCAAACCGATTCGGATTGAACAAATCCAGCTTATGTTACAAAAATGGGCGCAAAGTATTTTTGCCACAGTCACCGAAACTCCGGTTGTGCCTTCAGGAAAATCCGCGATCGATCGATCGGTGATTGCTGAATTAGAAGAACTGAGTATTTCCCTACCGCAAAAAATGGCCAAAAGGTTTCTGGAAGATGATGCCCCAAATGCGATCGGCCAACTCAAACAAGCGATCGCGACACAAAACGCCTCAGCCATGAGAAAAGCCGCCCATAGCCTCAAAGGGTCTTCTGCTTTAATGGGGGCAAAATACCTCTCTGAACTGTGCCTGCAAATTGAAATCAGAGGCAAAACTCACGACTTTCAAAACATTAACGAACTGCTGGCCGAATTAGACAGTCAATATCAGCAAGTTGAACAAGAATTAACCCAGTTATTTTATTAAAAAAAATTTGTTGGTTGTTGTTTGTTGTTTGTTCTTTGTTGGTGGTTGGTGGTTGGTGGTTGTTGTTTGTTGGTTGTTGGTTGTTGTTTGTTGTTTGTTGTTTGTTGTTTGTTGTTGGGGAGGGATTCTTTGGTTGTTGGCTGGGGAGGGATTCTTTGGGTAGGGATTCTTTGGTTGTTCCAAGGGGCTAACAAAGAACAAAGAACCACCAACAAAGAACCACCAACAAAGAACCACCAACAAAGAACCACCAACAAAGAACCACCAACAAAGAACCACCAACCACCAACCAACAACCAACAACCAACAACCAACAAACAACAAACAACTACTTCCAAGGTAAAGAAATCCGTACCATTGTTTGTTGATTGGGAATACTGCTAATTGTTAACTGTCCGCCATATAATTCTGCCAGTCGTTTGGCAATAATTAAACCTAATCCTGACCCTTGTTGTTCATAGAGTTTTCTCTGAAATTGGACATAGGCACCGATGCGCTGAATTTCCGATGGGCTCATACCTTTGCCGTAATCCATCACATCAATTTTCCAAAACACATCATCCACATGGGTCTGAATTTGAATTACCGTACCGGGCTGAGAAAACTTGAAAGCATTATCGATAACTTCTTCTAAAATTTTCTCGATTTTTGGCGCCGATATTTTAATCATTTTATCCTGATTAATGGTTAAATTTAGATCGGCCTCTCGGTGGTATTCTTCGCTTTTCCTGGTAGCAACTCTGGCAATAATTTCTTCGGTAAAGGTAAACTCTTGAAAGGTGTTCATTGCTTTCAATTGCTCTGGATCGTTACTGAGCATTTCCAAGTCAGCATAGAGCAAAAAATTTTGGGTTAATCGATATAGTCCTTGAGCCGAATTATGAATCATTTGAATCATGTCAACTACCCTAGGATCTTCTAGATTGTACACATCCAATATGACTCTTGAAAGACCCAATATTCCAGTGAGTGGAGTATGGAGTTCGTGGGGCAGTGAGTGAGTTAGGTTATCCCGTAATTCGTCTAATTCTTTCTGGGATTGGCGATAAAATAGCTCATATTTTTTTAACCGGGCTGCGATCGCGCCTAATAACTCTTCCTTGGTAAAAGGTTTCGTCAGATAATCAT
The DNA here is from genome assembly GCA_011390955.1 of Oscillatoriales cyanobacterium. Lineage (GTDB taxonomy): Bacteria > Cyanobacteriota > Cyanobacteriia > Cyanobacteriales > Laspinemataceae > Planktothricoides. The sequence continues at coordinate 70,045 of JAABRM010000028.1, read as the reverse complement.
CGGCGCCCAATTCCATCCCATGACGTTGATCCGCTTTTTCGGATCTGGATGACAAGAAAATAAATGGGATACCTTGAGTTGTGGGATGTTCGCGCAAAGCCTTGAGAACGCCATAGCCGTCCAGTTCCGGCATCATAATATCACAAATGACTAAATCTGGTAAATGTTTTAAAGCGAGTTGCACCCCTATTTTACCATTTTCGGCTTCAAAAATCTGAATATTTTCTTGATGTTTAGTTAAAATTACGTTAATAATTCTTCTAAAATATTTGCTGTCATCAATAATTAAATATTTTTGAAAATGTACTTGATTTTTCATCATAGTAAAATGAGTCTCATAACAATAAAATAATCGATCTAGCTTAACTAAAAGCTATTTTAAATTGGTTCCCTGAAAAAAATTATCAAATTGATAGTTTCTAGGTAAAAACATACTGCATTTAGTCGAATTATTTCAGCCGCGATCGCTTCGGTGATTCATCCGATATTGGGGGAATTAGGTTTTCAATTCGACATGAGATGAATTTGTGGGCTTTGCGCCACCCTAGCTAAAAAAATTGGCTGGAAAATCCGAATTAATGCTCCCGATGAAAAAATCATCAGGCCAAAATTTCTGCCCCCTTAAACAGAAGGGGATTCAGCCTTAATCGGATACAATGTAACATTTTTCCAGAAACAGTTATTATTTTTATCAGATTGACCGAATTCTAGAGAAAATAGATTTAAAGTCAATTGCGTAAACGTCTAATTTATGATAAAATAGCAGGTCTGTAACTAAAAATTATATGAGTCACCATATCCTCAAAGCTACTCCGAAAACGGTTCATCTGGGGGGTTTTTCCCCGGAACTAGAACCGGCTTTAATCATTGATTCTGGAGACAGGATTGATGTAGAAACCTATACAGGATTCTATATTTATGACCAAGCCCCGCCAGAGTTTTTGACCCCAGAATTCATCGAGATTTGCCAGCATTTACCCGCAGAAAGAAAAGTTGGGCCAGGCTCACATTTATTAACTGGACCGATTTATCTGCGTGATGCGAAACCCGGAGATGTCCTCGAAGTGAAATTAGAAAAAATTTCGCCTCGACTGCCGATGGGGTTTAACGCGATTCGCGCTGGTTGGGGGGCTTTACCTTATAAGTTTACCGAATCTAAGCTACAGTTTATTCCTTTGGATTTAGAAAAATTTGAGGCAGAATTTCCGTTCGCGTCTAAAATCCGGATTCCGTTGCAACCTTTTTTCGGCATTTTGGGAGTTGCGACTGCGGAAATTAATCGGTCTTCGGTTCCTCCTGGCGACTACGGTGGCAACCTGGACAATCGCTATTTGCAGGCAGGATCGCGCATCTTTTTGCCGATTTCGCTGCCCGGTGGGTTATTTTCCATTGGGGATGGTCATTCGGCCCAAGGGGATGGGGAGGTGAATGTGACGGCGATTGAAACGTCGATGAATGGGACGATTCAGCTAAATTTACACCGAAATTTGCCCCTGACTGTGCCCTTGGGAGAAACTCCGACCCATTGGATCGCGATGGGGTTTGGGGAAACTTTGGATCGTGCGTTGGAAGAAGCCCTGGAACGAGCGATCGCTTTTTTAGTGGACTGGTTTGGTTTCAAAGCCGAAGATGCCTATATATTTTGTTCATTGGCGGTGAATTTTCATATTACTCAGGTGGTAAATCGTCCCCAAAAAGGGGTTCATGGTATGTTACCTAAGTCGATTTTACCCAAACTATCGATCTAAGCACAATTCTTAACACAATTCTTAACAGAATTCTTAACAGAATTCTCAACACAATTTTTACCAAAATTCTCAACACACATTATACATTATTATGAGTGCGATCGCCTTATTAACTTTAACTGCCGCCGGATTATTCGCCGGAATTCTTGCCGGATTTCTGGGAATTGGTGGGGGCACCGTATTAGTACCAATTTTAGTTTCATTAGGACATTCCCCGGTTGAAGCTGTCGCCACCAGTAGCTTATCTATTGTGATCACTGCCATCTCTGGTACAGTGCAAAATTGGCGCATGGGCTATCTGAATTTTAGTCAAGTGATTGGCATTGGACTGCCAGCGATCGTCACGGCGCAAATTGGGGCAGAATTGGCCGATCGCTTTTCACCTTATGCGTTATTAATTGCCTTTGGTTGCTTGCTTTTGCTCAATATATATTTAGTCCAATTTCGGCAACGAGTCACCCGCAAAAAAGCGGCAATTGAAGCCTTAAATAACCCAGAATTTAACCAGGGAGAATCAAACCAAAACAGCCCCAACCAAAACAGCGATAAATTCACCAACAAAAGCCCCAGTTATTTCTTTTTCTCCCGTGCGATAACCGGCAGTTCAGCGGGGTTATTAGCGGGGTTATTCGGGGTTGGAGGTGGCGTGATTATGGTGCCCCTGCAAATCCTGCTATTAAATACTAAAATTAAAGCAGCAATTCAAACCAGTTTAGGGGTGATTGTGATTACAGCAATTTCTGCCACTACCGGCCATGCTTTCCGAGGCAATGTGTTATGGATTACTGGTTTAATTTTAGGCATGGGTGGGTTATTGGGCGCTCAAGTTAGCACCCGATTTTTACCCAAATTAAGCGATCGCGTGGTTAGTTTGGCCTTTAATACCTTGCTCCTGATTCTCTCCTTTTATATTTTTTGGCAAGCATGGCAGCAATATAATGTTGTTAGTTCTTAGTTGGTTGTTGGTTGTTGGTTGTTGTTGGTTGTTTGTTGTTTGTTGTTGGTTGCCCCCCCTTGAAGGGGGGGTTGTTGGTTGTTGTTTGTTGTTTGTTGTTTGTTAAAAACTGTCTATAGTAGGGTGGGCAAAAACATTTACCTACCCTACTATATATGATGGTGTAATTTTGCCCACCGTACCATATAATACGATTTACAAAAATTCGTAGGGTGGGCAAAAAAGTTTACCTACCCTACCATATATGATAGTGGAATTTTGCCCACCCTACAAGATCATACTAAATATGCTAAAAATTTTTTCCAATCAAATACTTTTTGCAGTCATGGCTATAGGCATAATTAGCCTATTAATTTGGCTGGCTGGGTCAGACCCGATCGCAGTCACCGCTAGTCTTTTTTATGGGGCATTTGGCAATATTAATCGGTTTGCTAGAGTGGTGGCAAATTTAGCCCCTTTATTATTATGTGCCAGTGGCTTAATTTTTACTTTTACCGCTGGTTTATATAACTTAGGAGTTGAAGGTCAGATTGCTTTTGGCGCGATCGCCACTACTTTTGTTCTACGTTTATTTTATCCGATTTTCCCTGCCCCAGTAGTAATTTGTTTAGGATTAATTGCGGGCTGTCTGGGCGGTTGTTTCTGGGGATTATTGGCAGGAACTTTAAATGTCTATGGTCGAGTCAACGAAATTTTTGCGGGCTTAGGCTTAAATTTTGTAGCCGATGGTATTGCCTTATATTTAATTTTAAATTCCTGGAAACGTGCCGGGGTTGCCTCCATGAGTGGGACCGAATTATTTGACCAATCTTTATGGTTAGGCACCTTTGGCCAAACCGATGCTAGTCCCGTAGCATTAGCGATCGCATTTATCGCATTAGGCATCACATTTATCGTAATCAAAGGCAGTTATTTTGGCCTCCAATTACAAGCAGTAGGCAAAAATTTACGCGCCGCGTATGTGTTAGGAATTCCCGCTGTCAGCCAACTTCTCAGCGCATTTGCTATTTGTGGTGCATTTGCGGGCATTGCTGGGGCTTTACAAGTTTTGGCGGTATTTCATCGCCTGATTCCTGGGATTTCCAGTAATTTAGGATTTCTCGCATTATTAGTGGCCATGATTGCTGGATTTAGACCTATTTGGATTTTGCCCGTAGCGTTTTGCTTCAGTGCCTTAAATATCGGCAGTTTACAGTTACCATTATCGTTACAATTAGAATCTTCTTTAGCCGGAGTAATTCAAGGAATTTTAGTTTTATTAGTCCTATTAGGTCGGGGATTTAAGCAAAATATCGCCCTGAGTGCCGGACATGGGCAAGACAGATAAAATTAGGGCGGGTTAGGGTGGGCAATGCCCAAAATAATTTTACCTATAGCAATGAGCGCAGTAACTTTCGTTCGAGGTTGCTCACCAATAAATCCTGATTTAAAGACGGACTGAAGGTTTCCTACACCCTACACCCTACACCCTACACCCTGCGCGTAGCGCTATAATAGCTGGCAAGTGATAACCAATAACTAATAGCCGATAGATAATAGCTAATCTAAATTAATCGGCCCTCGGTATAATCGTTGGCTAAAATAAAAATATAATGGTTTAAAGTGGGCGATCGTACTTGAAAACTCCAAATCTGCATCGTCCCTATTTTTGGTCAGTATTTATTTTTACGGGAACTCTCTGGTAATGAAAATTAGAGCGATCTATTCTCAATTCTCCCTGAGAACACAAATAATTATTCCTTTTGTTTCTGTCTGTCTAGGGTTATGGCTTCTCGGCACCATTGGTTTAGGCTACTTATTTACCGATCGCCTAGAAAAGTCTAATGCTGAAAACTTAGAAAAACAGACGGTTGATGTCTTGCGAAAAATGCAGAAAGAAATGCAGTTTCTCAATTTGCAAGCGAGACTATTAGTGCAAAATGAACAAATTATCACATCCGTAGAGGAAAGGAATAACTCGGTTTTATTAAAAAGCTTACTTCCCTTAAGATTTACCTTAGAACTCGATTTAGTCAAAGTAGTCGATCTCCAGGGTGAACCATTAGTTAATTTAGCAGAATCTAGTTTAATAGAAAAAAATTATAGTGAAGAATTTATTCTAAAGTCCTTAGAAGGAATTTATTTTTCTAGTGTTTTACTTTCAGACAACAGTCAGGGATTATTGGTATCTGTAGCCCCCTTAAAAGTCCAAGATGATTTAATCGGTGCGGTGGTTTTGGGTGTAAAATTGAGCGATCGCTTCTTGCAGCAAATCCAATCAGAAAGCGAGGATGATATCGCAGCTTTTTACAACGGCAAGCTAATTTCCTCCACATTATCAGCAACGAGAAATTTTTCCTGGAAATCGCCACCAGCTAAAGCCTTACCTCAAGGGATAAAAATTGGTTTAAACACCTATTTAGCCAAAACAATTGTCGTCTCTGGACTGGATAATTCTGCCTTAGAATTGGTATTACTTCAGTCTACCGATGAGTTAGAAAATCTGAAAACAAAGCTTTGGATTACGGTGGGTCTTTTTTCCTTAATCGGGGGAGCGATCGCTATTATCGTGGGTACTTTAGTCACTCGCTTTATCAGCGATCGGATTCAAATTTTAACCCACTACACGCAAAAATTGGCTAATGGTGAATTTTCCGATAACATTGAATTAGACGGTGATGATGAAGTCACGACTCTAGCTCACGGATTTAATTTTATGATCGAACAACTAAGAGTTAGAGACCGACAAATTAACCAACAAATGCAAGAACTGGAAAAAACCCTAAAAAAGCTGCAAGAAACCCAGTCCCATTTAATTCATACTGAAAAAATGTCTAGCTTAGGTCTTATGGTCGCTGGAGTTGCCCATGAAATAAATAACCCCCTCAGCTTCATCAACGGAAATATTCATCATGCCAAAGATTATATCACAGATTTACTAGAATTAGTCAACTTAGTTAAAGAAAAATACGATAGGTTTGATTCAGAAATTGCCGATAAAATCAACGAAATAGATTTAGATTTTTTGTCGGAAGATTTACCTCATATCTTAAAATCAATTGAAGATGGGGCTGACCGGATCAAACAAATTGTCTTATCTCTGAGAAAATTTTCCCATTTAGATGAATCGCAAATCAAACGAGTCGATATTCATGGGGGAATAGAGAGTACCCTCATTCTACTGAAAAATCGGTTTAACGCCAAAAATGGCCAGCAGATTTCCTTGATAAAAAATTATGGTAATTTGCCCTTAGTCGAATGCTATGCCAGTCAGTTAAATCAAGTATTTATGAATATTTTAGTAAATGCCATTGATGCTTTACATAGTACCAATATTTCAGCGGATAAATTCGAGAGAAAAATTACGATTACTACGGAGAGTAAATTTGACTCTAATTTGCCAGAAAATGCCACAAACCATCCAGAAAATTTATCCAGGGTTAATCCTACATCCGTATTAATTTCTATTTCTGATAATGGCTGTGGCATTCCAGAACAAATTAAATCCAAAATTTTCGATCCATTTTTTACAACCAAACCAGTGGGCAAAGGCACCGGATTAGGATTATCCATTAGTTATCAAATTATCGTAGAAAAACATCAGGGTAAATTAGAGTGTTTTTCTGAACCTGGTTCTGGGACAACGTTTCAAATAGAAATTCCCATCCGGCAAAGATCGAAGGAAAAATAAAAATAATTATTGTCTGAATAAAAATTACCAATTCCGGCGTTTAATGGCTGAATATCTACTTATTGATAAGTAGTCATCAGCCCGAATCGGTGATTTTTTACTTTCCTTTAAATAGAGTTAATTTCACCAAGTAACATCCGTTGACGGGCTCCGGTACAGGTGGGAATATTTCCCGGAATCCCAATTTTTCGCCAATAAGCTAATACGGCAAACGCGATCGCCTCTTTAAAATCCGCATTCAAACCCAAGTCATCGGTAGTCAATACAGGTAATTTTAATTCTTGGGCTAACCGTTGCCGTAAATAATCGTTATGACTGCCACCTCCACATAGAAAAACTTCATCCGGTTGCACTGGCAAAAACTGCCGATATCCCCGGACAATTGACATCACGGTTAATTCCGTAATGGTGGCTAATAAATCTGCTGGGGCTAAATCACCGGCAGCAACTAAACATTGGTTAAAATAATCAACCCCAAACAATTCCCGTCCCGTAGACTTCGGGGGTTTTTGGTGAAAAAATGGCTGGTTTAACCAAGTTTCTACTAAGTCTAAGTGGGGCGTTCCTTGGGCTGCCCATGCCCCATTGCGATCGTAGTTTTGCTCACCTCCAGTCAAATATTCGACCGCTAAATTAATTAAACTATTTCCCGGCCCAGTATCCCATCCTTGAATGCTTTCTAGCCAATTTACTGGGTTAATTTTTGGGTGATTTCTTGGGGGCAAATAAGTCACATTGCCAATGCCGCCGATATTTTGAATACAACGATATTTTTGCTCGTCACTAACTAAACAAGCATCAACTTTTGTCACCAACGGCGCCCCTTGTCCTCCAGCAGCAATATCTGCTATGCGAAAATTACTCACCGTGGGAATTCCGGTTAGCTGGGCAATCAATGCCCCGCGACCAAGTTGTGTAGTATAACCTAATGGGACATGAGGATTAATTCCCGGAATTTTGCCCCGGTCGATCGCGGTTCCGGGAGGACGATGGTAAATCGTTTGTCCGTGAGATCCGATCGATTCAGCAGCAGGTTGATTGGTTTGAATCGCGATCGCTGCTTGGGCAAAAACTTGGGCGATCGCATCATCTAGGGCGGCAAATTCTGCCATCGATCGGCGATCGCCTGCACAAACTGCTAAAATTTCTGATTGAAGTGCCGTAGGATAGGGATAAGTTTTGGCCTGAAGTAGTTCTATTTTTAGGTCAAATTCCTCACCCGTAATCTCAACTAAAGCGGCATCAATTCCATCTACTGATGTCCCACTCATTAAACCAATTACTCTGGTCATATCATCCAGGGAAAAACACTAACATTCAATATCATACAGCAGTCAGGAGTTATTCCCTATAAAAATGCGCGGGCGCGGACAGTGATATTTGATTTAGTCAAACACCTTGAAAAAATTATGATTTTTTTGCTGATTATTAGCCAACTTATGATAAAATAAAATTGTAATTGTTTAGTTGTAAACTAAAAAAATGGCAACAGTTAACGAAAACTACCTCAAGCTAAAAGCGGGCTACTTATTTCCGGAAATTGCCCGTCGGGTGAATGCTTTTGCCCAAGAAAATCCCCAGGCACCGATAATTAAATTGGGCATTGGTGATGTAACTGAACCATTACCAGAAGCTTGCCGCACGGCAATGATTCAAGCAGTAGAAGATATGGGCGATCGGGCAAAATTCAAAGGCTACGGCCCCGAACAAGGCTATTCTTGGTTACGGGAAAAAATTGCCGCATTAGATTTCCAAGCCCGGGGATGTGATATCGATGCATCAGAAATTTTTATCTCTGATGGTTCCAAATGCGACACGGGAAATATCCTGGATATTTTTGGCGACAATAACACCATTGCCGTCACCGATCCGGTCTATCCAGTTTATGTGGATACCAACGTCATGGCCGGTCATACGGGGCAGGCTACCGAGTCGGGAAAATATGAAGGACTATTATATTTACCCATCACTGCTGAGAATAATTTTACCGCCGAAATCCCCTCGGAAAAAGTAGATTTAATCTATCTATGTTTTCCCAACAATCCTACCGGCGCTACCGCCACAAAAGACCATTTAAAAGCATGGGTAGATTATGCCAAATCCCATGATGCGATTATTTTCTTTGATGCGGCTTACGAAGCCTTTATTAGCGATCTCAAATTACCCCATTCAATTTATGAAATTGACGGGGCAAGAGATTGCGCGATCGAGTTTCGTTCCTTCTCGAAAAATGCGGGATTTACCGGGACTCGTTGTGCTTTAACCGTCGTCCCCAAAACCCTCACGGCAAAAACCAGTGATGGGACAAAAGTAGAACTACATAAACTGTGGAATCGGCGCCAATCTACTAAATTTAATGGCGTGTCTTATATTGTGCAACGGGGGGCCGAAGCGGTCTACTCCGAAGCGGGGCAAGCCCAAGTGAAAAAATTGGTCAGTTTCTATATGGAAAATGCCAAAATAATTTGTGAAAAATTAACCGCTGCGGGCTTAACAGTTTATGGCGGAGTCAATGCCCCTTATGTTTGGGTGAAAACCCCTAATGGTTTATCCAGTTGGGAGTTTTTCGATCGCTTACTTTCCCAGGTCAATGTAGTGGGAACTCCGGGGTCTGGTTTTGGCGCTGCGGGAGAGGGTTATTTCCGCATTTCCGCATTTAATAGTCGGGAAAATGTAGAAGAGGCTATGCGGCGAATTACAGAAAAATTTAAGGTTTAATCTCGAAATCCCCCCTTTTGGGGGGGTTGAATAAACCTAGGGACTGGCAATTTGTCAGCAAAATTGGTTAATGTGGGGTCAGAACCCACAATCGAGCAGAAATGTTTGATAAAATAAGTAGGTGAAGATAATTAATTGCACTTTTCGTTCCCCGCCGTAAATCCGTGGATTCCCGTCGGAGTTTACCCCCGCGAAGGCCGCCATCGGCGGGAATGACAGTTTTTCTTTTAATGGGGTCTATGGTGCATTTATTTCTGCCCACCTACTTAGCCATTATTCCATATTCCATTTTAAATTTATCAGAACCATCAAGAATCATGTTTGGATCTATTCAGCCTCAAAGTAATCCCGCCGACAATGAATGGCGAGAACATCTGGCCGATTTTGTCAAAGCGAATCAAAAAGATTTAGCGGCCCTTGCTTGGGGCTTGTGGCAAGAATGGGGCAAAAGTGACGATACTTTGGGCATCGATCTGGAACCTCGACCCCATTTTGTCTCTTGTCCTAAAGAGGCGATCGCTACTCTTAATCAGAATGTCCATAATAAGTTACAAGAAATTTTGGGGATTGTGGATCATCATAATCCCGAAACTGAAGTGCTGCTGATTGGCATTGCCAAAGGTCAAATTAAATTAATTCAGTTTAAAATTGAACCTCCTCCTCCGGTTTGTTTTCAAGAAGTGGGAGAAGATGTGGAAACTTTATTGCATCGATTAGAAGAATCTCTATGTCAGCAAATGAAACTTTAACGAAAGAAAATGCCACCAAGAAACTCAAACAAGGGATGCGGTGGCTAACTCTTTCCGCAGTGTTAGCGATCGCCTCATTGGGGGGGTGGTGGCTTTATAGTCGTACCTTAAAACAATCCAGTAACGTGGTTGAAGTGCGATTAATTACGGTCAAAACCGATACCCTTGAAGAACCAATTAATGAATCGGGTATCCTAGAAATCGGCGATCAAAGAATACTCAAATCTCCGGATAATGGCATAGTAGAAAAAGTCTTAGTCAAGATGGGCGATCGCATTGCCATTGGGGATGAATTAATCCTGCTGCGATCGCCAGATCGAGAAACCAAACTACTAGAGCATCAATATAATACCCAGGAAAAAGAATTAGCCCTGGTGCAACAACGGCAAAAAATCCAAGACGCTGAAGCCGAACTTGCCCTGAAACAAGAAAAACTCCAAGACTTATTAACCGAATATCGCAGTAACAGCGAAACGCAACGGCAACAAAAACAACTAGAAATTCAAAATCAACAACTGTCCATCCAAAATCAACGCCAAGTCGTCATTTTAGCTCAAGAAAACTTCAAACAAGCCAACGAAAAACTTCAGCAATTTATCAAAGAACAATCCAGCGACATTCAAACCCAAATCCGGCAAAAAAAGTTAGATATCCAAAAACAACAACTCAACTTAGAAAACTTGGCGGAAAAAGTCAGGGAAGCTGAACTCAATGTAACGGAATCCCAAGAACAAATGCAACAAGCGGAAGACCTTTACGAAAGAGGGTTTATCGCCGAAAATGAACTGCAAAGAGACCGCCAAGAAGTCCGTAGCAATCTGGCCATTCTTCGGGATGCTCAACTGACCCTAACCACCTTCCAAATTGATTTAAACAATAGTCAGTTAGATTTACAAAACTTAGAAAAAAAACTCTCTGAAGAACTTGTCACCCTCCAAATGAATGTCAAGGAAAAACAGTCAAATCTAGAAACTGCCAATATCCAAATCAAAAATCAGGAAAATACACTCAATAGTTTATCAATTTCCGCACAAAAAATTGAGCAAGAATTAGAAGATACTGTTTCAAACGCTCGCGAAGAAGTCGCGCAAGCGGAAATAAAGCTTCGGGATGCTAAATTAGACCTGAGTAACTCGATCATTGCCCTAGATAAACATCAACTAGAAAGACAAAAGATTGAACAAGAAATTATCGCCAGGATCGTCACGGCTCCGATTAGTGGTAAAGTCTTAAATATTGCCGTTGAACCAGGAGATGTGGTCGATCGCAGTAAAGAATTACTCATCATTGGCGATCCGAATCGAGAAGTGGTAAAACTGCAAATTTCTACCCTGAATGCGGCGAAAGTAAAACCCAATCAATTAGCCCGAATTAGTCTCGCTGGACCTGACGAAGAAATCTTTACAGGATATGTAGAAACCGTCTCTTTGGTAGCCAATAGTGGCAGCAGTCAAAGTAGTGGATCGAGCAGTAGTTCTGGCAATGCCACCGTAGCGGCAACGGTGCGACTAGACAGTCCTTCTGGGAGTTTTATTCCCGGTAGTCGGGTCAGTGTAGATATTATTTTAGAACAACGAGAAAATGTCATTGCGGTTGAAACAAGTGTCGTGGACAATTCAGGTTCCGAGCCGTTTGTTTGGGTAAGAAATGCTGAGGGAAAAGCCCAAAAAAAGTCTGTCAAGTTAGGACTAGAAGATTTAACCAATGGCTTAGTTGAAGTCACCTCTGGTTTAGAAGCAGGGGATGAAGTCATTTTGCCTCCAGTGGATCGAGAATTAACCGAAGGAACGATCGTCAAAGAATTTAAGCCAGAAAATACTAACCAACCAAGCGAAAATTCCCGGCCAGCAAGTAGACCAACCCGGCGAGGCAGAAGACGTAATTAATGAGAATAAACACATTTTATAAACTAAATTTAAGTAAATATTTTTCTGATAAGCTATAATAGTTATTAGCGAAAAACCGTGACATGAATTACGAGGAAAATGCTGAATATGATAGAATTTATCAGATAAATTAGGGTGATTATTTTTAACCAACAACCAATAACCACCAACCAATAACCCATAATTATAGAAAAATGAGCTTAACACCCATTGATTTACTAAAATTAACCTATTTATCTTTAAGCGGCAATCTATTGCGATCGGCCTTAACTTCTGTGGGGGTTTTTATGGGAGTTGCCGCCGTCAGTGCCACCTTGCAAGTAGGCACAATTAGTCGGGCTGTGGTCGCGAAACAATTAGCAGAAAGAGAAGCACCACAAATTATTGTAATTCCTTACGATCGTTCTAACGGGTGGGAACCAGTTGACGTTAAACGCGAAGATATCGCATTTTTAAGAAAAAGATTAGTAGGTTCGCAGGCGATCGCGACGATGATCGGGGTATATGCGGAGGAAACCAGTTTTCGCGATCGCCAAGCCAGTCCGGAAATCGCAGCAGTTTCTCAAGATTTCCTAGAAACCTCTGGACGCAGAATGATCTCAGGCAGCTTTTTCACCCAAGCTGATTTTGACAAATATCGCCCCGTAGTGGTGATTGATGAAGCGCTAGTTGAGGTTTTATTTCTAGATAGTAATCCCATCGGAGAACGGATTAATATTGATGGCCGCCCTTATTTTGTTCGTGGGGTGATGGAAACAAAACTCACAGGTCGTTGGGATCGGGGAAATGGTGCGATGATTATGCCACTTTCTATCTACAGTGCCCTCACCGGCGATCGCCGTATTGAGCGGATATTAATTCGACCGGAAAGCCTGGAAGAAATCGACCCGGTGAATGAACAAGTTAATCAATTGTTAAAACAGAGATTTTCCGGCAAAGAATTACATACCTGGAATAATATTCGCGATATCAAAGAACAGCAAGACACCTTACTTATGGTATCTAGATCGCTTTTAGCGGTGGGAGCGATCGCCTTATTAGTGGGTGGGGTGGGCATTGCTAATATTACCATTGCCACGGTGATGGAACGCACCACAGAAATTGGTTTACGGCGGGCTATTGGTGCCACCCAAGCCGATATTATGCTTCAATTTATCCTAGAAGCTGCTTTACTGAGTTTAATTGGTGGAATATTCGCGATCGGCACGGTACATGGTATCACAATTGTGGTAGCTGATACCTTTGAATTACCCTACGAATTCGATCCGCCCACTGCCGGTTTAGCATTAGGATCCGCTTTATTGGTAGGGGTTGGTGCCGGATTTTTTCCTGCCTTACAAGCCAGTCAACTCGATCCAGTCAAAGCTTTACGTTCTGGTTGATGGTTGATGGTTGATGGTTGATGGTTGATTGTTGATTGTTGATGGTTGATTGTTGATGGTTGATTGTTAATTGTTGATGGTTGATTGTTGATGGTTGATTGTTATTGATACGATAAGCTTATTTTTTTTATTTTTCACAAAACCGATTATTTCCATAATTATTGATTTTTTTGTTAACTAATACTATGATAGAACCCAAGCCAGAAATTAATTCAAAATCTCAGAAAAAATTAGGGCGATCGCTGTTTTTACCCGATGAGGGAAATTTCGCGATCGCGGTAATTTTGTCAACCACTGTGGGGTTATTCCTCAGCCTAGCCCTGGTAATTAAATATGTTCCCAAACAACCGGCAAATGCCAATAACGTAACCAGCAAAACCACTCCTGTAACCTTGGATGATATTGACAAAATCATCCAGGATAATCTCAACGCAAATTACTCGAAATCACACCGCCGATCGACTAATAATTTATCTCACCAAACAGGTATCAAAAAACAAGCGGCGATCGTTGAAGAGATCCCCCCAACCCCCCTTCCCAAGGGGGGCGTTGAGTCATCATCCGCTGCCCCATCCCCTGCCAGATCCGAAGAGATCCCCCCAACCCCCCTTCCCAAGGGGGGCATTGAATCTCCATCCGCTGCCAGATCCGAAGACATCCCCCCAAATCCTCATAAAAAGGGGGACATTGAGTTATCATCCGCTGCCCCATCCCCTGCCACATTCGCTGCCACATCCGCTGCCACATCCGCTGCCAAATCCGCTGCCAGATCCGCTGCCACCATAAGCCAAAATCAACCCCTACTTCCTATCTTAAAAACCGCTGTCAGATTCACCGGCAAACATTGGCTACAAGAGATCACAACCGTCCACCAAAATAAACAAGAAAATAAACAAGAAAATAAACAAGAAAATAAACCTAATGAGTCTCCTAACCCCGCCGAACAACTGTCAACACCAAGACCGGCATCTCAAACATTAGAATTAACCAGTCAAGATGCCATTATCTTATCTTTGCAAAATAATCGAGACATCAAAAATGCCTATTTACAAAGAATCATCGAACGCCAGGATTTAGCCATTGCCGAAGATAAATTTACCCCCAACTTTACCCCCAGCGTTGAACTGGTTTATAATTGGAATCAACTAGGGGCGATCGCTGCCAATCGGGGCAACTTAAACCTAGGGGCAAACCTAGTGGTAAAAATTCCCACCGGGGCGGAAATTTCGGCACGTTGGGCGGCGGATAGACAGGCACAAAATACCCTCGGTTCTAGCACAATTACAGATGAAAATCGGCTGGGACAAAATATCTCACTCAATTTCACTCAACCTTTATTAAGAGGATTTGGCAGTGATGTCAATCGCGCCTCCATTGAAATTGCCCGACTGAATGAAGCAGCCAATATTTTAAGTCTGAAAAATACATTAATTAGCAACATTACCACCACCTTACGCGCTTACCGAAATTTACTGCGATCGCAAGAAGCGTTAAAAATTCAAGAAATTGCCCTAAAAAGTGCCAAAACTCAATTAAAATCTATTGACGCTTTAATTGAAGCCGGAAGAAGGGCTAGAATCGATCGCATCCAAGCGGAAACCAAGTTAGCCAATCGTCAAGTCGACTTACTAGCGGCATCAAATCGGCTGGAAGAAGCAAGACTTAACCTGATATCGATTCTAGATATTGACAAAAATATCCAGGTAGTGGCCATTGAACAACCGGCAACCGATGACCTGGAATTAATCTCATGGTCGCGGGAATCTGCTCAGAAGATTTCCTTAGAAAATAACATCGACTATTTACAAGCGCTGATTAACATTGAGCGAGCCAAAATTGACTTATTGCTGGCTGAAGATAGTCAAAAATGGGACTTAGGTTTAAATGCCACTTATATCAATAATTTAAGTAACACCGCTGAAAACAACAATGATTTAAGAGCGGGGATTTCCCTCAGACGGACATTCGGCGATCGCGACTTAGAAAGCCAAGTAGAACGTAGCCAAATCCAACTAGAAATTGTGCAAAACAACCTGGAAGAACAACGGGAAAACTTAGAAATTAGTGTCATCAATAGTCTCAGGGATGTTGAATTTAGTCTGAAGCAGGTGGAACAAGCCCAAAGAGCCAGAGAACTATCAGAACAGCAGCTAGAAAACGAACGAGAAAAATTAAGATTAGGGGTAGGCAACACTCGATTAATTGATGTGCTAAATTTTGAAGAAGATTTAGTCAGTGCCAAAAACCAGGAACTCAATGCGACCATAGATTATCTCAATGCTTTGACGGATTTATATGCCACCTTGGGAATTACTTTAGACCGATGGGATATCACCATTGAACCAGAAAATTAGAGATAGCAAATGCTGTTTTGGGCTAATTTGCCCGGTTTTCTTTTGCCCATCACGAAGTATAATGTGCAATTTATTTAGCATGACTGCTTATATAAGCAGATATTTAAGTGAAAAAAATGATAGAAAATGCGATTCTAAAAAATGTGGAAAAATTGCCAGAATCGGTGAAACAGGCAGTTTTTGACTATAAAAAATTTTTGGTAAACCGATATGGGGCGGATGCTCCTAAAACAGCAAAAGCACCCAAGCGAGGCGGAATGGGGATTTGGCAGGGTAAAATCTGGATTTCTGATGATTTTGATGAACCTCTGAAAGATTTAAAGTTTTGATTAGTCGTGATTAGGCTTTTGATGCCTATTCCATTCACCCTGGTGATAATTTGGTAATAGGCAAATGGGATGCTCTGTGGAGAGGTGGCGGCGTTGGGGAATAAGTGAGGAAATGAAGTCGAAATAAATATACTATGGCTTCCAAGCTTCGATACAACCCCGAATAGCGGCTAACTCTCTCCGATAATCATTAAGTTTACTCCTGTGATAATCAAGACTTTCAATAATTAGCTTATTTTCAGCTTCTTTCTGCTGAATTTCGTTCCACAAGTTATTCAACTTCACTTGAAATAGGCTCTTAAACTCATTAATTTTATCTAAAACGCAAATAAATTGGAAAAAATTTTGTTCTAGAGAACCATAAATTATTTGCTTCATCTGCTCTCTATGCTGGTTTATTTGACTATTAAATTGACTTAAGATTTTGTTAAAATCCATTTCATGTCCCATGTAGTAAAAGTCTACCCACTCACCATCACCAATACAGCCTTCCTGAATATAGTCGTATTCTTTAATGGGAATTTCAATTCCTGTTAATTGAAAATCACCTATCTCCATATCATATTTCTCTTGTAACTTTAATTCTATTTTAGAGCCTATGTATAGGGAGAACATTTGTGATAATTGTTCAATTCTTATCGGCAAAAGAGCCAATAAGTTTTTTCTAACGTTTGTCGCTTCTAAATCAAGCTGCTTTTGCAAAAAACTAATTTGGTTTTTATAAACAGAATTGCAACTACTATAAATCAGCGATTCAGCTTCTTGTGCAATCTCTACCATTTTTGCTCTAGATGAGCTTGCTTCCAGGAAGATTCTGCTGTCGTTAAGATTAGATGAATTTCGTGTTCGTGGGGCAATATAAGAACTATACCAATCTGGGCTATAATATGATGTGTACCAACGACCTCCTTTCTCTCTTTTCATTTTTTCAATTTCTGACTCTATACTTGATTTTGCTGAAGCACAGAAACTATCTATCTGCTGATTAAGTGCATCAAATAAAGCCTCTTTATGGCTTTGTAAAATATCCCGAAGCTGTTTATATTGATTAGAAATAAATTCTATCTTTTCCATCCATTCAGTTATTTTGGCTTTCTGAGACTGGATATAAATTTTTGTTATATTAGACTGGTTTATCAGGATTTTTTGAGTATCTTCTACCTTGATGTCTAGAATTAATAAAACTTTAACAATAAGATTATAGCCAGAATTCTTAAGAATACTTTTAATCGCCGTTTCTTCAAGATTAGAAATACCACTATCTATTAAAGCTGATGGCGCAATCTCTGACAATGGCGGTGTGTAAGAGCCACCGTAGGCATCAACTCTACTGTAAGTCTGACCAATAATTTTTCTAAATTCTTTATGATGACTTTCAGTCGCTATCCCTTTTAAAATGAGTTTAGCCAGCAGTCCTTGTTTAGCACTAGCAGGATAAATAATTGGCTCAGGAAAGCGAAAATCATTCATCAATGTTTGTTTCAAGTCCACGATCGCATCCTCGATTTTACGAGAATGCTCCTCTTTCATATCCACCTTATTCAGAATAAAGAAAACCTTATGCCAGCTTTTTAATAAGAAATCTTGACGGGTTTTTCCTAGTTCCCTGAACAATTCAGCTACTTCATTCGTTTTGTAATTGTTGTAATCTAAGATAAACAAAATTACATCACTGTTGTGTAATGCTTCCAGAGAAGCTTGCTTGAGTGGAGTTGTGTCAAAGTTTGAAGACTTCCACTCGTTAGAACCAGGCGTGTCAACTAAAGTAAAACCAGCCAGAAAGGGAATGGTACTAGCAACTTCGATAGGATGTTCTAGTTCAAAGCGAAGAGTTTGATAGGGGTTGTTTTTTTGTCGAATCTCGCGGGTATATTCTAAAAACTTCTGTCGAATTCTCTGGGCATCCCCTTGTGCAATGACAATTGGTTGCTGTTGCCCCTGCCGATACTCCAAAAGTCGAGGAATTTGTCCGACTGGAATGTGTCGGATATCGGTACGGCAGACAGTACAAGATTCTGTGTCAGTTGCCAGTATATCCTCGCCAATAACAGCATTTAGAAAGGTACTTTTACCTACACGCTGAACCGAAATTGCTGCTGCTTGATACTTTTGAGCCTGTAAATCAGCTAAAGCTTGACTGATATCTGTCTCAACTTTCCTTAACTCACTGGCGGCATCACCTTCGAGCCAACGACTTGCTCTAATCTCTCGCAAATACTGCAAAAGTTTTGTCGCCTTAGTGTAAAGGTCAGTATGTGTTTTGGCAAAGTCTTGAGAAGGCATACGGCGATTTTCTTGGTTAGAACTAAATCGTTAGTTGAATTTTAACACAAATTTGTCAAGTAAGCTGCCTCGAAACAAGATAAATACTAATTGAGGAATCAGTTTTTCTCCAGCCCCCTAATACCGGCGATCGCATTGTCGGAGGTTTGGACTGAGAGTGGGTGGCGGTGGTGAAACCATTTCTGCCTCGCAGACTTGCACAAAACCCAAATCCAGCAAATCCGAGTTTGCCTGTAAAATCGCTGGTTCTTCACCGCTAGGACAATGCAGCAGTTGTTGAATCAGATTTCGATAATCTTGGATCCGATTTTCATCCATTGGGTATTCCCTCCAATATTCTTATATATGCTCAGTTTTATATAAATAAAAACCGCTTCAGTCTTCAGGTAAAAACACCCGCTCAAAAGCTTGCTTTCGATAACGTCGATAAACATCGAAATCACTATCCAAAGTAGCAATAGCCGGAATATTCACCCGTTCAGAAATAGCAATCAGAGACAAATCTGCAAAATCTCCCGGTAAATCTGCATACTGTTCATTCAGTTCAGCCATACGGGAAAAATCTTCAGGAATCAGTGGAATAGGTTCAAAAACTCCCCTGGCAACTCCCTGTAAAAACTGATTTTGTATTCGCCAATTAGGACTTAAAAGCCATACCACTTCAGTAACGCAAGCAGTGGTAGTTACTAGGTTACTGGTACATCTCTCAAAGAAAACTCGCACCTGTTGATGGTAGCGATCTTTTACACTGTAGTAAGCTACTAGAATTCCACTATCGACAATAATTACGGGATGATAAGTCATTGCGGATCGTATTGAGGATATTTTTTCTGCAAATAATTAGCGATCGCCTTTTTTCGATTTGCTCGTTCTGATAAATCAGGTGGCGCATCTTCTAACAGATGTTCGGGATGTCCCCCCAATCTTTCGACAATAGTTTGGCGCGGTTGCCAACTCAACCAACGTTCTTTCACCAAGCGTTTAATCAACTCATCGCTAGTAGTTTTTTCCCTGCCCAAAATTTCCACTAAATACGCTTCCGTTTCCTTGTCCAATTCTATACTCAGCATGAAAAACTCCGAATCACTTTAACACTTTTTAGGGGTTGTTTAGGACTATTTTTTGTTGAATAAAATTAGCAAAATCTAAAATTTATTGTTGCTTATTTGGGTGTCCGCAACTTATCTAAAATTGATCTAAATTCATAGTTAATTTTTCTCCGTAATTATACCTAATTTTTTTCAGCTTTTAGCCGATATGCTATGGCGATCGCATTTTTGCCATGACTCTGAGCTAATTACTATCCTATCAATCTGATGATTAGTTAGGAGCAGCTTTTCACAAAATATTCAATTTTGAGCCAGTAAATCGCCTAATTATCATGGGTCTTTGACTCCAGGAGCCGATGAAGCGGAATCGCGCCGGACAATTTGCTCTCGATCTAATGCATCCACAGCGTTTAGTATTTGAACCGGTCTATGAATTACTTTTGCTTTAACACACAAAAAAACAGCACCCAGCCTTTACTCGCTGAGTGACTGCCTCTTTTTAATGGATATTATCTGGAGTTGCTTTTGCCCCTTCGGGCTAATTTGCAGGGCTCCCTTTTTCCTAGAGGAGGAAGTATCAGACTTCAAGTTGGGTACTGTTTTTGGTTAACGAGACAGATGAAAAATTAAACAGCGTGTTTTACCTCTTTTCTATTACAAACATGGACATCGCGCTGTGCTATCTGCCAGGGAAGCTCATCAATTAGCTTCAATATTTAATCTAGCACTTTTTTGATAAATTACCAGCAATTGCAAGTAAACTTTACACTCTAATGAGTGAACACTTTAATTTATGAGTTATTAGTTAAGGGAAAGGGGTGTGGGGGAAAACAATTAATAATTGATAATTGACAATTGACAATTAAATACCATGATCAATTATCAATTATCAATTATCAATTATCAATTATCAATTACAACCCAACAACCAACAATCAACAATCAACAATCAACAATCAACAACCAACAATCAACAATCAACAATCAACAATCAACAAACAACAAACAACAACCAACAAAAAACAAAACCCAGCATCCTTAGATGTCCTCACTTCCTTTTCCGTTGGAGCTACAGCGGATATACAGATACCTACCAGTTTTCTCTGCATAATTTCCGCGTTACCAATCTAGGAAGCATCAGACCAGATGCTGGGTTTTGTTTTCGGTGGACGAGACAGATTTGTAGTGAAACAGCGTGGTTTACCTCTCAACTAACATGGACATCGCGCTGAAGTATCTGTCAGGGAAGCTTACTTCATAGCTTCAATTTATAATGTAGCACCTTTTTTTTGAATGGCAAGAAATTGCAACTAAACTTTACATTTTGCCGAAATTATCTTTTGAGGGACTAATTAATTTCCGCAACCTTGAATCCATCAAAAAATCCCAAACAAAAACAGCACCCAGCCTTTACTCACTCAGTGAATTCCTACCATTTTTTGAGCATATCTGGAGGCGAATCTTGAGTATTCTCAAGCACGGTGCTCCCAGTTCACAAAAATAGGAAGTTTGAGACTTCAAGTTGGGTGCTGTTTGGAGTTGACGAGACAGACGATAGTTTAAACAGCGTCGTTGTACCTCTTTGACGAAACTACTTGTAACTTGGCGCTGATGTATCTGCCAGGGAAGCTTTACTTGCTTCAATTTTTACTTTAAGCACTTTGGCATAAAATTACAAGACTTTGACACCAAAGTTAACTGTTTTGCTAGTAGTGACTCATCTAATTATTAAGTTAAGTAAATAATTAAGTAAATCTTAAATATTAAATCCCTTTGACTGAGAGGATTTCTGGGGCTAATCAGCAATAATTCCTACTGATATCGATTAGTTAATATAAATGACAGCGAATCGCCCGTACTATAATCCCCTAAAGCGCTGATGGATTCCCGCTTTCGCGGGAATGACATCAGAACCGAATTTGGTCTTACCACTTCAAAAACGCCGCCTCAACCCCTTGTTCCCGGCGAATCTTACCATCTTGTTCAAACCAAGCAATCACCTGCTGGGGGGTCAAATCCTCCATCGCCACCCCAGTATCTTGGGCAATATGTTTCAGCAACTTCAAAGAAGAAATCGTCAACCGGGTTAAAAACTTCTCATGGGATGCCAGCAAAGCCCCATCCACCGCGCTAGACTCTTCCGGAGTTAAAAATTGTGGGCTAGATTGTGATTCGGGTATCATAGGAATATTTCGTAATATTTCATATTGACAACATAAAATATAACCGTTTAAGCGGTTAGTTATTTTGTTAGTTATTTTAAAGATTAGCCTTGAGCGATCGCGGTGGCGCGATCCGGGGAAAATCCCATCCTTAATCCAACTCGCGAGACTGAACTAAATAGCCACAGCGATGCTCACCATTAATCATCCAAAAAGTCCGTTCTACCGTGCAGTCTGGCAAAACACTGGCAAACATTTCTAATTCATGATCGCAAACCCTAGGGAAAGAAGCGGCTACATTGGAAATCGCGCAATTATGTTCCGTAATCAGAAAGCGATCGCCCTTGCTGGTGCCATTCTGTTCGACCGGATGCCACTCCGCCATATAGCCCTCAATTTTACGCAGTTCTACCAAAGCTGCCACCCGCTTTTCTAAAGGGCCTTGACCCAAGCGATCGCGATAATCAATCGCTTTGCGTTCCCACTGCTTCTGCAAAATCAAGTTCACCTGTTCGGGCCCCACGGTTTCCGCCAAAACATCCAGCAGGGAAACCGCAAAATCATCATAACGATGGGGAAAGCGATCGCGTCCTTTCTCGGTCAACTGGTAAAGATACTGCGGGCGCCCCATTCGCTCCTGAATCAACTCATGGGAAATCAAGTGATTCGCCTCTAAATCCTTCAAATGGCGTCGAATCGCTTGGGGACTAAGATTTAACTGTTCTGCCAAATCTTGCGCCGTTGCTTGACCCTGCTTTCTTAAAAATTGCAGGATATCGTCTTTGGTGGATTGCTGCTGGCTGGGTGTCATCCTCTTACCTGTTCTCGCTGACCAAAATGTCCAATAAAAAAATCTCGCGGGAACTTTGACAACAGTAATGTTGCTAAAGTACCCTAGAATAAAAGTTAAGCAACAAGGCTGTTGTTTAATCTCATTATATATATACAGATGAACCACGGTGGACAACAACGTCCGCCAACCAAAAAAGCTCTTTATACCAGTCAGCGAATGAACCAAACTACACAAAATTTACCAGCTACAGACAAAAACCTAGAAGCCATGCGGCAATTTGCCGAACAATACGCCAAACGCACCGGCACATACTTCTGTGCCGATCTCGGCGTCACCGCTGTAGTCATCGAAGGCTTGGCCAAACACAAAGAAGACCTAGGTTCGCCCCTATGTCCTTGTCGCCATTACGAAGACAAAGCAGCGGAAGCGAAAGCCGCTTACTGGAACTGCCCTTGCGTCCCCATGAGGGAACGGAAAGAATGTCACTGTATGTTGTTTTTAACTCCCGACAACGATTTTGCCGGGGATCGACAACAAATTTCCTTTGAGCAAATTCGTACCACCACCAATCCAGCTTAAAATCACCTTAGATCGATCGTCATGGCTTGGTGATTTCACCATCATCCGCCATTGGTCATCATAAATACCCAATTAAGCAGTAATCTTAAGCTGATAAAGCCGATCTACCACCTTCTAGACAAAGAGAACACACACCATGAGCGCCTCAGTAAAAACCCTAGTCAACCAACCCTACAAATATGGGTTCGTGACCAACATCGAATCTGACACTTTGCCTCCCGGAATAAGTGAAGACGTAGTTCGTCTGATCTCCGCCAAAAAAAATGAGCCGGAGTTCATGCTGGAATTTCGCCTCAAAGCTTACCGGAAATGGCTGACCATGCAGGAACCAGCCTGGGCTCATGTCAGCTATCCGCCGATCAAATATCAAGACATTATTTACTACTCTGCCCCCAAACAGAAAAAAGAAAAGCTCAACAGCTTAAATGACGTAGATCCAGCTTTACTAGAAACCTTTGAAAAACTGGGCATCCCCCTTTCCGAGCAGAAACGCCTCAGCAACGTGGCCGTCGATGCCGTATTTGACAGTGTTTCCATTGCCACCACCTTTCGGGAAAAACTCGCCCAAGAAGGGGTGATCTTCTGCTCAATTTCTGAAGCCGTCCACGAATACCCCGAACTGATCGAAAAATATCTCGGTAGCGTCGTCCCCGTAAGTGACAACTTCTACGCCGCCCTCAACTCCGCCGTATTCAGCGACGGGTCTTTTGTGTACATTCCCAAAGGGGTCAAATGCCCGATGGAATTGTCCACCTACTTCAGAATTAATAATGGTGATTCAGGGCAGTTTGAGCGCACCTTAATTGTTGCCGATGAAGGCAGCCAAGTTTCCTACTTAGAAGGTTGCACCGCCCCCATGTTCGACACCAACCAACTCCACGCTGCCGTAGTGGAATTGGTCGCCCTGGACAATGCAGACATTAAATATTCCACGGTGCAAAACTGGTATGCCGGAGATGAAAACGGCAAAGGCGGGATTTATAATTTCGTCACCAAACGCGGACTCTGCCAAGGGGTAAACTCTAAAATTTCTTGGACTCAAGTCGAAACAGGTTCGGCAATTACTTGGAAATATCCCAGTTGCGTGCTCGTGGGCGATAATTCCGTCGGCGAATTCTACTCTGTGGCCCTGACGAATAACCGTCAACAAGCAGACACCGGCACCAAAATGGTACATATCGGCAAAAACACTCGCAGCACCATTATTTCTAAAGGTATTTCGGCGGGTAAATCCAAAAATAGCTATCGCGGTTTGGTGAAAATTGGGCCGGGGGCAGAAGGGGCGCGGAATTACTCTCAGTGTGATTCAATGCTGATTGGGGATAATGCTCAAGCGAATACTTTCCCCTATATTCAAGTGCAAAATCCGGGGGCAAGAGTAGAACATGAAGCTTCTACTTCTAAGATTGGTGAAGACCAACTTTTCTACTTAGCCCAGCGGGGTATTTCCGCTGAGGATGCTGTCAGCATGATGATTAGCGGTTTCTGCAAAGATGTGTTTAATCAATTGCCGATGGAATTTGCCGTAGAAGCCGATCGCCTCTTAAGTCTGAAGTTAGAAGGATCGGTGGGTTAAGCTGGCTTAGACCAAGAAACCGGGTTTTTTTGATCCCCCCTAACCCCCCTTAAAAAGCTAATCTTGTAAGGGTTGGGAAACCGCCTACGAAAAATCGTTCTTCAGATCGTTGTTTCGTGTAGGGGCGCAATGCTTGCGCCCTGACCAAGCCGGACACTTTTGGGGCGCTTTGGGGGCGCAAGCATTGCGCCCCTACTAATACCAAATACGCTTGTCAAAACCCGTTTATAAAGCCATCTGTCATTCCCGCGAAGGCGGGAATCCAGAGCGTGTTTTAGGGTTACGATCGTAGTAGGGGCGATTCGCTTTCTCGCCCGTACTTGACAACCGTATTTCTTCTAACAACCCGGTTTTTGCCTCAGACCAAAAAATCTGTTCCAGGAAATCAAATCAAACAACTTATGATTATTGAAAATAGTGAAGTAATTCTGTCAATTAAAAATCTGACCGCTAATGTGGATGGGCAGCAAATTCTCAAAGGAGTAAATTTAGAAATTAAATCCGGTGAAATCCACGCCATTATGGGTAAAAATGGGTCTGGCAAGAGTACATTATCCAAAGTATTAGCCGGACATCCCGCTTATGAAGTCACCGGCGGTGAGGTGATTTTTAAAGGCAAAAATTTACTGGAATTAGACCCAGAAGAACGGGCTTGTTCTGGAGTATTTTTAGCTTTTCAATATCCCGTAGAAATTCCTGGAGTCAGTAATCTGGACTTTTTGAAAGCATCTTGTAATGCTCGCCGCAAGTATCAAGGATTGCCAGAATTAGATGCGTTTGATTTTGAAGATGTGATTGCGGAAAAACTGGAAGTCGTGCAAATGAATCCCTCTTTCCTCAAACGGAGCGTGAATCAAGGGTTTTCTGGTGGGGAGAAAAAGCGCAATGAAATTGTGCAAATGGCTATCTTAGAACCGAGTCTGGCAATTTTAGATGAAACCGATTCTGGTTTAGATATTGATGCTTTGAAGATTGTCGCTAATGGGGTAAATCAACTGGCGAATGCTGAGAATGCGATGTTAGTAATTACCCACTATCAACGCTTATTAGATTATATTGTGCCGGACTATGTTCATGTGATGGAAGCAGGACGAATTCTTACCAGTGGCGGTAAGGAATTAGCCCTGGAATTAGAAAGTCGCGGCTATGACTGGATCGGTGAAGAATTGACCGCTAAGGTAGGGGTGTAATGACTATGCAAATTGCGACTAAATCAGAAATTTCGGCGATCGATCGCTTGCTTTCGGAAGCAATCAATGGCACAACCCCAACCGATGCTTGGTTACAGCAATTGCGGGATAATGCAGCGGCTGTGGTGCGGGAGTTGGGAATGCCGACGACGCGAGATGAGGATTGGCGGTTTACCAACCTGGCACCCTTGGCAGCAGTGCCGTTTCAAGGGGCGGCGGCTTTTGAGTTGCCCCAGGGAACCCTTGGCAATTTAATTGACAATATTAAGATATTGTCTAAAGTCGATCGGCGATTGGTGTTTGTCAATGGCCGTTATTCCCAGGAATTAAGTGCGGTTGCTGGTTTACCTCAAGGATTATTTATCGGCAATTTGGCACAATTACCGGCTGAGTTGCGCGATCGCCTACCGGAATATTTAGCCAACCAAGAAGGGACGCAAGAAGTTTTCGCCGCCCTGAACACTGCGGGGTTAAATGATGCGGCAGTAATTTGGCTGGGGAAAAATGTGGCCGTAGAAACCCCCATTCATCTGCTATTTGTTTCGGTCACGGGAGAAACTCCGGTTTTAACTCAACCCCGGACTTTGGTGGTTGCGGAACCGGGCAGTGCTGCCACCGTAATTGAAGAATATATAGTAGCCGATCGCGAATGGTGTGCCACGGAAACTCAGCCCTATTTTACCAATGCGGTCACGGAAATTTATCTGGGGCAAAATGCGGAAGTGAACCATACCCGCATCCAACGAGAAGCCGCAAATAGCTTCCATATTGGCAAGAGTGCGATCGCCCAAGCCAAAGATAGCCGCTATTCCTGCATTGAAGTCAACACCGGCAGTAAAATTTCTCGGCATAACCTGGAAATTTATCAAAAAGGCGAAGGCACCCAAACCACCCTCAACGGTTTAACCGTCGTTGGTGGGGAACAACTAGCAGATACTCACAGCAACGTAGTCCTTAACTATCCTCATGGGATGGTCGCCCAACTACAAAAATGTATCGTAGAAGATCGCGCCCATAGCGTGTTTAACGGTCGGGTCTTTGTCGCCAAAGCTGCCCAACTGACTGATGCCAGCCAACTGAATCGGAATTTAATCCTATCGCGCAAAGGTCGGGTAGACACCAAACCGCAACTAGAAATTATTGCCGATGATGTCAAATGCACCCACGGCGCTACGGTCAGCCAGTTAGAAGCCGAAGAACTCTTTTACTTGCAAAGTCGCGGCTTAGATCCAGTCACCAGTCGCAACTTATTAATTGACGGTTTTGCCGGGGAAATCTTGGAAAAATTGCCCCTACCTTCTCTGGCACACCGGCTATCTCGTTGTCTTGCCTGTCTAACCAGTCATTAAATAGGCCAGCCAAATTAATTGGATTTAATTCGTAGGGTGGGCAATGCCCACCCTACTGTTACTGGTACTTATAGGACTTACGCAAATCTAGGATTTAATCACTATATATATGGTGGGCAATGCCCACCCTACATATAGATTAGCTGCGTAAGTCCTGACTTAATTTTATTTTCTATCCCCCAAATACCATGATTGCTATTCAAGAAAAAAGCTTGGCCGAACAATTTCAAAAAATTCGTAGTGACTTCCCTATTTTGCTAGAAGAAGTTAACGGCAAACCGTTAGTTTATCTGGATAATGCCGCTACATCCCAAAAGCCCGTTCAGGTACTCAAAGGTTTGGAAGAATATTATTACCATAGTAATGCCAATGTTCACCGAGGCGTTCATACTTTAAGTTCGCGGGCAACGGATGCTTATGAAGGGGCTAGAGAAAAAGTGGCTAAATTTATTAATGCCGCTTCTTCTCAAGAAATTGTCTATACCCGCAACGCCAGTGAAGCGATTAATTTAGTTGCCTACAGTTGGGGATTAAACAGTTTACAGCCCGGAGATGAAATTATTCTCACGGTGATGGAACACCACAGTAATTTAGTGCCTTGGCAAATGATTGCCCAGCGGACTGGGGCGGTGTTGAAATTTGTGGAACTCACGGAAACCCAAGAGTTCAATATGGCACAGTTTAAAACCCTGCTTTCCGATAAAACTAAATTAGTTGGGGTGGTTCATGTTTCTAATACTTTGGGTTGTATTAATCCGGTGAAAGAAATTGCCGCTTTAGCCCATGAATATGGGGCTAAAGTATTAGTAGATGGCTGCCAAAGTACGCCCCACATGGCGATTGATGTGCAGGATATTGATTGCGATTGGTTTGTGGCTTCTGGCCATAAGATGTGTGCGGCGACGGGGATTGGTTTTCTCTATGGTAAGTTAGCGGTTTTGCGGGCTATGCCACCATTTTTGGGCGGTGGGGAGATGATTGCTGATGTTTATTTAGACCATTCTACTTATGCGGATTTACCCCATAAGTTTGAGGCAGGAACTCCAGCGATCGCGGAGGCAGTTTCTCTGGGGGCTGCGGTGGATTATCTAAGTGCGATCGGTATGGATAAAATTACGGATTATGAGCATGAATTGACCGCTTATTTGTTTGAGCAATTAAACCAAATTCCCGATCTTAAATTATATGGCCCACAACCAAAAGCAGACGGGTCTGGTCGGGCTGGGTTAGCCTCTTTTACCTGTGGGGCAGTTCATCCCCATGATTTATCTACTATTTTAGATCAAGCGGGGGTGGCGATTCGCGCTGGCCATCATTGCACTCAACCTTTACACCGGGTAATTCATGCTCAGTCTACCGCACGGGCTAGTTTATATTTTTATAATACTCGTGCAGAGATTGATGTGTTTATTGTCGCTTTGAAAGAGGCGATCGACTTTTTTGGCAGCATTTTTGGTTAAAAGATTCCCCCAACCCCCCTTAAAAAGGGGGGCTTTTTGAAAGATCCCCCCAACCCCCCTTAAAAAGGGGGGCTTTTTGAAAGATCCCCCCAACCCCCCTGAAAAAGGGGGGCTTTTTTTATCGATATTATCTCCTCTCTGTGTATCTCTGTGTCTCTGTGGTTTATGGATTGTTTTTTTACCACAAAGACACAAAGATCCACAAAGGAATTATTCCTAAAATAAAACCTGGAAGCCTTAAATTATATATCGCCCATAAGCTTGATTATACCCTATTAATATGTCATTCCCGCGCAGGCGGGAATCCAAATATTAGAGCATCTGGATTATAATAGAGATGATATAGGTTAATCCGTCAAGCATATAATAGGAGATTTTCCTGATGACCAATACAGTAGAAGAACTTTATCAAGCGGTTTCTCAGCTTTCGGAAGCAGAACAAGAAACTTTAATTAGAATGATGGTAGGGACACGGCATTGCCGTGTCCTTTCGCCCCAATAAAAAGAAATAAGAATATCGATGAAATTTCTCCAGTACCTTAGCGGGTTTCTGTTTAATAATGTATATACAAATATTCGTATCTAATACAAAATTCACTCAAAAATATCCTCTCTGGTTTCCAGTTTCGGTTGTTCTCTAGTTTCCATGAAATCTTCGGAAAATAAACTTAAACTGTCAAATAACGGCTGCCAAGGATTATTCTTGGGAATCACTACTAATGCGGTGCCAACTTTTTTAATATAAACTTCATCCCCTTCGAGATGAAATTCATCGGGCAATATGAGACTCTGGGTATTGCCATTTTGGACAATTTTAGCAAGATTCATCGTTGCCTCCTTGTTAAATATATAGCGACCATAAATCATTCCGACAATGGATCCGACTCCCGATCGTCTTGTAGTGCAAGCAAGATGATTCCTTTCTCTGTGAGAAAATGAGTTAGACGCGCTATATAAGACGATTCTAATCTTTCGTTAAACCTATAATTGACTAACCAGCAATACCCGCAAATCAGTAACTCGTTGCAGTTGAATATCATTAGTTAAAAATGCCTGACAATTAGCCGCGATCGCCGTGGCAATTTGCAAAGCATCGGGTAATTCAAGGTTATATTTTGCCCGTAACTCACCGGCTTTTTGCCCAACTTGGCGATCGCTTCCAAAAAACTCGATATTCTCAGTATTATTGAGTAAATCAATAAACTTTTGCTGTAGGATTAAATCACTGATTCGATAAGGCATAACCAGGCATTCAGCCAAAGTTACGGGACTGGCAACCCCAATCAAAAAACCATTTTCAATCTGGGTAAAAATCGGGCTAACCAGAGGTAAAAAATATGGGTTTTCCTCCACGAAATAGACAACGGGTGCTGTATCCAAAAATAGCCGCGATACCCCTAATAAAGCTTGGTTAATTCTCATTCTTCTCCTCGGAGTAATTTTTCCCGATGTTCATCTCCTTCACGCCGAGTTCGTGTCACCCATTCCTGGGCATCTTCTCCAAAAAAGGGATACTGCACCATCCCCCGAAACTCACTAATTTTATGTTTCCGCTTCGGTTCTGCTGGGGGGGACTTCATCTGTTCTGCCACCTGTTGAATTAACTCCAACCGCTCATCATTAGAAAGCTGTTCTACTTGTTTTAAGATTGCTTCGAGTAAAGGACTCATTGCCGTCATCTCCTTAAATGGTCTCATTATTTTATTGTCCCATAGCGGGAAGATTCACCACAGAGACACAGAGGACACAAAGCAAAGCATTCTCTGTGGTTCTCCGTGTCTCTGTGGTTTTTCCTCTATCATTAATAAAGAATCCAAACGAAGACCTAAACCATGACCATGCAAACGCCCGTAGATTTTCAAGACGCTTTTGATGTCGTAGTGGTGGGGGCGGGACATTCCGGTTGTGAAGCGGCCTTAGCCACCGCCCGGTTGGGGTGTCGCACCCTGCTGCTGACCTTAAATTTAGATAAAATCGCTTGGCAACCCTGCAACCCGGCAGTGGGTGGCCCAGCTAAGTCCCAATTGACCCATGAGGTTGATGCCCTGGGTGGGGAAATTGGCAAAATGACCGATCGCACCTATTTGCAAAAGCGCGTCCTCAATGCTTCTCGTGGCCCTGCGGTTTGGGCATTACGGGCTCAAACCGACAAACGGGAATATGCCGCCGTGATGAGAAAAATCGTAGAAAACCAAGAAAACTTATCTCTGCGCGAAGGCATGGTCACGGACTTAGTGCTGAATAATCACGATGAAATTATCGGCGTAAAAACCTATTTTGGTGTCGCCTTTGCCTGCAAAGCCGTAATCTTAACCACCGGCACTTTTTTAGGTGGCATAATTTGGGTCGGCAACAAATCAATGGCTGCCGGTCGGGCCGGAGAATTTGCTGCCGTGGGCTTAACGGAAACCTTGAAACGGTTAGGCTTTGAAACCGATCGCCTAAAAACCGGAACTCCTGCCCGCGTCGATAAGCGATCGGTGGACTATAGCAAAATGGAACCGCAACCGGGAGATGAAGATGTGCGGTGGTTTAGTTTTGACCCGGAATTGTGGGTCGAACGGGAACAAATGAACTGTTATCTAACTCGAACCACCGCCGAAACTCACCGGTTAATTAAAGAAAATATCCACTTATCTCCGGTTTATGGCGGTTGGGTAGAATCCAAAGGGCCGCGCTATTGTCCCAGCATTGAGGATAAAATAGTCCGCTTTGCGGATAAAGAAAGTCATCAAATCTTTATTGAACCGGAAGGGCGAGATATTCCCGAACTTTATATCCAAGGATTTTCTACCGGCTTACCCGAAAATTTGCAACTACAAATGTTGCGTACTTTGCCCGGATTAGAAAAATGTGTCATGTTGCGTCCAGCTTATGCGGTGGAATACGATTATTTACCCGCCACCCAATGTTATCCCACCTTGATGACCAAGAAAGTTTCGGGATTATTTTGTGCCGGACAAATTAATGGCACCACGGGCTATGAAGAAGCCGCAGCCCTGGGACTTGTGGCGGGCATTAATGCCGCCCGGTTAGTGCGCGGTCAGGAAATGATTATTTTCCCCCGCGAACAAAGTTATATTGGCACATTAATTGACGATCTCTGCACCAAAGAATTACGCGAACCGTATCGAATGTTAACCAGTCGGTCGGAATATCGGTTATTATTGCGATCGGATAATGCCGATCGCCGCTTAACCCCGTTAGGTCGAGAAATTGGCTTAATCTGCGATCGCCGCTATGGTTTATTTACGGAAAAATATGCTAAAATAGCCGCAGAAAAAGAACGGTTAGAAACCACTCGAATCAAAGAACATGAAGAAATAGGAAAAGCAATCTTTGCAGACAAGAATCAGAAAATAAAAGGGTCAATTACCTTAGCTGAACTGCTGCTTCGTCCGGGATTTCATTATAGTGACTTCCAGAAGTATGGTTTGGCTAATTTAGAACTAAATCAAGCGGAAAAAGAAGGAGTAGAAATTGACATTAAATACTCTGGTTATATTGAACGGCAGCAACACCAAATCGACCAAATTAGTCGCAATGCTAACCGCAAATTACCCGCCGATTTAGACTATGCTCAAATCAATACTTTGTCCAAAGAAGCCAGAGAAAAATTAGCCAAAGTCAAACCCTTAACCATTGGCCAAGCTTGCCGAATTGGGGGCGTAAATCCAGCGGATATTGATGCTTTGCTGATTTACTTAGAAGTGAGTAAACGTCAATTAGCAATGAAGTAAAATTTATTGGTTATTGGTTATTGGTTATTGGTTATTGGTTGATGGGTAGGGATTCTATGGTTGATGGTTGATGGTTGATGGTTGATGCTTATTTGTCCGCATCAAATAACCATCAACTATCAACCAGTCACCAAAAGTCCATATATAATACGATAATCGATGACGCTGGTTGTAGCTGAATCAATATAAGTAGACGGGCAGAAATAAATGCACCACAGACTCCATGAGAAGAAAAACTGTCATTCCCGCCCCACGCATTCGCGGGGGTAAACTCCGACGGGAATCCAAAGCCTATCGGCGGGGAACGAAAAGTGCAATTAATTATGTTCACCTACTTAGTTTATATAGCTGGCAATATCACATCACAGGTTTAGAAAATTATGTCTCAGCAAAATGTCACAACCAAACCGGCGATCGATGAGCCGGTGGTAGGCTTTAAGGATCCCCAGCCACGGGGTTCGTTTTCCGTAGATGCCTTGGCCGATCGCCTGATGGATGAGTTATTTGACGACATGGAGCATATTTTGGACGGGGGAAGACTGCCCACCCAGACCACCCCTCCACCGGATCCAGTCTCGTTAAAATCCATTCAGGTGCCGCAAATTTTTTTGCCGCAAATGCTCGTCCCCCAACCGGAAACCCATCCGGTGAAAACCGCTGAAGTTGAAACCACCGAAACCCAAAAGCAAAAATCTGGGCGGTTACTAGATAAACTGCTACTCGGTGGGGCTTGTGCGTCTTTGGTGATTTTGGTTGGTTTACTGCTGTGGAACCGAGGGGATCTCCAGCGCTTTTGGACTCTAGTCAGCGGACAGACCATAGAAACAACCGATCGCGTCGTGCCAAAAACCCCCGAACAGCTTAAAGCCGAAGCTGATATTAAGTTTATGGAGTATATGCGGCGATCGCTGGCAACCATTCAGCGAGAAGGGGCAAAGGCGACAATTCCCACACCGCCACCAGCGGCACAAAATCAAGCAGCCCTGCCCATTCCCATGTCACCACCACCAGTTAACGTGACCGTGAATCCCACGATCGCCGCCCAACCAGACTCAGGCAATTTAACCGAAGTCCTCAACCGCATTGCGATCGCCCTGGAAAGACTAACCCTCACCGGCGCCCCTCCCACTCAAACCGTCAAAGTTCCGGCCAATCCTCCAGGGGGTCAAACCACCGCCGCCGCCCCCAAACCCGCACCCGCTCCCGCCGCCACCCAAGGGGCTCCCGCCGCCACCCAAGCGGCGAAACCCGCCACCCCAGCCGCCCCTGCTCCCAGTCCTGCCCCCAGCCCCTCCCCGAAACCACAAGCCGAAGCACCCAAACCCGCACCCGCTGCACCGGAACAACCTGTGGCATCCCTTCCCAAACCGGAAGCCGCACCACCCCTGCCGGAACAAGCAGCGGAAACCGCTGCCACCGCCCAAACCGAACCAGCCCCGGCTGCTGCCCCCGCCGAATCAGCCGCCGCAGCGGTTCATACACTGGTGGGAATTATCCAAGTCGGGGAGCGATCGGTTGCCTTATTTGAAATTAATGGGGCATCTCGCCGCATCAACATTGGTGAAAGCATTGGATCTAGTGGCTGGACACTCGGCGAAATCAAAAACAAAGAAGCCGTCATTCGCCGCAATGGTGAAGTCCGTTCCATCTATGTGGGGCAAAGCATTTAATTTTGTTCACGGTTATTGGTTATTAGTTATTGGTGATTGGTTATTCGGTGCCAATAATTAATCACTAATAACCAATAATCACCATAAGGAGTGACAAATAATGAGTTTGTTTGATGATGTCAGTCGTTTTTTTGAAGACAAATTAGATGAATTTCTCCGCAATCATCCTCATTTGGAGTTACAGGCACTCGAAGAGCAACTCCGAGAGCAAGAAGATGCTACCTTGCGATTAATTCGCGATGCCCAAAATAAAGAAAGGCAATTACAAGAGCAGATTTTATCCACCGCCCAAGATATTCAACGGTGGCATGAACGAGTGAGTAAAGCCAAAGCATCGGGCAGAGAAGATTTAGCTCAATCGGCACAAGAAAGGGAAGCCGCTTTATTGCGTCAAGGCAATCAATTTTGGGGACAAATGCAAGCCGCCAAAGAACAAATAGAAAAAGGTAAAGAGTTATATCGGAAAATTAGAGCCCAACGCTTGGAAGTACAAAAAAAAGCTACAGAAGCACAAGCCTCGACTAGCTATACCCCGTCATCAAGCGAAAATACTAAAAGCTGGAATCAGAATTATAAGTTTAATCTTAATAGTGGCGCTGACCCCTTAGAAGATACTTTTCGCCGCTGGGAAATGGATGAAGAGTTAGGCGAAATGAAACGAAATATAGGCAAATAATTTAGGGTGTAGGGAATAATTGATAATTGATAATTGATAATTGATAATTATCAATTATCAATTATTCACTCTCCCCCCCGCTCGATGGCGGCTGATGGCGGGCTCGATGGCGGCTCCCCCGCCCAATCTTCCCATTAATTACATGACCAGGCACATAAATCGAATTCAACAGCCATTTGAGTGCTTAACTTTTATGGTTTAATTTATGGTTTAAATTTGCTTAAATGGTCTGATTTATGACCTCGATTTCTATCGCACAATTATGCCTAAACTGTTTAGGGAAATTAAAATTACTTCAATCGCTAAAGCCACTTGAATAAAGGTTAAAACCACCGCCGCCAAAGTCAGAATTTGAGTCAGTCCTGGAATTTTGATGATTTTATCAGCAAATAGCATCGCCATAAAATTGAAAACCATAATCGTGAGCAAACTTTTGACGACGATCCATTGCATCTCCCAATTCCCCTGAAACAAGGTGGTAAAAATGAGAATTGCCGCGATGCCAATCGGGGGAATAATAATCGGCGAAACTATGGGCCGAATTGCAAGCTGTATGGCGGTGAGTTCAGTTTTCGGCATTTCCAGGGGAGGCTGAAGATGTGGAAACGTACTAAACAGGGCAGACATTAGCAGCACCAATCCTCCGGCAAGGCGGAGTGCGTCGAGAGAAAGCTGATATTTGGCAACTAAATGATGCCCAAATAAAGCCACGAATAAAACAACAATTGTGGCGATAATTGCGGCTATAATCGAGACATTGCGGCGATATTCTGGGGTGGCATTACGAGTCAGCTTGAAAAAGGGAAAAATGATTTTAACTGGCCCTAGACTGAGAAAGAAAATGGTAAAGATAAATTGCGGATCGGCGTTGACAATAATGGATTCCATAGCATCTGGTTAGTTGGGATAATCTGGGGTGAGATGACTGAGTGAGTGTGATTGGATTTCTGATAGTTTACGGCGGTTTTCGATCGCATAGACTACAGATATTCGGCAGTTTGAACGAGGGCTTGTAGAGACAAAGTTACGGTCAGGCGAAAGCCGCTACCAATATTTGTGGTTCACTAACCAGAAATATGCGGCGATCGCGAAATTAGCACGATAACCGAGGAGATGAGGGTGTAGGGAATAATTGATAATTGATAATTGATAATTGATAATTGATAATTTTATTTAATTGTCAATTATCAATTATCAATTGTTAATTATTCCCCCCGATGGCGGCCCTACACCCCACACCCTCTGTTCACTTATTCTCGAACGCCTAATCTTCCGGTCGCACCGCGTTGCATTGAAGTAATCTTTTCCGCATTGGCAAAGACCCCTTCTCCTTGAATTTGAGAAATACTGGGTTTGACTTCAATTTTAACCACTCTTGAATTGGCGATCATTACGGTTTGATCGAAGAGATGGAAAATAAACCAAGGTTTTTGTAAAAATTTGGCGATTTGTTGCTGAAATTGTTGGGGGGGAATGGGAATTTTATAAGAATCAGATTGTCCATCCACATAATAAAAGGTGACTTCGGTGCTATTTTCCGCCTGCATGGTGGCAAAAGAACCTCGAACCATAATGATTGACTCCTAATTTTTTTTGTGGTTATTAGTTATTGGTTATTAGTTGTTGGTTATTGGTTGTTGGTGATTACTTTTTGGGTGATGTCAAGCCACCAATAAATAATGACCAATAACCAATAACTAATAACTAATATAGCGGTTATTGTCAGAATTAAGTACAGAGGTTTTCTGGATTCCCGCATTCGCGGGAATGACAGGTTTTTTTGTACTTCATAACTCTGACAAGTGCTCTAAATGTTAACTTTTAGGCATAGCACTCATTTTTTCTAAGTCTAAAACCTTGGCTAATTCTGCTTCACTCATTAATTGTTTTTCTAGGACAATTTCTCGCAAGGATTTGCCAGTTTCTAGGGATTCTTTGGCAACCGCAGCGGCGTTGAGATAGCCGATATTCACGTTCAGTGCTGTAACCAAGGATAAACTGCCTTCAGCGTAGGCTAAACACCGATCGCGGTTGGCGGTGATTCCCGCTAGACCTCGCTGAGTTAGGGCGGCCAAGGTATTGCCCATCAGTTCAATGCTGTGAATTAAATTATAGGCAATTAAGGGCATCATTACGTTGAGTTCTAGTTGTCCGGCTTGGGATGCCAGGGCGATCGCGCTGTCATATCCCATGATTTGAAAACAGACCATTGAAGTCATTTCCGCCATGACCGGATTATATTTTCCGGGCATAATCGAGGAACCGGGTTGCACTGGGGGCAGTTGGATTTCCTTGAGGCCGGTTTTTGGCCCGGAGTCCATCAACCGCAAATCATGGGAAATTTTAATGCAGTCGGTGGCTAAATTCCGCAAGCAACCAGAGACATGGACGAAAGGTGACATACTTTGCATGGCAGCCATCATGTGTGGCGCCGGTTGCAAGGGTTTGCCGATCAGTTCTGAGAGAATTTCTGTCACCCGATAGCGATATTGGGGATGGGTATTTAATCCCGTCCCAGTGGCGCTGCCGCCAATTCCTAAGATCGTTAAATCTTCCTCAGCTTTTTTGATCCGGTTGAGGTGATCGGTGAGAATATAAGCCCAAGCGCGGAAACTTTCCCCCAGGCGAACGGGTACGG
The DNA here is from genome assembly GCA_011390955.1 of Oscillatoriales cyanobacterium. Classification (GTDB taxonomy): domain Bacteria; phylum Cyanobacteriota; class Cyanobacteriia; order Cyanobacteriales; family Laspinemataceae; genus Planktothricoides. The sequence continues at coordinate 33,089 of JAABRM010000028.1, read as the reverse complement.
CGTCTTGGTTGTGGGTTCTGCCGGATTTGACGATATCTTGAAATTCCTCGGCTTTTTTCTCCAGGGTGGCGATCGCCTCTGACAAAGCGGGATACAGGCTATGTTCCAGGGCTAATAGCCCGCCAATGCGAATCGCCGTAGGGATCACGTCATTGGTGGACTGACCATAATTCACATGATCGTTGGGGCTGACTCGCGGGTAGTTGCCCTTGGTATCCCCCAAAATTTCCAGGGCGCGATTGGCCAATACTTCATTAATATTCATGTGGTGAGAGGTTCCCGCCCCGGCTTGGTAAACATCCACCACAAATTGATCCCGCAGTTTTCCTTGGAGAATTTCGTCCACGGCTTGAATAATTGCTGTGGCAATTTCCGAGGAAATACAGTTAAGTTCCCCGTTGGCTTTCGCTGTTGCTTTTTTAATCAGTAAGCAGGCATCTACATAAGTGGATAAGGGCTTCAGTCCACTGATGGGAAAATTTTCCATCGCTCGGAGTGTTTGAATGCCATAATAGACATGGGCGGGAATTTCTCTAGAACCCATTGAGTCTTTTTCGAGCCGATATTCAGAATCTTTTGTCATCAAAATTTTACATTTTAGTTTACAAATTTTTACGCTTTAACTTTGCCGAACCACGATCTTTGATCCCCGATTCTTGAATCAAGATTTTGGGGCATAAATAGTTAAAATATATGTATTTAGCGATCGAGATTAGGCCAAGGCGATCGAGGCTATAACCTTTGGTCACAAAGGAAAGTTGCCAAATCTCAGGGAATTCAAGAATGGTTTGGCGATCGGTTAACTTGCTGGATCTTGACCGGCGGTGAATGACTAAAAACTGAACAGTCACCGAGGATTAGTCTGGATTCTGTGACACAAAAGCCGCGTTCGCAAGAAAATACTATCACTTAGAGGAAGGAAATCACTATTGAATTTAAATTTTCGTTAGGGAACATCAAGAAAATTTGACAGTAATAAGCGCGGTTATCGGGAGTATGCTTATGTGTAAGGATTCAAAATCAAAAACTTTCTAGGAGATATTTTTATGCGAGCAAATAAGTTTTCCATCTACCATAAAACTTTTGAATGTAGACCTGATAGCTACTGGCAGTGGTATCAGCAAGGTAATGCTTTGCGAGATATGGGCAAGCATTGGGAAGCGTTGGATAGCTACAATAAAGCCCTGGAGTATCAACCTTCAGATTATTGGGCTTGGTATCAACGGGGTCAGGTGTTTGACACCCTGGGCTGTTACGCGGAGGCGATCGCCTGTTTTGAGAATGCCCTGAAGAATAGACCTGGGGATTACTGGTGCTGGTATCAAAAAGCCTGCGTGATGCAGCAACAAGGCTGCTATTCAGAGGCGATCGCCTGCTTTGACAAGGCGTTGGAAATTAAACCGGCGGACTATTGGGCCTGGTATCGTCGGGCAGAAACTTTAAAAGAGTGCGATCGCTATGAAGAAGCCGCTGATAACTATCGCCAAGCCCTGAACAGCCGAAATAATCGCGATTATTGGGCGCTGTATCGTCTGGGACAAACCCTCTATGAGTCGGGTTCTTACCAAGAAGCCCAGCAATGCTTGGAACAGGCGATCGTGCTCAAACCTGGTGATGCTGAATGTTGGCATCTGCTGGGTAAATTGCTGGATATTCTCGGTGAAAGCCATGAAGCCCTCGCTTGTTACGATCGCTCTTTGGAAATTAATCCCCATGATGCCTTATGTTGGTACGACCGAGGGATAACTTTAGTCGATTTGGAAAATTACCCCGCAGCGGCAGAATGCTACGAACAGTCGATTGAACTCAACCCAGATAGCTATTGGGCTTGGTATCAACTGGCAAGTGTCCTCAAGGATATGGCCTGTTATGAAGATGCCCTTTCCATTTATAACAAAGCGATTAGTTTGCAACCAGATTGGCACCAATGGCCCGAACTAAAATCTTTAGCCTGTTGGGTCTGGGAAGAACGGGGTGAGGTTCTAGAGCAATTGGGTCGCTGGGAAGACGCCCAACTGAGTTTTGCTCAAGCCCTAGAAATTCAAGAGGCGGACTGAGAGACGAACCGATCGAGGTTTATTGAGAAAGAAATGCCCGGATTGGTGATTTGCGATCGAAGCGCTCATTAGGAACCAAACGAACTCTGATGTCAGTTCTATACTGAGTTCAAAAATATCCTCCCTTTCTAGGAGGTAGAGTATGAACCTAAATCCAGCAGGATCGTCACCCAGTGAAGAATCAGGAGCGACTTTGGCTCAAACCGCTCACGACTATTTAGACTGGTATCAACGCGCCACCGTGCTTCGCCATACCGGACGATACGAGGAAGCCCTCGCCAGCTACGAAAAAACTTTAGAATTACGACCAAATGATTATTGGACTTGGTATCATCGCGGCAATGTATTGGCTTCTTTAAAGCGCTACGCTTCGGCCATCGCCAGTTATGACCGGGCTTTAGAGTTACGACCGGATGATTATTGGGCTTGGTATCATCGCGGCAATGCTTTGAGCGATCTGAAGCGGAGTCAAGAGGCGATCGCCTGTTATGACCGGGCTTTAGAGTTACGACCGAATGATTATTGGGCTTGGTATCAGCGGGGTAACGTTTTGGAAGACCTCAGCCGCACGGAAGAGGCGATCGCCAGCTATGACAAAGCTTTGGACATTAAGCCCAATGATTATTGGGCTTGGTATCGTCGGGGGGAAGTGCTCCGGTATGCCCGGGGTTATGAAAAAGCTATTGAGAGCTACCGTAAAGCGTTGGAAATTAGGGGCGATGATTACTGGGCCTGGTATCGCCAGGGTTTAGCTTGGCAAGAGATCAAAAACTACCCACAAGCGATCGCCTGCTTGAAAAAAGCCAGTGCCATCAAACCGCACAATGCCAAAGTTCATTACCAAATAGCTTGCTGTTACGCGAGTGACGAGAATATTGCCAATTATGTCGATCTCGTGGTGGAGTTTTTACGCAATAGTCTATCTCTGGACTTTGATTACTACCAAACACAGGCCGCGAAAGAAGCAAAATTTGCGAAAATTCGTGACGATCATCGCTTTCACGCTTTGATGAATTTAAATAACGATTAATCCGATCGCCATAGACCCCCGGTTTTTGTCAAAAAAGCCTGGGGGTTCATGGTCCAATTTTTTGTGGCCAATGTTCAATGCCGCGAGCCGAAATAAGCATTTATATTGTAGGGTGGGCAAAAGTGTAGGATCATATATGGTAGAGTGGCGTGAATATTTTTGCCCACCCTACGAATGTTAGGGGCTAATATTCAATGCCGCGAGCCGAAATAAGCAATAATTCCTGTCATCAGAAACCAGAGCGCGATCGCCAAGAAGCTTTGTTGCAGTCGGGTTAATATCGGTTGAATTTGATAATTCACAATCAACCGATCGCGAGTCAAAATTTCTGAAGTTTTCGTCCAAGATTGACCATCATACCAACCGGACTCTTCATAGGCGATCGTGGGACTTTGGAGGCGATCGCTCACATATTTCCAGCCTAAATAAAGCCTCAGCAGCACCAAAGCCACAAAGAACATGGCGCCAGCGGCGCCACCGAGGAAAAACGCCACGGGATATTTGCCCGGAGGGAAACTCGCTGCCGACACCGGCCCGGTGACGAACCAGCTAATCCCCCAAACCCAGGTCAATTTCCGCAGATAAACCAGCCAGCCTTCAGCAGTCCAGCCAAAAAACCATGACTCTTTTAGTTGTTCATACTCATTAATCGGCTGCTGTTCTGGTGGGACTGGACAGGGAGACAACCCCGAATCCCTCATGGTGCGATCGCTCCTGGGACAAAAGGAATCCGTTCCGCGTGGCTCCAGAACGCCTCTAAATTGTAATAGTCTCGTTCTTTGGGCATGAAAATATGCACGATCACATCCCCGTAGTCCTGGACTAACCAACTGCCGCTATTTTGTCCTTCTTGGCGCAACGGTTCACGGGCGCATTCTTCAGCGGCGGTCTGTTTAATCGCCTCAGCGATCGCCCGTACCTGTACCCGGGAGAACCCAGTCACCAGCACAAAATACTCAGCCAGATAAGATATGTCGGCGACGTGCAACAAGACAATATCACCGCCTTTGCGATCGTCCGCAGCGCGGGCAATGGTTTCAGCCAACCAGCGACTTTGCTCCTGACTCACAGATGGTTTATTCTGAGCGGAACTCGTTGGTAAAGATTTAGTTTGGGGATATTCTGTCATTCAATATTCCATTAATAATTTCACACAGATTTACAGCAGGGGGCGGGCACACCAAGCCAAACCCACCGCCCCTACCTTATAGCAATTGTCATAGTTATGAAGTACAAAAAACCTGTCATTCCCGCGCGGGAATCCAGAAAACCTCTGTACTTCATTCGGACAATAACCGCTATATTTTGATAAGTAGGTGGGCAGAAATAAATGCACCACAGCCCTCATTAGAAGAAAAACTGTCATTCCCGCGAAGGCGGGAATCCAGAAAACCTCTGTATAGCAATTGTCATAGTTATGAAGTACAAAAAACCTGTCATTCCCGCGCAGGCGGGAATCCAGAAAACCTCTGTACTTCATTCGGACAATAACCGCTATATTTTGATCCTATTACATCCCATGCTAACAAAGATTAGGCCCTCAGGCGATCGCGGGGCCGATCGCGGTCAACGGTCTCTACGTTTGCCGATTGACTTTCAATCGCCCGCAACAGCGCCCAATTTCGAGTCATAATGGTTCGCGGATGAATCAAGCGATGCTTTGACAGCAAATGTTGTAAAGCATAATCCGAAGCCAGCCACACCGCTTTATAAAGATTTTCTCGACTTATAGCCCGAATTTGATTTAACTCTGGGGTGTCCCCCCGTCCTGGTTCAATGGTATCCGCCAAAAACACCACACAACTGAGTTCACTCATATTCGGACGGCCCAGAGTATGATTTTGGATCGCCGCTAAAATCTCTGGATCCGTGACCCCAAATTCATCCCTAGCCACGATCGCACTCACATCAGCGTGCAACAAATGGAGATTTGCTTCCAGAATTGGATCGATTTCAATTCCTTCGGCTATGGCCATTTGCAGTAGTTGTTTCGGGCGAAAGTATTTTGCCAGGTCGTGAAGTAAACCCGCTTGGGCAGCTTTGTCCGCATCTAAGTGATAATGACTAGCCAAGTCTGAGGACATCTGTTCCACCCCAAGAATATGGTTAATTCGGGACGGAGGAACATTTTTTTCTAACCAAGCTAAAATGCGATCGCGCATTAGTCTAACCTGCTCCTTTTTTGCCAACTCACTGGGATGGATTCTGCAAAATTCTAGCAATAATCGTACTTAAAAAAAGCATTTTTTGGGGAAAATCCCCGATTCACCCTGTGGATCTGCGCTTATTTAGACAACGACCTCACCTTATAGGCATTTTCCGCCACCATTTCCGCAAACAGACTTTCATAACTATTCAATGCTTGCTCATATGCATAATTTTCTATAGCATATTGGCGACCTTTAGCACTCAACTCCGCCCGTTTTTCTGGGTGTTTATACAAATCTAAAATAGCATCCGCTAAAGCCTCTTCATTTTCTGGGGGAATCACCACTCCACCCCCACTTTTTTCCACAGCTTTGGCCGCTGTCCCGGTGAGGGGAACTGAAGCCGCGATCGGGCAACCACTAGCCAGTAACACCGGAATTTTCGACGGCATATTAAACCCAATCACATTATGTTTTTGGACCACTAATCCCACATCAGCCGCCGCCAGCATCTCTGGTAATTGTTCCCTTGGTTCAAAGGGTAATAACTTCACATTATTTGCCCCGAACATTTCGCAATATTCGCTCACCCGATTAATCGCTTTTGTTTCACCCACAATCACAAACACAATATCGGGGATATAGCTCAGTTTAGCAGCGGCTTTAATCGCCGTCGGTAATTGTTGAGTTAAAGCAATATTTCCTGAATAAAGCACCACAAATTTACCTTGGAGGTGATGTCTTTCTCGGAATGAATTAGTTTCCTTGGGCATCGGGCGGATAAAATTCACATTCACCCAATTGGGAATCAGCACAATTTTTTCCCAAGGCACATTTTTCTGTCGCAAATTTTCTATAAACCCATCAGCAATTACGCTAATTTTATTCGCTTGTCCGCAGGCAAATTGTTCCAATTTAGCAAAGGCTTTAAACAGCAACTTATTTTTCAGCAAGCCAACTTCCCAAGCGGCTTCATGTTGGATATCTTGGATATTTAACACCACCGGAGTTTGGCGCAACCCAGCGAGGATGGTTACGGCAATGCAAACTGGCAGGGGGGGCACCGTGGCTAACACTACGTCAGGACGCCAACCACTCAAGGCGTGGGGTAAACTATTAAGCACAAAAGTGCCATCAAGTAAAAGTCGATCCAATAAATTAGGTCGAGGTCGAATCCAAACTACGCAACGTTGGATCGTCACACCATTTCTTTCTTCGGTTAAATACCATTTTCCCTGATATTCAGGATAAATCTCACGTTCTGGATAGTTCGGCATGGCTGTGACAACTCGCACTTGATGCCCTCTAGTCACCAGACCTTCGGCTAATTCTGTCATCAAAGGTGCGATACCGATTGGTTCTGGATGATAGTTATAGGAATAAATCAGAATTTTCATAACTGAAAGTGGTGAGTAAGTTTTTTCTTGAGTGCATTGAACTTCCCGATCGCATATTTAGAGATATATTGCCCTATAGACCGGAAAATGCCACGAAAAAATCATTGATTACTATCGATCCATTTGCGGTTTGAGGGATATTCTCCAAGTTTTTACGGATTACTTTGGCCCCAATGCGGCCCGCTAACCTGCCACATTAGCCCCGCTAAAATATTTTTCCTTCTCGATCGCCAGTAGCTTCATCCTACTTCTTTATAACACCTTTATGTTGACCTGGATCGGAATAGTCTAACGGATCCGATCGAATTTGCCGATGGAAGTTGTCAAAGTCCCCGAATTCGCGATCGCCTTTACTCTAAAAATTATGGAACCATAAGATTTTTACCTATTTTCATCTATTTCCATCTTTGATGGCGATCGCATTTCTTAACTGAACTACTACCGGAAATATTACCTAAACATAGATTAGCTCCGTCTAACGGTGTTTAACCCGGCTTTAAAGTTGACGATCGCCGTAAAAATAGAAATCAAAAAGTAAAATATTCTCAAAATCCAGCCTCGCCATTGAAATAACCTATCGATGCGGGTGGGAGTAAAAAATTGCTTTTGAAGTAGCTCGTTAGTATATGCAAAAATATAAGCAATTCTTTGATAAGTATTGTTCATTAACTCAGCGGCTTCGATCATTTCTTGTTCTCTGGCGGGAATAATCGGAAAATTGGCGGTATATAAATAAAAACCAAATACCGATTCTTTTTGCGTTTGCTCTCGCAAAAATGTATTAGTCATTTTTTGGGCTTGTTCATAAGAAATATTTTCATTAATCGAAAATTGTTGCACCCATGTTTGATACTTGAAAAATATACTGCTGCTATAAATCAACGGCACTAACGTTAATAACAGAAGATAACTGAGTCGATTGCCAAAAGCCCTGGGTAATAAGATTGTCGCTACCCCAAACCCCAGTCCCAAAATGGCAAATACTAAAATATTTAAAATTTCGATAATTTCGATACTCAGGAGTAAATCCCCCAAAAGCGGAATTTTATAAACAACTTCATCCCCAATCACTTCAGCGACAAATTTTGTATAGAGTGCGATCGCCACAATGCCCACCGTACTAACAATATACAAAAAAGTCCGAAACAAAAGTTGTAATAAGAGCATAATTGCATCAACCAAGAATGTAGGGATGTCACCCTCACCAGAATACCCGATTCAATTTTATCTCTGTCTTTAGATTATTCAAGTTTATTTTGGTCTTGATATTTTGCAAATAATATCTATGTATATTTAATTATTGTGTATAAATTATTGGTAATCTGTTATAAATGTAGCAAAATTATCGCCCAGTTTAAAGCGTCGAAATCCTTTCATAGACAAGATTTCCGACCAATTTGCCCAAAAATTGTAAAAAAATGTTGCGAACTTGGAAAAGTTACGTTAACTTATGTGTAAGTGGGTTGACAAAAAAGAAATTCTCTGAACTATGGAAACCAAAGAAACTAAATTCGGATTTACTGCGTTCGCGGAAACCTGGAATGGTCGCTTGGCGATGCTTGGCTTTGCCATTGGTCTGGCCACAGAACTGATCACAGGTCAAGGCATCTTGTCTCAACTTGGCCTGATGTAAGTACCTTTTCTGAAACCACCTTTCCACCAAAGAAACACTGACCATCGAGAGCGTAAACAGGAGAACTTAAATCATGGAAACCAAAGAAACTAAATTCGGATTTACCGCCTTTGCCGAAACTTGGAATGGCCGTTTAGCCATGCTGGGCTTCGCGATCGGTCTGGCCACCGAATATATGACCGGCCACGGCATTCTGTCTCAACTCGGTCTGATGTAATAATTCTTAACTTCGGTTAACTCTTAAATCAGAACCATTCCTTAGCTGGCTGGTGGTAGAAACGATACCACCAGCCAGCTTTGTATTTCAGAGAAAGCTGCATTTAATCCGATCTTCATATATCTATCTAATGATTCTAGAATTTCCCATAAAAGGTAGAATAAGCAAGTCCTATGTTCATCGTTAGCAGAATTTACCCCAATTAGGAGTATGACTAAAACTTATACCGTTGAAATTAAACATCAAGGTCAAACCCACACTTTGCAAGTGGCAGAAGATCAAAAAATTATGGAAGCGGCTGAGGCCGCCGGAATCAACTTGCCTAATTCATGTAATTCAGGAGTTTGCACTACTTGTGCGGCCAAGATTATCGGGGAAGGCTCTGTGGATCAATCCGAGGGCATGGGGGTGAGTCCAGAATTACAGGCAGAAGGCTTTGTTTTACTTTGCGTGGCTTATCCTCGCTCGGATTTGAAGATCGAAACCGAGAAAGAAGACGAAGTTTACGATCGCCAATTTGGTCGGGAATAATTTCCCTCGGATTTCCCTCATTTTCCCCATTTAGCTTATTACAGATTACTTACTTAGGAAACAGAAACGCCATGACCACACATTTTATTACCGCAGAAATTGACCTTCAAGCGTCTCCCGTAAAATTACAAAAAGAAATTGAAGCGGAACTGGAAAAACGCGGTAAACCCTTGCGTTGGGCTGTAACCAATGTGGACAAGGAACAACAAAAAGTTCAGGTAGAAGCAGTGGTGACAGTTGATAATTGATGTTTGTTGGTTGTTGTTTGTTGGTTGTTCTTTGTTCTTTGTTGTTTGATGGTTGTTGGTTGTTGGTTGTTCTTTGTTCTTTGTTGTTAGTGAAAATTCAATCATCAACCATGAACCATGAACCATGAACCATCAACCAATAACAACCAACCAGCAACAACCAACCAGCAACAACCAACCATCAACCAGCAACAAACAACCAGCAACAACCAACCAATAACGAATAACTATGATTCAGCGCCCTTACACAGTTGTTTTGCTCGTACCGACGGGAGTCGGGGCGGCAATTGGTGGCTATGCGGGGGATGCATTGCCGGTGGCACGGGCGATCGCGCAAATTGCCGATCGCCTGATTACCCATCCCAATGTGCTCAATGGGGCGCAGTTATATTGGCCAATGTCCAATAGCTTCTATGTGGAAGGATATGGACTGGATCAATTTGCGGCGATGAATTGGGGATTACGTCCCGTACATCAAAACCGGGTGGGTCTGATTTTGGATGCGGCGATCGAACCGGATCTCCGTTGGCGGCAGTTGCAAGCGGCAGATGCCACCAAAGCCACTTTAGGACTAAATCTCACCGACTATGTGGTGACAGATATGCCCTTAAATGTGGAATTACGCCGGACTCCTGGGGGGGCAAGTTGGGGGACGATTGGCCATCCCGAAAGCTTATTGCGGGCGGCAGAACGGTTAATCACCAAAGCTGGGGCAGAGGCGATCGCTGTTGTGGCGAGGTTTCCCGATGATGCTGACTCGGAAGCCCTGCAACAGTATCGGCACGGTTCGGGCATCGATCCCATTGCCGGTGCAGAAGCGGTGATTAGTCATAAGGTCGTGCGTACCTTTAAAATCCCTTGTGCTCACGCCCCAGCCCTTTTACCCCTGCCCCTCGATCCAGAAATATCCCCCCGTGCGGCGGCGGAAGAATTAGGTTATACTTTCTTACCTTGTGTATTAGCGGGGTTGAGTCGATCGCCTCAATTTATTCTGGGGCAAAACAGCAGTATGCCGAACTCCGCAGATATTTGGGCAGACCAAGTAGATGCGGTAGTAATTCCCGCCACCGCTGCCGGTGGCAGTGCTGTCTTAAGTTTCAGCCAATATCGGGGAGTGCAAATCATTGCCGTTGGCGAAAATAGCACCCTGATGCAGGTGAAACCCGAAGATGTTGGCATTCCTGCGGTGCAAGTCAACTCTTATTTAGAAGCCTTGGGAGTTTTAGTGGCTCATCGCGCCGGAATTAGTGCAGATGCTCTCCGTCCCCAGATTTCTGCTATCCGTTGCCTTGGATCCGTTGCCCCCTGAACCTAGGGGTCAACCGCCGTTGACCCCTAGGTTCAGGAATCATACCAAATCCGGTTCTCAAAACCCCCCGTTCGAGTCAGATGTCATTCCCGCGAATGCGGGAATCCATCAGCATTTTAGGGGTAAGATCGGATAGAGGTCAAGGAATCATGCCAAATCCGGTTCTCAAAACCCCCGTTCGAGTCAGATGTCATTCCCGCGAATGCGGGAATCCATCAGCATTTTAGGGGTAAGATCGGATAGAGGTCAAGGAATCATGCCAAATCCGGTTCTCAAAACCCCCGTTCGAGTCAGATGTCATTCCCGCGAATGCGGGAATCCATCAGCATTTTAGGGGTAAGATCGGATAGAGGTCAAGGAATCATGCCAAATCCGGTTCTCAAAACCCCCCGTTCGAGTCAGATGTCATTCCCGCGAATGCGGGAATCCATCAGCATTTTAGGGGATTATCGTAGGGGCGATTCGCTTGCTCGCCCCTACTGGAAAAGCGGATTTGGTATCAGATGATAGTCTCAATTTTTGAAAGAAAAGATAAATATCCGTGTCAGAACAAGAACCCAACAATCCAGGAATAGAACCTCTCACCCGACCCCAGATTCTGGTAGCGATCGCCGTGACCGCCCTGATTTTGCTGGCGATCGCGAAGCTATGGCTCTATTTTAGCTCTGTACAACAAATCCCGCTTACATGGAACCCGATCGCCTTACCAATTGGCTTTGGTGTCGGCTTGGCAATTACCCTAGCCAGTGCGATCGTCTATCGACTATGGCCAGCATATCGCCGCAGTGCAGACACCTATTTAGAATTAATCCTCAAACCTTTAGTTTGGCCGGATTTAATTTGGTTAGGATTACTCCCCGGCATGAGCGAAGAATTATTATTTCGGGGGATTATGTTGCCCGCATTTGGCTTAAATGCGATCGGGGTGATGTTTTCTAGTGTATTTTTCGGCGTTTTACACCTCAGTGGTCGAGAACAATGGCCTTATATGCTGTGGGCAATATTCATCGGCGGAGTTTTGGGGGTCTGCGCTTTGTTAACCGGGAATTTATTAGTGCCCATTGTGGCTCATGCCAGCGCTAATTGGATTTCCAGTTCCCTTTGGAAATTTAATCGCTTTGGTCAGATTGACCAAGATTAACAAGATTAAATGGAATATCAAAACCCGCCGAAGGAATTATTACGGATTATTTCTGTGATTCCTGCTTAATTTTTGCCGCAGCGATCGCGATCGCTTGGGGGAAAATTTGGTGCTCTTGGATCTGAATCCGAGCGTGTAAAGTTTCCGCAGTATCCTCTGGTAAAATAGGCACCGCTGCTTGAATTAAAATCGGGCCATTGTCTACTTCCAACCGAGCAATATGCACCGTACAACCAGTAATTTTCACCCCAGCTTTTAGGGCATCTTCTACCCCATGAGCGCCGCGAAAACTGGGTAATAAACTAGGGTGAATATTAATTACTTTGTCGGGAAAAGCATCTAATAGCACTTCGGTAATAATTCGCATCCAACCGGCCATGACCACCATTTCCACATCATATTCCCGGAAAGTTTCCACAATTTTAGCATCCAAATCTTGACGACTTTTGTACTCGCGGTGGTTGAGTAAAATCGCCGGAATTCCATAGCGTTTTGCTCTTTCTACTACTTTTGCCCCAGGGTTATTGTAAATGATAACCGAAATTTCAGCATTCAATTTTCCCGAAGCGATCGCAGATGCGATCGCCTCCACATTAGTGCCACTTCCCGAAGCCATCATGCCCAATTTAATCTTAGCATCCACGGGCGGATTTTCCGCCATAAAATTGGGGGGTAATGCGGGGGAAATAAAGCTAGGAGTTCCTTGGGCTGATTCGATTGCGTTACTCATATTTTTATCATCGGATTTTCTCTTTTACTTTAAAGGTTTCTGCGCCCCAGGGACAAGAAACCGGGTTTCTCTGAGAAATGTCTGCCACCCCACCGGCCCCTCCAGAGAAACCCGGTTTCTAGCCGCCCCAGGTTTCTCCCCGCTTCAGGTGTTGAGGCCACTTGACTTCGGCTGTCGAAGAAACCGGGTTTCTCTGACAGTTTTTGGTTGGTGGCAAAGGTTAACGCAAGAAACCCGGTTTCTGGGGTCTCAGGGACAAGAAACCGGGTTTCTCTGAGAAATGTCTGCCACCCCACCGGCCCCTACATGGAAACCCGGTTTCTAAGCGCTTCAGGTGTTGGGGCCACTTCGGCAAACAAGAAACCCGGTTTCTATAAGATTTGTTGGTTGGTGGCAAAGATGGTCTAAAGAAACCCGGTTTCTAAGTTCTGGGCATTTACTTCACGGTTTCTAAGCCTCTGGTTTGGTTAGTTAAACGGCTAATAAATAACTGTAAAACTGTGCGTTTGCCAATCTTAATTTTAGCTTGTACCGCCATCCCCGAATGCAACCGAACTTGTAACCCATTATCCAGAATAAATTTATCACTATCCAGTTCAATCGTCGCCGGAAACGCATAAAAATTCTGACCTTTTTGGGGATCTGGTTCCAACACATCAGAGCCAATGCTGGTTAAAATGCCATTGACTGTACCAAATTCTGTGGCGGGAAATGCTTCAACCATCACCTCAACAGGTACACCTTTTTTCCCTTCCGCTTGACTTTTCCGTAAAGCATCTAAAACTAAAGCAATATCCTGGTTTTGAATCAGTACAGATGCTTCTAATTTAGCATCCCGAACCAATCTTAACAGGGGTTCAGTTTCTCTGACCACAAAACCTGGAGCATTCGGTTGTACATCAAACACTTCACCAGCTACGGGAGCGCGTAATTCTTGATATTGCAGTTCTAATTGCGCCCGGGCTAATTGACCGTCAATTTGAGAAATTCGCTTTTGATTTTCCAGGAGCGATTTGCTAAATTGTGAGTCAATATCAGAGATGCGTTTTTGATTATCAGCAATTTTAGTTCTAATATCTTTTTGAGAAGCAAATTGGGTATTTTCCAACTGTTGCTCAGACCGCCCGATCGCTGCCTCAAGACGTTGCACCTCATTTTGCAGCCGAGTCAGTTCCGCGCCCCTAGTAACCACCTCTTCCCGGCGTCTGTCCAGTTCAGCTTGTCTGGCCAAAACCTCATTTTGGCGGTTCAGTACCTCAGTTTCTAAGGCAGAGACTTCATTTTCCCGATTTAATACTTCCGCTTCTAAGGCAGAGACTTCATTTTGCCGATTTAAAAGTTCGGCTTCTAGGGCGGAAATTTCGTTTTGCCGCGAGAGCAGTTCCGCTTCCCGCGTGGAAACTTGGGCTTCCTGATTTAAAACTTCTTGTTCTTGCCGTTGTGCCTGCAATTTGGACAATGCCCCTTGATCCACTAAGGGGTCAATGCGGGAGAGAATATCTTCATTGAGAGCCAATGCTTGTTGCGCGGTTTCCAATTGCGCTTTGGCGGTAGGAATTTGGCGACGAGCGTTTTCGACTCGCGCTTGCGCTGTGGGGATTTGGCGACGAGCAATTTCGACTCGCGCTTGCGCCGTAGGGATTTGTCGCCGTGCGGTTTCTAGTCGCGACTGCACCGTAGGCAATTGTCGCCTTGCGGTTTCTAAACTCGCTTGGGCGGTGGTTTCTTGTTCCCTGGCAATATTTAATTGATTTCTGACACTGGGGATTTGTTGTTGCGTTTGACTCAGTTGAGCTTGGAGTTCTTGAACTTGGAACCCAGCCGCCGCCACACGAGTATCATATTCTGAACGGCTGGCTCTTAAGAGTTGTTCTTGGTTGGCATCAAAAGCCCCACTGCCGCCTAAACTGGCAACGCCATTCGCCGATGCTTCCAAGAACTGATTTTCTGAGAGCAAATCCGATCGCAGCTTCACCAGTGCTTGCAACTCGGCACTAGCGCCGGGCACCGGGTTGCCATTCATGGCCGCCTGATAAAACTGATTTTCTCGCATCAAGGATTCTCGTAATTGCCGCAAGGACTCAACATCCGCTTCCGGGGCGGTGGGGTCAAAGGTAATCAACAAATCACCTTGCTTGACTAAATCGCCACCTTTAACATGAATCTCGCGGACTACGCCCCCAGTGGGGGCTTTCACTTCTACACCGCCGCCGGCGGGTTCCAGTTTTCCGGCACTGGCGACGGATTGGTCGATTTTCGCCCAAGCTGCCCAAGCCACGCCAAAAACCGTCATGCCCATAATTGTCCAGACAAAAATACTCGACCAAAAGGGGCGACGTTCTAAGATTACAGGTTGATCGAAAATTGGGGTGGATTTTATCGTGTCATTGGTCATAGGTCAATCTTTATTTGTTATTTGTTATTTGTTATTTGTTATTGGAACGAACGAATAACCAATAACAAATAGCCAGGGGTTACATTTGTGATTCTTGCTGTTGATAGAGACAGTAATAAAAGCCTTTAAGAGCCATTAATTCATCATGTTTGCCCTGTTCAACCACCGATCCCTGATCCATCATTAGGATAACATCGGCTTCTTTCACGGTTTGCAGGCGGTGGGTGATGAAAAACACGGTTCGGCCTTTGAAAGCTTTTCTTAAGTTGTCACAAACTTCTCTTTCGGAGCGATAGTCGAGGGCGCTGGTGGCTTCGTCCAAAATCAGCAGGTGAGGATTTTGCAATATTGTGCGGGCGATCGCAATCCGTTGTCGTTGACCCCCAGACAAAGATGAACCCCGTTCACCGACAACGGTGTTATAACCATTGGGCAAACTCATAATAAAATCGTGAGCCACCGCAGTTTTTGCCGCTTCCACCACTTCATCGGTGGTGGCATCGGGATTAGTTAGGGCAATATTGTCCTGTACCGAGCCATTAAACAGCAAAGTATCTTGAAGGACAACCCCAATTTGGCGGCGCAGAGAATACAACTCTACCTTAGCAATATCGTAACTATCAATAAAAATCCGGCCACTTGCCGGGGCATAAAGGCGCTGCACCAGCTTCATCAAGGTACTTTTCCCGGAACCACTCTGACCGACAATCCCCACAAACTGACCAGCCTCAAAGTCCAGATTCACGTTGACCAAGTTTAATGGCCCGTTCTGGGTAAATCGGAAAGAAATATCCTCAAATCTCACCGCCCCTTGAATTTCTGGCAGAGGGATATTGTGGCGATCGGCTTCATCGGCTTCTGGATGGGCTTCCAAAATATCTCGCAGTCGTTCCACAGACATGGCGGTTTCTTGGAAAGTCTGCCACACCTGGACAAATCGCAACAGGGATCCGGTCACGTTTGAGGCAATAATGCGGAAAGCGATCAACTCACCCAAAGTCATCTCGTTATTTAACACCAAGGTTGCGCCCACCCACAGCAACAACAAACTCGAAAGCTTGTTCAAAAAGCCACTAATCGAGCCAGCAGTGGTTTGGGTTTTCACCGTGTTAAACCCCGCACTCACATACCGAGCATAACGCTCGTACCAACTCCAGCGAGAATTTAACTCAATGGTTTGGGCTTTCACTGTTTGAATCCCTGATAGCACCTCCACCAAATAGGACTGAGCATCGGCATAACGCTCGGCGCGATAGCGCAATAAGCGCTGCACAATGGGGGAAACCAACAAAATTAACACCGTAAACAACGGCACTGTCACCAGGGCCACTGCGGTCATTAATAAGTTATAGGAGAGCATCACGGCAATATAAATCACCGAGAAGATCGCATCAAGGACCACGGTTAAGGCGGTGCCGGTGAGAAATTGGCGAATTCTTTCCAGTTCTCCCACCCGACCGGCAAGTTCTCCCACCCGTCGTTTGTCGAAGTAATCTAACGGCAGTCGCAATAAATGATCGATTACCTGGGAACTGAGACTTAGGTCAATGCGGTTGGTGGTATCGACAAATAAGTAGGTGCGTAGTCCCGTGAGTAGCCCTTCAAACAAGGCCACCCCGACCATTAACACCCCCAAGACATTCAGGGTGTCCAAACTTCTTTGACCGATGACCTTATCAATAATCACCTGAGTCAGCAGTGGGTTGGCCAAGCCCATCAACTGCACGAAAAATGAGGCCAAAAAGACTTGAAATAACGTGCCTTTGTATTTGGCTAACTCTGGTAAAAACCACCAGAAGTTGAATTTTTCTTTGTTTTCCGTATCCAGTTTTTGCAAGAGCAATACTTGGATTTGGCCGGTTTCAGCGTCACATTCTTCGGCAAACTTTTCGGGTTTTTTGCGGACGATGCCCTTTTCGGGAATGGCCATCACCAGTTCCCGCTGATTAATGTCAAATAATAGGGCAAAGCTATTTTTCCAGCGAATCATGGCTGGGGCTTTGAGTCTGCCGACTAAGTTGGGCGGAATTGCTACGAGTTGCGGGTTTAAGCCCATGCTGGCGGCAACCCCGCCACAAGCTTGCAAGGTTAAACGTCCGGTGGTGGCAAGTTGATCTTTGAGGACGCGGCGTAATAAATCTTTACGGATGCGGATGCCGGATTGTTTGGCCAGCATTTCAAAGCAAGCTAAGGGGGCGTCAATTTTGCCACTGCCTCGCACAAAGGGATATTTGGGGCGCGGGGCGTTGGGGTCAAATTCCGGTTCCGGGGGTCGGGCTGGGGCGTAAGGAATTTCTACGGGGCGATCGACTGGGGCCAAAGCCCCTCCCGCTTGGTCTGTCACCTCTGAGTCGGTAATTTCCGCCACATCTGGGGCTGTGCTTTGGGAAATCAGCCCAAATGGCAGACCGATCAACCGAGTACCGCCACTGCTGGGGAGTTTTTTTACCTGAGTGCGATCGCATAACAGCAGCTTACCGGCGTTAAAGTCTCCCAGGTTGCCTTGACTGACGAACCACAGGTATTCTGGATCGAGTTTGGCTAGATCCACATTCCCGTTGGGGAGATTCACTGCTGTGGCTTCTGGCAAAAGTTTGAGGGTTAAATCTTTTAAATTCGTGAGACTATCTGCTCGTCGCTGTAATTCCAGCGCCAGCAGTTCAAAAACTTCGGTTTCTGATATGTGGGTTTGGAAGTATTCCCGCAGAGTTGGATGAGATTTGACAAAATCTAAAAACTCATCCGCTGGCAGGGTGATGGCAAGCACTTCCGTAGAAGCGATAATCGTATCTGAGGCCACGCCGCGAATTAAGGAAACCCAGCCCAGGATTTCTCCTGAACCCACCAAACGCAAGCTGACCAGGGATTGTTTTCGTTGGTCGTAGGCTAACTGTCTTGCTTTGCCCTCGTAGATAATCACTATTTGAGTGGGCATTTTTTCCCGTTCAAATACTGCTTGACCAGGGCGATAGCGTAGTAGCTGGCATTTGGAAGACAGGGTGTTTATTTGATTCTGGCTGAGTCTTTCAAACGGCGTTGTTTGAGCCAGGAAGTCAGGAATTTGAGCTTGTGAAATAGTTGTGGTCATGATCCGGAAGTAGCTGAGGGCTGGGCTGAGGGCTGGACAGGCTGCAAGGAGATGACTTTTTGCACCTCTTCTTTGAGCCATGTTTCAAATAATTCATCGATTAACCGCCGACGCATGGCGTCGTCGAGTTGCGCTGGCATAAATTTTTCTAATCTAATAATGACAAACCATTCGGCGAGAACTTGCGGGGGCCAGAGTTGACCCGGTTGACTAATGGATAAGAGTTTACCAATCCGAGGATGAGGTTGACTGACCGCAACTGGGCCTAGCAATCCTCCGGTGCGGCTTTCCGGTCCTTTGGAGTATTCGCGGGCAAGGTCGGCAAATTTGGCTTCCCCTTCTTGAATGCGAAAGTACAGTTCGTAGGCTAGTCCCTGGTCTTGAACCCGGATTAAGGAGTAGATTACTTGGTCGAGGAACATTTTCCGTTCCATAAAATAGGATTCAACTTTTGATGACCAAGTGGTTTGCTTAAATTTTTCCACCCGAAGCGGATGGGTGGCTAACTCTTCCATTTCTGCGGGAGTTAGCCCTTGACTTTTTAACCAGGCTTCTCTTGCTTCCGGTGATGTGAGTTTTTGCTGGACGGCCAAATCTTCGATCGCCCTCATCCGTTCTTCTTCCGTCAGGGGGATATCGGCGATCGCGGTGTCTAGGACTATGCCACGCAAAAATTGCGGCATCAATTGATACCGCTTTAACAACATCGGGATTTGCTCCCCCTGAATCACTCGATTGCCAACTTGGAACAGGTCAGTCATATAACTCCTCTAATAACCTCACCAATGGTATTTGGTTTTGGCAGGTAGTCACCCCCTAGGCGCTGGACAGCTTGTCACTATGATTTTATAACTTATGATAGAGTTGACGCCATATCTACTAGACTAAAAACCCAGAAACCGGGTTGCTTCAATAAATCTTTGCTTTCTTACTTCAAGTTAACCCAGAAACCCGGTTTCTGAAAACCCAGAAACCGGGTTGTGAAATCAATCTTTGCTTTCTTACTTCAAGTTAACCCAGAAATCCGGTTTCTATTGCAAACCTCTGGAAGAAATGAAATTCCACAGGTTTGCCCAGTGAGGGATTAGAGTAGCGCTTCGGGGCGCTTTGCTTCACGGGCTGATTAATTTGCCACAGACCCATAAGTGTTGCCTCTTTGCTCCGTCGCTGTACATCAGTAACGAAGAGGGTGCGAAATCGCGATCGGCGGCGGCTTCAGGATTTCATAAAATAACCCGGTTAATTAAATCAACCGGGTTTTTGCTTTGAATTAATCGAGTTTTATCAGGAATTTTTATAGATAAAAAACCCCTGATTTAATACTTTTTGATCTGGGATTAATGGCTTTCTAACCAAGCGGATAAATCATCCAGACTGCTAAAATCTAATAACGCCTCGCTTAAATCTTCCAACACCGATAGGGGTAGGTTGGAAATGCGATTTGTCATGGCATCAGATAAATTTCCCAAACGACGCCGCAACTGACGCCGAACTAGATTAGCCGCTTCCTGTTGTTGTCCTTCTTGGCGACCTTCTTGGCGACCTTCTTGGCGACCTTCTTGGCGACCTTCTTGGCGACCTTGAAGAATTCCTTCTTCTTTGGCTTCGCGATAAACTTGGGTTTCTTCTAATCGCAGTCCGAGCATGGCTTCTACCTCCCGCCGACTTAGTTTAGTGAATTTATAGACCATGATGGTCGCGATCGTATCTATGATGTCGCGACTTGTTTCTGCTGAGGCAACTTCGGTTTTTACTCGTTCTAACAAATATCTGGCTTCAACGGGTGCTTGTTCTTCTTTTAAGATCGTCAACACCATTAAAGCAATTCCTAACGGTGATTGTCGAATATCACCGAGTTCATTTAGATAAACTCGATGCACTTGGTGCGAGTTGAGCAGTGCTTGATAGGGCTGAATATCACTCTGTTCAATACTGCGTGATGGATAAATCACTACCGCTTGCCAGTTGGAGTAGCGATCGCGATTTCTATAGAAATAGAGAAACGCTTCCCCGAATAGACGCTCGTATAACCGTTCATCTTTCTGAAATTGTACCTCGCAAAAATAAATCATGCCCGGATTGCCATCCGGGGGCAGAAATACCCCATCAATTTCAAATTTTGGTTCTTTGACTGCTACGGAGTCAAAGCGGTAGGCGCTGGCATTTTCCGGGGGATTTGCCAGGAGGTCAAATAACAGGCTGGGGGCTTGTTGGAATATTTTGTAAAATATTGAGTCTCGCCGCATGGATTTTTTTTTCGCGGATGGAGCAATTTTTATTTTACTACAGAGGGGCGATCGCTATTTTCTAGCTGCTGTTCTTCCCCTTCTGTCAAATTATAGAGAAGGTGGAAAGCAAAATGACGAACACTCGCTAAGGATAGGGAGGTTGATTCTGTCTTAAATATAGAAACAGTTCTCCAAAAACGCGATAATATAAACTATCATCCGGTTGAAAGTGAACTTCTACTAGGTAAAAAGGTTGGTTGGACTGTTCTTGTTTGGGCAGAAAAACCCCATCAATCCGAAAAGCCAGTTGTTTGAGTTCGACGGAAGTAAACTGATAAGCCGTTGCTTCACTAGCAGGGCGGTTGATTAGTTCAAAGAAACTTGCAGGGAACTGTTGAAATATTTGGTAAAAGATGCTGTCGGTTTTCATCGGTTTGTCGGCGGTGCAGTTGGGGTTTTGGCTGGGAAACTTTCCTGAATGGTATTGCCTCTCAAATGCATGAATTGTTAAATTTTAAAGATGAAAAGCTCTTGCGACAGGCTTTGACTCATCGTTCTTATACTAATGAAAGTTTTGGGGAACTACATAATGAACGCCTAGAGTTTTTAGGGGATGCTCTATTAACCTTTATTAGTGGCGAGTATCTCTACTGTCGTTATCCGGAAATGGCAGAAGATGAAATGACTCGACGGCGATCGGCATTAGTTGATGAAAAACAACTCGCTAAGTTTGCGATGGAAGTAGGGTTAGACTTTAGAATGCGTCTCGGAAGAGGCATGATTCAAAATGGGGGATTTCAAAGTCCTAATTTATTGAGTAGCACTTTTGAGGCAGTGGTTGGCGCCTATTATTTAGATCTCGATCGCAAGATGGAGGTACTTCGTCCAATTATCGAAGAGTTATTTGATTCTGTACCTGCCACCACTGTTGAAATCCGTTCTAACATCGATTCCAAAAATAGATTTCAAGAGTGGGTACAAACAACCTTTGGATCTGTACTGCCCAAATATGTCACCGAACGAATTGGCGGACCGGATCATGCACCCGAATACCTGTCTACAGTTTTTGTCAATGATAAATCCTATGGAAAAGGCAAAGCTTGTGGCAAGAAAGAAGCGGAAAAAAAAGCCGCAGAAAATGCCCTATCTGAGCTTAAAAAACAAGGCTTGATTTAATAGTCAACTAGGGGGTTTGAGAAACCGGGTTTCTTTCCTTAATTAATATCGGTATTGTTGCCTTGTCTCAGGAACCCGGTTTCTTGGATTTAGGGTAGGGGCGCGATCGCTGTTCAGAAACCGGGTTTCTTTACTTAATATCGGTATTATTCCATTGTCTCAGAAACCCGGTTTATTGGCTCCGAAAAATAATTTTGCTAACAATTTCCCCATTGCCCCTGCATAAGCCCGACTATCCAAAAATGGGGGTAATTGGCAGAATTTATCCTGTAGCTGCTGTTTCAAACTCTGTCGTTTTACCCGATCTTTAGCCAATGCAATGGCTAACTGAATATAAGACGCTTCACTGTTGGTAATTAACTCAGGATGTCCCATTTCTTGTAATATGGCTGCCCCACGGCGCGATCGCAAACTATCTCCTTCTCGCACCACCACCGGCAAACCGACTTGTAACGGTGCTAATAATGATAAAGCCCCCGTATAAGGATAGGCATCCAGATAAATATCTGCTAACTGCAAACAAGCATTAACATCCGCTTGACTGGGCAAATTACCATACAAAAATACTCGATCTGAATCAAGGCCATATTGCTCAAAAACCTGTGCCATTTGTTTAGCAAAAGAGCGTTTGGGATATGCTTTTGCCCAATTTGACCCAAAAGGATATAAGACTAAAATAGAATTCGGTACTGCCTGGAGAATCTTTGCCCAAGTTTCTCTTAATTCGGGAATAATTTTATAAAAATTAGCCCCGGAAATAAACACCACTGTTTCTGGGTTTGTCCCCCAATCGCTACGCTGAAATTTTAACTGTGGTTCCGGTAACGTTAAAGGATATTTAAAGCAGAAACCTGAACCGGGCAAATTGACTAATTCTTCTGTATATAATTGCTGGGCTGCGGGCAATGGGGCGGTTAAATTTCCTGCTATATAATAGTCGATATGCCGCATTCCCGTGGTAATTAAAGAAACGCTATTAATTACCTGGATTTTCGCCAGTCGATGTATGGCTAAAAGTTCAATGCTTTTATTTCGTCCGATCGCATTACTGCCAATCAATAAAATATCCAGGCGATCGCGCCGAATTGTGTTGACTGCTGCTGCCAAACCTTCCGGTAAATGCACCAATCGACTCACTCGACTCTTACAATAACTTTCTATAGGGTCAACGGACTTTTCAACTGCATATAATATGACCTCAAATTCCTCCTGATTCAAAAATTCAAAAATCGGCAAATTAGTCAAAGTTTCTGAGTTGTAACCAAAGTTGCTTTGCAGAATTCCTAAGCGAATTTTCCCCGAATGGGGCGTTTGTTCAAACTGATAGTCAACTTGATTCCCGGTTGCCCTAACCGCAAATTCAATGATTTCAGTTTGTTTTATGGCCAAATCCCGAACATCTGTTTCGGCAAAAGCTAAAGATTTACGTTCAAATAAACTTGCCAGTTTAATTGCCAGATTTTTACATAAATCGTCAGACTTATCCGCTGATATTTCAAAGATTTGCCGATGAATCCGATTAATTAAGTCCTGAATATACTGGGAATATTTTTCAATATCGCCAATTTGGGTAAAATATCTGGGAGCAGCAAAGATAAATTCCAGGAAATCCTCAAAAAACCAGTCAGGAATTTCCGCCCATTGTTCTATTTGAATTAACCAGGAAAATTGGTAACTCCGACGGTAAAGCATTGCTGCCAGAAAATACTGAAGATTAGATGGATTGATTCCTGTGGCAAATTTGGGCGTAATTTGCTCCAACATTTTTTGTTCTGTTGGGCTTAAAGGTTCATCTTGGGTTGCCAGTTTGAGGACATTTTTATGGTCAGTTCCTACCCCTCCCAAGTAAGTCATTTTTATCTGTTCAATGGTGGTTAAACTCAGCCAGCGATCGCATATTTGTTGGCGAATTGTGTGCAAATCACCGGACTCAAAAGCGGCAACCTTGACATCCCGAAAAATTGGCTCACTATGCCACGGATCAAAGGGAATTAACTTTTGACTAGGTAAGTGGGGACGCACAAACACTTTGCCCCGTTGATTCAGCATACAAGCGGCAAAGGAAAAGGTACTGTTAGAAATAGCCACGCGATCGCCTTGACTCAGAATATAAAAATCGACATAAAAATCGGTATTAAAATCAGCTTCGGGTAATTCTATCTGTAAATCGTTAGCCGTAAGGGGATGATATGCCGAAAAATGATGCAACACCGTTTCCGGTTCATCGGTAGCAATATATAATATCGGATTTTCTAAACTTGGCCATAGCTCATTTAACCAATCTAAATACCATGCAAATGGCGGAATAAAAAAATAAGAAAATCCATAGTCTTTGAGGCGAATATGCAAGCATACAACAGTTTTTTGACTTAAACCTAATTTGTGCCAAGCTTGCTGGATTTTTTGCTCAATTTCGGCTCGCGGTTTAAATAAATCACAAAAATAATGTTTATATTGGGCATAATAACTGGTATGATATTGAAAGTATCCCCCAATATCGATATTTTGTAACGGCGGATTAGCCCGGAGAATTTCACTTTCAGAAATTTCTTGGGTAGATTCTCCGATTTTGGGTAAAACTTGGCTAATTTCTGGATCCTGATGGCCAAAGAGATATTCTCCGATTGGCCATCGGGGAATTTGCACCTGTAAGTCATGTTCTTGGGCGTAAATTTTCAGAAAAGCATATTGGAAAATTTGATTGCCAAATCTGCCATTTGTCCCAAAAGTGGACATTGTAATTAGATGTTTGGTCATGTTTTTAAAAGTTAACAAAAATTACTGCACAATATAATATATAATACTTGAAAATCTAAAACTTAGATCGACAAATTTTTCTCTTTCCTCTTTTCTCTTTCCTATCTTATTAATGAGCAATGACAAATAGTTATGAAAATTATCGTTGCGATCGCCCACTTTTTTAATCCGCAAGGTCAAGGAGATTATGGCTCCCTAAAAGCCGGGGCAGAATCTCGGATTTCCGCATTAAGGGAACAAATCACCTCTTTTCATCAATTATTTGGTAAATTTCAGGAGTCTACCGACTATGGGGAACAACGAATTTTACCGGCAAATCGATGTGAAACTCGTGAAGTCACGCTGGTGATTTGCACCACTCAAGATTACCATGTTTTACCTCAATTGTCTCTGGGTACAAAACTTTGGCATCATTATGGGACAAATGTTCAACCGATGCTGTTGGGGTTTGAATGTCAAAGGATTCTCAGAGAAAGTTTAGGGGCTTATGATTATTATTGTTTTATGGAGGATGATTTAATCTTACATGACCCGGATTTTTTTACAAAACTGAAATGGTTTAATCAACAAGTCGGCGATCGCCATCTTCTGCAACCCAACCGCTATGAAATTTCTGTCAACGACTACATTAAAAAAACCTACATCGATCCCGAATTAGCGGAAAAGCTGACCGCCCGGTTCCAGAATATTCGCGAACAACCCCAATTAACGGGTACAGTCATGGGCAACCCCGTTACTTTTCGCAGAACGGGCAACCCTCATGCCGGTTGCTATTTTTTGAATGCTCAACAAATGGCTTACTGGGCGCAACAACCCTATTTTGGCGATCGCGATACCAGCTTTATTGGCCCGTTGGAAAGTGCCGCCACTTTAGGAATTATGCGAACCTTTAAAACTTACAAGCCCGCTCCCCAAAATGCTAATTTCCTAGAAATTCAACATTTTGGCAACCTCTGGAGTCAAAAAATTCTCAATTTAATCCCTAGAACAAATTCTTGATATAGGTAATACATTCGTTGGCGCGATCGCTGTCACGGCGCGGTTTACTATCGCCCAAAAAAGGTTTCTGCTATGGATTTTCAGTCTCTCGATCAACTATTAAAAAATGTGGCGGGTTTACCGATCGCCCAAAAAATCAAAGAACACCAACAATTACTTCAAGCTTGGGAGCAAGCGGTTGGCCCAGCGATCGCCAAAGTCACTCGTCCGATCGCCATTGACCGAGACATTTTATCTATTGCCACCGCTTCTGCCGTCTTAGCCCAAGACCTCACCTTTAAACGGCGGCAAATTTTAGTCAAATTAAATCCCCAACTTACCACTCCGGTTCGGGATATTCGCTTTTCGGCCCAAAAGTGGACTGAAGCGCAAACCAGTAATCCGCGATCGCCTCTCACTGAACCGCAAACTTTATTACAGCAACATCCCAGTCGGATCCATCCCCCCACGGAGCAAATCATCTCCGATCAAAATACCCCAACCGCCACCCCCCAGCAAGCCTTTCAAGCCTGGGCAAATCGGATCCAGAACCAATCAAAAAATTGGCCCCTTTGTCCTCAATGCCAATGTCCCACCCCACCAGGAGAAATCGAACATTGGACAGTCTGTAGCATTTGTGCGGTCAAACAGATGAAACCATAACTTACAGCGCAAATCTGCCGCGAGTAAACCACATATATCTAGGGGCGAACCATGACCGCAGTGTAAGGGCGAAGCATTCCGGCAGATAAATTATTGCTTAAAATATGAAATGGACTGCCGGAATGCTTCGCCCCTACTGCTGAAAATATTAAATGGACTGCCGGAATGCTTCGCCCCTACCGGAATGCGCGGGCACTACCGTGGTTCAGTAAGAAAGAAAAACGCTGTAAATATAGAGTGACTTAAGGATCTGCACCCCACAAGTTACCCGAAGTCATCACGAGTTTAGAAACAGATCAAAAACCCCCCGCCCAACGGATCCAAACTGAGACAAAAAAATCAGCATTACTATTTTATCCAGTTGAATTTTCTAGTTTTCTTAGTGGATCCCCAATCATTTTAATTTCCGGGATACCGTAATTTTTGGCTCCCTTAATTACATCATTAATCAGAGGTCGAAAGTCTGATAAAATCCCAGGTTTCACTTGATCCCCATTGGCTTTACCCCCAAATTCATGGATATTATCTCACCAAAGGATAAGCTTTAAACAAGTTATGTGTAAATTTATTACCGAAATATAAAGAAAAACTTAAGCTTTTTTTCAGAGTGGGGATCGCTAAAAACTACATGGCATAATAGATTTCAGGCTGTTATATGCTCTCAAGCATTGGTTCACAATTAGTTAAGAAAGTTTTGGAAGATAACCCTTATGCCCAAATCAAATTGCTTGGCATCTACCTGTGAATCTTGTCGCTATTGTCGGTACTTCACTCCTGAGGGTCGTCGGGGTGGGTATTGTGAGCAACTGGGTGTGCCAGTCCAAAGCAAATGGAAAGCTTGTATGTTAGCTTTGCCTCCGTTTGCACCTTCTTGGGAAACCTTGGAACAAAGTATTGCTTGGCAACCAAAACCATTCATGGTTGAAGAAGAACTCACCTTGGCAAAAACTTGGCATTCTGCTGAGTTCAAGCATATAGATTCCCCGCGTCCATCATATCGCCGTCAATCAGAGTTTCAGGAAATCTCCGTATAATCGGCTGAATCACCGGCTGATAGTTGACGAATAAAAAAACATAAGTTAATCAAACGCAAAATTATGTCAAATTATGTGTTGATTCATTAGTAAATTATTCTGTCAATTTTAAGATTTCTAAAGCTGATAAAACTTAACATTTTTTTCTGAGATGAATTAAAACCAATTTTTAGCTAAAATCGCACCGAGTTAAATCACTCGGTGCGATTTCTGGCGGCGAAAATTTGCAGCGGCATCAAGGCATCAAGGGATTAGGGCAACCAGGGAAAAGACCGAAAATCCGGGGGGCGTTTTTCCAGGAATGCTTGTTTTCCTTCTCGACCTTCTTCGGTCATGTAATAAAGTAAGGTGGCATTGCCCGCTAATTCTTGGAGTCCCGCTTGACCGTCGCAGTCCGCATTAAAAGCCGCTTTCAGACAACGAATGGCGATCGGGCTTTTTTGCAGAATTTCCGTAGCCCACTGAATGCCTTCCGCTTCTAGCCGATCTAAGGGCACCACACAGTTGACCAAACCCATTTGTAACGCTTGGTCAGCATCATATTGACGACACAAAAACCAGATTTCCCGGGCTTTTTTCTGACCGACAATGCGGGCTAAATAACTCGAACCAAATCCGCCATCAAAGCTGCCAACTTTTGGCCCGGTCTGACCAAAAATGGCATTATCGGCAGCAATGGTTAAATCACAAATCAGATGCAGCACATGACCGCCGCCGATCGCATAACCCGCGACCAAAGCAATCACCACTTTGGGCATGGATCGAATCAGCCGTTGTAAATCCAGCACATTCAGCCGGGGAACTCCCGCATCATCGATATAACCGGCTTCTCCCCGGACACTTTGATCGCCCCCGGAACAAAAGGCATATTTGCCATCGGTATGCGGCCCTGCCCCGGTAAACAGAACCACGCCGATTTTTGAGTCTTCGCGGGCATCGCAAAAAGCATCGTATAACTCAAAGACGGTTTTCGGGCGAAAAGCATTCCGTTTTTCGGGACGATTAATCGTGATTTTAGCCATGCCGTCAAACTTGTGATAGAGGATGTCTTCATAAGTTTTGACGGTTTGCCATTGGACTGTTTGCATGGTGAATGGGATGGTGAATGGTTAGTTTTCTTGAGCGAACCCGGTTTTTATCTTCCCATTCCCGGTAATCGGGCGACGCAAAAATTTCATCAATCGACAGTCAATCGACAGTAAATAAGTTAGGACTTACGCAACGACTCTATATATGAGGTATTGGTGCGTTACGCTCCGCTAACACACCCTACGAATAGCGTTTATGCGTAAGTCCTGTAAGTATAATTATTGACTCATGGGCGGTTAAGGCAGGCGGAAAACCAGCAGTCAAGAGGTAAAACCATGAAATCGCCCCAAAATTAATAATTCTTCACAACAATCTAGATTTCACCAGGAGTAGCTAATGATAGCCAAGGATCCGTTGATGTCAGATCGGATTTCACATCAACCAGACTCTATGACCAAATAGCTAGGCAAAGTCAAAATGACTTTGGGTATCAGTCTATAGTCAGCAGGGGTGAGTAATTTGGCTGAATCGGATCCATTGTATTTTGGCTCTGGGCTCTCTTGGCTTTATTTTGTTTATTGTTCCTATTTTTTATATTGTTTTATCTAAAAAATTATTTTTTAGGATAAATAGCTAAATTCCTGGATGCATACAAAGGTTAATCCGCCTTGATTTTCCAGAAATTTTATCGCGGCGATTTAAGCCCCAAGTTAGTCCAGGGAGGGCTTTACTTCCATGAGGCGATCGCACCATAATGCCAACAACAGGGCAATAAAAAACCACCGTGGACTACAGGCTCATCACTAGAACCCAGAGAAACCACGGTTTACAGATACAGGACTTACGCATAAACGCTATTTGTAGGGTGTTGTTCCGAGCGGTAACGCACCAATACCCCAGATATAGAGTGGTTGCGTAAGTCCTAAAATAAAAAAAATCTCAAAAATACGCAAAAATCAGGAGAATAACCAAGTGAAACTCGCAGTTTACGGAAAAGGTGGCATCGGCAAATCTACAACAAGCTGTAATATCTCCGTCGCCCTCGCCAAACGGGGTAAAAAAGTGCTGCAAATTGGCTGTGACCCGAAACATGACAGCACCTTCACCCTCACGGGATATCTCATCCCCACCATTATTGACACCCTTCAAGAAAAAGACTTTCATTATGAAGACATCTGGCCGGAAGATGTGATCTATAAAGGTTATGGGGGCGTAGACTGCGTAGAAGCCGGTGGCCCGCCCGCTGGTGCCGGTTGCGGTGGCTATGTGGTCGGGGAAACCGTCAAACTGCTCAAAGAACTCAACGCCTTTGATGAATATGATGTGATCTTATTTGATGTCCTCGGTGACGTGGTATGTGGTGGCTTTGCCGCACCTCTGAACTATGCAGACTACTGCTTAATCGTCACGGACAATGGCTTTGACGCTTTGTTTGCCGCTAACCGCATTGCCGCCTCGGTGCGGGAAAAAGCCCGGACTCACCCCCTGCGACTGGCTGGACTGATTGGCAACCGCACTTCTAAGCGGGATTTAATTGACAAATATGTGGAATCTGTCCCCATGCCCGTGTTGGAAATCTTGCCTCTGATTGAAGATATCCGCGTGTCGCGAGTCAAGGGCAAGACCTTGTTTGAAATGGCAGATGCGGACCCATCCTTAGATTATGTTTGTGACTATTACCTGAATATTGCGGATCAAATCTTGGCGCTGCCAGAGGGTGTGGTGCCCAATGATTCTCCCGATCGCGAATTATTCTCTTTATTGTCAGATTTTTACCTCAACCCCACCAAAGAGGCGATCGGCGCCGAGGAAGAACTAGACTTGATGATGGTCTAGAAATCACCACGATTCATTTTGAGATTTCAAGTGGTTGACTGAGAAAGCAGTTATGATTCAGTACAAGACTTTGTTCGGTCTTGAAAGAATAAATTTAGATGTGATTTCAGCAACCCTTGGGAGAAGTATATGGCTTTTTTTGAAGATTTCACTCTCGTCTTAAAACAAAAGTGGTTGCAGTATTACCAAGAGAATAAGCATTGGCTGGTACTGCATACGAAGGTGGCAGCGGTGAAAACCCCGGATGGGGGAATGCGACCTCCTGCCTACTTCATTCTGGGAGTGATGAGTACATTAGAACCGAAGTTAGCGCAATTGATGCTACCTTTTTCCCAGCTAAATCCTGATGCCGAGAGACTGATTGAGGTTTTAGGTCTCAACTTTGACCCAGACAGTAGTGATGCAATTGCCGCAACCGATAAGGCATCGGATCGTGGACTAGCACCAACGGAAAAACCAGAACCAGCAAAACCAGAACCAAAACCAGAACCAAAACCAGAACCAGCCGCAGTTGCGCCAACACCCACCCCTAAAACTCCGGCAACTCCCCTCGCTGTCCAGGAAGTCCTCCAAGAGTCTGCCCCTGTAGTCGTCATGGTCGAATCCGAACCGGAAGCAACTTTTGGCATGGAAGATGCAGCAGTGGCGACCGCAGCGGCAGTTTTTGGTGCGGAAGCCCTCGATGAAGAGGAAGAAGATCCCCTGAAACAAGATGTCTGGGGGGAGGAGTCCGAGTCCCTCACCGAGGAAAGCACCACTGATGAATTAGAGGGATTTTCTGAATCCGCCGATGATGACCTGGGTGGCATGGGACTCGATGCCTTAGAGGAAGAATCCGCCGATGATGACCTGAGTGGCATGGGAATGGATATGGGTCTCGATGCCTTAGAGGAAGAATCCGCCGATGATGACCTGGGTGACATGGGAATGGATATGGGACTCGATGCCTTAGAAGAAGAATCCGCCGATGATGACCTCGGTGGCATGGATCTCGAAGGTCTTGGGGAAGAATCCGCCGATGATGACCTGGGTGACATGGGAATGGATATGGGCCTTGATGCCTTAGAGGAAGAATCCGCCGATGATGACCTCGGTGGCATGGATCTCGAAGGTCTTGGGGAAGAATCCGCCGATGATGACCTGGGCGGTATGGATCTCGAAGGTCTAGGCGATGCTTCTGGAGAGGATGATGACCTGGGCGGTATGGATCTCGAAGGTCTGGGGGCTGATTCCAGTGATGATGACCTGGGCGATCTCGATCTAGGTGGTCTGGATGATGATGCCGATGATGACGACCTGGGCAATCTCGATCTGGGTGGTCTGGATGATGACGCCGATGATGATGACCTGGGGGATCTCGATCTGGGTGGTCTGGATGATGATGCCGATGATGGTCTTGGGGATCTCGATCTAGATGATTTAGGTGGGGATATGGACTCAGATGATGATACTTCGGATCTTTTGAAGGGTTTGTAGTTAATTTTCCGCAGCAGATTTAAATATAGGAGTATTGTTTCATGGCTGTTGCTCAACCTGAAGCACTGAACTTTGAGTGTGAAACCGGGAATTACCATACGTTTTGTCCGATTAGTTGCGTGGCGTGGCTTTACCAAAAAATTGAAGATAGTTTCTTTTTGGTGATTGGCACGAAAACTTGTGGTTATTTCCTGCAAAATGCAATGGGCGTGATGATCTTCGCGGAGCCCCGCTATGCGATGGCTGAGTTGGAAGAAGGTGATATTTCCGCTCAGTTAAATGATTATGATGAGCTCAAGCGCCTGTGTTTGCAGATTAAGCGCGATCGCAATCCCAGTGTGATTGTCTGGATCGGCACCTGCACCACGGAAATCATCAAAATGGACTTAGAAGGTCTAGCGCCAAAGCTAGAAGCGGAAATTGGCATTCCCATTGTCACTGCTCGTGCCAATGGTTTAGACTACGCTTTCACTCAAGGGGAAGATACCGTCCTCGCGGCAATGGTGAATCGTTGCCCGAATCAAGTGGTAGAAAAGGAGAAACACGAACGCAATGCGATTCAGAAACTCCTCAGTTTCGGTAGCAAAACTAAAGAAGAAACCGCCCCAGAGTCAGAGTATGTAGATCATCCGCCATTGGTGTTATTTGGCTCTATGCCTGACCCAGTGGTGACTCAGTTAAGCTTGGAGTTGAAGAAACAAGGGATTAAGGTTTCAGGTTGGCTGCCAGCGAAACGATACACGGAACTGCCAGTCATTGAAGAAGGCTATTATGTGGCGGGGGTTAACCCATTCCTGAGTCGCACGGCGACAAACCTGATGCGGCGACGCAAGTGCAAGCTGATTGGGGCGCCGTTCCCCATTGGACCCGATGGCACCCGCGCTTGGATTGAGAAAATCTGCTCGGTGTTGGGAGTAGAACCGAAAGGGCTGGCAGAACGGGAGGCCCAAATTTGGGCAAATCTGGAAGATTATATTCAGATTATTCGGGGCAAGTCGGTCTTTTTTATGGGTGACAACTTGCTAGAAGTATCCTTGGCTCGCTTTTTAATTCGCTGCGGAATGACTTGCCCAGAAATCGGTATTCCCTATATGGATAAGCGCTATCAAGCGGCTGAGTTACAGTTGCTAGAACAAACTTGTCACGAAATGGGTGTCCCAACTCCGAAGATTGTGGAAAAACCGGATAATTACAATCAGATTCAGCGGATTTATGAACTGAAACCGGATTTGGTGATTACCGGGATGGCTCATGCTAATCCTCTGGAAGCTCGCGGGATTAATACGAAGTGGTCGGTAGAGTTTACTTTTGCTCAAATTCACGGATTTACTAATGCTCGTGACATTTTAGAGTTAGTCACTCGTCCCCTACGTCGGAATAATTCTCTGAAGGATTTGGGTTGGGATAAGTTGGTGCAAGAAGAAGCCAAAGTTTAATTTTTTTTGTTGTTTAATTAGAGGCGATCGCGCCTAGGAAATAGCTCGCCAAAGCGGGCTATTTTTTTTACAGTTTGTTACTCCCGCTTTCACCGGAATCCCCACCAATTTGTCATTCCCGCTTTCACGGGAATCTATTTTTAAACCTGTCATTCCCGCGCGGGAATCCACTCTCACACATTGAATCACCAAACTGTCAAAACCGTGAAAACGGGAATCTATTCTTAAACCTGTCATTCCCGCGCAGGCGGGAATCCACTGACAAACATCGAATCACCAAACTGTCAAAACCGTGAAAACGGGAATCTATTTTTAAACCTGTCATTCCCGCGCAGGCGGGAATCCACTCTCACACATTGAAAATCCATGAAAAACTATTTTGTCTACATCCTAGCCAGTAAATACAATGGAACCTTGTATATAGGAGTCACCAATGATTTACTCAAACGAGTGTACGAACATAAAAATAATTTCGTGGATGGATTCACGAAACAATATGGAGTTCATCGATTAGTCTATTACGAAGAGTTTAATAGCATCGAATCGGCAATAA